>NZ_JBEYTB010000021.1:0-136659 GCF_040642915.1 Actinomadura sp. NPDC047616
GTGTCCAGGTCTTTCGTCACAAATCGATCTTGGACACCCTCGTCGCATGTCCGCAGGCAATCCGCACGCTTCCGCCCTTGGAATCAAGCATCTAGTCGGCGAGCGAAGGCCGGATGGGCGACCTTTCGGATCAAACCATCTACACGACCGTCCGAATATCGGCCACCGCTCAGCGCTCGTTCGAGGTCTCGGCATCCTCGTAGGGAAGGAACCTGCCGCTGTCGATGGTGTAACCGCCTGCGGTGACCTCGTCACCGAACACGTAGTCGTGACGGACCCGGTAACGCATGCCGTCGGGGCCGCGGGCCGGGCCGCTGAACACCGTCACCGTTGATTTGCGCGGGTCGATGATCATGTAGGTGGGGATCCCCATTGCCGGGTAGTCGACGGTCTTGCGTTCGTAGTCGTTGTCCGGGTTCGGCTCGGATACGACTTCGGCGACGAGTTCGACATCCGCGGGACGCAGATATGTCTCGCCCGGACGCTCCAAAGCCGCTTCGGGAATCACTACCAGATCAGGCTTGCGCATCCTGCCGGTGATCGGATCGTCGATCTCGGCCGTCCCGGCGTGCGCCAGCATGCCTGACGCCAACTGAGGCTGCAGTTGGCGTTGCAGGCGGCTGGTGGCCAGCTCATGCCGGTTGACCGGGCTCGTCATCACGTGGACTCCCTGGTCGTCCAACTCCACGCCATAGGCGTCCAGGCGTTCCATGATTTCGATCGCTGTGGGGCGCAGTCGGTCGTACGGCCTCATGCCACCATCCTCATCGGTCAGCCGGCGTGCAGGGTGTCGCCGCTGCGAGCTTGACGTCACCCTATGACGTCGAGGGGGTTCGCGTGTGACGTTGTGTGGTCGCCGGGGCTAGGAGTGGTGTTGCGCCGCGGTGTCGATGACCTGGTCGAGGATCTCGCGGGAGTTGGTCAGTTCGTTGATCATGCGGTCGATGCGGTCGCGTTCGGCGATCAGGTCGGTGACGAGGCGGGGAGTGGCGATCTCGGAGGGGCCGCCGTCCGCGTCGCGCATGCAGGGGAGCAGTTCGGCGATCTTCTTGCTGTGCAGGCCCGCGGCGAACAGCTCCTGGATGCGGATGACCCGGTCGACCGCCTGTTCGGGGTAGTCGCGCTGACCGCCGGAGGTGCGGTCGGGGACCAGCAGGCCCTGCTGCTCGTAGTAGCGCAGGGAGCGTGTGCTCACGCCGGTGCGCCGGGCGAGTTCGCCGATCCGCATGTGAGGCCTCCCGGGCTTGAACTTCACATCAATGTCAAGTTTTACCGTACCGGCATGGCGAACAACGAGCTCTACGACTACAGCCCGATCACCGAGCGTCCGTCCATCAGCTGGCCCGGCGGCAAGAAGGTCGCCTTCTACGTCGGTCTCAACGTCGAGCACTTCCTGATCGACCGTCCGTCCACCAGCATCTGGCCGGGGACGGCGGACCTGGTTCCGGACGCGCTCAACTTCGGATGGCGCGACTACGGGGTCCGGGTGGGCATCTGGCGGATGGCGGAGAGCATGGACCGGCACGGCGTCCGGGCGAGCGTGCTGCTGAACTCCGACGTCGTCCACCACTATCCGCAGATCATCAAGGCCGGGGTGGAGCGGGACTGGGCCTGGCTGGCGCACGGGCGCACCAACTCGGTCCTGCACACGGGGATGGACCTGGAGGAGGAGCGCCGGGTCCTCACCGAGATCGTCGACACCATCGCGGAGGGAACGGGACGGCGGCCGCGGGGCTGGATGGGCCCGGGGCTGACCGAGACGTTCAACACGCCCGCGCTGCTCGCCGAGCTGGGCCTGAGCTACGTGCTCGACTGGACGAACGACGACCAGCCCTACCCGCTGAGGGTGCCCGGCGTGATCAGCGTCCCGTACACGGTCGAGCTCAACGACCTCATGCTGTTCGGCAACGGCACCACCGGGCCGCAGTTCCTGCAGCTCGTCAAGGACCAGTACGAGCAGTTGCGCGCCGACTCCGAGCACAGCGGACGGGTCATGGCGCTGGCCGTGCACCCCTTCGCGATCGGTCAGGCGTTCCGGGCCAAGTATTTCGACCAGGCGCTGGAGTACCTGGCGGCGCAGCCGGACGTCTGGCTGACCACCAGTGACGAGATCGCCGAGCACTACCGCCGCACCGTGCTCGGCGAGGGCGAATAGCGGGAGTCCTCGCCGACCCGCGCCTGCCGATGGCGGTGGGCTTCGCCGTGCCGCCGTCCGGTGGTCGGTGAGGGCGCGCGGCCGGGTGCGGAGCCGTTCGGAGGCGGGTCCGTTTTGTGCAGGTGGGTTGCGTAGGCGATGCTGGGGGCGTGTCAACGGAGACTGTTGCCGGTGCGGCGGAGCTGCGCGACTTCCTGCACGGCCTGCCCGGAGTGGACCAGGTCGGCGTGGAGGAGCGGGCCGCGCGCCTGGCCACGCGTTCGATCAAGACGTCCGCCAAGGCGCAGGCCATCGACGCGGCGATCGCGATGGTGGACCTGACGACGCTGGAGGGCGCCGACACCCCGGGCAAGGTGCGGGCGCTGTGCGCCAAGGCGCTGCGGCCCGACCCCGACGACCCTGCCGTGCCCCGGGTGGCCGCCGTCTGCGTCTACTCCGACCTGGTCGGGGTGGCCGTGGAGGCGCTGAGGGGCAGCGACGTGAAGGTCGCCAGCGTCGCGACGTCGTTCCCGTCCGGGCGGGCGCCGCTGGCGGCCAAGCTCGCCGACACCCGGGCCGCGGTCGAGGCGGGCGCCGACGAGATCGACATGGTGATCGACCGGGGCGCGTTCCTCGCGGGCGACTACGGCAAGGTGTTCGACGAGATCGCCGCGGTCAGGGAGGCGTGCGGGGACGCGCACCTGAAGGTGATCCTGGAGACCGGCGAGCTGGTCACCTATGACAACGTGCGGCGCGCCTCCTGGCTGGCGATGCGGGCGGGCGCGGACTTCATCAAGACCTCCACGGGCAAGGTGTCGCCCGCGGCGACGCTGCCGGTGACGCTGGTGATGCTGGAGGCGGTGCGCGACTTCCGCGCCGCCACGGGACGGCAGGTCGGGGTGAAGCCGGCGGGCGGCATCCGCACCACCAAGGACGCGATCCGGCACCTGGTGCTGGTCAACGAGACCGCCGGGCCGGACTGGCTGACCCCCGAGTGGTTCCGCCTCGGCGCGTCCAGCCTGCTCAACGACCTGCTGATGCAGCGGCGCAAGCTGGCCGACGGCGTGTACCAGGGCCCCGACTACTTCACCGTGGACTGACGTGATGAACTTCGACTACGCGCCCGCGCCCGAGTCCGCCTCGATCGTCGACATCCGTCCGTCGTACGGGCTGTTCGTCGACGGCGAGTTCACCGACCCGGCGGACGGACGATCGTTCAAGTCGGTGAACCCGGCCACCGAGGAGGTGCTGGCCGAGGTCGCCGAGGCGGGCGCCGAGGACGTGGACCGGGCCGTGGCCGCCGCGCGCGCCGCCTACGAGAACGTCTGGGGCCCCATGCCGGGCCGGGAACGCGCCAAGTACCTGTACCGGATCGCCCGGCTCATCCAGGAGCGGTCGCGCGAGCTGGCCGTCCTGGAGTCGATCGACAACGGCAAGCCCATCCGCGAGTCGCGGGACGTGGACCTGCCGCTGGTCGCGGCGCACTTCTTCTACCACGCCGGCTGGGCCGACAAGCTCTCCTACGCGGGGTACGGGCCCGACCCGCGGCCGCTGGGCGTGGCCGCGCAGGTGATCCCGTGGAACTTCCCGCTGCTGATGCTGGCCTGGAAGATCGCCCCGGCGCTGGCGTGCGGGAACACCGTCGTGCTCAAGCCCGCCGAGACGACCCCGCTGACCGCGCTGGTGTTCGCCGAGATCTGCCGGCAGGCGGACCTGCCGAAGGGCGTGGTCAACGTCGTCACCGGCGCGGGCGAGACCGGGCGGCTGCTCGTCGAGCACGACGGCGTCGACAAGGTGGCGTTCACCGGGTCGACGGAGGTCGGCAAGCAGATCGCGCGGTCGGTGGCCGGGACGCGCAAGAAGCTGACGCTGGAACTGGGCGGCAAGGCCGCCAACGTGGTGTTCGACGACGCGCCGCTCGACCAGGCGGTGGAGGGCGTCGTCAACGGGATCTTCTTCAACCAGGGGCACGTGTGCTGCGCCGGGTCCCGGCTGCTGGTGCAGGAGTCGGTCGCCGAGGAGCTGCTCGACAGGCTGAAGACGCGGATGGCCACGCTGCGCGTCGGCGACCCGCTGGACAAGAACACCGACGTCGGCGCCATCAACTCGGCCGCGCAGCTGGAGAAGATCCGGATGCTGTCGGAGGTCGGCGAGCGGGAGGGCGCGCAGCGCTGGTCCCCGCCGTGCGAGCTGCCGGACCGCGGCTACTGGTTCGCCCCCACGCTGTTCACCGGCGTCGCGCAGTCGCACCGCATCGCCCGCGAGGAGATCTTCGGGCCGGTGCTGTCGGTGCTGACGTTCCGCACCCCCGACGAGGCCGTCGCCAAGGCCAACAACACCCCCTACGGACTGTCGGCCGGGGTCTGGACGGAGAAGGGCTCGCGCATCCTGTGGATGGCCGAGCGGCTGCGCGCCGGGGTCGTGTGGGCCAACACGTTCAACAAGTTCGATCCGACGTCGCCGTTCGGCGGCTACAAGGAATCCGGGTTCGGCCGCGAGGGCGGGCGGCATGGGCTGGAGGCGTACCTCAATGTCTAAGCCGGGGGGTGTGGGGGGTCGTCTCCCCACAGAGAACATGTCTGAGCAGAGGCTGGCCGTTCGTAAGACCTACAAGCTGTTCGTCGGGGGAGCCTTCCCCCGGTCCGAGTCCGGCAGGACCTACCCCGTGAACGACGCCAAGGGCCGTTTCCTGGCCAACGCCTCCCAGGCTTCGCGCAAGGACGTGCGGGACGCGGTGAGCGCGGCCCGCAAGGCGTTCGGCGGCTGGTCGGGGCGCACCCCCTACAACCGGGGGCAGATCCTCTACCGCGTCGCCGAGATGCTGGAGGGACGGCACGCGCAGTTCGTCGACGAGCTGCGCGCCGCCGGGCTCGGCAAGAACGCGGCGGCCGACGAGGTGGACGCCGCCGTCGACCGCTGGGTGTGGTACGCGGGCTGGGCCGACAAGCTCGGCGCCGTCGCCGGGGCGGCCAACCCCGTCGCCGGGCCGTACTTCAACTTCTCCACGCCGGAACCCACCGGCGTGGTCGGCGTGGTCGCGCCCGACTCGCCGCTGCTGGGGCTGGTGTCGGTCGTCGCGCCGGTCATCGTGTCCGGCAACACGTGCGTGGTGGTCGCGTCCGAGCCGGCGCCGCTGCCCGCCGTCACGCTGGCCGAGGTGCTGGCGACGTCCGACCTGCCCGGCGGCGTCGTCAACATCCTCACCGGACGGCGCGCCGAGCTCGCGCCGTGGCTGGCCTCGCACCTGGACGTCAACGCGCTCGACCTCGCCGGCGTCCCGGACGAGGAGGTGGGGCCGCTGGAGGAGGCCGCCGCGGGCAACCTCAAGCGCGTGCTGCGCCCCACCGGCGCCGACTGGACGGGCGCCCCTGGCACGCGGCGCCTGACCGCGTTCCTGGAAACCAAGACGGTGTGGCATCCGGTGGGTGTCTGACGCGTTTGAGCTGGGCATTCTCGGAGAGTGTGCAAGCGGACGGTGTGTAGAGCCCGACCAACAGTGGAATAGTCCCCCCACAACTGATCATCACGGGGGGTAGATCAGTGGCTACCAGAACCGCATCGCGTACGACGTCGAGCCGAGGTACGGCCGGTCGTACGAAGAGCGCCGCCAAGAGCGCCACGAAGAGCGCGACCAGTGCGGCCAAAAGCGCGACGCGCGGCGCGACCAAGCGTGCGAGCGCCGCCACGGGCGCCGCCAAGGGAGCGGCGAAGACCGCCGCGAAGACGGCGGCCAAGGGCGCGGCCGCGGGCAAGCGCACCAGTGCCGCGCGCACCACCACCGCGTCGCGGACCACCGCCACGGCCCGGCGGAGCACCGGCACGACCACCGCGCGGCGCGGCACCACGTCGCGGTCCACCGGCACCACCCGGCGGACCACGACGGCGCGCAAGCCGGCGACGTCCCGGGCGACCACGTCCCGGGCGACGACGTCGCGCGGCGCCGGCACGACCGGCGCCAGCCGCACGCAGACCGCGGCCGCCAACAAGGTGACCCAGGCCGCGACGCAGGCCAAGTCGGCGGCCACCCAGATGAAGTCGGTGGCGTCCAAGGCGTCCTCGTCGGCCAAGGCCATGACCGCCATGACCAAGGCGATGACGACCGCGACGAAGGCGATGGCCGACGCCGCCAGGGCGATGAGCTCCGCGGCCACGGCCATCACCAAGGTCAAGCCGCCGACGTCCGCCGGGACGACGACCGGGCGCCGGTCCACCACGTCCAAGACGGGCACCACGGCCGCCGGGCGTTCGCGCAGCACGACCACCGGACGCACGACGACCGGACGCTCGACGACGGGACGTTCGACGGCCGGACGCACCACCAGCGGACGCGGCACGACCGGACGCGCCACGACCTCGCGCGCCAAGGCCGCGACCACCGGCACCCGGCGCGGCACGACCGGCACCACGACCGCACGCCGGTCGACGACCTCGTCGCGCGCCGCGGGCACGACCCGCAAGACGGCGGGCACGTCCAAGGCGGCCACGACGCGCCGCACCGCGACCGCCGCCAAGCCGCGCGCGACCCGTGCCCGGTCGACCACCGCCGCGGCCGAGCAGGCCGCGCCCGAGCGGCCCGCCGAGGAGACGACGCAGACGACGCAGACCCCGGCGCCCGAACAGCAGGCGCCGCACGTCGAGCCGAAGTCCGACCTGGGCCTGCCGCACTCCACGACCACCGACGGAGGGTTCCTGTCCGGGCTGTCCGGCGGCGGAGGCGGCTCGCAAGAGGGTGCCTGACCGGCGGCGTCGCCCCGTCTCGCCGTTCCGCGCGACGCGTCGCGGCACGGCCCGCGCAACGTGCCGCGAACGCCTCGCGGCACGGGCCCGCGGGACGGGGCTTCGCCGCCGCTCCACACCCGGGGCGGAGATCCCATGGACGAGAAGGCCATCTTCGAGCGCATCGGCGACTACGTCGCCGAGGAGCAGCGGCTGCGCGAGCGGTACCAGCGACGGGAACTGAGCGGGGCCGAGGAGCACCAGCGCCTCCGGGAACTGGAGGTCGCCCTCGACCAGTGCTGGGACCTGCTGCGCCAGCGCCGGGCCCGCCGGGCGGCGGGCCAGAACCCCGACGACGCCGAGCCGCGCCCGGCCGGCGAGGTCGAGAACTACCTGCAGTAGAGAACCTGCGGCAGGACGACCCGGCAGGCCGCCGGACGCGCGCCCGGCGCGGCGTCACATGCGCTCGCGCGGTGTCACATGCGCTCGGGGGTGGGCACTCCGAGAAGGTGAAGGCCGGTCTCCAGGGTGCGCAGGGTCGCCGCGCACAGCGCCAGCCGCGACGCCTTGGTCTCCTCGTCGGGCGCCTGCAGGACGGGGCAGTTCTCGTAGAACGAGGTGTAGGCGTCCGCCACCGAGAACACGTAGGCGGCCAGCTTGTGCGGCTCGGCCGACTCACCGGCCTGCGCGACGGCCGCGCCGAAGCCCAGCAGCCGCAGCGCCAGCGCCCGCTCGGCCGGGTGCCCGATCTTGACGGGGCCGGTGGCGGTGTCGGGGTCCACGCCGCCCCTGCGGAAGATCGACCGGATCCGCGCGGCCGCGTACTGCAGGTACGGGCCGGTGTTGCCCTTGAAGGCGATCATCCGGTCGAAGTCGAAGACGTACTCGCTGTCGCGGGCCACCGACAGGTCGGCGTACTTGACCGCGCCGATGCCGACCGCCTCGACGATCTCCGCCCGGGTGGCCTCGTCGAACGCCTCCTCGTGCGGCACCTCGTCGAACGCCCGGCCGGCCCGCTCGACGGCCTCGTCGAGCAGTTCGGCCAGCTTGACGGTGCCGCCCGCCCGGGTGCGCAGGATCTTGCCGTCGGTGCCCAGCACGTTGCCGATCTGGGCGTGCTCGGCCCGCACCTCCTCGTTCAGCCAGCCCGCCATCCGGGCCACCGCGAACACCATCTGGAAGTGCAGCGCCTGCGGCGCGCCCACCACGTAGATCATCCGGTCGGCGTGCTCGACGTCCACCCGGTACCGGACGGTGGCCAGGTCGGAGGTGGAGTAGTTGTAGCCGCCGTCCCGCTTGCGGATGATCACCGGCAGCGGCTCGCCGTCCCGGCCGGTGAACCCGGGCGGGAACGCGCACAGCGCGCCGTCGCTGAGCGCGGCGATGCCCTTGTCCTCCAGCTCCTGGACGGTCGGGCCGAGCATGTCGTTGTAGAAGCTCTCGCCCTTGATGTCGTCGTCGCTCAGCGTCACCCCGAGCCGCGCGTAGACGGAGTTGAAGTAGCGCTTGGAGACGTCCACCAGGATCTGCCACAGCCGCAGCGTCTCGGGGTCGCCCGCCTGCAGCTCGACCACCCGCTGCCGCGACCGCTCGGCGAACGCCGGGTCGCCGTCGAACTTCTGCCGCGCGGCCTGGTAGAACGCGGTCAGGTCCGACACCGACGAGTCGTCGCGCGCCGCCGCCTCCTCGCCCAGGTCGAGCAGGTGCTCGATGAGCATGCCGAACGGGGTGCCCCAGTCGCCGACGTGGTTGTCGCGGACGACGTGGTGCCCGAGGAACTCCAGGATGCGGGCGATGGAGTCGCCCACGATCGTGGTGCGCAGGTGCCCGACGTGCATCTCCTTGGCCACGTTCGGCGAGGAGTACTCGACGATCACCTTCTGCGGCGACTCGACCGGCGGCACCGCCAGCCGCTCGTCGGCCAGCACCCGGCCGGTCTGCTCGGCGATCCAGGTGTCGCTGAGCGTCAGGTTGATGAAGCCCGGCCCGCTGACCTCGACCTTGGCGATGACGTCGCCGGTGTCCAGGTGCGCCACGATCTCGTCGGCCAGCTCTCGCGGCTTGCGCCCCACCTTCTTGGCCAGCGCCAGGGCGGCGTTGGCCTGCAGGTCGGCGAACTGCGACGGCCGGATGACCGGGTCGGCGTCCGCGTGGGACGGCCCGAGGACGGCGGCGAGCGCGTCCCGGACCCGGGCGGCGAGGACGAGTTGTGGATCGGGCATGGCCCAAGGTTATCGGGGGCGCCCCCATGCCCCGGTAACGAATTCCGGGGCTCGGCGGCGTCAGGCGGCGGGTCAGGTGCCCGCGGGCGGCTCCTGCCCTTCGGCGACGAGTTCCGGTCGCTCGGCGGGCTCGGCCGCCGCTAACTCGGCCGGGGGCGGCGGGTTCTCCTCGTCGGGGGCCCTCTCCGGCTGCTTCGGGGGATTCTCGGCGGCGCCTTCGCCGGGGGCGGGAGGCTCCGCGGACGGCTCGGCGGGGGCCGCCTCGGCGGCCCTGTCCTTCTCGGCTGCCCTGTCCTTCTCGGCGGCCCGGTCGTCGCGGTCGCCGTGCGTCCAGCGGCCGAACCGGGACGTGCGGGTCGCCGCGACCTGCTCGCGGACCTTCTCCACGATGCGTCCGGCGGCCAGGTCGTGGGCGAGCGCGCAGGCCGAGGCGATGGCGCGGGCGTGGGAGGCGCCGTGCGCGATGACCACCGTGCCGTTCAGGCCGAGCAGCACCCCGCCGCCGTAGGTCTCCGAGTCGAACCGCTCGCGCAGGCCGAGCAGGCGGCGGCGCTGCAGCAGCGCGCCCACCCGGGCGGTGCGGGTGGCGGTGAGCGCCGAGCGGACCTCGGCGGACGCCATCCGCATGGCGCCCTCCAGGGTCTTCAGCGCCACGTTGCCGGTGAACCCGTCGGTGACCACGACGTCCACGGCGCCGCTCAGCAGGCCGTCGCCCTCCACGTTCCCGGCGAACTCGATGCCGGGCTGGCCCCCGGCGAGCAGCTCGTACGCCCGCTTGGTGACCTTGTCGCCCTTGCCCGGCTCGGCGCCGATGTTCAGCAGCCCCACCCGGGGCCGCGCCAGGCCGAGCCGCACCTGCGCGTAGGCGGTGCCGAACGCGGCGAACTGCACCAGCGTCTCGGGCTTGACGTCGGCGGTGGCACCCGCGTCCAGGAGCACGGTGGGGCGCGGGCGGGTGGGCAGCGTCACCGCGATCGCCGGGCGCATCACGCCCTGCTGGCCCTTGAGCCGCAGCCGCGCGGTGGCCACCACGCCCGCGGTGGTGCCCGCCGACACCAGCGCCGACGCCCGGCCCTGCTTGACCAGGTGGCAGGCGATCGCCACCGACGAGCGCGGTTTGCGCCAGCTGGCCAGCGCGCCCTCGTCCATGCTGAGCGCCTCGTCGGCGTGCACGATCGGGATGCGCCCGGCCATGCCGAGCCGGTCCAGCCGGGCCCGGATCCGCGGCGCCTGCCCGACCAGCACCAGCCGGACCCCGTGCTCGCGCACCGCCGCCACCGCACCCGTGATGATCTCGTCGGGGCCGTGGTCGCCGCCCATGGTGTCCACCGCGACCGGGGCGGGCCCTGCCCGCCGCGCCGTGCGGTGCGACGGCTCGGCTCGGCCGGTCATGTGGGGCTCCAGGGTGTCTCCAGAGCGGGCTCCAGGCGTGTGCGGGCGTCTCCCGGGCGTCTCCCCGGCGCCGTGCGGGGGAGACCGACGGGTGCTGCGGCGCCGCCCCGATGCCGGACGGCGATGACGGCAGCTCATCGCATGGTAGGCCGTCCGCCCGGATGCCGTGACCGCCGGGTCGCCTCCGGGCGCCGCCGTGTCGCGCTCGCGGCGCGGCTTCCGGGCGGGGGCCGAGCGGGTCCCGGTACGGGTCAGCCGCCGGTCGCGCGGCAGTCCTCGCCCAGGCAGGAGCTGTTCTGCACCAGCGGACGCCCGTCCACCAGGATCGTGAAGTAGTTCTGCCGCGTGTGGTCGTCGCCGGTGCCGATGACCTGCACCGCCCTGCGGTCGCCGGTGACGCCCTCGCAGCCGACCCGCAGCCGCTCCTCGGTCCAGCCGGGGATGTCGCGGCAGCGCAGCGCGCCGTGCAGGGTGACGCCGCGGGCCCGCAGCTCGTCGGCGGCGGTCCGCGGCAGGGCCCGGCGAAGCTCGTCCTGGCTCCCGTACCGAGGCCCTCCGCGGCCGGCGAGCACCAGGTAGACGACGCCCGTGACCACGCCCGCCACCGCCAGGGCGGCGATCCCGACGACCAAGGCTCTGACCCGCGTGATCTTCACGGCTGTGACGTCACCCGGCGGCGGCCGGGCATGCCGGGCCGCGCCGAGATTTTCCCTGACCATGCGGTGTCCTTGCGGGTTCATCGCCGTCACCGCGTGCGCCCGCCGCGCCGATGTGCAAGCCGCCCGGCGCGCGGCGGCCGGTCAGGTGCAGGCGCGGCCCAGGCAGTCGGCGGTCATCAGGCTCCGCCCGCCGACGGTGATGACGTAGCGCTCGCGTGGACGCCGGGTGTCGGCCTCGGTGGCGACGCCCGTCACCACGACGGGCGCCCCCTCGGCCGTACGGCCCGTGCAGCGGATGCGCATCACCGACTCGGGCCCGCCCTCCGGCGTGGCGCACGACAGGCGCCCCTGGAGGCGGACACCGCGTTCGCCCAGCTCGACGGCGGCGCCGTCGGCCACGGCGTTGCGGTAGGCGCCCTCGGAGATGCGCTTCATCACGTCGCAGCCGCTGAGCGTCAGCACCAGCAGCGCGGCCGGCAGGACGGCGCTCAGCCGCCGCACGCGCGGTCCTCTGGGGCGGCCCCGGCGGCGCCCTCGGGTCCCGTCACCTCGGCGACCGCGGCGGCGACGGCGTCCGGCTCGTCGATCATCAGCATGTGCCGGGCGTCGCGGAACACCACCTGGCGTCCGTGCGGGCTCATCGCGGCCAGCTCCTCATGGGTTCTCCTCCACTGCTCGGCGCGGCGGCGGGTGTGCTGGTCGCCGAGCGCGGTCAGCACCACCAGCGGGACGGGCGGGAAGGGACGGCGGCGGCGCAGCCGGTGCAGGTCGAGGGCCATCTCGCGGTAGGCGAGGTTCTCGGCCAGCACCGTGCCGGCCACCGTTCCCCGCCCGTACACCCGCCTGATCAGGGCCGGGGACGCCACGTCGCCGCGGCGGCTGGTGCGGCGCAGCACCAGCCGGCGCCCCGCCGGGCCGACGATCCCGGCGAGCCGCGTGGCGTCCAGCAGCCGGGCCAGCGCCGTGGTCAGCGGGGTCAGCGCGGCGGCCTTGCGGAGCCGCACGCGCGGGTCGCGTTCGGCGCTCGGGTCGACCAGCACCAGCCCGGCGACCAGGTCCGGGCGCAGCCGGGCCAGCGCCTCGGCGGGGAAGGCGGCCATCGAGTGCGCCACCGGCACCACCGGCGACCCGGCCGCCTCGGCCAGGTCCTCCAGGATCCGCAGGTCGCGGCGCAGGCTGGGCGGCGCGTGCCCGGCCGGGCTGAGGCCGAGGCCGGGACGGTCGAACGCGATCGTCCGGTGCCGTCCGGCGAGCAGGTCGACCACCCGCGTCCAGTCGAACCAGGCCCCGCCGAGCCCGGTCGTCAGCAGCGCGACCGGGCCGTCGGCGGGACCGCGCGCGACCACGTGGACCTGCTCGCCTCCCGCGTACTCGACCCTGCTCACAGCGCCGCCTCCTCCGCTGCCGGGGATTCGGCGGGGCGCCGGGCGGCGCGCCGTTCCTGGGCCAGCGCCCACGTGACGGCCAGCAGCCCCAGCACCAGCACGGCGATCTGGCCGCGCTGGATGATCCCGAGCCACCGGCCCTCCACCATCGCCGCCATGGTGGCCAGCGCGAGCAGCGTCTCGACGGCCGCCAGCGGAAGGCCCCAGCGGGCCAGCGCGGGCCAGCGCCCGTACCGGCGGGCGGCGATCGCCAGCGCCGCCAGCGCCGCCACCCCGAAGGCGATCACCAGGCTGCTGGTGACGGCGTGGAACTCGTGCGAGAACGACACGTTGCCGGACCGTTCGCGCAGCGCGCACCCCGACTCCAGGCTGGGCGCGCAGTCCAGCGGGAACACCGCGTCGCCGATGGCGCACAGCCCGAACAGGGCCAGCAGGATCCAGCCGGTGACGGCCCAGCGCAGCCCCCACGTGGCGCGCAGCGCGACGAGCGCCACGATGATCGTCAGTACGCCGGTGGCGAAATCCCCGCCGCTGTAGACGGAGTGGTACGGCTGGTCCACGGCCGACAGCTCGCTGACGTAGCTGTTGACCACGTCGATGTCGGGACTGAGGAGATGTTCGAGCAGGAAGGTGCTGTAGGTGACGGCCGCCAGGCCGGCCAGTGGCACGGCGACGGCCGGCACGCCCTGGTCGCGGTCGCGCTCCGGTGCGTCCACGTGCCCCCCTTTGTGTCGGCACGGCATCCGCGGCTGTGACGTTGCCCAGCATAGGGACGCCGGGGCCCGCGCTATTGCACGACCCGTTATCGATCATGCATCCGACGGCTAGATTGTCCGATGATGTCGCAGTTTGTCAGGCTTGTGGTTGACCAGCATCTTTGTACCGTGAGAGGGGTATCTCTTTAGGATCCACGGGGGTTCGACCACCGGCACCGGCGGCGGGCCCCGCCGGGATCACCCACCGTGACGACGCGCCGACCGGTGCGTTCCCCGCTGACAGTCAAGGAGTACCAACACGTGACATTGGTGAACGACGCGGCTCCCGCGGTGCGATCCACCGGTCGTAAGTTCCGCGCCTTCACGGCCAAGCACCTCGACGAGCTCACCGCGCGCGCGGGGCTGACCCCCGAACAGCGGCTCGCCACCCGGGCCGTGGCGACGGTCCTGCCCTTCCGGACCAACGCCTACGTGGTCGAGGAGCTCATCGACTGGTCCGCGGCCCCCGACGACCCCGTCTACCGGCTGGTGTTCCCGCAGCCGGACATGCTCCCGGCCGACGACGTCGCGCACCTGAGCGACCTGCTGCGCCGGGACGCCCCCAAGGCGGAGATCGACGCGGCCGCGCACGCCGTCCGCATGCGCCTCAACCCGCATCCCGCGGGGCAGCTGGAGCTGAACATCCCCAGCTTCGGCGACGGCAAGATCCCCGGGCTCCAGCACAAGTACGACGAGACCGTGCTGTACTTCCCCAAACAGGGGCAGACCTGTCACGCCTACTGCACCTACTGCTTCCGGTGGGCGCAGTTCGTCGGCGAGCCCGACCTGAAGATGGCCGGGGACGACGCCCTCCAGCTGCGCGACTACGTCAGGGCGCACCCGGAGGTCACCAGCGTCCTGTTCACCGGCGGCGACGCCATGATCATGGGCGAGCCGGTGCTGCGCCGCTACGTCGAGCCGCTGCTGGAGCTGGAGCAGCTGGAGTCGATCCGCATCGGCACCAAGGCCCTGGCCTACTGGCCGCAGAAGTTCGTCACCGACCCCGACGCCGACGACATGCTCCGGCTGTTCGAGCAGGTCGTGGAGTCGGGCAAGAACCTGGCCTTCCAGGCGCACTTCACCCACCCGCGCGAGCTGGAGCCGCTGGTCGTCACCGAGGCGGTGCGCCGCATCCGCGACACCGGCGCGGTCATCCGCACCCAGGCCCCGCTCATCCGCACCATCAACGACGACCCCCGCGTGTGGGAGCACATGTGGCGGCAGCAGACCCGCATGGGCATGGTGCCGTACTACATGTTCGTGGAGCGTGACACCGGGCCGCAGGACTACTTCGCCGTCCCGCTGGCCCGGGCGGTGGACATCTTCCGCGACGCCTACAAGAACGTCTCCGGCATCTCCCGCACCGTCCGCGGGCCGTCCATGTCCGCCACCCCCGGCAAGGTGTGCGTGGACGGCGTCGTCGAGCTGGCCGGCCAGAAGGTCTTCGCGCTGCACTTCATCCAGTGCCGCGACGCCGACCTGGTCAACCGCCCCTTCTTCGCCGAGTACGACCCCGACGCCGTGTGGCTGGACGATCTCAAACCCGCCTTCGCCGACCGCTTCCCCTTCCAGCGGTAGCACGGGTACCCGCGGCGTGCCGGTTCATGCCGGCCGGCCCGCCGCGGGCTCGCGCAGGGTGCGCGCCAGCGCCGCGGCCGCGACCGCCGACGCCGCCCCGAACAGGGCCATCACCGTGCCCGGCGGCAGCACCTCGCCGAGCGCCCCGGCGGCCGCAACGCACGCCGCCTGGCCGGTGATCACACCGATGTTCGCCAGGCCGAGCGCCTGGCCGCGCATGTCGTGCGGCACCGCGTCCAGGAACCTGCGCTGCAGGCCCAGCTCGTAGCTCAGCCCGAACGCCGACAGCGCCGCCAGCGCGCACGCCGCCGCCACCCCCGGCCGCGCCGCGAACACCAGCAGCGGCAGGCCCATCATGATCGCCAGCGGCAGCGCGAGCCGTTCCCTGTTGCGCGCGCGCCCGACGACCATGTTGCCCGCCAGCATCCCGGCGGCGTAGGAGGCGAGGATGGCGCCCGCCGCGTCGGGGCGTCCCAGGTGCGCCGCGTACGGGATCACCACGCCCTCGGACCCCACCGCCAGCGAGATCGGCAGCCACTGGGCGAGCATCAGGCCCCGCGTCCCGCGATCGGCCATCAGCACCCGGTTGACCCGCCACGTCTCCCGCACCGACGCGCCGACCGCGACCTTCCTCGGCGGCCGCCTGCGCACTCCCGCCCGCGCGCCCGCCGCCGCCACCAGGGAACTGCCCGCCGCCAGCCACAGCGCCCCCTCCGGCCCGACCGCCAGCAGCAGCAGCCCGCCCGCCGCGTGCCCGCCGATCTGCGCCCCCGCCGCCGTCATCGTGAACAGCGACCGTCCCAGCACGTAATGGTCACCGGGCAGCAGATCCGGCAGGACGGCCGTCGCCGCGGCCGTCGCGACCGGCGCGAACAGCCCGGCCACCGCCGTCAGCAGGATCGCCGCCGACGTCGGCAGGCCCAGCGCCAGGGAGGCCGTCACCCCCGTCCGTAGCACGTGGAAACCCACCAGCAACGGCCGCGGCGGCACCCGATCGGCCAGCGACAGCAGGAACGCGCCGCCGACCACGTACGGCAGCATCCCCGCCCCGTAGGCCAGGGCGGACGCCAGCGCCGACCCCGTCTCCTCGTACACCAGGACCGACAGCCCGAGCATCCGCACCGTGTCGCCCACGACGAACAACGTGTGCAGCCCGAACAGCACCCGGAACTCGCCGACCCCGAAGACCGCGCGATACGTCATGCGAGCGATCGTCACGACACGCCCCCGGGAGGGCTAACGTTTCGCTCAGGAGCGAAACAATGATCGAGATCGAGGTCGGTCCGGGGGACATGGCGGCCAGCCGCTTCGCCATCGCCCCCCTGATCGAGGTGCACACCGCCCTCGGCGTGCTCATCGGCCGCGTCCCGCCCGGCCACCTGCGGTCATGGGCGTCCCGCGCCCGCACGACGTTCGCCGGGCTCATGGACGACCCCGCCGTCCGCGCCCTGGCGCACCTGGGACGCAACCGCGGCTACATCGCCGACTTCGTCTCCCCGCCCCCGAACCGCCCGAACGCCACCATCGGCGAGCAACTGGCCCAGGTCCGCGCCACCCCGCCCGACCTGGCCCGCACCGAGGTCGCCCGCAACCTCGCCGGCCTGCCCGCCCCCGACCCGCAGGTGCGCGCCGTCCTCTCGGCACCCGGCATGGTGGAACTGCTGGCCGCCGCCCTGGAGAAGACCTGGACGGCCCTGATCGCCCCGGAGTGGCCCGTCCTGCGCGCGATCCTCGACCAGGACCTGATCTACCGCGCCGGACGCCTGGCCACCTACGGCTGGGGCGCCGCCCTGGACGACCTGTCGCCCCGCGTCCGCTGGCGCGCCGACCGCGGCGTCATCGAACTGGCGGGCCTGCTGTCCTCCGGCCGCTACCGCCTGGCCGGGGCGGGCCTGCTGTTCGTCCCCACCGTCTTCTCCGACCTGGGCGCCCAGCTCGAACGCGACTGGCCCAACACCCTCTTCTACCGAGCGCGCGGCCTGTCCGTGCTCTGGGAGCGCCGTCCGCCCCCAGCGCCCGACACCCTCGGCCGCCTGCTGGGCCGCACGCGCGCCCGCCTCCTGCTCGCCCTGGCCGCCCCCGCCACCACGACGCAGCTCGCCGCCCGCCTGGACGCCAGCCTCGGCGGCACCGCCGGCCACCTCGCCGTCCTGGCCGCCTCCGGCCTGGTGACCAAGACCCGCACCGGCCGCACCGTCCTCTACCACCGCACCCCCCTGGGCGACGCCCTCATCGCCCCCGGCGGCGCCGCCGGCCCGAGTGAGGTCGGCGGCCCCTGAGCGTGGCGGACGGCTCGGCGGCCGGCGGGGTCGCGGGGCGGTCAGCCTTGGAGGCCGTCGTCCACGGTGACGTTCTCGGGTTCGAGTTCCACACCGGCCGCGGCGGCCTGCTGGTCCAGGAGGACCGCGAAGTCCTGCTCCACGCGGCCGCTCTCCACGAGGGACCGGACGAGGCGGGCCGTCAACTCGACGACGGGCATGGGCACGCCCAGCCCCTCGGCCGCGGACAGGCCCAGGTCGAAGTCCTTCTCCAGCAGCGGCGGGGTGAAGGTCGGCGTGTAGTCGAGATTGACGAACGCGGGCGTCTTGTAGCGGGTGAACACCGAGCCCAGCACGCTGTTGTTGAGGAACTCCAGAACGGCGTGCCGGGGGACGCCGCCCTTCTCCGCCAGCACGGTGATCTCCGCCAGCCCCTGCGTCAGCACGCCCAGCAGCAGGTTGTGCGCGATCTTCACCAGGCGGGCGGAGTCGCCGTCGCCCATGTAGCTCACCGAGCGGCCGATGCGTTCGAGCAGCGGGGCCACGCGGTCGTAGGCGTCCCGGGGCCCGGACACGGCGATGGCGAGCCGTCCCGCGCGGACGGCCCCGGGGTTGCCGCTGACGGGAGCGGCGAGGAACGCGGCTCCGTGCTTCGCGCACTCTTGGCGGAGGGCTGCCGACGTGTCCGGTGACACTGTTGAGCAGTCGACGATGACATCCGGTACCCGGTCGGTGCCTGTGAGGAGCCCGTCGTCGCCCGTCAGTACGGCTCTGAGGGCCGCGTCGTTGGTGAGCATCGTGAACACGACCTGCTTGCCGCGCATTTCGGCGAGCGAACCGGCGAGTGCCGCGCCGTGGTCGCGCAGCGGTTCGGCTTTGGCGATGGTGCGGTTCCAGACGGTCACGTTCACGTCGGCGTCGGCCAGTCGCTCGACCATGGCCGTGCCCATGCGTCCCGTTCCGATCCAGCCGACGTCCATGTTCGCCCTCCCTAATGGGCCGGAGGCCAAGGGGTCTCGGTGTCGTGGACGAACCAGACGCCCACCGCCGGGACGTCGCCCTCGTTGTGGTAGCGGTGCGGCGTGGCCGACGGGAACGACACCGAGTCGCCCGGCCGCATCCGGTGGGTCTCGAAGCCCAGCGTGAGCGTCAGCTCGCCTTCGAGGAGGTACCCGTGTTCGACGCCCCCGTGCCGCATGAGCTTTCCCGAGCCGGACGACGACCCGCCCGGCGCGTAGGTGACGAGCAGGAAGTCCACGTTCGTGCCGGGGACATGCCCCAGCCGCTCCCACGTCACGCCCGACTCCAGCTCCAGCACTTCCCGCTCCCCAGACCGCAGCAACGGCCCCATGAACGAAAGAGTCTCGGCCGCCGCTGAACTCACGGCCTTTCCGTCGGCGGCCGCTTCGTCACCGGCCCCTTCGACGGGCGCCGCGTGTGGAGCGGCGGGCAACGGGGCGGCGTCTTCCGGGCCGGGGGACGGAACCGTGACCACCATGGCGGGGGCTGCGGCGGGCTGTGGGACGGGCGACGCCGCTGGGGGCGCGGGCTCCGGGGGCGGGATGTCGCCAGGGGTGGCGTTGAAGACGTCTTCTATGGAGATGCCCAGGGACTGGGTGATGGCGTAGAGGGTGCTGACGGACGGCTGGCTTTTGCCCGTCTCGATCTGGGAGACCATGCTCGCGGACACGCCGACGGCGCGGGCCAGGGCGCGGAGTGTGACGCCGCGCTTGAGGCGCTCTTCGCGGATGCGCGCGCCGACGGGTGGGACGGGCATCGTCCACCTCCTTTCCCCATCGAGCGTACAGCAGCCATGAACGGTCACCGGCGAATGTTCAGTGACTATTGACAGGAGTGTTCACCGGTACTTCATTGAAGGGGGCGAGCTTGGAGGTGAACCGGCGGTGGCGATCAGGACCTTCGGGCCCAACGCGGTCGACTGGGAGGAGCGCGTCGACCTCGGCCGGCTGCGGCGCGAGCGGCTGCGCAGGCTGAGAGAGCATCTGGCCCGGTCCGGCCTCGGCGCGGTGCTGGCGTTCGACTTCTCCAACATCCGCTACATGACCGCGACGCACATCGGCACGTGGGCGATGGACAAGCTGATCCGGTTCGCCCTGCTGACCCGCGACGGCGACCCCGTCATCTGGGACTTCGGGTCGGCGGCGCGGCACCACCAGATCTACAACCCCTGGCTGGGCGACGGCGCGCGTGCGGGGATCTCCACGCTGCGCGGCGCCTTCCCGCCGGAGGCGGGCATCGCCGCCGACGTGGCGAAGAAGGTCGCGACCGTGCTGCGGGAGCGCGGGCTGCACAACGAGCCGCTCGGTGTCGACGTGGTCGAGCCGCCGGTGCTCTTCGCGCTGCGCGACGAAGGCGTCGACGTGCTGGACGGCCAGCAGGTGTTCATGGAGGCCCGCCGCGTCAAGACCCGCGACGAGATAGCGCTGCTGACCCAGGCGTGCTCCATGGTGGACGCCGCCTACGAGGAGCTGTACGGGTTCCTGCGTCCGGGCGTCCGCGAGAACGAGTGCGTGGGGCTGGTCAGCAAGGTGCTGTACGACTTGGGCAGCGAGTACGTCGAGGGCGTGAACGCGATCTCGGGGGAGCGGTGCTCACCGCACCCGCACGTCTACAGCGACCGGATCGTCCGTCCGGGCGACCCCGCGTTCTTCGACATCCTGCACAGCCACCTGGGCTACCGCACCTGCTACTACCGCACGTTCGCCGTCGGCAGCGCGTCGCGGGCGCTGCGGGACGCCTACGTTCGCTGCCGCGAGTACATGGACGAGGCGATCTCGCTGGTCAAGCCGGGGGCGACGACGGCCGACATCGTGTCGGTGTGGCCGCGGGCGCAGGAGTTCGGGTTCGCCGACGAGACGGCCGCGTTCGCCCTGCAGTACGGCCATGGCGTCGGGCTGTCGATCTGGGAGAAGCCGATCTTCAGCCGGCTGGTGTCGCCGGACCATCCCGAGACGCTGGAGGCGGGCATGGTGTTCGCGCTGGAGACGTACTGGCCCGCGTCCGACGGCTGGTCCGCGGCCCGCATCGAGGAGGAGGTGGTGGTGACGGCGGACGGCTGCGAGGTCATCACCAAGTTCCCGGCGGAGGAGCTGCTGGTGGCCGGGCGCAGGTACTGGACGGCCGGGGGAGCGCTGAACACGCTGCGCGAGCCCGAGTCGCACCTGAACCGCGACAACGGCGGCCCCCGATGATCGGCGCCGAGGAGCTGCTGGGGCTGTACGAGCGGATGGCGTTGATCCGCCGCACCGAGAAGGCGGCGCACGACCTGTTCATGGCGGGACTGGTCAAGGGCACGACGCACCTGGCCGCCGGGCACGAGGCGGTCGCGGTGGGCGCGAGCGCGGCGCTGCGCGACGACGACTACGTGTTCGCCACCTACCGCGGCCACCACCACGCGATGGCGCGCGGCGCGAGCGCGGAGGAGTGCCTGGCCGAGCTGATGAGCAAGGCAACGGGCGTGTGCGGGGCCAAGGGCGGCTCGATGCACCTGACGAAGGCGTCGTCCGGGATGCTCGGCTCGTACGCGATCGTGGGGGCGCACCTGCCGATGGCGGCGGGCGCGGCGTGGTCGGCGAAGCTGCGCGGCAGCGGGCAGGTCGCGGTGGCGTTCTTCGGGGACGGCGCGACCAACATCGGGGCGTTCCACGAGGCGCTCAACCTGGCGGCGGTGTGGTCGCTGCCCGTCGTGTTCGTCTGCGAGAACAACCTCTACATGGAGTACACGCCGATCGGGACGGTGACGGCCGTCGCCAACCCGGCCGCCGACCGCGCGTCGGCGTACGGGCTGGACGGCGAGGTCATCGACGGCAACGACGTGGTCGTCGTCGCCGAGGCGGTGGGACGGGCGGCCGCCCGCGCCCGTGCCGGCGACGGCCCGTCGATCATCGAGGCGCGGACGTACCGGCACTACGGGCACAGCCGCGCCGACCCGGCCAGGTACCGGCCCGCAGAGGAGGTCGAACGCTGGCTCAAGCACGACCCGCTCGACCTGGCGCGGGCCCGTCTCGAAGCGCTCGGCGTCCCGGACGCCAAGGTGCTGGAGGCCGACGAACGCGTCCGCGCCGCCGTGGACGCGGCCGTCGCGGCGGCCGAGGACGCGCCCGGCCCCGACCCGGCCGAGGCGTTCACCGACGTGTGGGCGGACGGAGGCGCGGCATGGCGGACGTGATCACCTACCGGGCGGCGGTCGCCGAGGGCATCGCCCGCGAGATGCGCCGCGACCCGGCGGTGGTGTGCCTGGGCGAGGACATCGGCGCGGCCGGGGGCGTGTTCAAGACGACCGCCGGGCTGTTCGAGGAGTTCGGCCCCGAACGGGTCTGGGACACCCCGATCTCCGAGCAGGCCATCGTCGGGGCCGCGATGGGCGCCGCGATGACCGGGCTGCGGCCCGTCGCCGAGATCATGTTCAGCGACTTTCTGGCCTGCTGCTGGGACTACCTGGCCAACGAGATCCCCAAGGTCCGGTACATGACCGGCGGGCAGGTCACCGTCCCGCTGGTGGTGCGCACCGCCAACGGCGGCGGCCTGGGCTTCGGCGCCCAGCACTCGCAGGCCGTGGAGAACTGGGCGCTGACCGTGCCCGGACTGAAGATCGCCGCGCCGTCCACCGCCGCCGACGTGATCGGCATGATGGCCGCCGCGATCCGCAGCCCCGACCCCGTGGTGTTCTTCGAGCACAAGGGCCTGCTGGCGAGCGAGGGCCCGCTGCCACCGGACGGTCACGTGGTGGAACTGGGGGAGGCCGCGGTCGTGCGCGGCGGCGACGACCTGACGATCGTGGCGCTGGCGTCCACCGTGCCGACCGCGCTGGCCGCCGCCGGCCGACTGGCCGCCGAGGGAGTCGGCGCCGAGGTCATCGACCTGCGCTGTCTCGTCCCGCTGGACATGGCGGCCGTGCTGCGCTCGCTGGAGCGCACCTCGCGCCTGCTGATCGTGGAGGAGAACCCCTACCAGGGCGGCTGGGGCGGCACCGTCGCCTCGATCGTCGCCGACGAGGGGTTCGAACTGCTCGACGCCCCGGTGCGGCGGGTCGCCGCCGCCTGCGTCCCCCTGCCGTTCGCGGACGTCCTGGAAGACCAGGTCATCCCGACGGTCGACAAAGTCACCGAAGCCGCACGCGCCCTGGCCCGCTACTGACTTCCCACGCCCTCCCACCACCCCCCATGCAGGAGGCGGCCATGACCCATCGCATGCTCCTCCGTGGTGGCCACGTGCTCACCATGGACCCCGACCTCGGCGACCTGCCGTCCGGCGACGTCCTCATCGAGGACGGCACGATCGCCGCCGTGCGACCCCGCATCGACGCCGACGCCGAGGTCATCGACGTCGCCGGACGCATCGTCATCCCCGGATTCGTCGACACCCACCGGCACACCTGGGAGTCCGCCATCCGCGGCGTCGCCCCCGACGCCACCCTGGACGACTACTTCGTCGACATCCTCGACACTTTCGCCCCCGTCTACACCCCCGAGGACGTTCACGCGAGCAATCTCGCCGGGGCGCTGGAATGCCTCAACGCCGGAATCACCACGCTCGTGGACTGGTCGCACATCAACAACACCCCCGAGCACGCCGACGCCGCCATCCGCGGGCTCCAGGAGGCGGGAATCCGCGCGCAGTACGCCTACGGAAGCGCCAACACATCCCTCGCCGAGTACTGGTTCGAGAGCAAGCGCGTCATCCCGGACGACGACGTGAGGCGCGTCCGCTCCACGTATTTCTCGTCCGGCGACGGCCTGCTGACAATGGCGCTCGCGACGCGCGGCCCGGGATTCTGCGTGCCCGACGTCGTCCGCGCGGAATGGGCGCTCGCCCGCGAACTGGCCATTCCCATCACCGTCCATGTCGGAATGGGCCGCCAGGCCGGCCGCTTCGACATGGTCAGGCAGTTGGGCGAACTCGGGCTGCTCGGCCCCGACACCACCTACGTCCACTGCTGTTATCTGTCCGAGGAAGAATGGCGCCTGGTCGCCGACACGGGCGGCACCGTCTCCGTCGCGCCGCAGGTGGAGATGCAGATGGGGCACGGCTGGCCGCCCGTCATGAAGGCGCTGGAGCACGGGCTGCGGCCCGGCCTGTCCGCCGACGTGGTCACCACCGTCCCCGGCGACATGTTCACCGAGATCCGCGCGGCGTTCGCCGCCGACCGCGCCCGCGTCAACGCCGCCTGCTGGGAGGCCGACACGCCCGTCCCCGACACCATGCTCACCGCCCGCCGGATGCTGGAGATCGCGACGGTCAACGGCGCCCACGTCGCCGGGCTGGAAGACCGCACGGGCTCGCTCACCCCCGGAAAGCAGGCCGACGTCGTCGTGGTGGACGCCACCGCGATCAACATGGCGCCGGTGCACGACGCGGCCGCCGCCGTGACGCTGAGCGCGGACGTGTCCAACGTGGAGACCGTGATCGTCGGCGGGGTGGTCCGCAAGCGCGACGGGCGGCTGCTCGCCGACGTGAACCGGGCGCGCGCCCTGGTCGAAGCCTCCCGTGACCGCCTCCTCGCCCGGGTGGAGAAGGCGGCATGACGGTACGGCACCTGGTGCGCAGGGCGGCGGACGCCGAGTTCACCGCCCCCGCCCCCGGATACCGGCGCTGGGCCGCGGTCGGTGAACACACCGGCGCCGTGCACACCGGATTCGCGATCTGTGAACTGGACTCCGGTGCTTCGCTGAACGCGCACATGCATTCGTTCGAGGAATCGTTCTACGTCCTGGAAGGCTCGGCTGTCGTCGCGACACCGGAAGGCTCCGTCCGCGTCCAGCCGGGCGACTACGGAATCGTGCCGGTCGGCGTCCCCCACCTTTGGCGCAACGACGGCGACGCCCCATGCCGCTGGGCCGAAATGCAGGCTCCCGTGCCCCGGGCCCAATACGACCACGACACATTCGAGGCGCCCGCCTTCCCCGTGGCGCCCCCGTCTCCTGTCGACGTACGCGATCCGCGGACCCGCCGCTACGGCCATATCGAACCCGCCAACATGGACCCGGACAAACAAACCCAGGATCTGCTGGCGGTCTCGGCGAGCATGCGCACCGCCCTGCTCGTCTACAGCGGAATCACCGTCAAGATGATGGTGGACGGCGAACTCGGCGCGCGGCTGTCGACCATGTTCATGGTGCAGTACGAGCGGGACGGGGTGGCGGGCCCGCACGACCACCCGCTGGAGGAGACGTACCTCATCCTGGAAGGACGCACCGAGGCCGTGTTCGACGGGGAACGGCACCTGCTCGGCCCCGGCGACATCGCGTGGGCGGGCGCGGGCTGCGTGCACTCGTTCACCAACGCGGGACCGGGACGCGTCCGCTGGCTGGAGACGCAGGCACCGCAACCGCCCTCACGCCATTCCTACAGGTTCGTCCGCGACTGGGAGCCCCTGCGCGGCGAAGGAGCGACCTCATGACGACCATCGTGATCGTGGGCGGCACGTCCGGCATCGGCCGCGAGATCGCCCGGCAGCACGCCGCCCGGGGCGCCGAGGTGATCATCACGGGGCGGGACGCGTCCCGCGCCGCCACCGCCGCCAAGGAGATCGGCGGCGCCCGCGGCCTCGCCCTCGACCTGACCCGTCCCGGCGAGATCGCCTCCGCGCTCGCCGACGTTGAGCACGTGGACCACGTGGTGCTGGCCGCGATCGAACGCGACCAGAACACCGCCGCCGACTACCGGCTGGACGGCGCGCAACGCCTGGCCACGCTCAAGCTCGTCGGCTACACCGAGGTCGTGCACGCGCTGCTGCCGCGCATGAGCCGGGACGGGTCGATCGTCATCTTCGGCGGCCTGGCCAAGGACCGCCCCTACCCGGGGTCGACGATGGTGTCCGCCGTCAACGGCGCCGTCACGGGGCTCGTCCGCACCCTGGCCGTGGAGCTGGCGCCGATCCGCGTCAACGCGGTGCACCCGGGCATCGTCGGCGACAGCCCGTTCTGGCGCGACAAGCCCTTGGACGCCATCGTCTCCCGCACGCCCACCGGACGTCTCGCCACCATGGAGGACGTGGCCGACGCGGTCGCCTTCCTGCTGCGCAACCCGTCCGTCAACGGCGTCAACCTCGACATCGACGGAGGCTGGCTGCTCACCTGAGATCGCAGCGTCGCGGATCCGGTGCCGCTCGTCGGGCCTTCCAGCACCTGCGCGGCCGTGATCGCCGGCGGCGGAGGGTTGAGCCGCCGCCCGCCGGATACGGCAGTGGTGTCACACCGGTGGCCGTCATGTTGCGACAGTACGGCGCACATGTCGCACGAACCGAGGGGGGCGGACGGATGCCGTTGATCAATGTGAAGGTGCTCGAGGGCGTGTTCAGCGAGGCTCAGAAGGCGGAGATCGTGAAGAGGCTGACCGACGCGATGGTCGGTATCGAGGGCGAGAACATGCGTTCCCTGACCCTGGTGATCGTCGAGGACGTCAAGAGCGGCTCCTGGGGCGTCGGCGGGCGGCCGTTGAGCACCGACGAGGTGAAGGCCATGGCCGCGGGCGAGGCCTCCGGCTGATCGGGTCGTCCCGGGCCACCCGCCCGGCGGCCTGGGACGACGCCCGGCACGGGCCACCGTCCCCACCGGTGCCGGCCGAAACGCGATGGCCGGGCCGCGTCCGCGTGGTGATAATGGCGCGATGGGATGGGTGGCACCGGAAGTCCCACTGGAACGCGGCTGGACACGGCATCTGACCGGGGACGAGCGTGCGCTCGCCGACTCCTGGCTCGACTTCCATCGGCAGACGCTTCTGTGGAAATGCGGCGGCCTGACCGAGGAGCAGCTGAAACTGCGCGGCGTCGAACCGTCGAACCTTTCGCTGCTCGGCATCGTCCGGCACATGGCGGAGGTGGAACGGGACTGGTTCCGGTACCGCTTCGCCGGTGAACGGCCCGGCTACCTCTACGTCACCGAGGACGACATGACCGCCGAGTTCACCGTCGACGGCGCCGACGCCGCGGCCGACTACGCCGCCTATCTCGACGAGATCGAGACCGTCCGCCGGACGACCGCCGGACGCTCCCTGGACGAGACGTTCCTCGATCCGCGCCGCGAGGTGGAGATGAACCTGCGGTTCGTCTACACGGTCATGATCCAGGAATACGCGCGCCACAACGGCCACGCCGACCTGCTGCGCGAACGCGTCGACGGCGCCACCGGCCACTGACCGCCCATGGGAGACCTTGCCGCCGACGCCGCCGTGACCGGCGAGAACGGCCATTACACCGCCGAACTCTCCCCCGAATGGGCCGCCTGGGGGCCGAACGGCGGTTACCTCACGGCGATCCTGGTGCGGGCGGCCCTGGCGCACGGCCCCGACCCCACGTCCCCGCGCTGACGCGCAGGCTCGGCGGAGACCACGTGGAGAGCCCCTCGCGAAGGGGCTCTCCACGTCAGGGAGCGGTCAGGAGCCCTCGACCCCGTACAGCGCGACGATCGAGGCGCGGGCCACGGTGTGGGCGGTGATGTTGAACCCGACCACGGCGGGCGAGGCGTCGGAGTCCAGGCCCAGCGACTCGACGTCCAGGGCGTGCACGGTGAACACGTAGCGGTGCGGCTCGCCGGGCGGCGGGGCGCTCCCGCCGTACGCCTTGATGCCGTAGTCGTTGCGGGCGTGCACGCCGACCTTGGCGTCCTCGGTGCCCGCGCCGGTCGGCAGCGACACGATGTCGGTGGGGATGTCGAACAGCACCCAGTGCCAGAAGCCGCTGCCGGTGGGCGCGTCGGGGTCGAAGCAGGTGACTGCGAAGCTGCGGGTCTCGGCGGGGAAGCCGGACCAGGACAGCTGGGGCGACCGGTTGCCGCCGCTGAAGCCCCAGTCGTTGAACACGTGCTCCTCGGCCAGCCGCTGCCCCTCGGCGATGTCGTCGCTGGTCAGCGTGAACGACGGCACCTGCGGCAGGTACTCGTGCGGAAGCGGTGGCTTGGCGGCCATGCGACCTCCTCATCAGATGATCCGTTTTCCCAACCCCATCTGTACCAGGGGTGCCCGGCACGCGCGGGCGCGCACGGCCCGGAAGGCGGCGCGCGGACGAAAAACCCGCCCGGTCGCCGATCGGCATCCGGGCGGGGACGTGTGCGGGAAAGGGGTTCTACTTGCCGGTGGCCTCGGTGTAGGCGGAGAGGACCTCCTGGGGGTCGCCGTCCATCTTGACGCGGCCCTCGTCCAGCCAGATGACGCGGTTGCAGGTCTCCTCGATCACGTCGAGGTTGTGGGCGACCAGGAAGACCGCGCCGGCGTTCTTGCGCAGCTCGTCGATCTTGGCCTTGCTGCGGCGCTTGAACTTGGCGTCGCCGGTGGCCAGGGCCTCGTCGATGAGCATCACGTCGTGGGTGCGGGCCGCGGCGATGGCGAAGCGCAGCCGGGCGCCCATGCCGGAGGAGTAGGTCGACATCGGGTAGTCGATGAAGCCCGGCTTGAGGTCGGCGAACTTGACGATCTGGTCGTAGCGCTGCTTGGTCTCCTCCTGGGACAGGCCCATGGCCAGGCAGCCCAGGATGATGTTGCGCGAGCCCGACAGGTCGCGCATCAGCGCGGCGTTGACGCCCAGCAGGGACGGCTGCCCGTCGGTGTAGACGGCGCCGCGGGCCGGGGGCAGCAGCCCCGCGATCGCCTTGAGCAGCGTGGACTTGCCCGAGCCGTTGGTGCCGATCACGCCGATGGCGTCGCCGCGGTAGGCGATGAACGACACCCCGCGGACCGCGTGCACCTCTTTCATCTGCGGCCGGTTCTCCCGCCGCAGGATGCGCAGCAGCGCGGTCGCCGCCGTGCCCTTGCCGCCGCCGGCGCTGTAGACCCGGTAGACGATGTGCAGGCCGTCCACCACGACGATCGGCTCGCGGTCGGGGTCGATGACGACCTCCGGCTGCGCCCCTGTGGTCATCGCGATCTTCTCTTTGAGCGCCTTAGCCACGGCCGTACCTCTCCTCCGCACGGTAGAAGTACCAGAATCCGCCGGCGAAGGCGATCACGGCCCACAGGACCGCGTACAGCCACAGGCGGGCGTAGTTGGGGTCGTAGGGGACGAGGTTGTGCCGGAAGCTGCTGATCAGCGAGGTGCGCATCAGCTCGATGTAGACCGCGCCGGGGTTGGCCTCCAGGATGTGGCCGATCCAGGCGTGGCCGTCCTTTTCGAACCGGTGCACCATCTTCGGGATGAAGAAGAACACACCGGAGAAGTAGAGCCAGGTGCGGGTGATGAACGGCAGCAGCTGCTGGATGTCGCGCACGAACGCGCCCGCGCGGGCGATGGCCAGGCTGATCCCCACGTTGAACAGCAGCTGGAGCAGGAGCACCGGAACGATCAGCAGCCAGTGCAGGGTGGGCATCTCGCCGGTGGCCAGCACGATCACCAGCAGCACGAACATGGAGATCAGCAGCTGCTGCAGCTCCATGATGACGTAGGCGAACGGCAGCGAGGCGCGCGGGAAGTGCAGCGCCCGGATCAGCGACAGGTTGTTGCCGACCGACTTGGCCCCGGCGGTCAGCGACCGCTGGGTGAAGGTGAAGACGAAGACGCCCGTGATCAGGTAGGCGGTGAAGTTGTCGATGCCGCGGTTGGTCTGCAGCAGCACGCCGAAGATCAGGTAGTAGACGGCGGCGTTCAGCAGCGGGGTGAGGACCTGCCACAGCTGGCCCAGGCGCGAGGCGGAGTAGGTGGAGGCCGTCTTGGCCGAGGCGAACGCCCAGATGAACGTCCGGCGCTGCCACAGCTCCTGGACGTACCTGCGCAGCGGGGGGCGGGCGGCGCTGCGTGTCAGCCCGTGCCGTTTGGCGAACTCGGCCAGGGACTCACCGACCCGTCCGTTCATGTGGGAAGGGTCCGTGATGGTGCCGACCGGCTCGCCACCCGGGGAGCTGAGCCGTTCCGGGTGACTCATGCCGGGAAGCCTATTGCAGTCCGCCTCCTGTGCGGGACGATCGCACGCATGTGACCCCTGATTTGAGATCTTTGGGAATCATGTCCGACTCCTCGGGGATACCCCGGGCATGCAGGCGAATCACCGGAAGGCGCCGGGACGGCCGTCGCGACGGCCGGGGGCGCCGGCGGCGGGAATGGCGGTGGACGTGCGCGGTGGTGGGGTGACCCGCCGACGGATCGTTTTCCGGGGGCCGGTGTGGCGTGCCCTGCACCGGCTGGACCGGCGGGCGTTCGAGCAGGTTGCCGCGGCCCGGCTGCCCGGCCTGGAGTACGTGCTGCCGCGGCTGTCGCGGTTCGCCGACCACGGTGTGCTGTGGTTCACCACGGCGGGGGCGCTCGGCCTGACGCGGCAGGCGCGGCTGCGGCGCGCCGGGCTGCGCGGCGCGATCGCGATCGCGGTGGCCAGCCCGGCCGTGAACCTGGTCGGCAAGCACGCGTTCCGGCGCAAGCGCCCGGTCGTGGACCTGGTGCCGCCGATCCGGATCCGGTTCCGGCTGCCGACCTCGCCCGCGTTCCCGTCCGGCCACTCGGCGTCGGCGGGGGCCTTCGCGACGGGCGTGGCGATGGAGGCGCCGGCCGCCGTGGCCGTGCCGGTCGCGCTCACCGCCGGCGCCGTGGCGTTCTCCCGCGTCTACACCGGGGCGCACTATCCCGGGGACGTGCTGGCGGGCCTGGGCATCGGGGTGGCGGCCGGGCTCGGCACGCGGCTGGTGTGGCCCGCCCGCCCGCCGGTGGCGCGGGCGACCCCGACCGCCGCGGAGCACGTCAGGATCCACCCGGAGGGGCGCGGCGTGGTGGCGGTGGTGAACGTCGGGTCGGGCGCGGGCGGAAACGGCGGCGGGCCGCTGGTGCCGACGGTCGCCGAGTCGGCGATCGCGGTGCTGCAGCGCGAACTGCCGGGCGCCGAGATCGTCCGGGTGGGCCCGGACGAGGACGTCGAACGCGCCCTGGACGACGCCGCCGCGCGGGCCGAGGTGCTGGCGATCGTCGGCGGGGACGGCACGGTCAACGCGGGCGCGCGGGCGGCGCTGCGGCACGACGTGCCGCTGCTGCCGATCCCGGGCGGCACGTTCGACCACTTCGCGCGGGCTCTCGGCGTCGAGTCGCCGATGCACGCGGTCAACGCCTACCGGGACGGCTGCCTGGCCCGGGTGGACGTGGGGGAGATCGTCGCCGGCGGCGCGGCCGACGAGCCGATGGTGTTCCTCAACACCGCCAGCTTCGGCGCGTACGCCGAGCTGGTGGACCGGCGCGAACGCCTGGAGCGGCGGCTCGGCAAGTGGCCCGCGCTGGCGGTCGCGGCCGTCCGGACCCTGCGGCACGCCCGGCCCGTCGACATGACGGTGGACGGCCGGCCCCGCAAGGTCTGGCTGGCGTTCGTCGGCAACTGCCTGTACGGCTCGCGGGGCCCGGCGCCCACCTGGCGGCGGCACCTGGACGACGGGCAGCTCGACATCCGCATGGTCACGACGGGACGGCGGGCGCCGCGCCTGCGCGCGCTCGCGGCGGTGCTGCTGGGGCACCTGCACCTCACCCCCGGCTACCGCGCCTGGCGCGGCGGCGCGCTGGAGCTGGTCTCGCTGAACGGCGACCTGCGGGTGGCCAGGGACGGAGAGGTCTCGTCGGTGTCCACCAAGGTCCGTTTCGGCAAGCGGGCGGGCGCCCTGGCCGTGTTCTGCCCGCGTGCGCACTGAGCCCCCGTGCCGTGAGACCGCGCCGTGAGCATGTTTGCCGTGCTGCGGTCGGGTACGCGTCAGGTACGCACATCAGGACGATCTTGAGGATTGGGGTCATGACGACCGGAGTCCAACCCAGCGCGCTCAGCGACCAGGACCTCCTGCGGGAACTGGGGCATCTCTACGACACCCGGATGGACGCCCTGCGGCACGCCGCCGACCAGGCGTTCGGCGAGCACACCCGGCGGATGAACCAGCTGGAGGCCGAGTACCTGCGGCGCAACCCGTCCCGCGAGGTCGATCCCGAACGGCTGCGCGAGGGCGCCCGCGCCCGCTGAACCGCCCGCTGAACCGCTCGCCGTGCCCGCACGACCCGCCGCGCCCGCCTGAGACGGGCGGCGGCGGGGCGGCGCGACGTCCAGGCGAACGTCCAGGCAAGGGGGGGAATGCGTCCATGACGACCTTCGGTTACTTCCTGTCCTGCGAGGAGCACGGACCCGAGGAGCTGATCCGGCAGGCGCGGCTGGCCGAGCAGGCCGGGTTCGAGGCGCTGTGGATCTCCGACCACTTCCATCCGTGGCTGGACGAGCAGGGCCAGAGCCCGTTCGTCTGGTCGGTGATCGGCGCCCTGTCGCAGGCCGTGTCTCTGCCGATCACCACGGCGGTCACCTGCCCGACCTTCCGGATCCACCCGGCGATCGTGGCGCAGGCCGCCGCCACCAGCCAGGTGATGCTGAACGGCCGGTTCCGGCTCGGGCTCGGCAGCGGGGAGGCGCTGAACGAGCACATCACCGGCGCGCCCTGGCCGCCGGCCGCCGAGCGCCTGGAGATGCTGGAGGAGGCCGTCGAGATCATCAGGGCGCTGTTCGGCGGCCGCCAGATCACCCACCGCGGCCGGCACTACCGCGTGGACACCGCCCGGCTCTACACGCTGCCGGACGCGCCGCCGCCCATCTACATGTCCGGGTTCGGCGACCGGGCCGCGTCGCTGGCGGGCCGCATCGCCGACGGCTTCATGACGACCATGCCCGACCCGGGGCCCATCCAGTCGTTCCGCAGCGCCGGCGGGCACGGCAAGCCCATGCAGGCCGGTCTGAAGGCGTGCTGGGGGCAGGACGAGGGACAGGCCGTCAAGACCGTCCACCGGCTGTGGCGCAACGAGCAGATCGAGGGCGAGGCGGCGCAGATCCTGCAGGTGCCGCGGCACTTCGACCAGCTCGGGCAGCTCGTCACCGAGGACATGATCCGCGAGAACGTGCCGTGCGGCCCCGACCCCGAACGGCATGTCGCCGCGATCCGCCCGTTCGTCGAGGCCGGGTTCGACGAGATCTACGTCAACCAGATCGGCCCCGAGCCCGACGGCTTCTTCGAGTTCTACCGCGACCAGGTGCTGCCCCGGCTGCGGTAGCGGACATTCCACGCGCGGCCGGTCGATCGCGGACGCGGGCGGTTGTGCCGCGGGTGAAGCGCGGCTTTCGGCTCGGTAAACCTCACCGAAGTGCCCGGGCACGCCGCCGCACGGCCGTGTAACGCTTCCCCGGTGCTTTCGGGGAGGTGTGGCACGACCATGGTGCCCGGACCACAGGCGACGCGCGGCCCTCGGGCCCGGCGCGCGCACCGCGTCAGACGTTCGCGGGGTGTCCGCCGTCCGCGCGCGCTCCGGCGCCCGCGGGGCGTCCGCCGCTCCCGCGCGGCCCGGCCGAGCCTGGCGGCGTGCGCGCGGCGCGGCTGGCCGTTCGTCGCGGTGGCGCTCGGCGCGGTCGCGGCCGTGCTCGGCACGTACCTGGCGGCCGACATCGGCACGCGGGCGGGCGACCGGGCGTCGGCCGCCGAGAACGCGACCGCCTTCCACCGGGCGGCCGCCGCGGGCCGCGCGCCCGCGCCCGGCCCGGCGCCGGCTCCCGTCCGGGCACCGGCCCCCGTACAGACGCCGACTCCGCCGCCGCCCGGCGCACCGGGGATGATCAGCTCCTACACCACGCGGTTCACGCCGGGCGAGCCGCGGGTGCGCAACATCCAGCTCGCCGCCCGCATCCTGGACGGCGCCGTGGTGCGGCCCGGCCGGACGTTCTCGTTCAACAAAGTGATCGGCCCGCGCACCCGTGCGCGCGGCTACGTTCCGGCGCCGTCGATCAGGGGAAGCCGGATGGTCGCCGACGACGTGGGCGGCGGCATCTGCCAGGTCTCCTCAACGTTGTTCAACGCGGTGTTCGAGGCGGGGATGCGCATCCGCCGCACCCGTTCCCACAGCCTGTGGATGCCGGAGTACCCGATCGGGCGCGAGGCCGCCGTCGCCTACCCCGACCTGGACTTCACCTGGACGAACGACTCCCGCCACCCGGTGACGATCCGCGCCTCGTACACCGGCGCGTCCCTCACCGTGAGCCTGTGGGGCGTGCGCCGCTACGACGTCCGCTCCAAGACCTCGCCCCGCTACGGATTCACCCCCTACGGCTCGGCCATCGGACTCGGTGCCTCGTGCCTGCCCACGCGCGGCGCCCGGGGCTTCCAGGTCGACGTCTGGCGGGTGCTGGCACGAGACGGCCGCACGGTGCGCCGCGAACGGTTCCACACCACCTACGAGCCGCGGACCCGGGTCCGCTGCATCGGCCCTCGGCGCGGCGCCGGCCGCTGACGGCGGGCGGCGTATCGTGGGACGTGTCGGGAGGGGCCATGGCACTGCGTGAGGGAACGCACGAGTTCGGGCCGGACGACGGGCGGCTGCTGATCAGGACGAGCCGCAGCGGGCTGGGCCGCCGGGCCGGGCACGACCTGACGATCGAGGCGACCCGCTGGCGCGGCACCGCCGTCGTGGGCGGCGGGCCCGGCGAGTCGTCGGTCGAGGTCACCGTGGACGCGGACGGGCTGCAGGTGCGCGAGGGCACCGGCGGGGTGCTGCCGCTGTCGGACGCCGACCGCGAGCAGATCGCCGCCAACATGCGGGAGGTCCTGCGGGCCGGCGAGCATCCCGAGATCACCTTCCGGTCCACCGGGGTCAGCGGGACGCCCGAGCGGTTCACCGTCGAGGGCGAGCTGACGGTCGCCGGACGCACCGAGCCGCTGACCGTCGAGGCGGCCGCGGACGGCGACCGGCTGAAGGGCGAGGCGACCGTCAAGCAGACCCGCTGGGGCATCAAGCCGTACTCGGCGTTCTTCGGCGCCCTCAAGCTGGCCGACGACGTGCGGGTCTCCTTCGACGTCGCCCTCTGACCAGCACTCCCTGATCAGCGCTCCCTGATCGGCGCCCTCTGCTCAGCGCGCCCGCGACACCCGTTTCTCGTCCCACACGGGCTCGGGCGACTCGTACACCGAGCCGTCCGCCCCGAACACCAGGAACCGGTCGAACGAGCCGGCGAACCGCCGGGTGACATGTCGTTGAGCGGCGGGCGGTCGGGGGTGGGATGCTTGACGTGCGGAGAGAATGTGTGCTGGGTGGGCGGCGTCTGTTAGTACCCTCGTCAGCGTGAGTCGTGAAGGTGTGACGCCGCAGAGCGAAGATTTCTCCGCCTGGTACAACGAGCTGGTCGTCAAGGCCCAGCTCGTCGACCGTGGTCCGGTGCGGGGGACGATGGTCATCCGACCGTACGGGTACCGGGTCTGGGAGCTGCTCCAGGCGGACCTGGACCGGCGCATCAAGGACGCCGGGCACGACAACGCCGTCTTCCCGCTGTTCATCCCGGAGTCCTACCTCAAGCGGGAGGCCGAGCACGTCGAGGGCTTCTCGCCCGAACTGGCCGTGGTGACGATCGCGGGCGGCAAGGACCTGGAGGAGCCGCTGGTGGTGCGGCCCACCTCCGAGACGGTCATCGGCGAGTACATGGCCAAGTGGATCGAGTCGCACCGCGACCTGCCGCTGCTGCTCAACCAGTGGGCCAACGTGGTCCGCTGGGAGATGCGGCCCCGGATGTTCCTGCGCACCACCGAGTTCCTGTGGCAGGAGGGGCACACCGCGCACGTCGACGAGGACGACGCGATGCGCGAGACCATGTGGGCCCTGGACGCCTACGCCGGCGTGGCCCGCGAGCTGGCCGCCATGCCGGTGGTGGCGGGTGAGAAGACCCCCGGCGAGCGCTTCGCGGGCGCCGTGCGCACCTACACCATCGAGGGCATGATGCGCGACGGCCGGGCCCTGCAGGCCGGCACGTCCCACTACCTGGGCACCAACTTCGCCAAGGCGTTCGAGATCCAGTACCAGGACGAGGACGGGCAGCTCAAGCTGGCCCACACCACGTCCTGGGGCATGAGCACCCGCATGATCGGCGGCGTGATCATGACGCACGGCGACGACAAGGGCCTGGTGCTGCCGCCCCGGCTGGCGCCCTACCAGGTGGTGATCGTCCCGATCGGGCGCAAGGAGCAGGGCGAGCGCACCGCCGCCGAGGCCCGCCGCCTGGGCGCCGCGATCAAGGCGATGGGCATCCGCGTCCACGTGGACGACAACCGCCCGCAGCTGACCCCCGGGTACAAGTTCAACGAGTGGGAGATGCGCGGCGTCCCGGTCCGCATCGAGCTCGGCATGCGCGACCTGGAGAACGGCGTCGCCACCGTCGTGCGGCGGCTGCCGACCGTCGAGGGCCAGGGCAAGGAGCAGATCCCGCTGGAGAAGGTGCCCGAGCTGCTGCCCGGGGTGCTCGCCGACTTCCAGGCGTTCCTGCTGGCCCGCGCCGAGGCGTTCCGCGACGAGCACACCGCCACCGTCGACTCCTGGGACGACTTCACCGGCCAGGTCACCGGGGGCTGGGCGAACGCGTTCCACTGCGGCCGCGGCGAGTGCGAGGACGACATCAAGGCCGACACCGCCGCCACCCCCCGGGTCATCCCCGAGCAGGCGCCCGAGGAGAGCGGCGTGTGCGTCAAGTGCGGCCGTCCGTCGGCGTACGGCAAGCGCGTCCTGTTCGGCAAGGCGTACTGAGCCGCCCGCCGCGGTTCACCGGTCGTCGCGCTTCGGCGCCGTCTCGCGTGAGGCGGCGCCGGAGCCGCCCGTGACCTGCCCGTCGGGGCCTTCGCCGGGGTCTCCACGATGTTCGTCGGGGTCGGGGTCGGCGCTGCGCGCGGCGAGCGCGGCGCGGCGCGACAGCAGCGGCTGGACGAACCACGCCCACCCGCACAGCGAGGCGACGATCGCCGCCGTGGCGGCCGCCGCCGCGTCCGGCAGTAGCGTGTCCACGATCAGCGTGGTGGCGGCCGTGATCGACAGCGCCAGGGCGAGCGCGCCGCAGATCCCGAACCGGTTGGCGCGCCGGATCAGCAGCGGCTTCTGGCCCAGCCGGAACAGGATCCGGTGCTGGGTGACCGGGGCGATGAAGCAGATCGACGCCAGCGCCGCCCCGAACAGCGCCACGTAGTACAGGACGCGGCCGGTGTCGTCCACCTCGCGGAAGCCGACCGCGAACGGCACGGTGAGCAGGAACGCGAACAGCACCTGGACGCCGGTGACCGCGACGCGGTAGCCCTGCAGCAGCTCCATCAGCTGCCGGTCGAGACGTTCGTGCTCGGTCTCGTTGCGGGGTCTCTCGTCGCGCGGTGTGGAGGGGGTGCGTTCCATGAACGCCCAATTACCCGATCATCGAGCATTCAAGCGATACATCTCGGTTGATACGGGTCATACGGGGCGAGACGGTCGAACGGGGCGTCAGTTGAGGCTGGGCGGCAGCACGCGGACGGCCAGCATGGACACGTCGTCGCGCAGGTCGCCGTCACAGAAGTCCAGCAGCTCGCTCTCCACGGCGCCGAGCATGTCCTCCAGGGGGGCGGTGGCGTGCGCGGCCAGCACGTCCATCAGCCGGTCGACCCCGAACTGCCGCCGCCTCATGTCGCACGCCTCCAGCACCCCGTCGGAGTGCAGGAACAGGGTGTCGCCCGCGCCGAGGTCGACGGTGTCGCGCCCGGCGTCGAAGTCGTCGAACAGCCCGAGCGGCACGCCCCCGCCCGTGACCGTGCGGATCACCCCGTCGGCCCGGACCACGATCGCGGGCGGGTGGCCCGCCGAGCCCAGCGACACCGTGACCCGCTCGCTGCCCTGCACCAGCGTGGCCATCACGGCGGTGACGAAGCGGTCCTCGTCCAGCAGCACCTCGTTGACCTCCGACAGCACCTCGGTCGGACCGGCCTTGCGGCGCGACAGCAGCCGGACGCCGTGCCGGGCGGTGGCGGTCACCGCCGCGGCGTCCTCGCCCTTGCCGCACACGTCGCCGAGGACCAGGCCCCAGCCGTCGGGGGTCGGGAACACGTCGTAGAAGTCGCCGCCGACCTCGACGCCGTCGGTGGCGCCGATGTAGCGCCCGGCCAGCACCAGCCCCGGGATCGCGGGCAGCTGCTTGGGCAGCAGGCTGGCCTGCAGCGAGTCGGCGACCTGCGCGCGGCGCCGGTACAGCCGGGCGGCGCGGATCACCAGCGCCACGTAGCGGCCCAGGCGCTGCACCACCGACAGGTCGAGCAGGTCGAACGGACCGTGCTCGCCGCTGACCGCCAGGGTGATCGTGCCCAGGCAGCGTTCGCCGTCCTCCACCGGCACGCACAGCACCGAGCCGGCGCCGATCTTGACGCAGACCGGCTGGCCGTCCTCGCACGTCCCCAGCAGGTCCAGCTCCTCCACATGGGGACGCAGGGCGCTGTTGCGGCTGCCGTAGACGGTGTAGGGCAGGGTGTCGGCGGCGGGGGGCAGCTCCTCGATCAGGCGGGCGGCCTCGGCGGACGCCTCGTCCTGCGGGCCGAGCACGACCTGGCGGCGCAGCTCGGGACCCTCGACGGCGCGGGCGGCCAGCTCCTCGGCCGTGGCCGTGCCGGGCTGCCCCGGCATGTCGGGCACCAGGTCGACGATCACCCAGTCGGCCAGCTCGGCGGCCAGCAGCCGGGCGCAGCGCCGCACCGCGACCGTCTCGTTGAAGACCGGCTCCTCCAGCAGCAGCTCGCTGGCGCCGGCCAGCACGTCCATCCGGTGGACGATCGTCGCCACGGCCTCGTCGTCGCCGGGCGCCACGGCCGGTTGCGGCATGGACGAGGCGGCCGCGCGCGGAGCGCCCCGCCGGGCGGGCCGCGCCTGCTCGGGCGCCGCGCCGTCGGCCGGCGAGGCGGCCGCGATCACCATGGGGTCGGGTTCGCCGCGGATCCACACCCGGACCATCGTCACCACCGCGTCCACGGGGCTGGCACCGCCCAGGAACCGCACCTGCGCGCGTCGGCGCCGCCCGGTGCGCACCACCGCGGCGAGCTGGGAGCGCAGCGCGGCCCGGGTCGGCAGATCGCAGAAGGCGGTGAACTGCTTGCCCGACACGTAGCCGGGGGAGGTGCCCAGCAGCGCCGCCGCCTGCCGGTTGACGCGGCGCACGCCCGCGCCGCGGTCCAGCAGGAACAGCGGGACGGGCGCCTCCTGGAAGACCGTCCGCAGCACCCGCCGCTCGGTCTCGGCGGAGGCCGAGGCACGGCCGGCCGCCGCGCCCTGCTCGGTGTTCAGGGCGCGCAGGGCGGTCAGCGCCAGCTCCAGCTCCACCAGGGCGGCGTCGAGGGTGGCCCGGGGGTCGGCCTCCCGCATGCCGGCGGCCTGGCGAAGTTCGGCGATCCGCGTCTCGAGATCGCCGATCTCGCGCATCAGGCTCTCTGGTTCGAGCTGGTCGGGCATGGGGTACTCCTGGCTCTTCCGGGGCGGCACGACGGGAACGGACCGAAGCCCGGGCATGGGCGGTGGGCTGGTTCTGTTACGGCCGCCGTGCGAAGCCTATGCTCCCCACGGGTCCGCGGCCCACTGGACCGGTCTAGAGAAGGCCCTGGTCACCCACGATCCGCTGGGCCAGCGCGGTCAGCTTGACGTGCCGGGTCTGGGAGATGCGGCGCAGCTCGGCGAACGCCTGGTCGGCGTCGCAGCCCAGCGCGTGCATGAGGATGCCCTTGGCCTGGTCGACGACCGCCCGGGACTCGACCGCCTCCTGGAGCTGCACGGCGGTGCGGTGCACCTCTTCGTACTGCAGGCTGTTGGACATGGCGGCGCTGCCCTGTGCCACCAGCAGCGAGGCCAGCACGTGCTGCCCCTGCTCGCCGTGTCCGCCCGAGGACAGGGCGCGCGGCCGCACCCCGTACAGGCTGAGGGTGACCAGGACGGGTTCCTTCGCGTGCGGCGTGGTGGTGAAGCAGCGGATGCCGCGGCGCAGCATGTCCGCCGCGGTCTCCGGCCACCGGGTCTCGGCCAGCACGTCGTCGGACATGACGGGCCGGCGGGTGTCCACCACCTCGTGTATGGGGCCGTGGCCGCGCGCGAGCTGCCGGTCGACGATCTCGGCCAGGTCGGGGTGGCTGGCGGCGGACGCCAGCGGCTCGGGCCGGTCGTCGGGGGACTGGGGAATGCTCCAGCGAACGCTGGACGCGCCCGCGCACCCCGGCACCGCGCGGCACGCCAGTTCGGTCACCCGGTGCAGCGTGCCCACGTCGGACGACTCGCCGACGACGCCCAGCCGGGCGATCTCGAAGGCGAGCCGGTCGGTGAGTACGGATTCGGCGGGCGGCACAACCACGACGTTATCCTCTCGAACGACCGATTCACACCCTGGCCGGCGCCCGGTCGCCCGGTCCGCCCGCGGTGGTCACCGAGGGGATTCGGGGGCGTGCGGTGCGCGGCCCTTCAGAAGTTCGGCGGCGCCTGGCAGATGCCCGCCAGCACGCCGGGCCCCATGCCGTCGGCCCTCGCCAGGTCGCCGATCGAGACGATGCCGAGCGGGCGCCGCTCCGCGTCCACCACCGGCAGACGCCGGATCGCCTGGTCGCGCATCAGCCGCGCCGCGGTGTCGAGGTCGTCGTCGGGGCCGACCGTCACCAGGTCGGCGCTGCACACCTCGCCCAGCGGAGTGTGCGAGGCGTCCCGCCGCTCGGCGACCCCGCGGACCACGATGTCGCGGTCGGTGACCAGCCCGCACAGCCGGCCGCCCAGGGTGACCAGGACGTCACCGATCCCCTCGTCACGCATGATCCGCGCCGCCTCGTAGAGAGTGGCGTCCAGGGGCAGCGCCTGGGGTCGGCGGGTCATGACATCGCTCACTCTTCGCGACAAGGCGGGCGCTCCTTCCCGCTTACTCAGCGTAGAGACGGCCTGTCTCGGCGCATTACCCGTGGGCGGCGGGGGTATGCGCGGCGCGGCCGTCCGGCTGTCGCGGACACGCCGCGCCGCGCGCTGACCAGCGATGCCAGGCGCAGGCTCGGACGGCGACGCTCAGAAGGCGAACACCGAACCGGTCTGCGACCGCAGCACGCAGTCGTTGGGGTACTCCTTGCGGAAGTCGACCGGACGCCCGCCCCAGGTGCCCTTGGCCGAGGCCACCACGGGCGAATAGATCATGGTGCAGACGGTGTCGTCGGCCTCGCGGGCCGGGTTGCCGCCGCGGCGGCCGAGCTCCGCGCACGCCTTCGCCGCGCTGGGGTGGCTGCCGCCGTGCGGCTCGCAGCGCAACGTGACGGTGCGGGTGCCGGAGGTGCTCTGCCCCGGATAGGTCAGCGTCAGGCGCAACTGGCCGCGGACGCCGCCGCGCTGGGCGGCCGTCTGGTCGCTCGTATGGTCCGTGGTGTGGTCCGTCGTATGGTCGGCCGTCTGCTCGGCGGTGGCCGGCATGACGGGCAGCACGGCCAGGGCGGCGCCGGCGAGTGCGGTGGCGACGAGATGCGGCATGGGATCTCCCGATGTTGTCGAGTCGGTCGCGTGTCCAGGAGCGGACATGGCCAACTGTAGTCAAGTGACTACACAGGGTCCGGGAGGGTGGCCCTCAAAGGGGCGATCCCGTGGTCACCGGGGTGACCACGGGATCGTGAGGGGGGTGGGGGACTTCCTGCTCGGCGGCGGGGCGCCGCTCATGCCGCGAGCGTGTGGGCGCGGCGGTGGTCGGCCAGGGCCTCGCGCAGTTGCTTGCGGCCCCGGTGCAGCCGGGACATCACCGTGCCGATGGGGGTGCCCATCATCTCGGCGATCTCCTTGTAGGCGTAGCCCTCGACGTCGGCCAGGTAGACCGCGTCACGGAACTCCTTGGGCAGCGCCCGCAGGGCTTCGACGATCTCGCCGTCCGGGATGCGCTCCAGCGCCTCGGACTCGGCGGAGCGGAAGCCGGCCGAGTGCGTGGCGGCCTGGGCGATCTGCCACTCCTCCAGCTCCTCGGAGCCGGCGCGCTGCGGCTCGCGCTGCCGCTTGCGGTAGTTGTTGATGAAGTTGTTGGTGAGGATCCGGTGCAGCCACGCCTTGAGGTTGGTGCCCTCCTGGAACTGGTGGAAGTTCACGTACGCCTTGGCGAGGGTCTCCTGCACGAGGTCCTCGGCGTCGGCGCTGTTGCGCGTCATGCGCACGGCGCTGGCGTACAGGGGGTCGACCAGCGGCAGCACGTCGCGTTCGTAGCGCGCCGCGTCCGCCGGGCTGTGCTTGGCAGGCATGGTCGCAGTTGGCAAAGTCGCTCCCCGAAGGTCGTGACCCGGATGGGCCGGTTGCTCGCGCGCGGCCGGTGCGCGCGGTCGGGCGGCTGACCGCCCTGTCAGAGGTACGTTTCACCGTTCCGGCCGGTTCGGCGCCGGTGGTCGACGCGGTGCGGCGGGTGACGTCGCGTGCCGCGGCGGTCGGCTCCCGGAGACGTTCTCCGGTGAGACCGGGCGAGCCGGGCCGGGCCTCGGCCGCGCATGGCGGGTGGGCCGAGGGGGTGCGCGGATCGGTGCGGTGCCAGAGCGACCCCGTCATCGGGACGTCGCGGGTCGAGCACGATCGGCGCCGCCACTTCGTTGATGGCGTTCCCGGTAAATAAGACGCCAAACGCTAGCAGATCGGTTGCGTGGCGTCGGTCACATTTTGGTGGTCGACGTGCGAAGTCATCCTCAATCCACGGTATAGGACCGCGTCAAGTCCCCGCCGCTCGGCCCGGGCTCCCGGGCATCGGTGGGCCGGGCATGCCGGGGGTCCCGTCCGCGCCGGGCCGGACGGGGCGTCGGCTCACGTGCCTGCTGCATGCGGGTCCTGCCGAGTTCCGCGGTCCGCGAGCGCGCGGACCTCACAGAGGGTAGCGTCCTCTGTACCGCGGGTTGTCGGAGGTGGTGGCGCGCACCGCCTTCCAGAGAGGGGTCCGCGTGGTCATCGCTCGGGATCAGCTCGGGGCGTCCGGCGCACACGGCGGCGAGCCGCCCGCCCCGCGACCGAACACGCCGCCGACGGACACGCTGCCGACCAACGTGCCGCCTACCAATGCGATGCCGCCGAACGCGCCGCCGACCAACGCGCCGCCGCCGAACGCGCCGCTGCTCGACCGGCAGCTGCTGGGCGTGGCGCCGCTGGCGGTCGTCGCCCTCGACGCGCACGGCCGCGTCACGCACTGGAGCGGCGTCGCCGCGGAGCTGTTCGGCGTCGACCGGCCGCGAGCCGTCGGCCGCCCCCTCACCGGCCTGCTGCGCCTGCCGCGTGAGCACCGCGGGGCGTTCGAGCCCGGGGCGTTCGCCCACGTGTGGTGCGGTACGTGCCAGATGCCGCGCGTCGACGACGGCGAGATCGCCGAGGTCGCCTGGTGGGTCTATCCCCTCCATGCCGACGCGCCGGGGGGCGTGCGGCTGGTGGCGCTGGCCGCCGACATGCGGCGGCTGCGCGAGGAGGGCCCCGGCGTGAGCGTGCGCGACCCGTCCGCGGCGGCGACGGACGAGGAGTTGCCGCGACCGGTGTCCGGGGTGCGCCTGCTGTGGGTGGAACCGTCCCTCGTGCCGACCGGCGGCGACGATCCCGCCGGGCTGGGACGGCGGCTGGCCGCGCTGCTGCGGCCGTCGGACGCCGCCGCGGCCGAGCGCATCGCCGCGCGGGTGCTGGCGATGGGCCATCCGGCCGTCAACCTGTCCGTCACGGTGCGGCTGCCGATCGTGCCGTACCGGGCCGTCGGGCCCCGCGACCTGCGGGTCCGGCCGCCCGCCGCCGTGCCGGAAGCCGCCGGACCGCAACGGCCCGGCCCGCCGGGCCGGACGCGGGTGCCCGTCCCGATACCGCGACCCCGGCAGGGAGAAGAGGCGATGGCCGTGTGGGACCGGCTGACATTCCTGGGCGAGGCGGGCGAGCACATCGGCAGCTCCCTGGACCACCTGCAGGCGTGCCGTGCGCTGGCCGAGGTGCTGGTGCCCCGGCTGGCCGACTTCGCCGCCGTGGAGCTGCTGGAACGGGTCGCCTCCGACGACGAGCCGCCCGGCCGCTTCGACGAGCACACCCTCATGCGCCGGGTGGCCGTCGTGCACGACGACGCCGAACGCTGGATCGACACCGTCCCCCAGGGGCGGGCGCTGCGGCATCCGCGCGGCACCCCGTTCGTCGAGGTGATGCGCACCGGGCGTCCCGTGCACATCCCGCGGGTCACCGGCCGCCAGGCCGAACGGATCGGCGCCGCGTTCGCCGCCCGCGACCCGGGCCCGCCGCTGGCGGGACGGGCGCTGCTGGTCGTCCCGCTGATCGCCCGCGGCCAGGTGCTGGGCACCTGCACGCTGCTGCGCCGTCCCGACCGGCCCGCGTTCGACCGGCTCGACCTCGCCCTGATCGACGAGCTGGCGCGCGGGGCGGCGCTGTGCGTCGACAACGGCCGGCTCTACCGGCGCGAGGTGCGCCTGGTCCGCGAGCTGCAGCGGGCCATGCTGCCCGCCGACCCGCCGCGCACGGCCGGGGCGCGGGTGTGCTTCCGCTACCTGCCCGCCGGGCAGGCCGCCCAGGTCGGCGGCGACTGGTTCGACGCGATCCCGCTGCCCGGCTGCCGCCTGGGCATCGTGATCGGCGACGTGATGGGCCACGGCGTGACGTCCGCGGCGGTCATGGGGCAGCTGCGCACCGCCGTGCGCACCCTGGCCGGGCAGGACCTGCGGCCCGACGGGCTGCTGCGCGAGCTGGACGGGCTGGCCCGCCGGCTCGGCGACGACTGCCTGGCCACCTGCCTGTACGCGGTGTACGACCCGGTGGCGCGGCGCTGCCAGCTCGCCAACGCCGGTCACCTGCCGCCGGTGCTGGTGTCCCCGGACGGCGGCGGCTCGGTGCTGCGGCTGCCGCCCGGCCTGCCGATCGGGGTGGGCTGCGGGCCGTTCGAGACCGTCGAGGTCTCCGTCCCCGACGGGGCCCGCCTGATCCTGTGCACCGACGGCCTGCTGGAACGCCGCGACCGCGACATCGAACGGGGCCTGGCGGAGCTGTGCGGGCGGCTGGCCGACCCGCACAGCTCCCTGGACGCCACCTGCGACGCCGCGCTCGGCATGCTCGGCGCCCCCGCCCCGGCCGACGACGTGGCCCTGGTCGCGGTCGGCCTCGACGGCATCCCCGCCGAGCACGTGGCGTCCTGGACGCTGGAACCCGAGGCCAGCATGGTCGGCCGGGCCCGCGCGCTGGCGGCGTCCCGGCTGGCCGAGTGGGGCCTGTCGGGCGTCGCCGACACGGTGCAGCTGCTGGTCAGCGAGCTGGTCACCAACGCCCTGGTGCACGGCGCGGGCGCCGTCGGGATGCGGCTGATCAAATGTGACGCGCTGCTGTGCGAGGTCAGCGACGACGGGCACGAGCTGCCCCGGCTGTGCCACACCGATCCCACCGCCGAGTCCGGCCGCGGCCTGCACCTGGTCAGCCATCTGGCGGAACGGTGGGGCACCCGGCGCGGCGACCTCGGCAAGATCGTCTGGTTCGAGCACCCCCTCTGACCGGCCGTCACGACAGGAGATTGTCGCTTTTGCGACAGATCCTGTGGAGTGTCGGTTGATGGTGCGATCGTAGGGTCGCGTCGACGGCCCGCCGCGGGCGGGCCCAGCGGACTGGGGGCCAGGTGGGCGAGCTACTGACGCTGCCGGTTCCGGAGACCCTGCACGCCACGTACGTCGCCGGGCTGACGGCACCGGTCGCGGACCCGCGTGAGCTGGTGCGCGAGCGGGTCGCCCGGCACGTCGCGCCGCCGCTGCGCGACCTGGTGCTGGGCATGGTCGACAGTCCCATGCTGACGCTCGACCAGCGTCCCGCCGAGGACGTCCCGCCGCCGCCCGCCCGGCTGCTGGCCGCCTACGGCGCCACCCGCGCCGACCTGGCCGCCCTCGCCGCCGCGTCCCACCTGCTGGTCGTGCACGCCGCCTACCGGCCGGGCTGGCCGCCCGCCCACGAGTGGGCCGCCCGCGCCGCGGCCGGGGCGGTCGGCGGCCCCGTCGTCGACGTCTTCACCCCGCAGATGCTCGCCGCCGACCGTCTGGAACGCTCCCTTCCGGGCCCGGACGGCGCCATCCGCCTCGTCGACTGGATGCTGCTCCCGCACACCGCCGGACGGCACGGATTCTGGTTCACCACCAGGGGCCTGGCCCGCTTCGGCCTGCCCGAGCTGCAGACCGAGAACGTCCCCCCGGCCCTGGTCGGCCCCTGGGGGCGGCTGCTCAACGGCCTCGCCCGCCGCCTGCTCGACCTGTGGCTCGCCGAGCTGCCCGCCGGCGCCCAGCCCCTCGTCGTGGAGCTCCCGCAGATCATCTCCGTCGGCCTGCAGGACGTCGCCGCGGCGCACGGCGAGCGGGAGGCGCTGCGCCGCGAGGTGGCCGTGCGGCTGCGCCTGGACCCGGTCGACACCGGCGACGGAGAGGAGTCCGTGCTGACGGTGCTCGCGGCCGACGACGGCCCCGACCGCCTGGAGTACCTGTGCGCGGCCCTGTTCGGCTCCGCGTCCCGCCCCGCCGGGTGGTCTTGATCGCAACCCCCGCCCGTCGCCTTGCCGTGGATCACCTCCGCACCGCAGGATCGGGAACGTGAGATTCGGCCCGCGTGACCGCCCCCGTCCCGAACCCGAGCCCGAGGGCCCCGAGGAGCCCGATCCCCCCGCGTCCGATGCCCCCGCGTCCCCTCCCGCCACGCCTCATCCCGGCGACGTCCACGTGGCGGGGCGCCGTTCCGCCCGTCCCGAACCGCCGCCGCCCACCGACTGGGTCCACGTCCCCACGGACACCACTCCGGCGACCCCGCCCCCACCAGAACCGCCCCCCGCACAGAGGCTGCCCTCCGCCGAGCCGTCACCGGCAGCGCCGCCCCCTGCCCCCGAACCGCCGCTTGCGGAGGTGCCTGGCGCGACACCCGAGCCCGTCCGCCCGGTGATGGAGGCACCCGGTGCTTCCGCGGACTGGTCGGTCGTCGCCAAGGACACGACCGTCCCCGTCTCCCCGCCCCCGCAGGCCGCCCACGCGGACGGTGCCGGACGAGACGATCCCCCTCCGGCGTCGGCAGGGAATGCGACGACAGCAGGGAATGTGAGGTCGGCAGGGGAGGCGACGACGATCCCGCCCAAGGCGCTGGCGGCGGAGCCGCCCAGGGGGGCCGACGACGTCATGGCCGACCCCGAGCGGCGGGCGGCCCTGGCCGAGGAGTTCATGGGCGAGTTCGTCGGCAGCGGCGCGTGGCAGGCGATGCTCGCGGTGCTCGAAGGGGCGTTCCCCGGGCTGGGCCTGGCCGCGCGGCTCAACCGTGGCGCGGACATGCTGTGGGAGGTCACGGACGTCCTCGACCGGGGGAGCGGCGTGCGGCTCGGCGTGCCGGTGTGGCTGGACGACGCCGGCATGGTCCTCGACCTCAGCGCGCACCGGACCCGGCGCCCGGACGTCGCGCGGCCCCAGCCCCGGACGCGGGCGTCATGGCCGTACGCGGGGGCGTTCGTCATCGACACGCTCGACCCGCTGCGCTACCACCGCGCCGTCGGCGGGCCGCTGGCGCCCGGCGCCCGGCCCGGCAGGCCGCGCGAGGGGGCGCTGTCCACCTCCCCGCCCGGCGAGGACGACGACACCGGCGTGGTGATCGTCGGCGATCTCACCGCGGCGGGCGCGCGGATCCTGGACTCGGCGGCGCTGTGGCGATACGCGGGACGGGTCGTGGCGGCCGCGCTGCACGATCCGGCGCGTCCCGACAGCCGGGCGCGGGCCCGCCGGGCGCTGCGGGCGCTGCGGCGGGTGGTGGTCGTCGACCCGAACCTCGGCCTCGGGCTGTGCCTGCGGATCGACACCGCCCGCACGCCCCGCTGCCTGCTGGCGTTCAGCGTCGACCGGGACGGGACGGGCGCGCCCCGGTTCCTGCGTCCGTGAGTCACTCGTCGGCGCACAGCCAGCTCAGGTCGCAGCGCCGCTCGTCGGGCAGGTCGCGCAGGCGCGCCGCCAGGTCCCACGGCTCGTCGGCGGGCGGCGCGCCGTCGCCGTCGGCCAGCAGGCCGCAGATCCGCGCGGTGGGCGTGCGGACGGCGGTGAACGCGCCGACGCGCGCGACGCCGCCGCCGCGCAGGTGCGCCAGCTCGGTGAGCAGCGCGCCGAGCGCCGACGGGTCCTGCGGGTCGTACAGGCCCCGGGCGTAGGTCAGCAGTTCCTCGGCCAGCGCGTCGGGGCGCCGTCCGGACAACTCGAAGGCGGTGCCCCGGTAGGCGCCGTTCACCGCCTTGGCGTCGCGCCGGTCGCGCACGCGCACCCGCAGCCCGTACTCGGCCGCGGCGCGCTCGTACGCCTCGGCCAGCAGCGCCTCGGCCTCGCCCTCCTCGCTGAGCAGCAGCCCGGTGACGACGCCCTCCTCGCGGGCGAGCCGGTCGAGCATCTCGCGCCGCAGCTCGCAGGTGACCTCCTCGACCGCGTCCAGCGAACGGGCCAGGGCGTGCTGGGCGTCGCGGTCGAGCTCCAGCCCGGCCAGCTGCCCGAAGAACGCGGCGATCTCCTGGTCGAGACGGTCCAGCCGGTCCTCGATGGCGCCGAGCCGGTCGAACATCTCGTGCACGGTGCCGGCGTCGGGCTCGGCGGCGACCGGCGGGACGGACGGGACGGCCGGCGGGGCCGGCGGGGCGTCCGGCGGGCGGGCGGCGGCCTGCGCGCGCACCGCGTCCAGGCCCTCGGCCAGCCGCGCGACCTCGTCGTCCAGCCGGCGCAGCTCGGCCTGCGCGCGCGGAAGTCTCTTGTCGGAGGCCAGGTAGAGCTCGCGTCCGGCGATCGCGAGGCAGAGCAGCACCAGGATCAGCGTGGTCATCGGGCTCCTCGGAAGGGGCGGGCGCTCCCGACACTAACCAGCGGACGCGGCGAGGTCAGCCGAACAGGCCGCCGAGCAGTTCGCCCAGGGCCTCGCCGATGCCTCCCGCGACCTCGCCGGCCACCTCGTTGGCGACCTCTCCGGCGACGCCGCGTGCCACGTCGGCGGCGGCGTTGCCGACATAGCCGGCGACGGCGTGCCCGGCGGCGTCCTGGGCGAACGCGGCGGCGCCGCCGACCGCGTTGCCCATCGCGTCGAAGGCGGCGCCCGCGGCCAGTCCGCCCGCGACGCCCGCGGCGGCCACCCCGCCGGCGGCGGCGACGGCGCCCCAGTGGGGCTGGTGCTTGCCGTGGTAGGCGGGCGGACCGTGGTAGACGGGCGGGCTCTGCGGCGTCGGCGGCGGGTAGTGGCCCGGCGCCTGTCCGGGGTGGGCCGCCGGCGGGTACGGGTTGGGGCCGCTCGGATAACCGCCGTGCACCGGGGCGGGGCCGTGTGCCGGGGGAGGGGCGGGCGCGTGCGCAGGGGGAGGTGTGTTGTAGGACGGGCCCGGCCCGTGGGGCGTGCCGTGCGGCGGTGTGCCGTGGGGCGGTGTCCCGTGCGGCGGTGTCCCGTGGGGCGGTGTGTGGCCGGGCATGGGGGACGAGCCGGGGACGGGCGCGGGCGGCGGGAACGACTGGCCCGGCCCGTACGGCGCGCCCGGAGCGCCCGGCGCGTTGTAGGCGGCGGCCGCCGCACCCGCGCCATGCCCGCCCGGGGCCGCGCGGCCGGGCGGGGCGCTGTGCGCGCCGGGGGCGGAGGGCCCTGGCGGGGGCAGCATGCCGTGCTGGTTCGGCTGGGGGGAATGCGACGGGGACGGCGGGCCGTAGGGCGAGGGCGTGTGCGCGTGAGGGTGCGCCGGGCCCCGGGACGCGGCGGCCTCAAGCCACTGGCCGATCTTCGCCGTCCAGTCGATCTCGGCGATCTCGCCGTGCGGGAACCGGAAGCGGCCGAACTCCTCGTCCCCGGAACCGTGGTGCCCCGACCGCGGATCGGCGGCCAGCACCACCGCCAGCTCGCGCGGGCTCGCCACGAAGCTCAGCCCGACCTCGCCGATCCGCCCCTGGTAGGGGGCGGGTGGGACGAGCCGGATCTGCTGGTAGAAGGGCAGCTGCTGGGAGACGCCGGGCAGCTTGGCCCGCTCGAACGCGACGTTGCCGATCTTGAAGCCGAGGCGGGAGACGGCCGCCAGCACCCACTGCTGCGACTGCAGCGGCTCCACCGAGATGGGGTCGACGTCGCCCGGGTCGGGCTGGCCGACCGCGTCCACCTCGGTGCACAGGCCGATGGTGAAGCCGGGCAGCTCCCGTCCCAGCACGGTGGTGAACGGCAGCTCGTACGGCAGCGGAATCGAGAACGACAGTGACCGCTCCTGGCCGGGCTCCAGCCGGAAGGAGCGGGTCAGCGCCCCCCGGTAGACCTCGGGCCCGGCGGTCGGCCCGCCGTAGGGGTTGTCCATGCGCGGCATCAGCGCCATGGTGACGTGCCGGATCTCCACCGGCGTAGCGCCGCCGCGCAGGTGCACCTTGCCGGCGACGGCGCCGCCGGGACGGCAGTGCGGCTCGCTCAGGATCGTGTCGACCGTGGGGCCGCCCGAAGGAGCGCCCATGGGGCCGCCCATGGGCCCGCCTGAGGGGCCGCCGGCCCCGTACCCGCCTGGCATCTGCCCATAGGACACTGGCCGATCCCCTCTCGCGACTGCGGTGCGTCTCCCCGCAACACTCCGACGAATCCCACCATGCCATTGGTTCAGGCCGGCAAGCGGAACAACAGGGGCGGAAATTCCGGACCCGCCCGGTGGCGTCAGCCTTCGGCGCGTTCCTTGGCGGTGACGGTCACGGGCGCGTAGCCGAGGTCTTCCAGCGGACCGCGGATCTGGGCGGCGTCGCCCACGGCGATGACGGTCAGCGCCTCGGGAGCGACGTGCTCGGCGTAGGCGCGGGTCACCTCGTCCGGGGTGGCGGCGCGCACCGCGTCCAGGTAGCGGCGGGGGTAGTCGGTGCCCAGGCCGCTGGCGCAGGCGTCGGCCAGCTCGGCGGCCACCGCGCGGGAGGTCTCGTACTCGGCGGGGGCGCGGTCGGCGAGCGCGCGCACGGACGCGCCGCACTCCTCCTCGCTGACGCCCCGCGACACGATGCCGCGCAGCTCGGTGAGGGCGTCCTTCACCGCGTCCGCCGTCACCTCCGTGTGCACCGCCCCCTGGGCGATGAACAGCCCGCAGTGGCGCAGCCGCAGCAGCCCGGCGCGCGCCCCGTAGGTGTAGCCCTTCTCCTCGCGGAGCACCGCGTTCAGCCGCGACGTCAGGCCGCCGCCGAGCACGTGCGCGGCCACCGTCAGCAGCGGCCAGTCGGCGTGCGAACGGGACGGGACGGGGTGCCCGATGCTCAGATACGTCTGCACCGAGCCGGGACGGTCGACGATGACGATCCGCGGACCGGCCGTCGGCATGATCGTGTCGGCGGTGGGCAGCGGCCCGCCGGACGGCTGCCAGCCCTCCAGCGCGGCCGTGAGCGCCGCGTCGGCGTCGACCCCGGACAGGTCCCCGGCGACGACCGCGGTCGCCTCGGCGGGCGCCACAGAGCCGTAGAAGGCCCGCACGTTCGCGCCCTCGATCGCCTCGACCGTGGCCGGGGTGCCGCCGGTCGGCCGGGACGCGCGCGCCTCGGCGGGGAACATCACGGCGCGCAGTTCGCGCATGGCCCGGCTGCCCGGGTCGGCGTCCTCCTGCGCGATCTCCTCCAGCCGCTCGCGCACGAGCCGCTTGACGTCCGCGTCGGCCAGCGCGGGTCCGCGCACCACCGACGACAGCAGTTCGAGGGCCGGGGCGAGCCGCGTCACCGGCACGTCCAGGGCGATGCGCAGCGCGGTCAGGTCGGCGGAGGCGAACAGGCTGGCGCCCAGCCGTTCGAACGCGGCGGTCAGCGCCGTGCCGCCCCCGGGCTCGGTGCCCTCCAGCAGTGCGCGCGCCGTCAGGGTTGCGACGCCCTCGGCGCCGTCATGCTCCCTGCCCGCGCCCGCCTGCAGGACGAGGCGTACGGCGGCCAGGCGCCGCCCCGGCAGGTCGCAGTGCAGCGTCGCGGGACCGTCCGGCACGCGCCCTTCCGTACCGGCCGGGAACGCCCACGCCGGGACGGGCCCGGGGACGGGGCGCGGCTGCAGGGCCAGGCCCGTGCCCGCGGCCCCGGCAGTGCCCGCGGCCCCGGCGGTGTTCGCGGCGGACTCGGTCAAGAGGCACCTCCGTACGTCAGGACGGTCCGGGCGCCGGGCGCCAGCCAGCGCCGCGCCATCGCGGTGATCTCCTCGGCGGTGACGGCCGCGGCGCGCTCGGGCGCGGTGAACACCCGTCCCGGGTCGCCGAACTGGGTGGCGTTCTGCGACAGCGCGTTGGCCAGCCCCGTCACCGTCTCGGTCTGCTCCAGGAAGCCGCGCTCGGCCTGAGCGGTGGCGCGGGCGGTCTCGTCGGCGTCCGGGCCCTGCTCGGCGAACCGGGCCAGTTCCTCGTCCAGCACCTCGGCGATCTTGCCGGTGTCCGGGCCGATCGCCTCCACCAGCGCCAGGGAGGGGCCCGAGGCCAGCCGCGTCACCCCGGCCCACACCTCCGTGGCGATCTGGTCGCGCCGCACCATCCGGTCGTACAGGCGCGATCCGGAGCCGCCGCCGAGGATGTCCACGGCGAGCTCGGCGGCCTCGACGTCGGCGCCGCCGTCGGACGGCAGCGTGAACATGGCGAAGTAGGCGGGGGAGGGCACCTCCTCGTCCACCGCCTCGGCCTTGATCTCGGTGAGCGGGCCCAGGTCGCCCGGACGGGCGGGCGGCGTCCGCGGCCCGGCGGGAATGCCGCCGAAGTAGCGCTCCACCGCCGCCAGGGCCTCGTCGGGGTCGACGTCGCCGACGATGGACAGCACCGCGTTGCCGGGGGCGTACCAGGTGGCGAAGAAGTCGGCGCAGTCTTCGAGCGTGGTGGCGTCCAGGTCCTCCATGGACCCGATGGGGGTGTGCGCGTACGGGTGGCCCCCGGGGAACGTCAGCGCGCACAGGCGCTCGAACGCGGTCCCGTAGGGCTGGTTGTCGTAACGCTGGCGGCGCTCGTTCTTCACCACGTCGCGCTGGTTGTCGAGGTTGGCCTGGGTCAGCGCGGCGGGCAGCGTCCCCATGCGGTCGGCCTCCAGCCACAGCGCCAGTTCCAGATGGCTGACCGGGACCGTCTCGTAGTAGTTGGTGCGCTCGAAGGACGTGCTTGCGTTGAAGGCGGCTCCGGCGCTCTCCAGGAGAGCGGCGTGCTCGCCCTCGGCGACGTTGGCCGAGCCCTGGAACATCAGGTGCTCGAAGAGGTGCGCCAGGCCGGTGCGTCCGGCCCGCTCGTGCCGCGAGCCCACCCCGTACCAGATGTTCACGGCGGCCAGCGGTACGACATGGTCCTCGCAGACCACCACGCGCAGGCCATTGCCGAGCGTGTGCTCATGCAGCGGCTGTTCTGCCACGGAGCGCTCCCGTCCGGTCGATGGATCGGTCGTCGACGACAGCCCCGCGCGCGTCGGCGGCTCCGGCCACGGCGGCGGGCTTGATCTCTTTTTCACCGTACCGGGTCGCGCGGGTCGCGGAGGCAGGAGCGACCCCCGGCGGCGGGCGGCCGTGTCGCGGCCCCGGGGAGCCGGACGTGGCGGGAGAGGAAAAGGAGACGCCGGAGCGTCAGGCGGTGGGCTGCGGGCCGGTCTCGCCGGTGCCGCCGGCGCGCTGCGCGGCCATCGCCTTCTCGTGGGCCGCGACCGCCTCCTCCAGGTCGCGGTGCAGCACGAAGATCTTGGTGAGCTGGGTGACGTGGAAGACGCGGCGCACCCGGTCGTTGACGCCCATGAACGCCATCGTGCCGTCCCGGCCGCGCAGCCGGTGGTAGATGCCCACCAGCACGCCGAGGCCGGTGGAGTCCAGGAAGGTGACCTCGCCGAGGTCGATGACCAGGTGCACGCCGCCCTCGTCGATGATGTCGAGCAGCGTCTCGCGCAGCCGGGGGCTGGTGAAGACGTCGATCTCCCCGCTGATCTTGACGATGGTGAGGTCTTTCTCGACCCGGTGGTCGACGGCGAATTCCACCGCTTTCTCCCTGTTCGCTGTGAGATGGGCCCTATACCCCGCGCGCACGCGGGTTATCCCCAGGACCCTCGCACCATGCCGCCGCGGGGGCGATGTGGCCGGGAGGCGGCCGGGCCCGTGCGGCTAGGGACGGCGGAACAGCGCCCAGACGACCTTGCCCTCGGGCAGGGCCCGCCAGCCCCATCGGTCGCTGAACGACTCGACAAGGTGGAGGCCTCGTCCGGTCTCGGCGATGTAGTCCGGCTCCTTACGGCGGGGGGCCGCGGGACTGGCGTCCATGATTCCACACAGCAGCCAGGAACCCTGGTGGAGCAGCCGCAGCCGGATGGCGGTGGGGGCGGAGCCCAGGGGGTCGATCGGGTGGCAGCCCGCTCCGTGGTAGGGGCGGGGGGCCTCGTAGTGCGAGGCGCCGTAACGGGTCTCGTAGGGGGACGTGCGGTAGCCCGTCGCGTCGCGGCAGCCGGTGACGTCGCGATAACCGTTCGTCTCGCGAAGGGGCGCCGCGCCACGGTAGGGAGTGGGGCCCGGCTGCGCGGAGCCCGGGTGGGGCATGCCGCCGCCGCTGTGCCGCAACGCGTTGGTGACCAGTTCCGAGACCACGAGCCCGACGTCGTCGCCGAGCGTCTCCAGGCCCCAGTCGTCCAGGCGGCACATCGTGAAGTGCCGCGCCTCGGTGACCGACTCCGGCTCGGGCACGACCGTGAACGAGACGGCGCTCCCGGCGGGGGCCACCAGCACGCGCAGGGCTTCGTCGAGGTACGGGGGCAGGTTCAAGGACTCGGGTACCGGCGTCGACTGCACGGCATCGTCCTGTATGCCCGCCGACTCCACGAGGGGGGTGGCACCCCATCGTGTGTCGTCGTGCGCGTGGCGTGACGTCATTCCCCGGACCCCGCAGAGTGATCTCGTTGTGCAGCCGTGGCTCGGAAGTCTCGTGCGTTATCCTGCGCATCGTAGCGTGCGAATGCAAGGCCCAATGCACGTGCATCCGCACCGGGAGGGCAAGATCAGGCGCCGCCGCGCGCCGAGAATCGGAGGTAGCCGCAGGACACCGACCCCAGTGGCACACTAAGTACATTTTCCGGCTCCGCCGGAACCGCTGTCCGCCATGTAGCCGGGAGGTTGGGCGTGACTCCAGAGACGCCGGGAACCGGGTCCACGGTGCGTCGGATCCTGCTCGGCTCACAGCTGCGTCGCCTGCGCGAGGCGAAGGGCGTGAGCCGCCAGGACGCCGGCTATGTCATCCGGGCGTCCGAGTCGAAGATCAGCCGACTTGAGCTGGGGCGGGTCAGCTTCAAAGAGCGCGACGTGGAAGACCTGCTCACGCTGTACGGCGTCACCGACCCCACCGAGCGGGAGGCGCTGGTACAGCTCGCGCGGGAGGCCAACACCCCGGGATGGTGGCACCGCTACAGCGACGTGCTGCCCAACTGGTTCCAGACCTACGTGGGCCTGGAGGAGTCGGCGACCCTGATCCGGACCTACGAACTGCAGTTCGTCCCCGGACTGCTGCAGTCGGAGGGGTACGCCCGGGCGGTCATCCGGCTCGGCAACGCCGGCGCGTCCGATCACGAGATCGACCAGCGCGTCGGGCTGCGCCTGCAACGGCAGGAACGCCTCACCGGTCCCAACGCGCCCCGGCTGTGGGCGGTGCTGGACGAGGCGGCGCTGCGGCGGCCCATCGGCGGGCCTGAGGTGATGCGGGGTCAGTTCGAGCACCTCATCGAGATGTCGAAGCTGCCCAACGTCACGATCCAGGTCATGCCGTTCCGGTTCGGCGGGCACGCCGCCGAGGGCGGGGCCTTCACCATCCTGCGCTTCCCCGAGCAGGACCTGCCGGACGTGGTTTACGTGGAGAACCTCACCGGCGCGATGTACCTGGACAAGCGCGACGACGTCGACACCTACCTGCAGGCCATGGAACGCCTGTGCGTCGACAGTGCGACCCCGGAACGCACCGTCGAGCTTCTCGGTGACCTTCTCAGAGAGACATGATGCTCCCGACCGACAACGGCAAGAGTCCCTCCGCGGCCCCCTGCGTCACGGCCGCGTACAACGGCATGCCCGCCACGAAGCTGCACGGGGCCCGGTGGCTGAAGTCCCGGCGCAGCAACTCGCAGGGCAACTGCGTGGAAATCGCCGAGCTTCCCGGTGGACGAGTCGCCATGCGCAACTCCCGCCACCCGGAGGGCCCGGCGCTGATCTACACCCGTCCCGAGATCGAGGCGCTGATCCTCGGCGCCAAGGAGGGCGACTTCGACCATCTGATCGCCGCACGCAACTGACGCCCGCGACCAGGCTCGCGGGACCCCTCACGGGGGCAGCTGCAAGACCACGTCCTCCCGCTGACGTGATCTTGCAGTTGCCTCACCGGGCGGTCACCGGTTTCATCCGCAGTTGCCGTACGGGGCGGCCACGCCGCCGCTGCCGAAACGCACGCACACCCCCGGGGCCTTCACGTACACCGGCCCCGCGTACCAGGCGTACGACCCGCTGTCGCTCACCTGCCCGCCGCCCTGGCGCTGGATCCACACCGACACCGGGGACCGCTTGCCCACGTTGCGCGTCTTCATCATGACGGCGCAGTTGTATCCCGAACTGTTGTAGAGCAGGTACGCCGTTCCCCCGGAGACGGAGAGGGAGCGCTGCACGTAGTAGCCGCCGCCGTGCGAGCCGGAGTTGCAGACCTGCTGCGGGGTGTACTTGTTGGCCGGCTCCTTGGTCGAGCCGCCCCCGCCCCCGCTGCCGCCGGTTCCGGCGGTGGCCTGCCCCCCGCCGGAACGCCTCTGCTGGTTCTGACCGGTCTGGCCGCCCTGGCCGGACTGCCCCTTCTTGCCGTTGGCCGCGCTGGGCTTCTGCTGCGGGGACTTGGGCGCGCCGCCGGCACGGTTGCCCGGGGCGTTGAGCCCGTTGCCGAAGCCCGTGGTGCCGTCCTGGGTCTGCTCGCCCTGCTGGTTGCTGGCGGCGGCGTTCTCCCCGCCGGTCTCGTCGCCGCCTGAACGGGTGGCCGCCCAGACCGAGCCGCCCCCCACCAAGGCCACGACCGCGGCGGCCGCGATCAGGGGAACGAGGCGCCTCCCCTTGTGCGGCTTCTGGCCGCCCCCGTGGGGAGGTGGGGCCGGCGGCCCGAACGGCGGCGGCTGGGGCGTCGTCTGGGGATTGGTCTGGGGGGAGGTCACCTCCCGGGAGAGACCGCCCTGCGGCGCGTACGGGATGGCCGGCGGGACAGCGACGGTGGCCTGTGGCGCGGCGGCCTGTGGGGTAGGTGTCTGTGGTGCGGGCGCCTGCGGTGTGACGCCCGGTGCTGGCGCCGCGGCCGCGGCGCTCGCCGCGCCTCCGTCCGGCGTCGTGCTCTCCGTTGCCACCCCGACCAGACGTTCCTGGGCCTGGCGGGCCGTGGGCCGCTGGTGGGGGTCCTTGGCCAGGCAGTCCGCGACCACCTCGCGCAGGGGGCTCGGCAACGCGCCCAGGTCGGGTTCCTCGGTGAGGATGCGGTGCATCACCGCGGCCATGTCGTCGTTGCCGAAGGCGGGACGGCCGTTGGCGGCGAACACCATCGTGGTGCCCCAGGCGAACATGTCGGAGGCCGGGCCCACCTCGTCCCCGGTGAAGTGCTCCGGCGCCATGTAGGAGGGGGTGCCGACGTTCTGCGTCTCGCCCGCCGCGTCCAGCGCCCGGGCCACCCCGAAGTCGATCACCCGCGGGCCGTCCGGCCCCATCATCACGTTGTGCGGCTTGAAGTCGCGGTGCACGATGCCCGCCTGGTGGATGGCGATCAGGGCGGTCAGCGTGCTGATGGCCAGCCGTTCCAGCGCGCCCCCCGTGCGCGGCCCCTCCTCCTGGACCAGCCGGTACAGCGACCGCCCGGGGACGTACTCGCTGACGATGTAGGGCTGGTCGCCCGCCACGTCGGCGTCCAGGACCTGCGCGGTGCAGAACCGCGCGACCCGCTTGGCGACCGCCAGCTCCCGTACGAAGCGGGCCCGCGCCGCGTCGTCCACCGCCTGCCCGGCGTGCAGCAGCTTGATGGCGACGGGGTCGGCGTCGCCGGGCGGACGGCCGAGGAAGACCGCGCCCTGCCCGCCCTCGCCGAGCCGCCCGACGATCTCGTACTCGCCCAGCCGGGTCGGATCGCCCGGCCGCAGCGGACGGGCGTCCGGCATCGTCTGGTCCGTCACACCACTCTCTTCCGTCGCATCAGACACGTGCCTAGTCAGACTATGTGCCAATGGCGGCATGTGCTGCGGAAGGTGGGCAGATGAGGCCACCTGCCGCCGCCGCGTGAACGCGCGGCTGCGGTGCGCCACCGATCCGCACCCCGGAGACGCGAGAGCCTCCGGGACGGTGTGCGCCGTCCCGGAGGCCCCAGGTCCGCTTGGTGTCAGGCCGGGTCGGGGCTCCGACGGGACTGCCGTCGCTCCGCCCGGCCGTCCTCACCCGGCGGCGCCTCCCGGTCGTGATGCCGTTCCAGCCGCGCCGCCACCGCGAGGGCGCGCAGCGAGGTGGACTTGACGTGCTTGTGGGGGCGGTTCGGACGCGGCCTGGGGATGCTGCTGGGCATGGGTGACCTCCTGGAACGTAGGAATGGGGTGCTACCCGATATATCGGATCTTGCACACGCTGTAGTGCAACCCCAAGATCCCTTCGTCTATTCCGAGTGCCCGCTCACTTTTTCTTCCGGCTGCCGTCCGGGTCCCGTCGTGAGCCCCCCGCCGGTGTGACGGGACCTACCTTCGCGCCTGTTCCCCTGGGGGCGGTGGCGGGTTATGTTGAGCGCGCTCGACGACGAGCCCGGGAGGTCGTCGCTCCGGGCGGCCTCGCGCCGCCCGACACACGACTCCTGGGAGAAGCGCCGTGATGAACAAGCTCCTCGTCGCCAACCGGGGCGAGATCGCCGTACGGGCCTTCCGCGCCGCCTACGAGCTGGGCATCGCCAGTGTCGCGGTGTACGCGCACGAGGACCGTTTCTCACTGCACAGGCAGAAGGCCGACGAGGCGTACGAGATCGGTGAGCACGGGCACCCCGTACGGGCCTACCTCGACGTGGACGGAATCGTCGCCACGGCGTTGCGGGTGGGGGCGGACGCGGTCTACCCGGGCTACGGGTTCCTGGCCGAGAGCCCCGAGCTGGCCGAAGCGTGCGAGCGCAACGGGCTGACGTTCGTGGGCCCGCCCGCGCGGGTGCTGCGCCTGGCGGGCAACAAGATCGAGGCGGTCGAGGCGGCCCGGCGGGCGGGGCTGCCGGTGCTGCGGTCGGTCACCCCCGCGCCGGGGGAGGAGCTGGCCGCGGCGGACGAGGTCGGATTCCCCCTGTTCGTCAAGGCGGCGGCGGGCGGCGGTGGACGCGGGCTGCGCCGCGTCGACCGGCGCGAGGAACTCCAGGCGGCCGTCGAGACGGCCCGCAGGGAGGCGCAGAGCGCGTTCGGCGACCCCACGGTGTTCCTGGAGCAGGCCGTCGACCGGCCGCGCCATATCGAGGTGCAGGTGCTCGCCGACGCGGCGGGGCACACCGTGCACCTGCGTGAGCGCGACTGCTCGGTGCAGCGCCGCCACCAGAAGGTCGTGGAGATCGCCCCCGCCCCCAGCCTGGACGCGGCGGTCGTGCGGAGGCTCTGCCAGGACGCCGTGGCGTTCGCCGAGGAGATCGGATACGTCAACGCCGGGACGGTGGAGTTCCTCGTGGACTCGTCCGGGCGCCACGTTTTCATCGAGATGAACCCGCGTATCCAGGTCGAGCACACGGTCACCGAGGAGGTCACCGGTATCGACCTCGTGCAGAGCCAGTTGCGCATCGCGGGCGGGGAGACGCTGGAGGACCTGGGGATCGCCCAGGAGAACGTCACCGTCTCCGGGTACGCGGTGCAGTGCCGCATCACCACGGAGGATCCCGCCAACGACTTCCGGCCCGACACGGGCAGGATCTCGGCGTACCGTTCGCCGGGCGGTGCTGGCGTGCGCCTGGACACGGGGACGGCCCACGCCGGCGCCGTGGTCACCCCCCACTTCGACTCGCTCCTGGTCAAGCTGACGTGCCGGGGCCGGACCCTGGACGACGCGGTACGGCGCGCGCGCCGGGCCGTGACCGAGTTCCGCATCCGGGGCGTCGCGACGAACATCCCGTTCCTGCGCGCGGTGCTGGACGACGCCGACTTCCGCGCGGGCGGGGTCACGACCTCCTACATCGCCGACCACCCCGAACTGCTGACCGCCCGTTCCAGCGGTGACCGCGCGACGCGCCTCGTGCGCTACCTGGCCGACGTGACCGTCAACAAGCCGCACGGGGACGCGCCCACGGATCTGGACCCGCAGAGCAAGCTCCCACGGCTCGACCTGGACGGCCCCGTGCCGGAAGGCTCGCGCGACCTTCTGCTGTCGCTCGGGCCGCGCGCGTTCGCCGAACGGCTGCGCGCCCAGTCGGCCCTGGCCGTCACCGACACCACGTTCCGGGACGCCCACCAGTCCTTGCTGGCCACGCGGGTGCGCACCTACGACCTGGTGGCGGCGGCCCCGTACATGGCGCGCATGACGCCGCAGCTGCTCTCGCTGGAGGCGTGGGGCGGCGCCACCTACGACGTCGCGCTGCGCTTCCTGTCCGAGTCGCCTTGGGACCGCCTGGCCGCGATGCGCGAGGCCGCGCCCAACCTGTGCATCCAGATGCTGCTGCGAGGCGCCAACACCGTGGGCTACACCCCGTACCCCGACTCGGTGGCGCGCGCCTTCGTGGCCGAGGCCGCCCGCACCGGCGTGGACATCTTCCGGGTGTTCGACGCGCTGAACGACGTGGAGCGCATGCGGCCCGCGATCGACGCCGTACTGCAGACGCACGCGCTGGCGGAAGGCACCCTCTGCTACACCGCGGACCTGTCGTCCCCTGCGGAGAAGGTTTACACGCTCGACTACTACCTGCGGCTGGCCGAACAGCTCGTCGAGGCGGGCGTGCACGTGCTGTGCATCAAGGACATGGCGGGCCTGCTGCGGGCCCCCGCCGCGCGCACGCTCGTCAGCGCGCTGCGCCAGAGGTTCGACCTGCCCGTCCACCTGCACACGCACGACACGGCGGGCGGGCAGCTCGCCACCTACCTGGCCGCCGTCGAGGCCGGGGTGGACGCGGTCGACGGCGCCGCGGCGCCCCTGTCGGGCACCACCAGCCAGCCGCCGTTGCAGGCGATCGTCGCGCACACCGACGCCACCGAGCGCGCCACCGGGCTGGACCTGGGCGCGCTCACCGCGATGGAGCCCTACTGGGAGGCGGTGCGCCGCCTGTACGCCCCGTTCGAGATGGGCCTGCCGTCCCCCACGGGACGGGTGTACGAGCACGAGATCCCCGGCGGGCAGCTGTCGAACCTGCGGCAGCAGGCGGTGGCCCTCGGGCTCGGCGACAGGTTCGAGGAGATCGAGCGTCTGTACGCGGCCGCCGACCGCATCCTGGGGCGTCTGGTCAAGGTCACCCCGTCCAGCAAGGTGGTCGGCGACCTGGCGCTGCACCTGGTCGCCGCGGGGGCCGACCCCGACGACTTCGCCGCGCATCCGGAACGGTACGACGTGCCCGACAGCGTCGTCGGCTTCCTGCATGGCGAACTGGGCGACCCTCCCGGGGGCTGGCCCCAGCCGTTCCGTGACAAGGCCCTGAGCGGGCGCCGGTACACCCCCGTACGCGGCGAGCTCACCGAGGAGGAGGACAAGGCGCTGTCGGGTCCCGACGTCCGCGACACGCTCGACCGGCTGTTGTTCCCCGGCCCCGCCCGCGAGTACCGCGAGGCGCGCGCCGCCTACGGCGACCTGTCGGTGGTCCCCACCGGGGCGTTCCTGTACGGCCTCCACCCGGGCCAGGAGGTCGTCATCGACCTGGAGCCGGGGGTGCGCGTGCTGGCCGGCCTCGAGGCCGTGGGCGGGCTCGACGAGGCGGGCTTCCGGCAGGTCATCTGCACCGTTAACGGGCAGTTGCGCACGCTGTCGGTGCGCGACAGGTCCGCGGCGGCCGACGCCCCGCCGGTCGAGCGCGCCGACCCCGGCGAGCCCGGGCACGTCGCCGCGCCGTTCGACGGTTCGGTCACGTTGCGCGTGGCCAAGGGGGCGCGGGTCGCCGCCGGGGACGTGGTCGCCACCATCGAGGCGATGAAGATGGAGGCCGCCATCACCGCCGCCGTCGGCGGCACCGTCACGCGGCTGGCCGTGCCCGAGGCGTCCCCGGTTCAGGCGGGCGACCTGCTGCTGGTCATCTCCTGATCGGCCGAAGCACCTGAGAGGCGCTCAGACGGCCGCCGTCCGCCCCGCCCTTCCCTGCTCTCCCGATGGGCGGCCGGCGGCCGCTGGCGCCGTTCTCAGGCCCCACCGCGGCCGGGTCCGGGCGGAGCCCTGCCGCCAAGTCGGGTGATCACTGTCACAGTGCGATGTGTTCGTCCGGTCTCGGCGCTGTTCGCCGGATCGTGCGCTGGATATGGCCGTCTGTTCGCTTTCTTGGTTCTCTCTGGTCGTGTGGCTGGTCGTATCAGGTTTATGAAGCCGAAGAAGGATGTCGATCTCATACCGGAAACGGATGACATCTGGGGTCACGGCCTAGAAGACTCGTAAGTACACGATCATGGGTGAAGAGAGGGCGGAATGGCGGCGAGGCGGTTCGGGGGGCTGGGGCGACTGGCGGCGGCCGGGGGTGCGGCCATGACACTCGTGATCACGCTCGTGCCGGGACCGGCGCTGGCGAGAACGGCCCCCGCCGTTCCGCGGCCGCCCGCGTCCGGTGCCCAGCGCGCCGTCCTCGATCCGGGCAAGCTGCGCGCGACGCTGGACGCCACGCACGAGGCCGGAATGTACGGTATTTACTCCTCCGTCCGGGACGAGGGGCGTTCCTGGAAGGGCGCGTCCGGAGTGGCGAACGTGCGCACCAGGCGGCCCGTGCGCCCCGACATGGAACACCGTGCGGGCAGCGTCACGAAGACGTTCGTCGCCGCCGCCGTCCTGCGGCAGGTGGAACAGGGGCGCGTCCAGTTGGACGCGCCGATCGGTACCTATTTGCCCGAGGATGTTCCTGGTCAACGCGGCAGGCAAATCACCGTGCGAATGCTGCTGAACCACACCAGCGGCATCGCCGACTACGTCGTCTCGGCGTTCCCGTCGCTCCAGGAACCGTCGTCCAAGAGCCTGGACAGGAAACGGTTCCGCACGCTGACGTCCGGGCGCCTCATCAAATGGGGTCTGGAAGCACCGCCCACCGGCGCCCCCGGGGCTCAGTGGTCGTACTCCAACACCAACTACATCATCCTGGGGCGCCTGCTGGAGAAGGTGACCGGGATGAAGGCGGAGACGTACATCACACGGGACGTCATCCGCCGCGCGGGGCTCAGGGACACCTATTTCCCCGACAGCCCGGTGATCTACGGTGACCACTCACGAATGTACGAGTCGCTGTACGGGGTCCTCGCGCCGCCGCGCGACTACAGCCTCTTCGACATGTCGTGGGCGGGCACGGCCGGGGCGCTGGTGTCGACCATGGACGACCTCAACCGCTTCTACCGGCGCCTGCTCACCGGCGGGATCGTCGGACCGGCGGCGCTGGCGGAGATGCGCCGCACCGTGCCCGTCAAGGACGCCGACGGCAGCGTGCTGATGAACTACGGCCTCGGCCTCTACTCGGTGCAACTGCCGTGCGGCACGTTCTGGGGGCACGACGGCGCGGTGTGGGGCGCCGGGACGCAGGCGCTCACCAGCGAGGGCGGCGGACGGCAGATCTCGCTCGGCTTCAACCTGATGAAGTACCAGCAGTTGAACGGCGAGGGGCGTCCCATGCCCCACCCGATCGACAACGCCATGGGCGCGCACGTGATGGAGGCCCTGTGCGGGGCACAGACGCCGCCGGCCAACGCCCGCATGGCGCAGCGCCCCGTGCAGCCACTGCCGCTCCAGATGCTGGCGCCCCGCCCCTGATTCAGGAGGGCGGCTCGTACGCCTCCGGGTCGTGGGCCAGAACGGACCGTCCCCCGTCGACGGGGACGGTCGCGCCGTTGATGAAGCTGGCCTCGTCCGACAGCAGGTGCACGATCGCGGCTGCGACCTCCTCGGCCTGCGCGACGCGGCCGAGGGGGTGCAGCCGCGCCATCTCCGCCTCGATGTGCGCCGCCCCCTCCGGGCCCTGCTGGTCGAGGAACTCGTCGTAGCGTTCGGTGCGCACCGAGCCCGGCGCCACCGCGTTCACCCGGATGCCGCGCGGGCCGTACTCGACGGCGAGCGCGCGCGTCAGGCCCTCGATCGCCGCCTTGGCGGTGACGTACGGCGTGCACCCCGGCACCGCCTGCCGGGCCTGGTGCGAGGTGACGTTGACGATGGCGCCGCCCGTCCCGGCGGCCAGGAAGCGCCGTACCGCCGTCGCGCACCCGGCCAGGGGCGCGCCCAGGTTGACGGCGATGAGATCCATGACCTCCTTGGCGGGCGCGGTGTGCAGCGAGGCGTCGCGGAAGACGGCCGCGTTGTTGACCCAGCCGGTGAGCGTGCCCGCCTCCTGGGCGAGGTCCGCGGCGCGTTCCGCGACGGCCTCGTCCCCGGCGTCACCCGTGACCACGCGCACGCGCGTACCGGCGGGATGGCTCCGTGTCCAGGCCAGCGCCGCCGCGTCCAGTTCGACGGCCACCACGTGCCCGCCGTCGGCCAGCAGCCGCTCCACCACCGCCCGGCCGATGCCCCGGCCGCCTCCCGTCACCACAAAGGAATCCGCCATGCGGCCACTTTAGAGAGAGGCGGGGTCGGTGTTGGCGCCGCACAGGACGACGGCGACCCGTTCGTCCGGGGCGGGCCGGTACGCGCCCGTGCGCAACGCGGCGACGGCCGTGGCGGCGGCGTGCTCGACGAGCAACCGGTACCGCTCCCACAACCAGCGCCGCGCCTCAACGATCGCCTCGTCGGACACCAGCACCGACCGCACACCCGTACGGACCGCGACCTCGAAGGCGATCTCGCCGAGACGGCTGGCGCCGAGCGAGTCCGCCGCGACGCCGGACACCTGCACGTCGACAGGCGCCCCGGCCTCCAGGGCCCGGTGCAGCGTCGGAATGGCCTCGGGCTCCACCCCGACGACGGTCGCGCGGCCCTGGACGGCGGCGGCCACCCCCGCCATCAGCCCGCCGCCGCCGACGGCCAGCACGACGGTGTCGACCTGCCCCGAGGTCTGTTCGAGCAGTTCCAGCCCGAGCGTCCCCTGACCCGCGCAGATCTCGGGCTGGTCGTAGGCGTGGCAGAACAGCGCACCCGTGTCGGCGGAGCGCTTGGCGGCGGCCTCGAACGCCTCCGCGTACCTGCTGCCGACCTGCACGACCTGCGCCCCGAGCGCGCGTAGTCTGGCCACCTTGACCGCCGGTGCCGTCTCCGGCACGTACACCTCGGCCACCACCCCCACCTCGGCGGCGGCGTAGGCGACGGCGAGCCCCGCGTTGCCCCCCGACGCCGTGACCACGCCCGCCGCGGGCAGCGTCCCGCTCTCGGCCGCCGCCAGCACACGGTTGAACGCGCCGCGGGCCTTGAACGAGCCGGTGTGCTGCGTCTGCTCCAGCTTCAGCCATGTGCGCGCGCCGCCGCCGAGCGGCTCGGCCGCCATCACCGGGGTCCGGCGGACCCTGCCGGAGACGCGCGCGGCGGCGGCCCGTATGTCAGAGGATTCGATCAACTTGGCGACCTCTCACGGAAGACACTGACCCGGGGCCACCACGCTATGTCCTCCCGGATCGCCCCGAACCCGCGGGCGGCCGAGCGCTGCGGCAGACGGCGCCGTGGGGGAGGCGCTGGTCGCCCGAGCCTACTGGACGGATTGTCAACTAATTGCTAACGGCGGCGCCGGGCGTGTGGCGCCAGCCCATTCACTCGCGCCGGGGGCGGGCGGGACAGTCGTCTGCGTTCACTTTCCAACGCTGCCGGGCCCCGTCTGGTTGGGGGAGGCCCAGGTGGTTCGGCGGCCTACCCCTGGAGTGGCAATGAGAGTTCGAGCCGTTGTGGCCTCCGCCGTGACCGGGGCCGCGCTGACGCTTCCGGCGGTGGGCGTCGCACAGCAGGCGTCCGCCGCGCCGTGGCTGTGCCTCGCCTCGGAGGCCGACATCTACGCCGCCGCCCCGGCCCGGGTCAACGGCGACCCCGGCGACCTGCTGGCGTGCCGGCAGGTGACGTTGCCCGGCTTCAGTGACATCCGCATGAAGGCGTGGAAGGTGCGCTACGTCTCCACCGACGTCAAGGGCGCCAAGACGGTCGCGACCGGATTCGTGGCGGTGCCGGAGGCCGCGTGGACCAAGGGCGGGTCGCGTCCGGTCGTCACCTTCCACCCGGGCTCCTCGGGCCTCGGCCCGCAGTGCGCGTTCTCCAAGCAGATGGCCGGGGCCTACGTCGACCACTACGAGGGCCCCAACGTCGCCGAGTTCCTCAAGGCCGGGTTCGCGGTCGCCGCCACCGACGGCGCCGGTTACATCGACGGGCAGGTCCACAGGTACATGGTGGGGCACAGCGCGGGGAACGCCCTGCTCGACATCGCGCGCACGTCCCGCCAGATCCCCGGCGGCTCCCTGCGCTCGGACGGCAAGGTCGGCATCGCCGGATACTCCGAGGGCGGCCAGGCCGCGCTGTGGGCCGCGCAGCTGGCCGCCTCCTACGCGCCCGAACTGAAGGTGGCGGGCGCGGCGGCCGGAGGCGTGCCCGGCGATCTGAAGGTGACCGCCCAGCGGCTCAACGGCGGGCTGTTCGCCGGGTTCGCCGCCGACGCGCTGGTCGGGCACAACGCCGCCTACCCGGCCATGCCGTTCGACGAGCTGATGAACGACGAGGGCGCCAAGGCGGTGGAGGACGCCAAGAAGCTGTGCCTGTTCGGCACGCTCGGCCGCTTCCTGGGCGCCCGCGTGGAGAACCTCACCAAGGACAAGCTGACCGTCGACCAGATCTGGCAGCTGCGCGGCCCCGACGGCACCTGGGGCGAGCTGGCCGACCGCAGCAAGCTCGGCGTGGACATCGGCACGCCCGGGTCGGCCGCCACGTACAAGATCGGCTTCCCGGTGTTCCAGTACCGGGGCGCCCTGGAGGAGATCATCCCGACCGAGACCGAGGACGCCACCCGCGCCGCCTACTGCAAGGCGGGCATCAACACCACGTGGAACCCGTGGTACGCGGGTGAGCACCTGACCACCGACTGGCTCGCGGCGGGGGACGTCACCCGCTTCCTGGGAGACCGCTTCGAGGGCAAGCCCGTCGCAGGCAACTGCTGACCGGCTGTGCGGGGCGACCCACGTCGGGGGGTGGGTCGCCCCACGGCGTCTGCCGCGCGGCGTCGCCCGCGTAGCGGCGCCTTTGGAAACTGCGCCTGCCACTGAAAACTGCACTCGGCCCCAAGTTTGGGCGTCGCTAGAATCCCCGCATGACCGTCGACGGCGGCCGGGAGGGCCTGCGGGAGCGCAAGAAGCGCCGGACCCGCGCGCACATCTCCGCCGTGGCCACCGGGCTGTTCGTGGAGCGCGGCTTCGACCAGGTCACCATCGCCGAGATCGCCGAGGCCGCGGACGTGTCGGTCAACACCGTCTACAACTACTTCCAGGCCAAGGAGGATCTGGCGCTCCCGCCGGACGAGGCCAGCCCGCGGCGCTACGCCGACATCGTCGCGGCCCGGAGGTCCGGCGAGCCGGCGGCGCGGGCGGTCCTGCGGCGGCTGCGCGAGGAGGTGGGCCGCCGGGACCGCCGGCTGGGCCTGACCGAAGGGTTCGGGCGCTTCCACGAGATGCTGCTCGCGGCGCCCACGCTGACGGCCCGCCTGGAGAACCTCGCCCGCGAGATGGTCGACGCGCTGGCCGACCTGCTCGCCGCGGAGACCGGCGCGGCCCCGGACGACCCGCTGCCCCGGCTCGTGGCCGCCCAGATCGGCTGGGTCCACGAGCAGGTTCTGATGGACATCGGCAGACGCACCGCCGCAGGAGAACCGCCCGACGCGATAGCCGAGGCGGCACTGCGCCTGCTGGACGTCATCGAATCCCTGCTGGGCGAGCGCGTCCTCACCTACGCCCCCGGCAAGGGGTGATGCTCCCCGGTGACGGGGACGCGTCGCGGGGCGACATAGTAAGGGGCATGCAGTCCGCGTTTCGTCGTCCCGGGTTCGTATGCGCCGACCACGTGCTGGAAGTGCCGCTCGACCATGCCGACCCCGCCGGGGCCACCATCGAGATCTACGCGCGTGAGGTGGTGGCGCCGGGCAGGGAGGACGACGACCTGCCGTGGCTGCTGTTCCTGCAGGGCGGCCCGGGGCACCAGGCGACGCGGCCGGGGGCGGACCCCGGGGCGTGGTTGGCGCGCGCCCTCCAGGAGTACCGGGTGCTCCTGCTCGACCAGCGCGGCACGGGGCGCAGCACCCCCGCCAACCGTCAGACCCTCCCGCAGGACCCCGCCAAGGCTGCGGCGTACCTGCGGCACTTCCGCGCCGACTCCATCGTCCGGGACGCCGAACTGCTGCGTCAGCGGCTGATCGGAGACCGGACGTGGAGCGTGCTCGGCCAGAGCTACGGAGGCTTCTGCGCCGTCACGTACCTGTCGCTGGCACCGGAGGGCCTGCGCGAGGCCTTCATCACCGGGGGCCTGCCGAGCCTCACGGCGGGGGCGGACGAGGTCTACCGCGCCGCCTACCCGCGCGTGCTCGCCGCCAACGAGCGGTACTTCGAGCGCTACCCCGGTGACCTGGACGTCGTGCGCCGCATCGTGGACCATCTGGGCGAGCACGACGTGCGGCTGCCGGACGGGGAGCGGTTGACGGCACGGCGGTTCCAGACCCTCGGGCACGGGCTCGGCTCCTCCGTGCAGTTCGACAACCTGCACTACCTGCTGGAGGAGGCGTTCATCGGACGCGGACAGCTGTCGGACACCTTCCTGTACAAGGTGCACGCGTCCGTGTCGTACGCCCCCCGACCCATCTACGCGCTGCTGCACGAGGCCATCTACTGCCAGGGGACCGCGTCGCGGTGGTCGGCGCAGAGGGTGCTCGACGAGTTCCCGCAGTTCGCCCTCGACGGCGACGGGCCGGTGCGTTTCGTCGGAGAGATGATCTACCCGTGGTTCTTCGAGGAGGACCCGGCGCTGCGGCCCTTGCGCGAGTGCGCCGACCTGCTCGCCTCCTACGAGGAGTGGCCCGGCCTCTACGACGTGGGCCGGCTGGCCGCGAACACGGTGCCGGCCGCCGCGGCCGTCTACCACGACGACATGTACGTGGACCGCGACCACTCGCTGCAGACCGCCGACGCGATCGCGGGCCTGCGGACATGGGTCACCAACGAGTACGCCCACAACGGCCTGAGCGCCGACGCGCGCGTCCTGGACCGCCTCATCGCCATGGTGCGCGGCCAGGTGTGACGGGGGCGTCCGTCAGCGATGACGGGCCGCGCGGGTGAACTGGTCGTCCAGGCTGCGGGGAAACGGCAGCATGCGGTGCCTGTCACGCCAGGGCGCCAGCTGCCGTACGGCGTTGAACCCGGCCGCCGTGATGACGCGTTCCGCCTGGGCGAACAGCGGCCACGCGGGGTAGACGTCGAGATGTCCCACGTCGCCCGGTAGGTGTGCCGGGCGTCTGGGCGACACCAGCGTCAGGCGCGGACGCACGTTCTCCAACGCCGCCATGTCGCGGGCGTAGCGCAGCAGCTCCTGCACCTCGCCCTCCGGCCCCGCGTGCACCACCAGCCAGCCGCCCGGCGAGGCCGCAGGGCACGCCACCGGAGGTTCGGACAACTCCAGCGGCGCCGTTTCCGCGGAGTGCGCCCTCACATGCGCCAGATGCTCTGCGGCCAAGGGCTCCAGGACGTACGTCCGGTCGAAGCGGGGCGGGTCGGCGGGGAGCAGGGGGCGATACGCGTCCCAGCGCAGCAGCCGTGCCAGGTGGACGACGCGCGCCGCCCCGCTGACGGAGGCGGCCGTCAACTCCCCGCGCAGCCCGGCCGGGAAGGCGTCGACCACCAGCTCGTCCGGGGCGAGGTCGGCGAGCGTTGCGGCCGTCCAGCGCGCGAGCCCCGTGCGGTCCAGGTCGCCGGGGGCGCGGACCACCTCGTACCCGGCGATCACGCGCGGGTCGGTCGCGTACGTGGACGCGGTGAGGAGCGTGACGGGTTCGCCGGCGCGCCCAAGAGTGTGCAGGAAGGCCCGCAGGCGCGTCAGGTGGCCGAGGCCGTCACCGCGCACATACGCGACGATCATGTGGCGACTGCGTCGAACACCGCCAGGTAACCGGCGGTCTCGGCGGCCGGGGTGAAGTCGCGCAGCACCCGTTCCCGGCCCGCCGCGCCGAGCTTGGCCAGCTCCTCGTCACCGGCGCGGGCGGCCCGGTCGATGGCGGCGCGGCAGGCGTGCCGGTCGCCCGCCGGGAACACGAATCCGATCTCGTCGTCGGCCACGTCGGCCAGCCCCCCGGCGTCGGACGCCAGCAGCGGAATGCCGAGCGCCGCCGCCTCCAGCGACACGTTCGGCATGCCGTCGTAGAACGAGGGCAGCGCCACCAGATCGCACGACGCGTACACGGCGGGCAGCTCGTACCGCTCCAGGAACGGCAGGAACGAGTGGTGCACCGTATCGGCGCGCTGGGCGAGCCACGCGGACACCGACTCCTCCACCTCCCCGACCAGCAGAAGGTGGAAGGCGTCGGCGTGCCCGGACGCGGCCAAGACCTCCAGCAGGAAGCCCACGCCCTTCTTGTTCTTCAGGTGCCCGATGACGCCGACGGTGCGGCGGCCCGGGGCGACGTTGCCGGCCCGCCACCGGAGCCCGCGCTCGCGCTCGGACGGCAGGATCTGCCACGTGTTCGTGTCGACGCTGTTGGGCACCCATGTCACGGGCGTGTCCGGGACGAGCGCCGACACCATGGGCGCGTGCGAACGGGCCACCACGCACACACGGGCGGACGCGCGCAACGCCTCCAGCAGCGTGGCACGACGCCGTATCGAGAACAGCCCGGTGTCCAGGTCGTTGCCCCGCAGCAGCGTCACCAACGGCGCGCCCAGGAAGGCCGACAGGACGGGAGCGGCGAGCAACGCGTACGTGCCGCCGAACGCCACCACGTGACTGTAGACGCCCGCCGCCAGCCCCTCCGCGGTGAGCGTCGTCCACAGGCGACGCAGGGCGTGCTCAGGGTCGTCCCCCAGCGGAGCGGTCAGCAGGCGCCCCCCGTGCTCACGCTCGACCGTCCAGGGGCGGTCGCGCCGCGTCAGATGCGCGACGTCCACCTCCGCCCCGGCGCCCCGCAGCCCGCGCACGATGCGGTCGCAGGACTCGGCCATGCCGCCGCGGCTGGGGGGATAGTGCTCGGTCAGCCACAGAACGCGCGCCATCAGCTGTCCACGAACCCCGTGTCGTCGTCGGAGCCGCCGAAGTCACCGCTGCCCCGCGACCAGTCGTTGCCGGGCTCGAACGCGCCGAACTACACGGCAGAGCAGACGAGACGCGACGCGCATTGGTGGTGGCCCGGCGATGTTCTGGCGGAAACAGCGAGCCGCCATCGACACCTTCCACCCGCTGCACCAGCAGCTGATCTGGCAGCGGGGGTTGTCGGTGACGATGCGTCCCGCCGAGTGGGAGGCGCTCATCCAGAGCCTGGCCCGGCACGGTGAGTCCGTGCGCAGGCGCAAGTGGGCGCCGCCGGCCCGGGTCACGACCGTCCTGGTCCCCCTACTGCGGGTGGTGTGCGCGGACATGGCGCCCAACGGCGGTCTCGGCGTCACCCTCGACCTGCGCGGCCCGAAAGCGCCGGGCAAGCTGACCCCCCGGCAGAAGTTCCCCGGGCGCCGCCCGGTCCGTTCCATCATCGAGTGGTGGTCCCACGACCCGTGGCTGCGGCTGCGCGCCGACCTGCGCGACGGCAGCGTGCTGGAACTGTCGGTGGTCGACCGGGTCCGCTACCGCAAGGTCCACAAGGTGAACCCGCGCGGTAAGCACAAGACCAAGCTGAAGACGAAGACAGTGCACCGCGTGGACGTGTCCAGGCGCCTGCGCAAGGGCGCGACCGTCGGTTCTGCCCTGTAGTTCGTGTCTGCTGTGTAGTTCGTGTCTGCCGTGTGGGTCGTGTCTGCCGTGCTCGTCACGGTCAGGGGGCGATCGTACGGTAGACCTCCGCGACCCGAGCGCGCGAGTGGCTCCAGGTGAGATTTTCGGCTACGTGCGCCCGCGCGCGCCCGCCCATCGCCCGCGCCTGCTCGGGGTACTCCAGCAGGACGCGTATGGCGCGGGCCAGTTCGGCGGGACGGTCCGCCGCGACGAGACGCCCGTGCTCCCCGTCGGACATCAGTTCCCGGACGGCGGGCAGGTCCGACGCCACCACAGGCGTCCCCGCGGCCATCGACTCCAGCACCTTCAACGGGGCGCAGCCCTGGTCGAGGTTGCGGGCGCAGCCGGTCAGCGGCGCGACGGACACGTCCGCGTGGGCCAGCCAGGCCGCCACCTCGTGGTGCGGCAGGACGAACCGCCACCGCACCCGTTCCGCGACCCCGAGCCGCTCGGCCAGCCCGCACAGCCGCCTGGCCCTGCGCTCCGGCATCGACGAGCAGACCACCAGCCGCAGGTCCGTCAGGTCGGCGAGCCTGGCGAACGCGCGCAGCAGCACGTCGACCCCTTGCCACGGCTGCAACGCCCCCACGTACACGATGTAGCGCTCAGGCGCGCCGGCGGGCCGGGACGGCGCCTCGGGGATCACGGCCCCGTTCGGCACGAGATGGATCCTGTCGTCGGGCACGCCATGCCGCGCCACCGCTCCCGCGATCACCCGCGACGGCACGACGACCGCGTCCGACCGCCGCAGGCAGAACCGCTCCACCTCGGCGATCTTGGCGAGCGTGGCGGGCGCGGCCCACGGCCAGGTGTGGCTCATCTCGATGGACGGCAGCCCGTTCACCTCGAACACCACCCGGTGGCGGCGGCCCGGCACGGTGACGACCGGCAGCGCGCCCCACGGGTCACGGACGTGGCATATCTCCAGTGCGTCCAGATGCGGGGCGATCAGCTCGGCGACCCACGCGGAGAACGCCTCCGCCCGGTCCAGGAGGTTGGGGATCCGCGCGTCGAACCGCACGATCTCCCGGCCGTCCTCGCGCTGGTATCGGGGCAGGTCACCGCCGCCGAGCACGCCCAGCAGCCCGCCGCCGCGACGGGCGAACAGCTCATCGGCCATGTGCCCGATGTGCACCGCCGACCCCTTGCTCGACGGGAACCGGTCGAACGCGAAGTAGGCCGCCCGATGCCGGTCGCGCGTCTGCGTCGTCACCCCATCACCTCCGCGCGTGCACTGTATCCGGCCCCGTCCGATCAGTATCGATACCAGTTTCTAGATCGATTCGAGGGCGATATCGGTATTGGACACCAAATGATCGCCTCTGCTCTGCTGGGGCCGTCCACGTCCACCGCTCCCCAGAGCCCCGGTACAGCGAAAGCAGGTACCACCAGATGTCGTTCGAGCAGTCCGCCCTGTCCCGCCGTGCGGTGCTGGTGGCCGCGGCCCTCCTGCCGCTGGCGGCAGGCAAGGCCGAGGCGTCGGCCGCCACGCTCGACAGCGCGCAGGACCACTACGACCGCGCGGCCAGGCTGGCCGGTGACGATCCGGTCCTACGGCAGATCGTCAAGGCGCTCAGCCCGGGCGCCGTGCCGCCGTCCGTGCCGGCCCCCGAACCACTGCGGATCTTCGACGACGTGGCGGTGGTGAGCACCGGCTTCGTGTCGGCGACGGCGCTCGTCACGTCGCAGGGCGTCATCCTCATCGACGCGCTCGGCTCGCCGGAGGAGGCCGAGCAGATCATCGTGCCGCAGCTGCGTTCGGTGGGGGTGGACCCGTCGAAGATCCGGTACGTGGTGGCCGCCCACGGGCACTACGACCACTTCGGCGGCGCCCAGTATTTCGCCGACCGGTACGGCGCCCGGGTCATGATGCACCCGGCCGACTGGGACCTCCTCGCCGCCGACGCCCCGGCCAACGCCCCCGCCCGGGACCTGGAGATCGCCGACGGGCAGCGGCTCACCCTCGGCGACACGACCGTCTCGTTCCATCACACGCCCGGGCACACGAAGGGCACCGTATCGGCGATCTTCCCCGTGCGGTGGAAGGGACGGCGGCACACCGCGATGCTGTGGGGCGGGACCAACCCGCCCGCCGCGACTCCCGACAAGCGGGTCCTGCTGTCCTCCGTGCTCGACTTCGCCGCCCGGATGCGCCGCGCGGGCGTGGACGTCGAACTGAACAACCACGGAGCCAGCGACTACGGCTTGGCGCGCATGGAGGAACTGCGCAGCGGCTCCACCGGTTCCCGCAACCCGTTCGTCCTCGGCCAGGCCAGGGCGCAGCGCTTCATGCGGGTCATGGAGCACATGGTGCGCGGCCGTATCGCCACCGACGAAGAGGCCGGCGCCGCCGCCTCACCCCTGCGCTCGTCCCGCACCTGCTGCTGACGTCCAGTACGGACACCACCGCCCGAGCACCCGGCCTCTCGCGTTGCCGAAGGCCGGGTGCCGGCGTTTGCGGCCGACGGGTGCGAGGGGGTGAGGCAACGCTGGGATGCGCGGTGGTGACTGCCGGAAGCGGGGCCTGCCGGGGGAGCGGTGCGCGGGTTAGATTGCGCACACGGGCGAGCAGGCCAGGAGTCGACATGACCGAACGGCTGACGGATGACGGGGTCTGGGGCGACCGTCTGGGGGAGGAGTACGACCCGCTCGGCGTGCACCTGGACGATCCCCATCCCTTCTACGAGCGCGCGCGGAAGGCCGAGCCGATCTTCTTCTCGCCCGCGTTGAACGCCTGGGTGGTGACGCGGCTGTCCGAGGTGCGCAGGGTGCTGCGGGACGGCGCGACGTTCTCCTCCGCCAACACCCTGCGGCCGTTCGCGCCGCTCTCCCCGCGCGTCCTCGCCGAGCTGGCCGCGAGCCCGTACCCGCCGTGCGCCACGTTCATCGAGATGGACGGCGAGCCGCACCGCAGGCTGCGCTCGATGGTCGCCGCGCCGTTCGCGCCGGAACGGGTCGCCGAGGCCGAGCCGTACATCGCCGAGCGCGCCGCCGCGCTGGCCGGTGAGCTGGCGGCCGAGTGCGCGGCGCACGGCCGCGCCGACTTCATGGAGCGGTTCGCCGGCCGGCTTCCGGTGGACGTCATCTGCCGCCTGGTCGGCATCCCCGCGGAGGAGAGCGAGCAGGTCGGCGCGGACGGCCTGCGCGCCGCGTCGCTGACGATGGCGCACCGGTTCGCGGCGGAGGAGGAGCAGGTCGAGGCCGCCCGCGCCCAGGGGAGGCTCCGGCGGCTCATCGCCCGGCACGTGCGGGCCCGCCTGGCCGAGCCGCGCGACGACCTGATCGGCGCGGTGACCGCCGCGTGCGCGCGGGGCGAGGACGGCCTCACCCCCGACCGGGAGGCCGCGGCCGTCGACCTGATCTTCGGGGTGGTGCTGCCCGGGCACATCACCACGTCGGCGATGCTCGGCAACGGCCTGCTGCGGCTGCTGACGCACCGGGACCAGTGGCGGCTGCTGTGCGAGCGCCGCGACCTGCTGCCGAACGCGGTGGAGGAGATCGCCCGCTACGACACCCCCACCCACGTCTTCCTGCGCGTGACGACGCGGGACGCGATCGTGGCGGGCCGCTACCTGCCCGCGGGCACCGAGATCGCGGTGTGGCTGGCGGCGGCCAACCGCGACGAGGAGGCGTTCCCCGGCGGCGAGGAGTTCGACGTCTCCCGGTCCGCCCCCGCGGGGCACGTGACGTTCGGGTACGGGGCCCACTACTGCCTGGGCGCGCCGCTGGCCCGGCTCCAGACCGAGGTGGCCCTGCGGGTCCTCACCGAGCGGCTGCCCGGGCTGCGCCTGGCGCCGGGACAGCGGATCGCCTACCGGCCGACCCTGGACCACCGCGGCCCGCTGTCCCTCCAGGTGACCCTGCCGGGGCGGTGACCCCGCACGCACCGCCCCGGCGGGGAGTCACGCGCCGGCCGCGGCCGGGCGGTAGTCGAGGACGACGGTGCCGGACGAGGCCATGACCGACGTGCTGGCCAGCGTCCACTTGCTGAGCGGGGCGCCGTCGCGGAACATCTTCTGGCCCTTGCCCACCACGACCGGGTGCACCCACAGCTTCAGCTCGTCCAGCACGCCGTACTCGATGAGCGAGTCGACCAGGTCGACGCTGCCGAAGACGAGGATGTCCTTCTCGTGCCGCTCCTTGACGGCGACGAGCTCGTCCTTGACGTTCTCCCGGATGATGGTCGAGTTGTTCCACTCGGCCTTCTCCAGGGTGGTGGAGACGACGTACTTCGGCAGGGTGTTCATCCGGACCCCGTACTCGCCCGTCTGCTCCTCCATGTGCGGCCAGGCGGCGGCGAAGCCCTCGTAGGTGACGCGGCCGAGCAGCAGCGCGTCGCTGGCGAACAGCTGCCCGTGGGCGAACTTCTGGTGCTCGGGGGTGAAGTACTCCATCGTCCACTCGTGCGGGTCCTGCGCGACGCCGTCCAGCGACATGTAGCTCAGCGCGACGATCTTGCCCATGGTGGTTCCTCCGTTTGCGTTCAGTTCGGGTAGGGGTGCTCGCTGCGGGCGGCGCGCAGTGCGCGGGCCCACCACACGAGCTGGTCGAGCGTCAGGTTGACGGCGGTGTTGCATTCGGCCGCCGCCTTGGGCCAGCGCCCGTCGGCGGTGAAGTGGTCCCAGTAGCGGGGCAGGCTGAGGCCGTCGCGGATGGTGACCGCGTGCAGTTCGGCGAAGACCTGCCGCAGCTGGGCGGCGGCGTGCAGGCCGCCCGAGTCCCGGCCGTAGGTGACCAGGGCGACGGGCTTGGCGCGCCACTCCTCGTAGAACCAGTCGATGGCCTCCTTGAGCGGGGCCGGGAAGCTCACGTTGTACTCGGGGGTGACCACGGCGAAGGCGTCGGCGGCGGCCAGCCGGGACGCCAGCGCCCGCACGGGCGGCGGCGCCGGCTCGTCGTGGTCGGTGAGCTCGTGCGGCAGCCGCGCCTCGGCCAGGTCGACCATGTCGACGTCCAGGTCGCCGCGGCGGCGGGCCCGGTCGGCGAACCAGCCGGCCACGGTGGGGCCGAAACGGCCGCGGCGGGTGCTGGCGATGATGACCGCCATCCGCAGCCGGTCGGTGCCTGGCATCTCCGCCTCCTTCGTGTCCCCTCGGCGCTGACGGGACAACAGTGCCGGGAGGCGTTTACGGAATCATTACGGCCTGTTTTTGGCTGATCGGGACCGCTATCGTGCCGCTCATGCTTTTCGGGGTGCTGGGGGCCCTGGCGGTGTGGACCGACGACGGCGCACCGGTCGCGGTGCCCGGCCTGAAGGTGCGTGCGCTGCTGGCGGACCTGCTGGTGCACGAGGGACGTCCGGTGCCCGCCGACCGGCTGATCGACGATCTATGGGGGGAGCGTCCGCCCGGCAATCCGGCGGGCGCGCTGGCGGTCAAGGTGTCGCAGCTGCGGCGCGTGCTGGAGGACGCCCAGCCCGGCGGCCGCGCGCTGGTGGAGACCCGTCCCGCCGGATACGTCCTGCACGTCGGCGCGGACGGCCTGGACGCCGTGCGGTTCCAGGACATGCTCGACCGGGTGCGGCGGGCCGGCGACCCGGCCGCGCGGGCGGCGCTGCTCGGGGACGCGCTGGCGCTGTGGCGCGGCCCCGCGCTCGCCGACTTCGCCGACGAGCCGTTCGCCCGTGCCGCGATCACCCGGCTGGAGGAGCTGCGGCTGACCGCGCTGGAGGACCACGCCGAGCTGCGGCTGGCGCTCGGCGAGCACACCGCGCTGGCCGCCGAGCTGGGCGACCTGGTCGCCCTCCACCCCCTGCGCGAGCGGCTGCGCGCCGTCCACATACGGGCCCTGTACCGGGCCGGACGGCAGCACGAGGCGCTGGAGAGCTTCGAGTCGCTGCGCACCCGGCTGGCCGAGGAGCTGGGGCTCGACCCGGGGGCCGAGCTGGTCGCGCTGCAACGGTCGATCCTGACCCAGGATCCGTCCCTCGGCGGCCCGCCCCGGGGCAACCTGCCCGCCCCGGCGTCCGAGCTGATCGGCCGGGACGCGGCCGTCCGGGAGGTCGAGGACCGCCTGCGCGGCGACCGGCTGGTCACGCTCACCGGGCCCGGCGGGGTCGGCAAGACGCGGCTCGCGCTGGCCGTGGCGGGCCGGGTGGCGGACGCGTTCCCCGACGGCGCGTGGCTGGTGGAGCTCGCCGCGTTCGACCCGCCGCGGGCCGCGTTCGACCCGTCGCGGGCCGCCGGCGATCCGCTCGGCCCGCTCACCGACGTGGTGATGGCGGCGCTGGACATCCGCGACTCGCCGGGGCAGGGCACGGCCGCCGACCGTCTCGCGGGCGCGCTGCGGGCCCGCCGGATGCTGCTCGTCCTCGACAACTGCGAGCACGTCGTCGAGCAGGCCGCCGAGCTGGCCGACCGGCTGCTGCGCGCCGCCCCCGGCCTGCGGATCCTGGCGACGAGCCGCGAACCGCTGGCCGTGGCCGGGGAGGTGGTGTGGAGCGTGCCGCCGCTGAACGTGCCCGGCCGGGACGCGGATGTGCGTGAGGTCGCGCGCTGCGAGGCGGTTCGGCTGTTCACCGCCCGGGCGTCCGCCGCCGCGCGCGGTTTCGCGCTGGACGAGCGGAACGCGGCGGCGGTGGCCGTGCTGTGCCGCCGGCTGGACGGCATCCCGCTGGCGCTGGAGCTGGCGGCGACCCGGGTGCGGGCGCTGGGCGTGCACGGCCTGGTGGCGCGCCTGGACGACCGGTTCCGGCTGCTGGCCACCGGCCACCGCGGCGCCCCGCCCCGCCAGCAGACGCTCATGGCGATGATCGACTGGAGCTGGGACCTGCTCGCCGAGCCGGAGCGGGCGGTGCTGCGCCGCCTGTCCGTGCACGCCGACGGCTGCTCGCCCGAGTCCGCCGAGGCGGTGTGCGCGGGCGCCGACGTTCCCGCGGCCGACGTGCTCGACCTGCTGATCCGCCTGGTCGACCGGTCCCTGGTCGTCATGACCGAACGCGGCGGCGACGGCCCCCGCTACCGCCTGCTGGAGTCGGTGGCGGCCTACTGCGCCGACCGGCTGGCCGAGGCGGGCGAGCACGAGACGGTCCGCCGCGCGCACCGGCGCCACTACGTCGACCTGGCCGAACGCGCCGCGCCGGGGCTGCGCGGCGGCGACCAGGCGCGGTGGCTGCGGCTGCTGGACGCCGAGACCGCCGACCTGCGCGCCGCGTTCGACGGCGCGGTGGCCGACCGCGACGCCGACGCCGCGCTGCGGCTGGTGAACGCGCTGGCCTGGTACTGGGTGCTGCGCGGGCGGCTCACCGAGGCCCGCCGCTGCCTGGCCGCGGCCCTGGCTCTGGACGAGCGCGTCAGCGTGCCGTACGCGCGGGCGACGGCGTGGAGCGTCGGACTGGCGCTGATGCAGGGCGCCGCCGAGGAGGCCGACCGGCAGACGGTCCTGCGGCTGTTCGAGCAGGTGGACGATCCGGACGGCCTCGCCCACGCGCAGTGGTTCCTGGCGTTCACCGGCAGCGAGGAGGCGGACCGCTCCTACGACGACGCGCTGCTCGACTGCGCCGAGAAGGGGTTCGCGGCGACCGGGGACCGCTGGGGGGAGGGCGCCGTCCTCATCGTCCGGGCCAAGCGCGCCCATTCCAGCGGCGACCCGGCCGTGCTCGAAGACCTGGCGGAACGGGCCGCGCGGATCTTCGGTGAGCTGGGCGACCGCTGGGGGCAGTTGCAGGCGGCCGAGTGGCTGGGCGGCCTCGCCGACCTGACCGGCGACTACGACCGCGCCGACCGCCTGCAACGCGAGAGCCTGCGGCTGGCCGAGGAACTGCACCTGTGGCCCGACGTCGTCGGCCGGCTGGGGTGGCTCGGCTGGATCGCGGTGATGCGCGGCGACCTGGTCCAGGCGCGGCGGTACGGCGAACGCGCGCTGGGCATGGCGGTGGAGCACGGCCTCTCGGCCGTCTCGCTCGCCCGGCTGGTGCTGGGGCACACCGCCTGCCGGGAAGGGGCGCTGGACGAGGCCGAGACGCACCTGCGCACGCTGCTGAAGGCGGCGCCCGTGGAGACGCCGCTGTACCTGCCGATCGTGCTCATCGGCCTGGGCCGTGTGGCGGAGCGGCGTGGCGACGCCGGCACCGCCATGGCGTTCCACCGCGAGGCCCTCGGCCACGCCGTCCGCTACGAGGGCCCCAGGGACATGGTCTTCTCCCTGGAGGGCATGGCCGCCGCGCTGGTGCTCGCGGGCGACCACGCGGAGGCGGCCCGTTGCCTGGGGGCCGCCACGGGGATACGGCGCAGGAAGGGGCTGCGCCCGGGCCCGGCCGAACGCGCCGACAGCGAAAGCGTCGCCGCCGTCCTGCGCCGGGCGCTCACGGACGAGACGTTCACCGCCGAACACGACCGCGCCGCCCGCGACGCGGACGAGTTCGTCCGCTCGGTCCTGGCGGCCGAACGCTCAGCCGTCCTTGTGGACGACCTCGCGTAGGCGTTCGGCGACCTGCTCGGGGGCCACGTCGTTGATCCACGCGGCCATGCCCGACTCCGACCCGGCGAGGAACTTCAGCCGGCCCGGCGCGCGGCGGACCGAGAACAGCTGCAGGTGCAGGCGGTAGGTGTCGTGGGCCCCGCGGGGGGCCTGGTGCCATCCGGCCACGTACGGCAGGGGCGCGTCGTCGTCGTAGTACGCGTCGCACGCCCGCAGCAGCGCCGGGTACAGCTCGGCCAGCTCGGCGCGTTCGTCCTCGTCCAGCCCGGGGAAGCCGGCCACGTGGCGCCGCGGGTACAGGTGGAGCTGCACGGGCCAGCGGGCGGCGGCGGGGACGAACGCCGTCCAGTGCTCGCCGTCCACCACGATCCGGGTGCCCGCGCGCCGCTCGGCCGCCAGCACCTCGCCGAACAGGTCCCGGCCCGCGGCCCGCTCCAGGGACGCCAGCACCTGCCGCGAACGCGGCGGGACGAACGGGTAGGCGTAGATCTGCCCGTGCGGATGGTGCAGCGTCACCCCGATCTCCTCGCCCCGGTTCTCGAAGCAGAAGACCTGCTGGACGCCCGGCAGCGCGGACAGCTCGGCGGTGCGGTCGGCCCACGCCTCGATCACCGTGCGGATCCGGCGCGGCGGCAGCGACCCCAGGGACGCGGTGTGGTCGCTGGAGAAGCACATCACCTCGCAGCGCCCGTTGCCGGGGCGGCGGGCGAACAGCGGCTCGCCGTCCACCGGGGACGGCCGTGTCTCGGGCGAGGCGGCCTCCGGCGAGGCGGCGAACGAGGGGAACCGGTTCTCGAAGACGACCACGTCGTAGTCGTCGGCCGGGATCTCCGACCTGCGCCCGTCCCGGCTCGGGCACAGCGGGCAGGCGGCCGCGTCCGGCAGGAACGTGCGGGTGTTGCGGTGCGTGGTGACGGTGACCCACTCGTCGTGCAGCACGTCGTGCCGCAGCTCCACCGACGGGCGCGACGGCGGCAGCGGGCGGGTGTCGGGCGGGCGCGGCGCGGCGGCCGGCCCCTCGTCGAAGTAGATCAGCTCACGGCCGTCGGCCAGCCGGGTGACGGTACGGCTCACCCCGCCCGCTGTGGTGTCGGTCATCGCCCCAGGCTCTCCCGTGGTGGTCGTCGGCGCCCGCGTGTCGGCTCCCTCGGATCGACGATCTCGACCGTACCGGCCTTTCACCCGGACCCGGGCACCGTCCTCGGGTGTCTCACGCCCACCGGGGGACGCCGTCGACCACGCGCACCCCGGCGCGGGGGACCGTGACGTCGTCGTAGGGCGTCTCCGCCGAGGGCGGCAGCGGATTCGGGGAGCCGGCGCCGAGCCCCTGGTGCACGGGGCAGCCGCAGGCCGGGTCGAGCGGCGCCGGGCACGCACGCACCAGTTCCCTGATGGCGTCCATGTCGACGCGCCACCACCAGTACTTGTCGTAGTCGGCGTGGTCGCCGATGTCCCAGCAGTCGTGGGAGAAGTGTTCGACCACGCCGCCGCCGCACTCGGAGCACTCGCTGACGCGGGTGTAGTCGTAGATGATGTCGTGCCCGGCCGAACCATGGGGAACGCCGCGTTCGGCCAGCGACAGCACGACCGTCAGCCTGGGCCGGTCGCAGTCGCAGCGGGTGGGAGCCATACCCGTCAGAACTTCCGGGCGCCGATGGCGCGCATCATGCCGGGCCACGTACGGTGCATCTCGCGCTGCCAGTACGGCCAGCTGTGCGACCCGGGTCCGTAGAAGTTGGTCGATACGGAGACGCCGACCGAGCGGGCCCGCCGCGCGAAGTCCTTGGAGGCGCGCTCGACCTGGGTCTCGCTCAGGTAGCCGATGTCCCACGGCGCCTTGCCGGGCTTGTCGAGCGGCCCCTCCTGCCCGTTGCCGGACGACACGTACACCGACGTGCCGCGCAGCCGTGCCGCCAGGGAGGTCGGGTCGTGCGCGGCCCAGTTGGAACGGTTGCGCACCGGGTCGCCCCAGATCCGCTCCGGTGAGCCGTTGCCGTTGCCGGAGTTGATGTAGAGCAGCAGCGCGGGAATGCCCGGCGACAGCATCGACAGCACACCGCTGTAGGCGGCCGCGTACCGGAACATGCCCGGGTAACGCGCGGCGTAGGTGACCGCGCCCTGCGCCCCGGAGGAGATGCCCATGACGGCGCGCGACGCGCCCGCGTGGAAGTTGCGCTCCATCAGCTGCCGCACTTCCAGCATGTGGAAGGTCTCCCACTGGGGGATGCCGCCGCGGCCGTAGTTGTACCAGTCGGTGTAGGAGCCGTTGCGCCCCTCGGGCATCACCACCATGACGTCGTAGGCGGCGGCGTACTGCTCGATGTCGGTGCTGCGGGTCCAGGAGACGTAGGTGTCGTTGCCGCCGTGGAAGGCGTACACGACCGGCCAGGAGCGGGTGGAGGAGGACTTCCACGTCCTGGGCACCAGCACGCGCACCTTGTGCGAGGTGCCGAGCGCGGGGGACTGGACGGTGACGTCCGCCTGCCGCTTGCCCCGCCACTTCACGTTGGTGATCTTCGCGCCGTCGTCGGCCGTGCGGCGGGACCCGCCGCCCGAGCCCGTACCGCCGCCACCGCCGCCCCGGGACGAACCCGGCGACGGCGTCGAGGACAGCGTGGGGAACGGCAGCACGCGCCCCGCGGCCGGGCGCTCGGAGGGACCGCCGCCGGTCCGGCTCGCGCTGGGGGTCGGCGACGAGGCCGGCCCCGGCAGCCCGGTGCCCGCGTCCGCGACGGGGGTGGGCCCGGTGAAGCCGCGCGCCCCGGCCTTCTCGTCGCCGCCCCACGGGCCCAGCACGAGGATCGTCGGTACCACGGCGACCGCGGTGAGGCTCCCGATGGCGATCAGCCGGTCCGTTCGCTTGCGCACGGCACCCTCCCATCGTGTCGCCCGAATATTACTGATCAGTTCAGATGTTGACGAGGATTTCTCGGACGATCGTCAGGGATCTGTTATCGGGGATTCCTGTGACCGGGTGTTCCCGCGGCGTTCCCGGTGAACATCTGCGCAGGCGGTTATGCGTGCGGAAGGCGCTGCCCGGCGGTTCGGCAGGGGTTTCAGCCCTGGCGGCCGAAGGCGGCCAGCAGGCGGGTCTGCCGGTCGGCGCCCGGCCGGGTCGGCAGGTGCGGGCCGATCAGCCCGCCGGACCGGTAGGCCTCCTCGTTGCCGGCGAACCACGCGGCGACGACGTCCACCAGCTCCGGATCCAGCCGCTCGTCCCCGCCGGTCGCGTGCGCCACGTCCCAGGAGTGGATGACCATGTCGGCCACCAGTTCGCCGGCGTACTCGGCGCCCGGGACGTCCCCGAACGACAGGTGGACGGTGCGGTCGGCGGCGCTCGGGGCGGCGAACGCGTCGACGGCCTTGTGCGCGGCGGCGTCCCAGGCCGCGACGGGATCGGCGCCGAGCACGTCGCCGGCCAGGACGTCGCCCAGGTCCGCGACGGCCAGCCCCGCCAGCAGCGGCGGCACCCACAGATTCTCGACGGTGACGTGGTTGACCAGCTCGCGGACGTCCCAGTCGGCGCACGGCGTGGGCCGGTGCCACTGGTCGTCGCCTACGCCGTGCACGCGGGCGGTCATGTCGTCCACGGCGTGACGGAAGTGGTCGGTGATGACGGTCATGGCGGACCTCCCCCGATGGTCCCGCTGTGTGCCCTCCGTCCAGCATGGCACGCGCGCACGAGGACGCCACCGGAGCGGGCTCCGATGGCGTCCCGTGGGCGGCGCGGTCAGCCCTTCGCGGCGGCGGACCAGAAGCCGGCCTTGTAGGTCTCGGCCGCGAGGACGGCCTGGCCGGACTCGTTCGGGTGGAAGTAGTCCCAGCCGCTCACGTGCGACAGGGCGAACGGGTAGTTGAAGACGGCGTTGCCGTCGAACCTGCAGTTGGCGTACTGGCCGCACACGTCGGCCAGGACGGTGTTGAACGCGATGTTGCGCTGCCGCACGCGGTCACGCCGGGCGACGTCCGCGGCGGCCGTGGACGTGGGGTTGGCCAGCATCGACTGGCAGATGCCGAACGCCGACCACGCGGTGCGCGCGGTGCCGTTGTCCTTGCCGACCTGCCACAGCCGCCGGATGTCGGGAATGCTGGCGACGAAGATCTGCGCGTCGGGCAGGCCGTTGCGCAGCGTCGTCATGGCGGCGCGGAACCGGGTCTCGAAGTCGGCGACCGACGTCATGGTCGACTCGGAGCCGGTGCACACGTCGTTGGCGCCGATCAGGATCGTGACGTAGTCGGCGCCCTGCGAGACGGCGGTCTGCGCCTGGCCGTTGAGGGCGGCGACCTTCGCCCCCGTCGCGGCGTCGTTGTAGGCGGCGAGCGAGGCGTTCTGGGCCCGCAGCCTCAGGTAGTGGCTGTTGACGGCGGTGGTGGAGCCCGTCGACCAGGAACGGCTCGGGCAGTCGACGTACCAGCCGCAGGCGTTGAACCCGCGGGTGATCGAGTCGCCCAGGGAGGCGATCCGGTCGGGGATCGGCGCCGCCCAGGCGGGGACGGACAGCAGCCCGAGGACGAGGGCCGAGATCGTCGCGGGCAGCGCGAGGAGGAACAGCAGCGATCGACGGAGACGGGGGGACGGGGCCACGGGGCACCTCCGCACAGGGGTGGGACGCGAGCGCGTGACGTGCAGCGCTGATTCGAGAGTGAGCGCTTGTGCCCCGCCGAACAATACTTGCGGGTAGCTTTGTCAATAAACACAAAGAATGCGCCCCGCGATGGGCAGAACCGGCCGCGCCGCGCAATTCCCGAGGGGCCTGCGCGACGCGGCCGGACGAAAGCGGCCCGGACGCCGCTGATCGGCTAGGAGCCGGTCGTGAAGGGCGCGGGCAGGCGGCCCTCGCGCACCATTCGCTGGAACATGCCCTCCATGACGTCCCGTTCGTTCAGGTGCGGGAACGGGATGCCGGGCACGTCGACGTCCAGGAACCGGCACAGCGGTTCCCATCCCTCGCGCACGTCGAAGACCAGCAGCCGGTCGGCTGGGATCGTCTCACGGACCCTCGCGACGTGCCGGTGGAAGCCGTCCAGGGCCACGGCCTCGGACAGGTCCGTACCGAATTGCCAGCCGTCGAAGGTCTCCCGGCCGAACCGTTCCAGCAGCGGCCGCATCCGCCGCATGCCCTCCAGGGACGGCCGCACGGCCTCGGGCGCCTCCTCCGGGTCGATCTGGCGGAACGCGGCCTGCGAGCTGAGCCACCGGAAGCTGGTGTACCAGCGCCGCGGGTCGCGGACGGTCAGCACCACCTTGGCCTGCGGGTATGTCTCGGCGAGCTCCTTCCAGAAGAAGCTGGCGGGCCAGTCCTGGCACGAGTCGTAGCCCGCCATCACCCGGTCCCAGTCCGGCGTCGCGCCGGACGCGGCCGACAGCCACCGGTCGACGTGGTCGGGATGGGTCATGACCTCGAACATGTGGTAGCAGGGCCCGAAGCCCAGCCGTTCCAGCGCGGCCTTCATGGACGCCGTGCCGGTGCGCGGGAAACCCGCGCCGATGACGCGCATCATCGTCCTGCGTCTCCTTTCGTGGCACCGGCCGCGCCGCTCCGGGGCGCTGTGGCGGGAACGACCGGCACCCGCCTAGGTCTGTGCCCAGAACGGCGCGGCGGTCCACGGAAGGGTCAAGAAAAGATCAGCAGGATCCGGTCCATGAGCACTCGAGCCGGATGTCCGCGCCGTGGTCGGCCTGGACCATGACGCTGCGGACGCTTCCGCCCGCCAGCCGGACGGCGATCTTGTCCTCGATGTCCTTGGGCGCGCCGCCCGTGTACCCGTTGAACATCACCGAGAAGACGAGCCGGCGTCCGGACGGCTCGCGGACGTAGCCGGACAGCGCCGTCACGCCGGTCAGCGTGCCGGTCTTGGCGTGCACGTTCCCGGCGGCGGGGGTGCCGCGCATCCGGCTCGCCAGCGTCCCGCCGACCAGCGGGTCCGGGTCCCCGGCGACCGGCAGCGCCTGGTACCAGGCGGGGTACCACGTCCTGGTCTGGACGCGGCGCAGCACGGTGGTGATGTCGCGGGGAGCCGACCGGTTGAGCCGCGACAGCCCCGACCCGTCGGCCATCTCCAGCCGGCCGGCGGGCACGCCCAGGCTCCGCACGTACCGCTCGATCACCGGCAGGCCCGCCTCCCAGGTGCCCTTCCCCCTGGCCTTGCGGCCGATCGCCTTCACCAGGATCTCGGCGATCACGTTGTTGCTGAGCTTGAGGAACGGGGTGGTCAGCTGCGACAGCGGCATGGAGACGCGGTCGGCCAGCCGGACGGCCCGGGCCGGGGTCGCGCCGCGCCGGACCGTGCCGTCGACCGTGACGCCGTGGTCGGCCAGCGCGTCGCGGAAGACGTCGGCGGCGTACAGGGTCGGCTCCGGGACGGTGCGCAGCGTCTCGTACCGCGTCCCGCCCTCCGGGTACGAGCCGCGGATCACGATGGTGTCGCTGCCGTTGGCCCGTTGGACTGACAGCGTGGACGCCGAACCCGCCGGTCCCGTGACGGCCCGGTTGTCGACCTTCACCGCGTCGGTGGGCGGGGTGAGCGCCACGCCGACCGGCTCGCCCCGCCCGCCGGGGGTGACCGACACCTTGACCGAGCCCGCGTCGTAGGCGTCGTTCGGGGAGACGGTCAGCGCCGAGATCGGCCCGGCGTAGGCGTACTGCAGGTCGGTGGGGTCCCAGTGCGCCGGGGTGCGGACGGCGTCGAACCAGGTGTCGTCGGCGACCAGGTCGCCGGTGACGCGGGTGACGCCGCGCGCGGCCACCCGGGCGGCGAGCGCGTCGTACTCGGCGGCCCGCATCGTGGGGTCGCCGGTGCCCTTCAGATACAGGTTCCCGGTGATCGTGGACCCGTTCACCTTCGCGGCGAGCACGCTCGTCCGGAACCGGTAGCCGGGGCCGAGCAGGGACAGCGCGGCGGTCGAGGTGTTGATCTTCTGATTGGAGGCGGGGAGCAGGGCGGTGTCGGCACCGCGCGCGTACCGTACGGCGCCGGTCCTGGCGTCGCTGACCAGCACGCCGACATCGGCGTCGGCGAGGCGGGGGTCGGCCAGGATCGCGTCGAGGTCGGCCCGCAGGTCACCGGCCGGGGCCGGGGCCGGGACCGCCTGCCTCGGCTCGGCCAGGGCCGCCGCGGGCGTGGTGGCCAGACCCACCGCGAGCAGGACGCCGAGCACGCCGGCGATTCGTCTACGCATGAGGCGAGCGTAGACAGCCATCTCCGATAAGTCCGGCGAATCGGAATGGCTCTCGTTGATCAGCCGACTGTTCGACCGGGCCGGAATCCGCGCACTCCGACCACGTCACGTCGGGCCGCGCGTCCCCGAATTCCTGTGCGCGCCGCGTCGCAGTGCGGCCAGTGCCGGGCGGACGACCAGACGCCCCAGCGGCCCGTCCGCGCGCAGCGCGGCACGGGCGGCGTTCGCGCCGCAGGCGCCGTGCACCCCGCCCCCCGGATGCGCCGACGCCGACGCCAGGTACAGCCCGGGCACCGGCGTCTCCGGACGGCCCAGCCCGCCGGGCACCGGCCGGAACACCAGCTGCTGGTGCGGCGCGCTCGTCCCGCCGTTCAGGGCGCCGTTGCGCAGATTGGCGTTGTGCCGCTGGAACGCGGGCGGGTCGATGACGCGGCGGTCGACGACCCGTTCGCGGAAGCCCGGCGCGTACCGCTCGATGAGCCGTTCCATCCGGTCGGCCATGGCCGTGCTCTCGCGTTCGTCCCAGACGCCGGTGATCCCGTCGGGGCCCGCGTCACCCGTCACGCGCTGGGGCACATGCGTGTACGCCCACACCGACTCCGTCCCCGACGGCGAGCGCGTCGGGTCGGCCGTGGACATCTGCCCCAGCAGCATGAACGGCTCGCCGGGCACCCTGCCGGTGGCCAGGTCCGCGCAGTAGCCGGTCAGCGCGTCCATCCCCGACGCCAGGTGCACCGTGCCGGCGCGTGCGGCCCCCGGGGACGACCACGGGATCGGGCCGGACAGCGCCCAGTCCACCTTGAACGTCGCGAGGTCCCACTGGAAGCGGCGCATGTCGGCGCGCAACGCGGACGGCAGATGCTCCCAGCCGACGAGCCCTCCGTACAGGGCGGGCGCCGAGACGTCGGCGAGGACGGCCCTGCCCGCCCGTACCGTCTCGCCGGACGCGGTGCGCACCCCCGCCGCGCGCCCACCGGCCACGACGACCGAGGTGACCGGGGTGTCGCAGTGGACACGTCCGCCCCGCGCCTCCAGCCGGCGCACCAGCGCCCCCGTCAGCTCGCCCGCGCCGCCCTCCGGCACCGGCCACCCGTACTGCTGCCCGATCATCGTCAGCAGCCAGCCGAACGCGGTGCCGCCCGTCGACTCGGGGGACAGGTCGGTGTGCAGCGCCGACCCGGCCAGCAGCAGCCGCCCGCCGGGCCCGGAGAACTCCTCCTCGCCGGCCCGCCGCACCGGCGACAGCAGGAAGCGCACCATCCGCAGCATTCCCGCCGCCCGCAGCCGCGCCGCCATCGACGCACCCGCCCGCAGCGGCGGGAACGGCCCGAACAGCGCCGCGAGCAGGTCGTCGCCGATGTGCTCCCAGCGCCGGTAGAGCCGCGTCCACGCCTCCCCGTCGCCCGCGCCCAGCTCCTCCAGCGATTCGGCGGTGCGGTGGACGTCGCGTTCCAGCACGGCGCAGCGTCCGCCGGGCAGCGGGTGCGCCAGGACGGCCGGGGCGTGCCGCCACCGCAGCCCGTACCGCTCCAGCTCCAGGGCGCGCATGACGGGGGACGCCACGCCCATCGGATAGAACGCGCTGCACACGTCGCTGACGAAGTCGGGGTGCGCGCCGCGGTCGCTGCGCACGCCGCCGCCCGGCTCGGGCTGCGCCTCCAGGACGTCCACCGACCAGCCCGCGTCGGCCAGCACGTTGGCCGCCACCAGCCCGTTCGGCCCGCTTCCGATCACTACGGCGTCGCTCATGCCCCGCGCTTTACCCTCAGCCGCGCCGACTATCGGACGCGGACCACCGGCCTGCCCACGGCGGTGTGGTCGCCCACCGTCGCCCGCCCGCCGTGTTCAGGGCGGGAGCAGGCCGATGGCCGCCTTCGCCGTTCGGATCCTCTCACTCGCCAGCTCCCGCGCCCGTTCGGCACCCTTGCGCAGCGCGGCCCGTACGTACTCGGGGTCGTCGGCGAGTTCCAGATAGCGTTCCCGGACGGGGGCGAGCGTGGCGACGACCGCGTCGGCGACCGCCTCCTTCAGTTCCCCGTAGCGGTCGAAGCGTCCGGCCACCCGTTGCGGGGTGTCGCCGGTGCACGCGGCCAGGATCGTCAGCAGGTTGGACACGCCCGGCTTGCGCTCGGGGTCGTACGTCACGTCGGTGCCGGCGTCGGTCACCGCCCGCATCACCTTGCGCCGCAGCACCCGCGGTTCGTCCAGCAGCCGCAGCGCGCCCGCCGGGGACGCGGCGGACTTGCTCATCTTCTCGCCCGGCGTGGCCAGGTCCATGACGCGCGCGGCGACCGGCGGCGTGACGGCCTTGGGGACCGTGAAGGTGGGCCCGTACCGGGCGTTGAACCGCTCGGCCACGTCGCGGGCCAGTTCGAGATGCTGGTTCTGGTCCTCCCCGACCGGCACCTCGTCGGTGTCGTAGAGCAGGATGTCGGCCGCCATCAGGATCGGATAGGTCAGCAGCGAGACCCGGACGCGCCCGCCGCGGCGCGACTTCTCCCTGAACTGGATCATGCGCTGGGCCTCGCCGAAGCCCGTGGCGCACTCCAGCAGGTAGTGCAGTTCGGTGTGCTGCGGGACGTGGGACTGGACGAGGAACAGGCACGTGTCGGGGTCGGCGCCCGCGGCCAGCAGCAGGGTCGCGAACTCCAGCGTCCGCCGCCGCACCTGCGCCGGGTCGTGCTCCAGCGTCAGCGCGTGCAGGTCGGAGATGAACACCACCGTGTCCGTGTCCGCCTGCGCGGAGACGATGGGCGCGATCGCGCCGATGTAGTTGCCGAAGTGCAGGTCACCCGACGGGGTGAACCCGGTGAGACGTCGTGGCATCGTCCGATGGCTCCCGTGGAGGTCGGGGCCGCCCTGGCCTGGCCACCGGACGCGGACACACGCGACGGCCGCCCGAACAGGGCGGCCGTGTGGTCAGAACACGCGAATGGGTCAGTGCCGCCCCCTCAGGGGCGCCACCAGCCGAGACGACAGGAACCCATCCGCATGCCGGTCATGGTACCACCCGACCTCCATGCCCACAGATATTCTGAATGCCGACCATCGGGCCGCAGAATTGTGCGCCCATTCCCGTGGTGGACGGGAAGACCTTCCACGGCGAGCCTGGTCGTAGCTCGATAAGGCGGATCGATGCGGTTGCGGCAGAGGCCCGATGAGCTGCGAGAAGTGCCATGGCAGGATATCCGCATAAATGCTTATCGATGCCGGATTGTATGGCGGGGACGGGGAGTCAAATATCGCTGCCAAGAGGTGGTGATGTCCATTTGCCCGCGGGGCTGACTGGGTACGTTGACAGTGGGCACCCGCCTTACGGTCCGAACACGGACCACCTGTCGACACCGATCACAGGAGCGTGAAAAATGACTGACTCGCGCGTTTCTCCGACCGTCTGGAGGAAGAGCAGTTACAGCAGCGACCCGAACCTCGCCGTGTGCGTCGAGGTCGCGGCCGTCGACGGTGCCCGTGCGATCCGCGACTCCAAGGACCCGGACGGTCCGCGGCTGTCGATGTCGGTCGCGGCCTGGCGCGGCTTCATCGGCTCCATCAAGAACGACGCCTTCGCGGGCTGACGCCGCCGACGGCACCGGGGGCGCGTTCCGGCACCGCCGCGCGCCCCCATCCGGCTGGTCCTCGCGACGGCCCCGCCGGCGGTCGCCGCGGACCAGCGCTCAGTGCAGATCCAGCCGCCCCCGTTTGACCTCCTCAAAGAGCCTGCGCAACGCCGGTTTGGGCATCACGATCGTCCTGGGCTCCGGATCCTTGCTGTCCCGAATCGCGCCCCACGAGCCGATCACGGCAACGCAAACGCAGCCTCCGGCGGATTCGTGGCTGCCGGATCTAACGCTTTTGCGCCACGACGCTTCGTTCCACTCCCCTTGGCCGACCATTACCTCTTCCGCTCCTCGGGAGCATTGCGGCGTTCGTAGATGAGGGACGGCGCTGTCCGTGATGAGGCTCACCGACGATCGGCCGCCTGTGACGCGCTCCTGTCTGCCGCTGATTGTCGAAAGGAAGAGCCTGAAATTTCAGACACTACGGTACATATTTACTATACGCGCGATGTCGGGTCGTGTCCAGATGGTGGACAGGGGATGGGGGAGCGTGCGGGCGGAGTAAGGGAAAAGCGTTGACCCGCTGATCAAGCTACCTTACCCCGCGCGCATGAGATCGAAACACCTGTGGGTCAGGGCGCGCCTCGATGGACTCCGATCCTCGCCGTACTTGCACGTCCCGCCGGTTACACAGGGATGGGATAGATATCGCAGTCGGCGCGCTTTCCCTGCTGCGCGGACAGCGTCGCCGGGTGTTTGGGGCCGTGCACCCTGCGCAGGCTGTCGATGGTGCGGGCGGAACGGGCGGCGGCCTCCTGCTCCTCGCCCAGGGCCTGCAAATCGAGCGCGAGGTTGAACTCGCAGGCCAGCGCGGTCGGGTGCAATTCGCCCAGCACACGCTGAGCCACTTCGAGGACCGCCCGGTCCCTTTCCAGCGCCTCCTGGCAGTTTCCGAGGGCGTAGTGGTCGCTGGCCAGATTGATCGCGCACACGATGGCGCGCGGGTGGTCGCGGCCCAGCACCCGGCTCAGCACCTCGAGAGCGGCCTCGTCGAGCCTGCGGGCCTCTTCGGCCTGGCCGTTCAGCCGCAGCGCCACGGCCAGGTTGACATCGGCGGACGCGGTGTTGGGGTGATCGGGCCCGAACGTGCGCAGGAAGTCCTGTCCGGTCTCGCGGGCCAGCTTGATGGACTCCTCCAGCCTGCCGACCTGGCGGAGATTGACCGAGTGGTTGAGCGTGGCGGAGATGCGCCCCGGGTGGGAGGGACCGTAGCGGGCCTGGTAGCGCTCGATCGCCTCGGTGGACAGTTCGAACGCCCGCTCGTGGTCGCCGGCCTTGCGCTCCATGACCGACAGGGCGCTCATCGCCTCGGCCAGCCCGGTGAAGCTGCTGCCGAAATGGGTCTCCAGCCGCTCGACGTTCTGCCGGGTCAGGTCCCGCGCCGTCTCGTAGTCGCCGCACTCCATCTCGTCCACGGCGATCGCGGCCAGCGAGGACAGGGTCCTGCCGTGCGTCTCACCGAAGATCGTCACCAGGTGCCGGTAGGTCTCGCGGTCGAGGTCGAGGGCGCCCCGGGCGTCGCCGTTGAGCCGCAGGCTGACGGCGTACAGGTGGGCCTGCTGCAACGTCATCGGGTCCTCGGGCCCGTACATGCGCCGCAGCGTCTCGTAGTTGTGCCGGTCGTGCTCCAGGGCCTGGCCGAACTGTCCGAGGAAACGCAGGTCGGCGGTGACGTACTGCTGGGCCTCCAGGGTCCGCTCGTCCTCCGTGCCGTGCGCCCGCTTCTGGGTCTCGAAGACGCGCACGTGGTGCTGGTAGGCCTCCTCGAAACGGCCGTCCAGCCGCAGCGCGAGACCCAGCTTGATCCCGGCGGCGAGGGTCTGGTCGTGGTCGGGGCCGAGCGTCCGGGTCCAGGTGTTGACGGCCTCCTCGGCCAGTTCCAGAAAGCCCTTGTGGTCGCCCCACTGGAAGAGGAAGTCGATCTCGTTGAGGACGAGCTGGCGCGCCCAGACGTCGTCGGACTCGACGATGCGCGAGTAGAGGACGTGGGGGAGCAGGTCGGCGTACCGCTGCCAGTTGGTCGGCAGCACCGGGTCCTCGGGGTCGAACTTGGCCATGAGCTGGTGGCCGCACCGGCGCAGCAGCGCGGCCTCGTCCGGGTCGAGCTGGCTGACCAGCACCCGCTGCACCAGGCGGTGCAGCTGGATCGTGTTGTGCTTGTGGCTGATCTTGGCCAGGGCGTACTGGTTGATCGCGCGGATCGCCCGGCCCAGCCGGACGGGGTCGCCCAGGGCCTCCAGCAGTTCGGGCGGCCCCTCGACGTTGCGGGCGCCCGACAGCAGCCGCAGAGAAATCGGTTCGGGCGCGAAGAAGGCGCATACCTGCAGCAGTTGCAATGCGGCCGGTTCGCTGCTGCGCAGCCGGTCCAGCGACACGTTCCAGGCCGCGGCGACCGGCAGTTCGTAGGCCGTCGGAGCCGCGTCGTGGAGCAGTTCGGTCGCCTTTTCGTGCTTCTCCTTGAACAGATGCAGATATTCGTCGACGGGCATTCCCGTCTCGGCCAGCCAGACGGCCGCCTGCGCGATGGCCAGCGGCAGGTCGCCGAGGACGTCGGCGAGCTCGTCGGCCGCGGCGTCGTCGAGGTCCGGCCCGCGCAGGCGCAGCAGCGCCTTGCTCTCCTCGCGGGCGAAGACATCGACCTCAAGGGAATTGGCCACCTTCGTCCACGCCTGGTTCCGCGACGTGACGAGAATCTTTCCGGGGCCGTTGGTGGGGAAGAACTGCCGGACGTCCTCCAGTTCCTCCGCGTTGTCGAAGATGAGGAGCCAGTTGCGGTACGGGCGGCCGAGACGCAGCGCCTCGCGCACGGCCGGCACCGCGACGTTGACCTCCTGGCTCACCGGCAGGTTCAACGCGGCGGCCAGTTCGGTGAGGTCCTGCTGGATCTGCCCGGGACGCTCGGAGCGGACCCACCAGATCAGGTCGTAATCCGCCGTATGGCGGTACACGTACTCGATGGCTATCTGCGACTTGCCGACGCCGCCCATTCCGTGCAACGCCTGTGGCAACACGGCGGTGGTGCCCTGCGAAAGCCGCTGATGAAGCTGTTCGAGCAGTTCCTCGCGTCCGGTGAAACTGATGTTCTGCGGGGGAACGTTGCCCCATACCGGGGGCGGGTCGGACGGCTTGCGGTCAGTCACCTGAGGAATATTGCGAATGGTCACACCGACTCCAAGTGGGGGAGGCTTGGGAATGTCTCGGGTGACGACGGCCCCGTCCGCGGCGGCGTCCAACATCTGCGTCTGCATCTGCATGGGGGCGTTCCTACCCGCTTCGTTGGCGTCCAGTGGAGGCGTCGCCGATCGTTGATCAATTTTTTGTGTCGTGGAAGGCGGCTCATTCCTCCGGGCCGAGCCGAGGAGTCGGGACTCGAGCTCTCTGGCGGCACGGAGATAAGGGCCCGCCAGCGCGCGGAGCACATGCAGCGTCGGTACGGCGAAAGGCACCAGCTCGGAGCTGATCTCCGGCGGGTCCGCGCGCTCCGGCTCGGTGACCATGGCCATCAGGTCGCGCAGCCCGGCCACCCGATCACCCAGATGCCGTCCCACCATGAGCAGGACCTGCGTGGTGTCGGAGCGGCGGCCGCTGGCCAGCAGCTCGTCCCGGACGCCGGGGACGAAGTCGAGCGTGACCTCCTCCGGCGCCTCGGTGCCGGGGGCGCGGCCGGTGCCGACGCGGCGCACCAGGCCGCTGCCGACCAGCTCGGCCAGATCCGAGGGCCGCGACCGCGGCAGCATGGTCCGCTGGACGAGCCGCATGACGGGCGCGTTCAGCGGCGCCGCCGCCAGATGCACGGCCAGCGAGAACACGGCCGGGCTGACCGCCGCGCGGAAACGCCGGACGAGCTCGGGCGCGGACGCGGCCGACGTCCCGGTGTCCTCGTCGTCGTCCGGGCGCCAGGACGGGGGCTGCCCGACCGAGCGGGTGTCGCACACCGCCACGGCGCCGAACCAGCTGCCGTGGGACCCCGCCACGAAACGCGCCCAGCCGGCGAGCTGGCCGGGGTTGAGCTCGATCACCGGGATGTGGACATGGGACGGGCCGGGCGCCCCCGTGTCGTGGACGACCGGCGGCCACGGTTCGTCGCGTACCGGCCGGCCCGCCGCGAACCGTGGCGGCGTTCCGGCGGCCGGCACCCCGTCGCCCGAGGGCGCGGAGGGGTGGCCGCCGGACGGCGCGGACGGGTAGCGCACCCGGTAGAAGCGGTTGGGCGCGGCCGGAGCGGACGCGTACAGCCTGGCGGGGCGGGTGACGAGCCCGGTGCGCCGCCACTGGCGGCGGGCCAGCAGGTTGACCACGACCAGCGGGACCTGCCGCCCCCATCCGGCCAGCAGCCGCTGCGCGGTGCCCGAATGCCATGCGCGCCCGACGCCGTCCGTGAGGACGACGAGGAGCCTGCGTTCGCGCCGCCCCCGTCCGATGAGCCCCGCCGCCGGGCGGGTGACGGACGGGCGGCCCGCCAGCCGCAGCGTCGGCTCCACCAGGCCCGGCCGGTCGGTGTCGAGCAGGTAGGTGCGGATGGTGCGGAACGCCCCGACCCGGCCGACGCAGTCGACGAACGCGTCGGCCACCGGGCGGGTGAGCGCGGACAGCGGGCCGTCGTCGACGATCACGTCGAGGTCCAGCCACCGCTCCAGGGCGGGGCGCGTCTCGGGCAGCCACAGGTCGTCCTGGACGGCGCGGACGGCCGTCGCCTCGTCGTTCAGCTCCGGGTCTCCGTGCGGGGACGGCACCGGCTTGCGGAACGGCCGCAGCGCCTGCTCGATGCGGCGCCGGTCGGGCAGCGGATGCACCCCGGCGAACGGGTCGTCGCCGAGGAGGCCGCCGGGGCTGGGCACGCGCATGTGGCCGCCGTTGGCGCGTTCGCCCGGCCGGGCGGGACGCGCGGGGGCGGGGGCGCCGAACGTGAAGCCGTTGAGCGACGACGGGACGCCCGTCCGCTCGCGGGCGGAACGGTCCTCGCGTGGACGCGTCGCGTGGGCGCGCGCCTCGCCGTCGACGCCGAGCCGGTCCGTCGCCGTGCCGGGACCGGTCCCGCCGCCCGCGGGCCGTCCGTCGCCGTCGGCGGCGGAGGGCCGCCCGCCCTGCGGCGTCGTCCCCGCCGGGGGCGGCGGGGACGGCGGGGCGCAGGCGGTGTCCGAGGCGTCCGCCGCGGCGGCCATGTGACCGGCCAGCCAGATCGCGTCGGAGACCTCGAACCAGACAGGCCGCTGCCGCGGCGCGTCGGGGGCCTTCGGACGCACCGGCGATTCGGCGGACGGTTCGTTCACTCAGCGGCCGCCTCGGGATTCAGGCGCTGCCAGACCAGGTCCAGCACCCGCTCCCACTCGTCGCCGGGGATGTGCCGTCCCGAACTGGTCAGGTAGGCGGCGTTGAGGAGCTGGTCCGCGGCGAGCCGGCCCTGGCTGCGGCGGTATTCCAGGAACCTGCGGACCAGTTGCCGGGTCCGCTCGTCGGAACTGTCGGTGAAATGCGCCGAGACCATATCGGCCAGGCGCGCCTCGTCCGGCTCCTTCATGGTGTAGAGAAGGCAGCGCCGGAGAAAGGCGGGAGGAAAGTCGCGTTCGCCGTTACTGGTGATGAAGATGAGGGGAAAGGCACGGCAGCGCACGTGCCCCCGCACGATTTCGGCGGTGCCGCCGGGATCGGCGGTGTGCACCGTCACGACGGGTTCGCGGGCACCGACGCGCACCAGTTCCGGAATCCGGTACTCGCCCTCCTCGAAGACGTCGAGCAGGTCGTTCGGCAGGTCGATGTCGCTCTTGTCGAGCTCGTCGATCAGCAGCACCCGGGGCAGCTCGTACGGCAGCAGCGCGGTGCCGAGCGCGCCGAGCTGCAGGTAGTTGCCCAGCCCGGTGTCGGCGGTCGCCCCGGCCGCGTCGCCGCCGTTCGCGTCGCCGTCCGCGCGGCCGTCCCGGACCGGCCGTGCCCGCCGCGCGTCGTCCGCCTCGGGCCCGGAGTGCGGCCCCCGGCCGGAACCGGCCAGCTGGCGGGCCGTGGCGGCGTCCTGCGCCCGGCCGATGGCGTCGTACTCGTACAGCCCTTCGCGCAGCGTGCTGCGGCTGCTGACCGGCCACCGCAGCACCCTGCCGAGCCCGAGCTCGCGGGCGACGCGGTAGGCGAGGCTGGACTTGCCCACCCCGGGCTCGCCGGTGATGAGCAGGGGGCGCCGCAGCAGCAGCGCGGTGTTGACGATGTCGATCTCTTCGCGGTCGGCAAGCCGGGGCCTGCCGCCGGCCGTCGGGCCGAGCCTGCGGACGAAGTCGCGCTCGTCGGCGGGCGGCGAGGGCAGCGCGGGCCCTCCGTCGAAGGTGCGCCACGGGGGCGGCGGGGGCAGGGCGGCGGCGAGTTCGCCTTCCGCGAGGGGACGGCCCGTGCCCCGGTAGATCCACCAGGCCGGGCGTTCGGTCGACGACGCCCCCGGCGATCCCTCCGGTGAACCGGGCGGATTTGTCCCGTCACCGGGGGAAGGGGGCATGGACAGCTCGTCAGCCATCGGCAACGCCCTCCTGCTGCGGCCCGCTGGTCCCGTCGGAATTGTTCTGCTTAATAAAGAAAGCCATGGCGGCGACCCGACTCTATCGTCGAGGATCCCCGTTCTGAGAGTGGTTGGCAAGATTCCGGCGGTGACGATCCTCTCTCCATGAGGCCGTATAGTGCCGCGCGGGGGCGGAGGCCGATTGTGTCCCCTCGAGGGATATGTGTGCGCGTTGCGAGATCATCATCCTGGGGCGCGAAGAGTGTCCGCTTCGTCCAGGAAGTGGTGCGGGTCGTCCCAAAGCAGCGCGACCTGCGTATCCGTACGACAGTTACGGTCGTCGACCACCGGCATGGTCGCGCGCAGCCGCTTGATGTCGGCGGGCAGGCCGCGGAAGTCGCGCCGCTCGACGATCCGGCGCACCTCCCGCCGGACTTCGGCGGGCGGCTCCTGCGTCCGGTGCCAGAGCACCACGGGGATCCCCGCCCGCAGCGCCATCCACAGCTCGCTGCGCCCCGGCTCGCGGTCGGGCGGGCCGCTCAGCACGCACGCGACGACCTCGCGGCTGCCCAGCAGCCGGTGGCCCATCCGGCGCAGGTGGGCGGGGTCCTCCGCGGTCGCCCAGTACGTCACGCACTCGACCCCGTCGACCAGCACCTGCCAGCGCTGCCGCCACGCGCGGTGCATGTGCAGCGTGCGCAGCCGCTCCTGGCTGCGGATGAGGATCTCGTACTCCGACCCCAGCGGCGCCGGATGCGGCGCGTCGGGCAGATCGCGCGTCCACTGCTCGAGGTCCAGGTTGAGCATGTCCATCGGGAGCACGAACTCCAGCACCAGCGAGTCGTCCAGCTGGTAGGCCCAGCCCTCCTCGGCCTCGCGGATCAGCTCGCCGACGTGCCGGGGCACCTCGTCCAGCGGCACCACCCGGTCGTCGCCGGGTTCGGGACGCCACTCCAGCGGATGCACCTGGCGCCAGTGCGACAGGCGGCACATCACGTGGCCGTCGACCAGATCATGGATCGGTTCGAGCTGGATGATGAGGTAGATCGGCTTGTCGGGACGCGCCTCCAGGTCCTGGGTGCGGTCCCGCATGCGGTCCAGATAGTCGGCCTGTGCGGTCGCCCCGTCCATCCGGAGCCGCTCGGTCTGCATCGCCAGCCACTCGCGCAGCCGCTTGAGCCGCCAGGCGTTCTCGGGGGTGGTGGCGTCGGCGGCCTCGCGGGCCTGCATCGTGCGCAGCAGCATGGCGATGAAGACCAGGTGGGGGGACGGCCGGTCGGGCGCGGTGTTGTGGTCCAGCAGGGCGGTGAACGCGTCCCAGGCGTCGGTGAGGCGGAACGGGACGTGCGTGATGCCGCCGCCCGTGGCCGCGTAGTACAGCCGGGCCAGCGACGGCACGCGCAGCCCCGCCAGCAGGTCCTCCAGCTGGGACTCCGCCACGGGTTCCAGGTGCTCGCGGACCGGGCTGACCAGCCTGCGCAGCCGTGCCACCGCCGTCGTCTGCCCGGCCACGAACTCCACCCCGCTGACCAGCAGGCGCAGCCCGTCGGGAATCTCCCTGCAGGCCAGCACGAGGTTGTAGAGATGGAACTTCGGATTCGGCAGTTCCGGCAGCATCAGCGGAAGGCCGGACGCCTCGCTGATGTAGTGCGCCAGGACCGTGCGCCCCGTCGCCTCCCGGAGCACCGGCACGTCGGCGAGCAGTTCGACGATCTCGGCGGTGGACTGCTCCACCTTCCCCGTTTCGACGGACCTGTTGCGCAGGCTCTCGACCGCCCGCTGCGGCAGGGCCGACAACCTGCCCTCGTCCTCCACCATGCGTTTCTCCCCGGCATTCGGGCAGAGGTCCCCTCGTTCCGATCAAGCTAAGCACCATTCGGAACGTCGGTCTGCGTCGCAGGACACAGTGAAATCCCCGGCCCGGTCTCATACGGTCCCCCGATGCGTCAAGGGTAGGACGCGGGCACGTGTGAAGACGATGGCGGACGCCGAGATGATCAAAGAAAGCTTGCCGTGAGCGTCGCGGCGCGTGCACAGTGGGGGTATCACCGCGCCAAGGAGTCTGAAGTGATGCGCGACGGCGTTGATGAAGTCGGCGAAGCCCGGAAAGAATGGATCCCCTCCGGGCATTGCACGATCTTCGCATGCGACATCGTCGGATTCGGGAAGCGGCCCGACGGTGTTCAGCGCAGGCTGCGCGAGGTCATGTACGAGGCGCTGTCGCGCTGCTTCGGCGCGTCCGGCCTGCCGTACGACGACTGCTACCGGGAGGACCGGGGGGACGGCGCGATCATCATCCTGCCGCCGGCGTCCGACCCGGCGCGCCTCGTCCACCCCCTGCCCGATCACCTGCGGGCCGAGCTGCGCAGACACAACGAGGTGTCGGTGGAACAGGCGCAGATGCGGCTGCGCGTCGCCCTGCACGCCGGCCCCCTGACGATGGACGACAACGGCATGGTCGGCGTCACGGTGAACCACGCCGCGCGGCTGCTCGACGCCCCGTCGTTCAAGGCGGCATTCACCGAAAGCGCCGCCGACCTGGGAATTCTGGCGTCGGACGAATTCTACCGAGAAGTGATCAAGGAAGGGCTCGGCGCGATCGACCCGACCGAGTTCCGGCGGATCGAGATCCGGCTGAAGGAGACCGACGCCGACGGCTGGCTGTGCATTCGCGAACCGGTGGGCGAACGATCCTCCGAGAGCGGCTCTCCACTGGCCCCGACGGCGCGGGACACCGAGCCGTCGAAAACGGTGCCCGGGCCGCGGGCGGCGCCCGCGGAACCCGAATTGGACCGCCCGGCGCTGCCTCCCATCTTCGAAATCGTGGACCGGCTGCTGGAAATCCCGCTGCTGGCCTCGCCCGACGGCAGGGAGCAGATCGTCGGATCGCTGCGCCAGGAAATCGCCATACGCATCGCGCGCCGCCCGCAGCCGAATCTGGACGTCCACTCCATCGTGCGGACCTGCCTGGAGTTCCCGAACGGCCTGGAGGAGTTCCTGGCCGTCGTCCGCTCCCTCGTCGGGGACACGGCCCAGATGAGGCGGCTGGAGCAGACCGTGGCCGCGCTCGTCCGGTCGTCGGACTGAGCGCCCCCGGCTCAGACGGCACTCGCCGTCCCGAGGGAACGTCAGGCGCTCTGCGGCTCGGACTACCACGCCGCCATCGCGGCGCGCTTTGCATGCGCTGAGCCAAACGGCCACCGCGCACCGGCAACTGCCCTGGTCACATGCCGGAGCGTCGGCTCCGGACCCCTCGCCTCCGAGGCCGCAAGGCCGACGCGACCGCGACCGTGCGCACCGTCTATCTCGGTGACATCGAGGGCTCGACGGCACGGGCGATCGTGGTCATGGACTCGGGCGCCTTGTTGGCGGATCGCCGATAACTTCAGAGCGGGCGGTCGGCCAGGGCCTGGTCGAGACGCTGCCGCGCCCGGGCGGCCTGCCGCGCCCGGTACGCGATCGGCATGTAGCGCAGGCGTTCGGGAAGCCGCGCGGTGGTGACGGCGATGGTCCGGCAGACGGCGCGCAGGCGCCGGTCGTCGGCGCGGCTCCACGACAGCCCGAGCTTGTCGCGCGCCGCCGGGGGCAGCGTGCCGACGGTGATGAAGCGGACGAGCCGCCCGGCGGCGAGGCCGGCGGGCGCCGCGAGCGGCCGCAGCAGGGCCGGCGTCCCCGGCGGCACCCGGTCCAGCATGTCCAGCACGTCGTGCGCCACCCGGTGCGGGACGAGGGTGTTCTCCACCATGTCGTCGAAGTAGACCCAACTCCTCGTCGATCCTCGTCGATGTCGTCAGACCAGTGGACGGCCGGTGCGCATGCGCCGCCGCACGTCCCACAGCAGCAGGTCGAACGGGAACCGCCGCAGCACCGGGGGCTGGATGCGCACGAAGGCGCGCAGCGCGGTGACGAGCCGGTCGAACCGCCGCTGGTCCCGGTCGCTCCAGGGCAGCCTCATCTGCTCGCGGAACTCCGGCGGCAGGAATCCCGTGGTGACGAACCGGTTGGCCGGTCCGAACAGCAGGCTGACCGGACCGGGCAGGAACCGCAGGTCGGCCAGGTCGCCGAGGTAGCGGCGCACCGGCTCGTCGATGGCGATCTTCTTCAGTTCCCGCTGCCAGTACTCCTCGAAGGCGGCGCGGTCGGGGGGCCAGTCCTCCGGCCGCACCTGCAGGGTGGTGCCGAGGGTCGCGGCCGACCGGTAGAGCCGTTCCCGTTCGCCGGGGTCGATGGGGCCGATGAACGAGCGATAGGTGTCCTCCAGCCCCCGGTACAGGCAGGCCGCGACCCACAGCTGCAGCTCGCGGTCGAAGGCGTTGTAGGGCACCGGGCTGGCAGGGCCCGAGCGGACCTGCGCGTGCGCCTTGTTCACCGCCTTGCGGAAGGCGGCCTTCTCCTGCGGGGTGCCCATGATGGCGACGGCGAGGTAGCTGAACGTCGTCCGGGCCCGCTTGATCGGGTGGCGGTGCAGCTGCCCGCTCTCCACGGGGCTCTCGATCACTCCGTACCCGACCCCGGGCCGGGCCAGCTGCATGATCACGTTGGCGCCGCCGGCCAGCAGGGCCGCGCCGACGATCGCCTTCCGGTCGAACGGGACCGGTTCGGTGGGGGGCATGGCGCCTCCGGTGATCTGATAACGTTCGTTTTCAGATAGTGAAGGGCTCTCCGGCGGGTCTGTCAAGATGGCCGCATGGGTGCTTCTGAGATGCGGGTCTACGGAGGGGTGACCGGCGCCGACCGCAAGGCCGAACGCCGGGCGCAGCTCGTCGAGGCCGGGCTGGACCTGCTCGGCGGCACCGAGGGAGACCAGCTCACCGTGCGCCGCGTGTGCGGGCGGGCGGGGCTGACCCCCCGCTACTTCTACGAGAGCTTCGCCGACCGCGACGAGCTGGTGGCGGCCGTCCACGAGCACGTCGTGCAGACCATCGCCACCCGGGCCCTGGCCGCGGTCGAGGCCGCCGGACCGGCCGCCGAGGCGAAGATCCGCGCCGGGCTCGCCGAGCTCGTCCGCGCGGTCGCCGAGGACCGGCGGCACGGGCGGGTGCTGTTCTCGGTCACGCTGACCGACCCGCTGCTGGCCCGGCGCAGGGTGGAGTCCTCGCGGTTCTTCGCGCGCCTGCTCAGCGGGCAGGCGCGCCAGTCCTACGGCGTCCCGGACACCCCGGAGCTGGGACTGGTCGCGCAGTTCATGGTCGGCGGCCTCGCGCAGACCCTGTCCGCCTGGCTGTCGGGCGCGCTGCGGCTGAGCGAGGCCGAGCTCGTGGCCGGGTGCGTGGAGATCTTCACCGCCATCGCCGACCGGAAGGCGCCCCCGCCGTCCGGCTGACCCCGGCCGCGTCGGCCGTGCGGTCCGGCGGCTCCAGCATCGGGCCGAGCAGGGCGGCGGTCCTCGGCTCGGTCGCCGACGGGCCGGCGGAGCGGGCGAGGTCGGTCACGACGTTCAGCGCCGCGTGCACCCGGAACCGGATCGCGGCCGGCTCCTCCCCGGGGCGCAGCTCGGCGACCAGGCCGATCCAGGTGTCGACGTGCCTGCGCTGCGCGGCGCGCAGCCGCCGGAGGTCGGGCGGGGCCAGGTTCTCGCTCTCGGAGACGTAGACCGCGGCCAGGTCCGCCTGGTCGAACGTGAGCCGGACGTAGGTGTCGACCAGCCGGCGCAGCGCCCGCTCCGGCGAGCCCGCGTCGACCAGCGCCTCGGCGACGGCGTCCTCCAGACGGCCGGTGGCGCGGTCGTAGGCGGCGGCCAGCAGCTCGGCCTTGCCCGTGAAGTGCGTGTACACGCTGGAGGCGGTGATCCCGGCGGCGCGGCCGATGTCGGCCATGCTCACCTGGTGGTAGCCGTGCTCGTGGAACAGCCGCACCGCCTCGGCCAGCAGCCGCTCGCGGCGGGGCAGCAGTGCGAACCGGTCCGGGTGCCGGCGCCGCGGCGGCGCCTCGGCGGGCGGCGCGGGCAGGTCGACGGCGATCACGGCGTCGACGCAGTCCAGCAGGGTGCGTTCGGCTTTGGCCCTGGCCAGGCTCGCGCGGTGGGTGGCGGGGCTGGCGATCACGCTCAGCGCCGCGGCCACCAGCAGCGCGGCGTCCCGCCGCGACAGCTCGGGCCGCACGTCGAGCAGCAGTCCGCGCAGCGTGCGCACGGCGCGGTCGAACGGCGCGGCCAGCACCGCCTGCCGCTCGGCGTCGAGATGGCGGCCCTCCCACTGGTAGAGCCGCGCCACGGTGCGCCGCTCCAGGCCGTAACGCACCAGCGCCCGCAGTGCGGCCCGCAGGCGGTCGGCGGGCGCGTCCCCCCGGGCGCCGGACTCGACGCGCTCGGCGAACCGCAGGCCCAGTTCCTGGACGGCCGCGGCGAGCACGTCCTGCTTGGTCGGGAAGTGCCGGTAGATCGCCGGGCCGGTGATGCCGACCTCCCGGGCGATGTCCTCGATGCCGACGTTGTGGTAGCCGCGGGCGCAGAACAGCCGCGCGGCGACGAGGGCGATCGACTCCTTCCGGTCCTTGGGGCGTGGGCGCTGGCGGGGCGGCATGGCGCCGAGTGTAACGCGGCGCTGTGAACCGCGAAACCAGAGATCTTCGCGCGCCCACCCCAATCTCATCTGCGCAAACAACGAAAAAAGTAAGTGCTCATTCGGATCTATTGACAGCCGAATGGCGTTCGGGTTGTGATGGGTGCGCCCGGCCGTCCCGGCGAAGGGAGCGAGGATGATCACTGCAGCCGACGTGCACGCGGCGGTGGGCGCGCAGACGGTGCGGGCGCTGCTGCGGCGCAACGCCGAGGAGTACGGCGACCTGCCGGCCCTGACCGGAGCGGACGGGAGCACCCTGACCTGGCGGCGGCTGCACGACCGGGTGCGGGCCGTGGCGAGCGGGTTGCGGGCGCTGGGACTGCGGCGCGGCGAGCGGATGCTCATCGGCATGTCCAGCCGTCCCGAGCACTGGATCGCCGACTTCGCCGCCGTCCAGCTCGGCGCCATCCCCTGCACCGCCTACGCCACGTTGAGTCCCGAGCAGATCCACCAGATCGCGCTGCACAGCGCCGCCACCGTCGTGGTGCTGGAAGGCCCCGCCGAACTGCGGCGCTGGCGGCAGGCGCTGGCCGCGATGCCGGAGCTGAGGGCGGTGGTGGTCGTCGAGGGCGCGGGCGACGGCCACGTCCCCTTCGCCGAACTCGCGGCGACACCGCCCGCCACGGAACCGCTCGAACCGGTCGGGCTGGACGACCCGGTGACGATGATCTACACCTCCGGCACCACCGGGGACCCCAAGGGCGTCGTCCTCACCCACGGCAACGTGCTCTACCAGTGCGCCCTCCAGGAGCTGATCCAGCCCGTGCCGCCGCATCCGCGGACGATCGCCTACCTGCCGCTGGCCCACGTCGCCGAACGGGTGCTCGGCATGTACCTGCCGGTCTACAGCGCCGGGCACGTCACGATCTGCCCCGATCCCGCCCAGCTCCCGGCGACGCTGACGGCGGTGCGGCCGCACGGGTTCTTCGGCGTGCCCCGGGTGTGGGAGAAGTTCGCCGCCGCCGTCCAGCACGAGCTGTCCCGCCTGGAGGGAGACCTGCGGACGGCGGTCGACCGGGCGCGCGGGCTGGCCGCCGAGGCGTACCGGATCCGGGCCGACGGCACAGCGCTGCCCGGGGAACTCGCCGCCGCGCTGGCCGACGCCGACAAGCTCGTGCTGCGCCCCCTGCGCGAGCGGCTCGGGCTCGCCGAGGCGCTGCGGCTGGGCAGCGGCTCGGCCCCGATCCCGCCCGAGGTGCTGGAGTTCTTCGGCAGCCTCGGCATGACGATCACGGAGGTGTGGGGGCTGTCGGAGACCACCGGAGCCGCCACCACGACCTACCCCGACCGCTACCGCGCCGGCACCGTGGGCCTGCCCGTCCCCGGGATGCAGGTACGGGCCGCCGCCGACGGCGAGATCGAGGTGCGCGGGCCGCTGGTGTTCCCCGGCTACCTGCAGCCGGACGGGCGCGTCGAACCGGCCGTGGACGCCGAGGGCTGGCTGCCGACCGGCGACCTCGGCACCTTCGACGACGACGGCATGCTCCGCATCACCGGCCGCAAGAAGGAGATCATCATCACCTCCAGCGGCAAGAACATCGCCCCCGGCCGCGTCGAGTCGTTGCTGCGCAGGCATCCCCTGATCGGGCATGTCGCGGCGGTCGGCGACCGCCGCCCCTACCTGACGGCGCTGGTGGCGCTGGACGAGGAGGCCGCACCGGTGTGGGCCGCCGCGCACGGGCTGCCCGCCACGGATTTCGCGGAGCTGGCCGCCGACCCGCGGATCCACGAGGAGGTCTCCGCCGCGGTCCGGGAGGCCAACGAAGCGCTGTCCCGCCCCGAACAGATCAAGGCGTTCCACCTGGTCGACCGTCCCTGGACCCCGGACGGCGGAGAACTCACCCCCACCCTGAAGCTCCGGCGGGCGGTCGTCGAGCAGCGCTACGCCGCCGAGATCGACGGGCTCTACGCGAAAGGGCGGTCCTCGTGACCACGCTGACCGACGAGCAGCGCGACTTCGTCGACGCCGTCAACGACTTCTGCCGCCGCGAGGTCGGCGACCGCGACCGGTGGCTCAAGCTCACCGACGGCGGCCGGGAGCCGCACAGCGCGGAACTGTACGAGAAGATGGCCGGCCTCGGCTGGCTCGGGGTCGCGGTGCCGCAGGAGTACGGCGGCGCCGGCCAGGGCATGGTCGACCTGGTGCTGCTGCTGGAGGCCACCGGCTACTGGCAGGCCCCGATCGGCGGCTTCGCCACCTCGGCGATCACCGCGGCGTCCTACCAGAAGTTCGGCACCGAGGAGCAGAAACGCCGGGTGCTCGGCGACTTCCTGCGCGGCCGGGTGCTGGCGATCTCGATGTCCGAGCCGGGCGCCGGATCCGACGTGGCCGCGCTGACCTGTAAGGCCGAACGGCACGGGGACGGCTGGCTCATCAACGGCCAGAAGACCTGGTGCTCCAACGCGCACATCGCCGACCACATCCTGCTGGTCGCCCGCACGTCCACCTCCGGCGGCAGGCACGACGGCCTGACCATGTTCTCCGTCCCCGCCGGAGCCGAGGGCCTGACCGTTCACGGCATCGACACGATGGGCGGACGCGAGGTCAACGACCTGTACTTCACCGACTGCCTCCTCCCGGAGGACGCGGTCGTCGGCGAGGTCGGGCAGGGCTGGCGGCAGCTGACCGCGGGGCTGAACCTGGAGCGCATGATCCTGGCCGCGATGATGCTGGGCACCGCGCGCCGCGCCTTCGACGACACGGTCGCCTACGTGCGCGAACGCCGGCAGTTCGGCCGTCCGGTGGGCTCCTTCCAGGCGCTGCGGCACCGGATCGCCGACCACGCCACGGAGCTGGAGTGCACGCGCCTGCTGGTCCACGACGTCGCCCGGAAGATCGACGCGGATCCGGAGCGGATGCTGCCGCGCGAGGCGTCCATGGCCAAGCTCAAGGCCACCGAGGTCGCCAAGGCGATGGCGCTCGACGGCATGCAGATGATGGGCGGCTACGGCTACGCCACCGAGTACGGCATGGAACGGCTGCTGCGGTCCACCGTCGTGTCCACCGTGTACGGCGGCACCAGCGAGATCCAGCGCGACATCATCGGCAAGACCTTCGGGCTGTGAGACCCGGGCGCCCCGGCCGTCCGCGTACGGGCGTTCCGCTCAACGCTGCCGGGCGACGGCCTCCATGTCCACGTCGGCCATCCGCACGAGCCGGGCGCCCAGGTCGATGAGCGCGCGGCCGACGGCCAGCTCGTCGCCGATCTCGGGGACGTTCCGGTCCCGTGGGTGGCGCCGGGCATGGCCGACCCCCTCCACCTTCGTGGCCGTCGCCGACGTGAGGACGGCCCTGACGCCGGTGTCGTCGCCGTGTTCGTTGATGTAGATGTCCACGGACCACTGCTTGGTCTCCACGGCCCCGCACCTCCTCCTTCGCGCGTGTGTCCTCTCCCCAGCCTGTCGGGCGACGGCGCTCCCGACCGGGTGCGATGGGCATCGGAGACAGGGACGAAGGTCCCGGCTCCCGCAGGCCGGGTCGCCGGTCCCTGCGTCCCGGTGGGAGGTGACCATCGCCGGAGCGGGTAGGGACCTTGGCCCGCGCACCAGCGCGGCCGGGCCGCCTAGCGTCGCCTTGGAGAAGCAGGGCCCCGGCGAACCGCGAAGGAGCCAGTGACATGACAGAGCCCGTCCTCGTCGGCACCGACGGATCCGACAGCGCCCACCGCGCCGTGCAATGGGCGGCGGACGAGGCCGCCGTACGGCACCGGCCGCTGCTGATCGTCCACTCCCTGGACAGCGCCCTGTACGCCGCGCCGCTGTTCGCGGCGCCCCAGGCGGTGGACGCGCTGACCGACGCGGGCCGGCAGATGCTCGCGCAGGCCGAGGAGATCGCCCGCGAGCGGCGGCCCGAGGTGGAGGTGAGCACCCGGCTGCTCACCGGACGCGCCACCGGGGCGCTGTGCGAGCTGTCCGAGGAGGCGTTCGAGCTGGTGCTCGGGCATCGCGGGCTGGGCGGTTTCAGCAGCCTGCTGCTCGGCTCGACCGGGCTGACCATGGCCGGGCACACCGCCGGGCCGGTCGTGATCGTCCGCGGCGCCGACGGCGGCGAGCACGGTGAGATCGTCGCCGGGCTCGCGCTGGACGGGGACGAGACCGAGACGCTCCGTTACGCCTTCGAGGCGGCCGCGGCCCGCGGGTCCCGGGTCCGTGTCGTGAACGCCTGGGAGGTGTCGGCGGCCTACGCGGAGGCGAACCGGGCGCTGGACGACAGGCAGATCGAGGAGAAGATCCGCTGGCGGCTCATCGAGGCCCACGCCCCCTGGCGCAAGACCTACCCGGATGTCGAGGCGACCGAGCAGGTCGTCCGGGAGCACCCGGTGACGGCGCTGTGCGACGCCTCGCGCGAGGCGGATCTGCTCGTCGTGGGACCGCGCCGCCAGGGCGGGCTCGCCGCGCTGGGCCTCGGCTCGGTCAGCCACGGCGTGATCCACCACGCGCACTGCCCCGTCGTCATCGCCCGCGCCCGCACCGACTCCTGACGATCGAACGCTCAGGTCCGCCGCGCTCGGTGCACGGCCCGGCGGGCGGGGGCGCTGCCCCTGGCCAGCAGGAGTTCGGTCGCCGCGGCGCTCACGCGACCTCGCCTCGCGGCGTCGCGGGCCGGGGACGGTCGCGCAGCATCGAGGTCACGCGAGCGGTGCAGACGCGGCGGTCGCGCTCGTCGGTGACGACCACGTCGTAGGTGGCCAGCGTGCGGCCCGCCGAGACCTTGGTGGCGACGGCCGTGACCACGCCCTCGGTGACCGTCCGGTGGTGCGAGACGTTGAGTTCGATGCCCAGGGCCATGCGCTCGGGGCCCGCGTGCACCGCGGCGGCGCAGGAGCCCGCGGATTCGGCCAGCACGCAGGACGCCCCGCCGTGCAGCGTTCCGTAGACCTGCGTGTTGCCCTCGACGGGCATCCGGGCGACGACACGTTCGGCGCTCGCCTCGACGATCTCGATGCCGAGCCGGTCGTCGAGGATGTTGCGTCCCACGCCCAGCATCCGCGCCACCGCCGCCGGATCCATGGCCATCACCGCTCCTTCGTCTCACGGAGTCGCCTTCGTGCGTCCCTGTGGACCAGCGTGCGAGCGGCTGATATCCCAGTCAATCCCTGGATTTCGTTGCCGATATCTAAGCTTTCGCTTAAGTGGTGAGGAAGTCCGCGACCAGGGGGCCGGCTTGGGGGCGGCATTCCTGGAAGTAGGCGTGCCGTGCGCCGGGGAAGATGTGCGTCCGGGCGTTCGGGATGCGCGAGGCGAGCAGGGGGACGTTGGCCGGCGGGGTGAGACGGTCCTGGTCGCCGTGCAGGATCAGGGTGGGCGCGGTGATCCGGGGGAGCGCGTCCCAGGCGTCGTGCCGGTTGCTGGCCTGCAGGTGGCCGCGACGCGCGTGCGGGGGCATGCGAGGGTCGCCGAGCGTGGTGTACGGGCCGGGATGGGCGGCGCGCCAGGCGGGCGTGTACATCAGGTCGAGCAGCGCCTCGCGCGCGGCGGCGGGGTCGGGCTGGGCCAGTGCGCGGCGGACGGCGGCGTCGCGTTCGACGGCGTGGGGGCCGCCGGGGGAGGTGCAGCCGAGCACCAGGCGGCCGACCCGTCGCGGATGGCGGACGGCGATCCACTGCGCGACGCGTCCGCCCATGGACGTGCCGTAGACGTCGGCGCGCTCGATTCCCAGATCGTCCAGGACGGCGATCACGTCGTCGGCGAACACCTGCGTGGAGTAGGGGCCGTCGGGCTTGTCGCTGTCACCGGTGCCGCGATAGTCGAGGGTGATGGTGCTGTGGGTGGCGTGGAAGTCCTCCCGCACGCCGTCCCACCAGTGGTGGTCGTTGGCCTGCCCCGCCAGGAGCACCAGCGGCCGGCCGCCACCGTGGCGCTGGTAGGCCAGCCTGGTGCCGTCCTCGGCGCGGGCGTGGGCGTGAAGCGGCTGGTCGGTGCTCATCATGCGTCCTTGTCGGCGGGTTCGGGGGCGTGCGGCCGGGCGGCGGGCCAGCCGCCCTGGCGGACGGCCGCGTGGACCTGGCGGGTCAGCTCGCGGGCGACGATCTCGACGGCGGGCGGGGTGCGTCCCGTCCTGGGGGTGGCGAGGACGACCGAACGCCACACTTCCGGTTCGCGGAGCGGGGCGGCGCTGAGCGTGCCGTCGGCGACGTCGGCGGCGATCCCCACCCCGGGCAGGACGGTCCAGCCGTAACCGGCGAGGACGAATCTCTTCTGCAGCCGCATGGAGTTGGTCTGCAGGGCCACGTCCATCGTGATCTTCGCGCGTGCGGCGGCGGCGTCGATCAGGGTGCGCAGCGCGTGTCCGGTGGCGGGCATGACCAGCGGATGCGCGGCGGCGTCCGCGAACGGGACGGGCTCGTCGGGTCGCAGGCCCGCCGAGGGCGGCGCCACCGCCCACAGCCTCTCGCGGACCAGCGGCTGGGCGTTCAGCGACGCGGTGCTGTCCAGGTTGTAGAGCAGGGTGAGGTCCAGGTCCCCGTCGTCGAGCCATTGCTGCAGGTGGCCGGAGTAGGCGGTGAACACGCGCAGCTCGATCCCCGGCCGGTCGCGGGCCAGGGCCGCCACCAGCGGCTCGGCGAGCAGGTCGGCCGCGCTCTCCAGCAGGCCGACGGTCACGATGCCGGTGACCGTGCCGGGGGACGGCCGGATCTCCGCGCGGGCGCGTTCCAGCTCGCCCAGGGCGCGGCGCGCGCGGTCGATCATGATGGCGCCGGCCGGCGTGGGCCGCATGCCCTGCCGGGTCCGCTCGAACAGGGGCACGCCGAGTTCCTGCTCCAGGGTGCGGATCTGCCGGGTGACGGCGGGCTGGACGAGGTGGAGCAGCTCGGCGGCCCGCGTCACGCTGCCCACCTCCGCGACCGTGACCAGCGCCCTGAGCTGCTTGAGGTCCACCGCGTCCCCCATCCGCGTCCGGCATGGTGTCATCACGTATTGCTATTGCACACTGTGATCCATGAATTGCCATGATGGTACTGCGGTCTGGACGGCGTCGCGCCCGGCCGGCCGCGCCGCCCGTCTCCGGCCAGGCTTCCGGGAGGTCGCCGCATGACCGAGCCGCCGCTCTCCGGCGTCACCGTCGTCACCGTCGAGCAGGCGGTGGCGGCCCCCTTCGCCACCCGCCAGCTCGCCGACCTGGGCGCCCGGGTCATCAAGGTCGAACGCCCGGGCGGCGGCGACTTCGCCCGCCGCTACGACACCACCGTGCACGGCCAGTCCAGCTACTTCGTGTGGCTGAACCGGTCGAAGGAGTCGCTCACCCTGGACCTGAAGTCGCCGCGCGGCCGGGAGGTCCTGGAACGGCTGCTCGCCAAGGCCGACGTTTTCGTCCAGAACCTGGCGCCCGGCGCGGCGGCCAGGCTCGGCCTGGACGCCGGTTCCCTGGGCGAGCGCCACGGTTCGCTGATCCGCTGTTCGGTGTCCGGCTACGGGTCCACCGGGCCGTGGGCCGACCGCAAGGCCTACGACCTGCTCGTCCAGTGCCAGACCGGGCTGGTGTCGCTGACCGGCACCGGCGAGGAGACCGCCCGTGTCGGCGTGTCCGTCGCCGACATCGCCGCCGGGATGTACGCCTACTCGGGCATCCTCACCGCCCTGTACGTGCGCGCGACCACGGGTGTGGCCCGCGCCGTCGAGGTCTCCCTGTTCGAGGCGCTGGCCGAATGGATGAGCCAGCCCGCCTACTACACCCGCTACGGCGGAACCCAGCCACCGCGTATCGGCACCCAGCACGCCACCATCGCCCCCTACGGCGCCTACACCGCGGCCGACGGCAAGCAGGTGCTGCTGTCCATACAGAACGAACGCGAGTGGGCCGCGCTGTGCGAGCGGTTCCTGGAACGCCCGGACCTGGTGGACGACCCCCGATTCGCCACCGGCCCCGCCCGCGTGGCGCATCGCCACGAACTCAACGCCATCGTCGCCGAGCGCTTCCGGCGATCCGGCGCCCGAGAAGCGATGAAGCTGCTGGACGACGCGGGCATCGCCAACGCCGGGGTCAACGACGTCGCGGAGTTCCTCGACCATCCCGTGCTCCGCGAACGTGGCCGCTGGCAGGACGTGCCCACCCCCGGCGGCATGGTCTCGGCGCTCGTGCCGCCCGTCGACATCGCCGGCACCGCCCCCCGCATGGACGCCGTCCCGGCCCCCGGCGAGCACACCGAGCGGATCCTGGCCGAACTCGGCTACGGCACCGACGACATCGACGCCCTCAGAGGCGGCGACGTCATCTGACCCGCCCCGCACCCAGCAGCGCCCCCGCACCCAGCAGCGCCCCCGCACCCAGTAGAAGGAGCGTCACACCATGAGCACCCTGGACGTCCTGGCCGAGGACGAGCGTTTCGTCGTCAGCACGGTGCGCGAGTTCGTCGACAAGGAGGTCAGGCCCGTCGTCCGGGACCTGGAACACGCGAACGCCTACCCCGAGGCCCTGATCGAGAAGATGAAGGAGCTGGGCATCTTCGGGCTGGCCATCCCCGAGGAGTACGGCGGCACGCCCGTGTCCACCCCGTGTTACGTGCTCACCACCGAGGAGCTGGCGCGCGGCTGGATGAGCCTGGCCGGGGCGATGGGCGGCCACACCGTGGTGTCCAAGCTCCTGCTGCACTTCGGCACGGACGAACAGAAGCGCCGTTACCTGCCGCGGATGGCCACCGGCGAACTGCGGGCGACCATGGCGCTGACCGAGCCGGGAGGCGGGTCGGACCTTCAGGCCATGCGCACCGTCGCCCGCCGCGACGCCGACGGCTACCTGGTCAACGGCTCCAAGACATGGATCACCAACGCCCGCCGGTCGGGGCTGATCGCGCTGCTGTGCAAGACCGACCCGGACGCCCGGCCCGCGCACAAGGGCATCTCGATCCTGCTGGTCGAACCGGGCCCCGGCCTGACCGTCTCCCGCGACCTGCCCAAGCTCGGCTACAAGGGCGTCGAGAGCTGCGAGCTGGTCTTCACCGACCACCGGGCGCCCGCCGGCGCCCTGCTGGGCGGCACCGAGGGCGCCGGGTTCGCCCAGATGATGAAGGGCCTGGAGACCGGGCGCCTGCAGGTCGCGGGCCGCGCGCTCGGCGTCGGCCGGGCGGCGCTGGAGGACGCGCTCGCCTACGCCCAGGAACGCGAGACGTTCGGCAGGCCCATCTGGCAGCACCAGTCGATCGGCAACCACCTGGCCGACATGGCGACGTCCCTGATGGCGGCCCGCCAGCTCACCCTGTACGCCGCCCGGGAGGCCGACGCGGGACGCCGCGTCGACATGGAGGCGGGCATGGCCAAGCTGTTCGCCTCCGAGACCGCCATGCAGATCGCGCTCAACGCGATCCGCGTCCACGGCGGCTACGGCTACTCCACCGAGTTCGACGTCGAACGCTACTTCCGCGACGCCCCGCTGATGATCGTCGGCGAGGGCACCAACGAGATCCAGCGCAACGTGATCGTCCGCCAGCTCGTCTCGCGCGGCGGCCTGGACGCCTGACCGGCGTCCCCGCCGGCGGCGGCGCCGGGTCTACGGTCGGAACATGACTTCCCGACCCGACGCGCCACCGCCCGCCGACTTCACCGAGGACACGGTGACCGACGCGGTCGTCGCGAGTTTCGGCCGGACGCCGGACGCCAGGCTGCGGCACTGCCTGACCGTGCTCACCCGGCACCTGCACGCAGCCGTCCGCGAACTGGAACCGACCCTCGCCGAATGGCAGAAGGCGATCGAGTTCCTGACCGCGACGGGACAGAAATGCGACCCCGTCCGCCAGGAATTCGTGCTGCTGTCCGACGTGCTCGGCGTCTCCGCGCTCGTGGAGAGCATCAACCACCGCACCGGATCGGGCGCGACCGAGGCCACCGTCCTCGGCCCATTCCACCTGACCGAGTCGCCGCGCCGACGCCCGGGCGAGGCGATCAGCGAGGTCGGCGAGGGCGAGACGTGCCTGGTGACCGGTTCGGGCCGCGGCACCGACGGCCGGCCGCTGGCCGGCGCCACGGTCGACGTGTGGCAGGCCGACGCGCACGGCTTCTACGACGTCCAGCAACCCGGCGTGCAGGAACCCGGCAACGGGCGCGGACTGTTCACCACGGACGACTCGGGCCGGTTCTGGTTCACCACCGTCGTCCCCGCCCATTACCCGATCCCCACGGACGGCCCGGTCGGCGAGCTTCTCGCCGCCACCGCCCGGCATTCCTACCGGCCCGCGCACATCCATTTCATCGCCGAGGCGGACGGCCACGTCCCCGTCACCACGCACATTTTCGTGGCCGGCAGCCCCTTTCTCGACAGCGACGCGGTGTTCGCCGTGAAACGCAGCGCCGAAGGCATGCGCGGCGATCGCGCAGGCCCTCCGGGAGAGCGACCCCGTGACGGCCCTGTGGACCTGGACGCGCAACCTCGGAGCGCCGTCCTCACTGGGAGAACTCGGGCTGACCGAGGACGCCATAGCCCCGACGGTCGACCTGGCCACCCGCGACGCCTATCCCAACCCCGTCCCCCTGGACCCCGGCCGCCTGCGCGCTCTGCTGGAAGCGGCCGTCCACGGCGCCCCTCCCCAGCTCCCCTGACGCGGCCGGGTCTCCCCGGTGGACGGGGACGGGACAGGGGGCTCTCGTGGTGGCGGGCTCTCGGGTGGCTTCGCCGCCAGTCACCCTTGCTGTGATCAGGCACAATGCACTGTCCGTCATCGGCACTCCGGGGCCGGTGCTTCCCGCCTGCCGGGAGTTGTCACCGCTCTGACCAGCGAGAACGCGGCCGTCCGGCGCGGGGGCCGGACGGCGGCGGTGGGGATGCCGGGCGGTGCCCCTACCGGCCGTACGCGCATGGACCTTCTTTGGTGGGACTTCTGGGCGGCTTCGGCGGGCCACCGGCGCGGTGCTGGGCGTCCGCCGCGGCAGACGTGGGATGTCTTCGGGCACGTCAGTCCATCGGGAAACTTCCGTCACACCGGTTGCTAGGGGAGCGGCGTAGGGGTCGGTCAGGGGTACCCCTGACCGACCCCCGCTGTTAGCGTCTACAACGTTTTGATAGAAATTCCCTGGTCGGGGTTCTATTACCTTCTCGGGGGGCTTGAAGAAGGAAAAGAAAGGCGCGAAGAAAAATTCGTCAGACCATGCGGCCAAGGTGCCGGCCCGGAACGCCCGCCACAGCGGCCCGCCATCGTTTCGGGCGGTGAACCGCGCACTCGGGTGCGCGGATTCCTTTCGTGTTACGAGTACGGTTCGCCGAAACGGCCTGTACAGGCTCCCCCGTCGCCGGCGTGCCGGAGTTCTCCGACAACCCATCGCGCGCCGCCGGCGCCGGGCGCATTCCCGGAACCGGTGCGCGCAGCCCATCCCCGCTGCACACAGGTGAGAACGATTCGTAGGGGAGTCATAGTGGAGGGGCAACGGAACATCGACCGGGAACCGGTCGTCCACGTGGAGATCAGCAGGCTGTCCAGCGCCGACTCGCCGCGGACGTCCGGGGAGGACGCCGAGCACGTGGAGGCGCTGGCCGCGGCGCAGGCCGAGCTGCCGCCCATCATCGTGCACCGCGCGACGATGCGGGTCATCGACGGGCTGCACCGGCTCAAGGCGGCCAGGCTCCGCGGCGAGGACCGGATCCGGGTCAGGTTCTTCGACGGGGACGAGGCCGACGCCTTCGTGATGGCGGTCAGGTCGAACATCTCGCACGGCCTGCCGCTGTCGCTGGCCGACCGCAAGCGCGCGGCAGAACGGATCATCAACTCGCATCCGCAGTGGTCGGACCGGATGGTCGCGTCCGTCACCGGCATCGCCCCGGGAACGGTCGCGGAGATACGCAGGCGGACGGCGGGGGCGGTGCCGCCGCAGACGGTCCGGATCGGCCAGGACGGCCGGGCCCGTCCGATCAACGGCAGCGAGGGGCGCAGGCTGGCGTCGGAACTGATCGCCAAGAATCCCGAGCTGTCCCTGCGGCAGATCGCGCGGGCCGCGGGGATCTCCCCGGAAACGGCGCGCGACGTCCGGAACCGGATGCGGCGGGGCGAGGACCCGCTGCCGCGGCGCCGGACCAACACGGTGAGCCTGGCCAGCCGGCGCGCGAGCCACGGCCACGGCAGCGGTCACGGCAGCGGTCACGGCAGCGGGCACGGCAGCGGGCACGGTCACGGCGACGGCCGGCGGATCGCCCGGGCGGCGCCCCGGGACCGCGCGGCGGTCGTGGAGAGGCTCAAGGCGGATCCGGCGCTGCGGTTCAGTGAGACCGGCCGCAACCTGCTGATGCTGCTCAGCATGCACACCCTCAAGGCCGCCGAGTGGGAGGAGATCATCAACAACGTCCCCTCGCACTGCAGCGGCATCGTCGCCCAGCTGGCCCGCGACTGCTCGGAGATGTGGTCGGAGTTCGCGATGAAGGTGGAGCACCAGATCGCCAACATCGTCTAGCGGCCCGGGCGGTGGCCTCCTCAGGCTCCTCGCGGGGAGGCCACCGGTTCGCCGTGCCGCGCGGCTCGTCAGCACTCCCGCCCATCAGTCCCCCCGCCCATCAGTACTCCCGGCGGTGGAAGACGACCGCTGCGGCGGCCAGGGTGACGGCCACGGCCGCGGCGAGCAGGCCCAGACCGGTCCACGGCGGCAGCGCGGGCCGCACCGCCATGATCTGGGCGCCCGCCGAGACGGGCCAGTACGTGCGGGTGAACTGCTCCAGCGGGCCGGGGAACAGTGGGCACAGCGCGGGGACGACGAGCGTCGCGACGACGAGGACCACGAGGGCCGCCGCGGTCGTCCGGACCAGCACCCCCACCGCGACCCCCGCCAGCCCCATCAGGGCGAGGAAGAGCCCCGCGCCCGTCACGGTCTGGAGCATGCCGACCCCCGACAGGGCCCCGTCGCCCGCGTCCACGCGCCGGCCGAGGAAGAGGGCGACGGCGCTCGCGCCCCCGCCCACCAGCAGCGCGACCAGCGAGCACACCGCGGCCTTGGCGGCCAGCAGGCGGCCCCGGCGCGGCGCGGCGGCCAGGCTGGTGCCGATCATGCCGGTGGCGTACTCGGAGGTGACGGCGAGCACGCCGAGCAGCCCGAACGCGACCTGGGCCAGGTGGTAGCCCTGCAGGCTGGGCCGGACCGCCTCGAACGCCGCGCACTCCGCGGCCATCGACCCCCGGCAGGGGGACCGCCCGGCCAGGAGACCGAAAACCGCACAGAGGATCATCAGCACGGCGGCGGCGATCATCGCGTCGCGGGCCGAGCGCAGCGTGCGGATCTTCGTCCACTCCGACCAGAGCGCGTTGCGGAAGGTCACCGACGGGTACCGCGCCTTGGGGCCGGTGCCGGGGTGCACGCGGGTGGCGCACATCAGGCGGCCCTGCCCGCCGCGAGGTCACCGTTCGCGCTGTCCTGGACCAGCTCCAGCAGCACGTCCTCCAGGGAGGGGCGCTGGGGGGTGAGCTCGTGCAGGCGGACACCGTACGCCGTGGCCAGGCCGTGGATGTCGGCGCCGTCCATGCCGGACACCACGAGCGTGCGGCCGGTGCCCTGGCGGACGCGGGCGCCCGCCGCGGTCAGCCGGTCGGTGAAGAACCGGTGGTCGTCGCAGCGGATCAGCGCCCGCTGCCGGGCACCGCGCCGGGACAGCTCCTCGGCGCTGCTGTCGGCGACCAGACGGCCCCGGTCGAGGACGACGAACTGGTCGGCGATCCGCGCCATCTCGCCCATCAGGTGGCCGGTGACCAGCACGGTGCGCCCCTGGTCGGCCAGGCGCCGCAGCAGGCTGCGCAGCCAGGCGACGCCCGCCGCGTCCAGCCCGCCGATCACGTCGTCGTAGATCAGCACCTCGGGGTCGCCCAGCAGGGTCGCGGCGATGCCGAGCCGCCGGCGCATCCCGGCCGACAGCACGCGGATGTGCCGCCCGGCCATCTGCTCCAGGCCGACCAGCCGGAGCGCCTCGTCCACCCGCCACCGCGGCAGGCCGTTGCTGCGGGCCAGGCACAGCAGGTGGTCGCCTGCCCGGCGGCCGTCGTGCGCCGCCCGCGGGTCCAGCAGGGCGCCCACCTGCCGCATCGGGCTCGGCAGATCGGCGTAGCGGCGGCCGGCCGTGGTCGCGGTCCCGCTGGTCGGCGCGGTGAGCCCGAGGATCATGCGCAGCGTGGTCGTCTTGCCGGCGCCGTTGGGGCCGATCAGCCCGGTGATCCGGGCGGGCCGGACCGTGACGGTGAGGTCGTCGACCGCCCGGACCGCGCCGTACCGCTTGGTCAGGCGGCGCAGCTCGATCATGTCCCTCCCCTTGAGGTGATCTGGTCGTCGCGACACCGCGTCCCCGTCGCGGCCGCCCCGGACGACTCGGAAGACCCCGCCGCCGGTCCCGCCGGCCCGGACGACCCCGCCGACCCGGGCGGTCCCGGAGATCCCGGGGGGCCCGGCGGGCCGGCCCGCAGCCGCCGCACGAGGTCGGCACGGCGGGTGACCCCGAGCTTGCGGTAGATCCGCGTGAGGTGCTGCTCCACGGTGCTGATCGTGACCAGCAGCGCGTCGGCGATCTGCCGGTTGGTCCGGCCCTGGACGACCAGCGCGGCGACCCGCCGTTCGGCCTCGGTGAGCGCGGCGGCCGGATCGGCCGGCGCCGGGATCCCGTCCCGCGCCGGCGTCCTGGGCGGAAGCGCCCCGCTGCGCGCGGACACGCGGTGGGCGCTCTGCGCCGTCGCCAGCGCCTCGCCGCGCTCGCCGAGCGCGTGCTGGGCCCGGCTCAGGTCGCCGAGCGCGAGCGCCAGCTCGTACCGGTCGCCGCACTGCTCCAGGACGCCCACCGCCTCGGCGAGCAGCTCGCCGCGGCGCCGCGGGTCGGCGGCGGCCAGCGCGCGGACCCGCAGCGAGACGCCCAGCGTCCGGCCGGTCCGGTGCCGCACCATGGCCAGCTGCTCGTCGACCAGCTCCGCGGCCCGGCTGGTCTCGCCGAGCTCCAGCAGCGCCTGCGCCGCGTCCGTGCGCCACGAGACCAGGCCCGGAACGTCGGCCCGCCACCTGCGCATGCGCTCGCCGCAGGCCTGGAAGTCCGCCAGGGCGGTCTGCGGATGCCCGGTCGCCAGATGGAACCGGCCGCGGGCCTGCAGGTAGTGCAGGCCGCAGAGGGTGTCGAACATGGCGTCGGGCACCGCGATGCCGAGGTGGGTGGCGGCGTCCTCGTAGCGTCCCATCGCCGTCGTCGCGTACACCGACGCGGAGATGGGCATGCCGATCGCCACCCCCCAGCTCGCCGGGGAGATCCGCGCGAGCGCGGCCCGCGCGTGGTCCTCGGCGGCGGCGATGTCCCCCTGCCGCACGGAGATCACCGCGCGTGCGGCCGCCAGCGTCGCGTGCCACAGCGGTTCGTGCCGGGCCGCCGCCTCGTCCAGGAGCGGATCGCACCAGCGCGCCGCCGTGTGCGGGTGGTCGTCGTAGACGAGTGCCGCCAGCACCGCCAGCACCGCCCCGGGGGACGTCTCGGTGAGCCGGGTGCCCTGCATGAACTGCTCGGCGATGCCGGGAACGTCGAAGACCGCCCGGCCGGTCAGCACCTCCCGCAGCGCGGCCGCGGCCCGCAGCCGCCGGCCCTCCATGCCCGAGACGACGTGCCGCCCCGGGGCGGCGGGCCGGGCGGCGACCGCGCCCCCCGGCGCTCCGGGATATCCGGGATAGACGCACGACATCAGCAGCCGCGTGGCCGTCAGGCACCCGGCGGACGCGTCCACCGGCGCCTCCGCCCGGCCGCTGAGCGGGTCGAGGACCTCGACGGCCTCGCCCGGCCGCCCGTGCCACAGCAGGTAGCCGGGCAGCCTGATGGCGTGCCGCCCGTCCAGCCGGCCCCGTCGCACCGCGTCGACGAGCCCGGGCAGCAGACGCTCCACGGACCCCGGGTCGACGCGCCATTCGACGCGGGCCATCGCCATGGTGATCTCCGCCCGCCGCCGGTCGTCGGTGCAGATCTCGTGGGCCAGCCGGAGGCAGACCAGGGCGGTGTGCGCGGCGCCGTCGGCGCGGGCCTGCTCGGCCGCCTCCAGCAGTACCGGCACCTTCCAGGACTCCTCGGCGGCCGGGCACAGGTTCCCCTGGGCGGGGCCGATTGCGCCGGGGGGCGCCTGGGCGGCGGACCGGTAGGCGGTTTCGGTGGCGGCGATGAGGTGCTCGGCGACCGTCCGGGGCGCCGCGCCGCGGTCGTGCAGCAGCCTGGCGGCCCGGCCGTGCAGCGCCGCGCGCTCCTCGGCGGCCATGCCCTCGAGCACGGCCGCAGGGACGGCGGGGTGCCGGAACCGGCCGGCGTCGAGCAGCCCGGCCGTGTCCATCGTGTCGATCACGTCGGAGACGAACTCGGCGTCCAGATCCAGCAGCCCGCCCACCAGGTCGGGCGAGCACGGCTCGCGCAGGATCGCCAGGGCGCGGGCGACGCGGTGCATCTCCGGGCCGCCGCGGTGCAGGCAGTGCAGCACGGCCTGGGGGAACGCGTCGCCCACGGCGAGTTCGGCCGCGTCACGCACCGGACCGTTCTGCGGCGGGACGCGCTCGTCCTGCAGCAGGGCCTGCAAGAGGATCGGGTTGCCCCCGGTCACCGCGTCGCAGACCGGTGCGAACTCGTGCGCCTGGCGAGGGTCGAGCCTGGTCCTGAGCAACTGGATCTGGCCGCGGCGCGACAGCGGTTTGAGACGCAGCCGCCAGTAGTGCGGCTGGCTCTGCAGGTCGGCGTGGAACCACGCGTGCTCGCGGCGGGGACCGGTGCGCTCGTTGAGCACCATCACGATCCGGGCCGACTTGAGCCGGTACGCCACGTACGACAGGAAGCTGAGGGACGCGGCGTCGGCGTGGTGCACGTCGTCGACACCGATCACCAGGGGGGTGCGCGCCGCCATGCCGAGCAGGACCCTGCACAGCTCCTGCAGGACCGGCCAGGTCGTCTGGGCGGTGGTCTCGGGCCGGAACTCTCCCCCGGCGAAGGCGGCGGTGCCGATCTGCTCGTCCAGCAGCCGCCTGGCGTCCTCGCTCCCGGGGGGAAGCGTCACCCCGCGGAACAGTTGCCGGACCACGCCCAGCGGGAACCGCTGCTCGGCGTGCGACGCCGTCGCGCCGAGGAAGACCGCGCCCGACGCGGTGGCGTGCTCGGCGAGGGAGTGCAGGAGAGCGCTCTTGCCGGACGCCACCGCGCCGCCGACGACCACCACCTTCCCGTGGCCGTCCAGCGACTCGGCGAACAGGCTCCGCAGTGTCGTCAATTCCAGTTCTCGCTCGATCAGATTCATGTGCGCGCCCCGAGGAAGTGGAATCAACCTGCTAGTCGGCGGTCGGGTGGACGGTTCCGTTCTCGCGGCCGGTCTGCGACATTCGATGTCCTCCTGGTGCCCGGTCGTCTCGGAAGGGAGACGACGTGAGCCAACCACTGGCGACGTCACAAGGACGTAACGTGACGTTCGTCTCAGGGGCGGCGCCCGGTGCGGCCGCGGGTCACCCGGGTGCCGCCGGGAGAGTTCTCACTGATCGGCCGCCGGTTTCGTGACGTCGGGGGATCGCGGCCACGGCCGTTTCACCAGGCGGACAGGCCGGTGGCAGGGTCCGGACAGTGCAATTTCCATGGGCGCGGGCGAAGCCGCAGGTCACCCCTGTGTTAACTACACTCCGGATGTGAATGGTAGCTGATGGTGATTTGATCCGTCGACGCTCTGGTGCGAACGTCATGAAGGACCGGCCGTCGACGCCCCCTGCCATGCGGACCTGAGCCGACCGTGGGACGCGGCTGTGCCGGACCGTTGGGGCGCGGACACAGAATGCAACCGTTGCGGGGGGATCGCCGCATGCGCATTGTGGAGCGGACGGGGGAACTGCTCACTTTGCAGGAACTGCTGGCGCCGGACCGGGAGCGGCCGGGCAGGGTCGTGCTGATCGAGGGCGCCGCGGCCACCGGGAAGACGACGCTGATGCACGCGTTCGCCGGACGCGCGGTCGAGGCCGGGGCCACCTTCCTGAGCGCGTCGGCGTCGCGGGCGGAACGCGAGCTGCCGCTGAGCGCGGTCAGCCAGCTGTTCCACGATCCCGCGCTGCCGCCCGCGGAGACCGAGCAGGCGGACCGGCTGATCCAGGACGGCTTCCTCACGGTGCGGGCGCTCGGCGTCCGCCCGGAGGGCGAGGCGGTGGTCCGGGTCCCGCCGCCCATCCTCAGCAGGCTGACCGCGATGGTGCTCAAGGTGGCCGAGCAGCGTCCGCTGGTCATCGGGGTCGACGACATCCACCACGCCGACGACGCGTCGGTGCAGTTCCTGCTGTACCTGGCCCGGCGGATCGGGACCGCCCGGGTGCTGCTGGTGCTGACCGAGTGCCTGCGGCCGACCCGGCCGCATTCGCTCCTGCACACCGACCTGCTGCGCGAGCCGCACTGCCGGCGGCTGCGGCTCAAGCCGCTGTCGGAGGAGGGCGTCGCCGACCTGCTCGCCGAGCACGTCGGCGCGGCGACCGCCGCCCGGCTGGCACCCGAGTGCCATCGGGTGAGCGGCGGCAACCCCCTGCTGGTGCACGCGCTGATCGAGGACCACCGGATGGCGGAGCCGACCCGGCCCGTCTGCCTCACCTTCGGCGACGCGTTCCGGCAGGCGGTGCTCACCTGCCTGTACCGGTCGGAGTCCACGACGCTCGCCCGCGCCGTCGCGGTGCTCCCCGACGGGGTGTCCGGCGGGCTGCTCGGCGAGCTGGTCCACGCCGACGCCGCGTCGGTCGCCTCGACCTGCGAGGTGCTCCAGGCGGCCGGGCTGCTGGACGCCGGGGGCTTCCGGCACGAGGCGCTGCGGGCGGCGGTGCTGGGCGGGATGCGCCCGGACGAGCGGACCGCGCTGCACCTGCGCGCGGCCGAGATGCTGCACCGCCACGGCGCGCCCGCGGCGGTGGTCGCCGACCGCCTGCTGGCCGCCGACCAGGCCCGGACGCCGTGGGCGGTGGCGGTCCTGCGGGACGCGGCCGAGCAGGCGTTCGCCGAGGGCCGGGTGTCGGACGCGACCGGCCTGCTGCGGCTGGCCCTGCGGGAGTGCGGCGACGACGACCAGCGCCCGGCCGTCCACCTGGACCTGGCCCGCGCCGAGTGGCGGATCGACCCGGCGATCGCCGCCCGGCATCTGCCCGACCTGGTCCGCGGCCTGCGCAAGGGGCGCCTGCCGGCCGGTGGCGACGCCACCCTGGTCAGCTGGATGCTGTGGCTCGGCCGCACCCACGACGCGCTCGAGATCATGACCGAGGTGTCCGGCGGCGTCACCCTGCCGCACGCCGGCCCCGGGCGGCGGGCCGAGCACGGCCCGCGCACCGAGCCGTCGCCGTGGTGGCTGCCCTACGCCTACCCCGGGCTCACCCGGCTGGAGGGGCTCGGGGACATCCTGCGTCCGCCCGGACGTGCGCCGGACACGGCCGTCCCGGGGGCCGTGGCGCCCTCGCTGCGCGCCGAGGCGATGCTGGCGAACGCGCTCGCGCGGGGAGCGGTCCAAGAGGCGGTCGCGCGGGCGGAGCAGATCCTGGAGGAGGCGGGGCCCGCGTTCAAGTCGCCGATGCTGATCGCGGCGATCGCGGCCCTGGTCTACGCCGACGAACTCGACACGGCCGAGCGGTGGTGCGACGCCTTCGGCAGGTCTACGGCCACGTGGCCGCCGCAGGGCCGGGCCCTCCTCATGGCCATGCGCGCGCTGGTCCACCACGGGCGCGGCCGGCTGGACGCCGCGGTGAAGTGCGCGCGCGAGGCCCTCACGCTCATGACGCCCAAGGGCTGGGGCGTGGTCATCGCGATACCGCTCGCCACGATGGTGGTCTCCCTGACGGCGGCGGGCCGGTACGAGGAGGTCGAGGAGTACCTCGACATGCCGCTGCCGGAAGGGCTGTTCCACAGCCCGTTCGTGCTGCCCCACCTGCAGGCCCGCGGGCGGTACTATCTCGCGATCAACCGGCCGAAGGCGGCGCTGGCCGAGTTCCAGACCTGCGGCGAGCTGATGACGGGGTGGGGGTTCGACGTGCCCGGCTTCGTGCCGTGGCGCACCGACATGGCGCAGGCCCACCTCGTCCTGGGCGACCGCCAGAACGCCAGGAGGCTCGCGGCCGAGCAGCTGCGGATGCTGTCGCCCGGCCAGGCCCGCACGCGCGGGGCCACGCTGCGCACGCTCGCCGCCGCCTCCGACGTCGACCGGCGCACGGCGCTGATCACCGAGGCGGTGGAGCTGCTGGAACGGTCGGGCGACCGGCTGGAGCTGGCCCGCGCGCTCGCCGACCTCAGCGAGCTGTACCACGCCACCGGCCAGGAACGGCGGGCCCGCGCCGTGGAGCAGCGGGCCCGCGCGCTCGCGGCCGAGTGCGGCGCCGGGGAGATCGGCAACACGCTGTCCCCGCGCCTGGCCGAGGTGGACGAGCGCGGTGAGGGGGCGGGCCCCGACCTGCTGAACGGCCTGAGCGTGGCCGAGCTGCGGGTGGCCGCGCTGGCCGTCGACGGGTACACCAACCGGCAGATCGCGCGCCGGCTGCACGTCACCACCAGCACCGTGGAACAGCATCTGACGAAGGTGTACCGCAAGCTCCAGATCAGCCGCCGGACCGACCTTCCGGTGACCCTGCTGCTGCAGTCGTCCCAGGATTTCCCGGCGTAGGGGCCCCGGGGAAAGGCCCCTACCGGGAACGGTACCCCCGATCGGAATTGAACCGACAACCTAACCCTTTTAAGGGGTCCGCCTCTGCCAATTGGGCTACGGGGGCGGAACGATTCTAACTTCGCCTCGCCGGGGTTCTCCATGTCTATTTTCGGGGATTCCGCCGCGCCGCAGGCCGGGCCCTCCGGACGGCTGCGACCATGGGGAACTCTAGGTCGGGACGGTGCGTCCAAGGGCTCGTCCAAGTGCGCAGAAACGCCGCTTGGACGGGATGTCCGCGCTCGGCCATGAATCGATCTGACCCGACCGTCAATCCACGGTGTCCGGGCCGGGAGGGCAGCGCCGTCCGCCCTTGTCGGCCGTTCCGCCGCATGCAATCCTGACCGGGCCGAGGACACTCCGCAGTTCAATGCCGCATGGGTCCGCCATGCCCGGACGGAGCAGCGAAATCATGGAAAACGCTCGGACGGTCGCCTCGTGAGCGGGGGAGACATCGATATCCAGCAGACCGGGGCCGGCACGCTCGACGACACGCTCGACGACCGCGCGGGGCCGCGGCCGGAACCGGCGGCCGGCGGGGCCGGGCTGCGCAAGGAGGATCTGCACGCCAGCGTGTCCAGCCCCGTCCTGGACACCATGAACTTCCTCAACGAGATCACCCTGCGCTATCCCGAGGCGATCTCCTTCGCGCCCGGCCGCCCCTACGACGGCTTCTTCGACAACGAGCAGATCTTCACGCACATCCGCCGGTTCCTCGACCACCTGGCCGCGGAGGGGAGCACGCCGCAGGACGTGCGCACCGCCGTGTTCCAGTACGGCCCGACCGCCGGCCAGATCCAGGACGTCCTGGCCGACTCCCTGCGCGTGGACGAGGACATCGACGTCCCGCCCGAGTCCATCGTGGTGACGGTCGGCGCGCAGGAGGGCATGCTGCTGGTGCTGCGCGCCCTCATGGGCGGACCCGACGACGTGCTGCTGGTGTCCAGCCCCTGTTACGTGGGCATCACCGGCGCGGCCCGCCTGCTGGACGTCACCCTCACGGCGGTCGAGGAGCGGGAGAACGGCATCTCCTGCGACGACGTCGAGGCGGCGATCCTGGCCGAACACGCGCGCGGACGCCGCCCCCGCGCCTTCTACGTGGTGCCCGACCACTCCAACCCGTCCGGCACCACGATGGACCTCAAGGCGCGGCACGCGCTGCTCGACCTGGCCGCGCGCCACGACTTCCTCGTCCTGGAGGACACCCCCTACCGGCTGGTCAGCCCGGGCACGCCGCTGCCGACCCTGAAGTCCCTGGACCGGGAGCGGCGGGTCGTGCACCTCGGCTCGTTCTCCAAGACGCTCTTCCCCGGCGCCCGGGTCGGATTCGTCATCGCCGACCAGCGGGTCGTGGACGCGGACGGGCGCGGCGGCCTGCTGGCGGACGAGATCGCCAAGATCAAGAGCATGGTGACGGTGAACACCTCGTCGCTCAGCCAGGCCGCCGTGGCGGGCGCGCTCCTGGCCTCGGACGGACGGCTCTCGGAACTCAACACCGACGCGGCCGCCTACTACGGGCGGGCCATGAGCTCCGTCCTCGCGGGACTCGACCGCACCATCCCGGCCGACCGCCGCGCCGCGCTCGGGGTGCGCTGGAACCGGCCCACCGGCGGGTTCTTCCTCCGGCTGGAGGTCCCGTTCCGCGCCGACAACGCGGCGCTCACCCGGTCCGCGCAGGACTTCGGCGTCATCTGGACGCCGATGTCGTACTTCTATCCGGAGGGCGGCGGCGAGCACGCCATCCGGCTGTCCACCAGCTACCTGACCACGGCGGAGATCGAGGAGGGCACCGCCCGGCTCGCCCGCTTCATCGCGGCGGAGAGCGCGGCGGCGCGATGACGGCCCCATTAGAAACGGAGTTCGGCCGTGCCCCGGAGGGCAACGGCCACGTCAACGGCAACGGCCGGGCCACCACGGACGGCCGGACCAACGCGGGCGGGCGCGTCAACGGCAACGGCCACCGCCCGCAGCCGGCACCGCCGCCGTCGATGGACCGGCTGCGCGAGCGGCACGCCGGGCTGCGCGCCCGCATCGTCGGCGGCGACCGGGCCGCCGTCGAACGGCAGCACCGGCTCGGCAAGCTCACCGCGCGGGAACGGCTCGACCTGCTGCTGGACGAGGGCTCGTTCGTCGAGACCGACATGTACCGCCGCCACCAGGCCACCGAACTCGGCATGGGGGACCGCCGCCCGCACACCGACGGCGTGATCACCGGCTCCGGCGAGATCTTCGGCCGCCGGGTGTTCGTTTACGCCCAGGACTTCACCGTCTTCGGCGGGTCGCTCGGCCAGGCGCACGCCGCGAAGATCCACAAGCTGATGGATCTGGCGATCTCGGCGGGCGCCCCGCTGATCGGGCTGAACGACAGCGGCGGCGCCCGGATCCAGGAGGGCGTGATGTCCCTGGACGGGTACGGGGGGATCTTCCACCGCAACGTCCGGGCGTCGGGGGTGATCCCGCAGATCAGTGTGATCCTGGGGCCGTGCGCGGGGGGAGCGGCGTACTCGCCCGCGCTGACCGACTTCACGTTCATGGTGCGCGGTTCCGCCCAGATGTACCTGACCGGCCCTGACGTCGTTGAGGCGGTGAGCGGGCACCGGGTGAGCCATGCCGAGCTGGGCGGGGCGGAGGTGCACGGCAGCCGGTCGGGTGTGGCCACGTTCGTCCATGACGACGAGGAGACCTGCCTGGCCGAGGTGCGGTACCTGGTGTCGCTGCTGCCCGCCAACAACCTGGAGCCCGCGCCCGCGCTGCCGCCGACCGGGGCGGCCGGCGACGAGCGGCCGCGGCTCGCCGAGATCGTCCCGGTCGAGCCGAACAAGCCGTACGACATGCGCCAGGTCATCACCGAACTGGTGGACGACGGCAGCGTCATCGAGCTGCACGAGAACTGGGCCCGGAACGTGATCTGCGCGCTGGCCCGCATCGACGGCGAGGTCGTCGGAGTGGTGGCCAACCAGCCCATGGTGCTCGCCGGGGTGCTGGACGCCGACGCGGCACAGAAGGCCGCCCGGTTCGTACGGTTCTGTGACGCGTTCGGGATTCCGCTGGTGACGCTGGTGGACGTCCCCGGCTTCCTGCCCGGCGTCGACCAGGAACACGACGGGATCATCCGGCACGGCGCCAAGCTGCTGTACGCCTACTGCGAGGCGACGGTGCCGCGCGTCCAGGTGATCCTGCGCAAGGCCTACGGCGGCGCGTACATCGTCATGGACTCGCGGTCGATCGGCTGCGACCTGTCGTTGGCGTGGCCGACCAACGAGATCGCGGTCATGGGCGCCGAGGGCGCGGTCAACGTGGTCTTCCGCAAGGAGCTGGCCGCCGCCGCCGACCCCGACGCGCGGCGGGCGGAGCTGATCGGCGAGTACACCCGGCAGCTCGTGCACCCGCTGTTCTCCGCGGAGCGGGGACTGGTCGACGACGTGATCGATCCGGTGCGGACCCGGGCCGCGGTCGCGCGCGGGCTGGCGATGCTCCGCACCAAGCGCGGTCCGGCGCCGCAGCGCAAGCACGGCAACGTACCCCTGTGAACCCTCTCGGAAGGTGGCTTCAGTGATCAGGTGTGGTGTCACGCTGCTCGGCAGCGACTCTCGACCGGCGGCGTCATGACCACCGCGGCGGACGCGCCTCCGCTGGAGGCCATGGAGACCGACCTGCGCGTCGCCCGGGACAGGCTGGCCGAGGCCGCCGGGCATGTCGAGCACCTGGTGGCATCGGCGCCGGACCCCGCCGAGCGCGCACCGGAGCTGCGCGCGCGGATCGCCGCCGCGACCGACGCGGTCCGGGCGCTGCGGGCGCGGTTCATGGACGTCCACGCGGACGCGGTGTACGACGAGCTCACCGACGGCCGCGCCGTCGACCTGCGGGTGGCGGAGCTGGTCGAGGCCGCCGCGGCCGCCTTCCCCGGGCTGGTCCCCACCGCCGACATGATCGCCGTCGAACGGTCCCGGCCGCAGGCCGCCAAGGAGGGCCGGGAGATCGACCAGGGCATCTTCCTGCGGGGGGTGCTGCGGTCGCCGGTGGCGGGCCCGCACCTGCTCGACGCGATGCTGCGGCCGACGCCCCGCGCGCTGGCGCTGCTGCCGGAGTTCACCCGCACCGGCCTGGTGGAGACCGACTCGGTCCGGCTGGAGCGCCGGGACGGCGTCGCGTACCTGACGATGTGCCGGGACGACTGCCTGAACGCCGAGGACGAGCGGCAGGTCGACGACATGGAGACCGCCGTCGACCTGGCGCTGCTCGACCCGGCCGTGCGCGTCGGTGCGCTGCGCGGCGGCGAGATGACCCATCCCCGCTACCGCGGCAGGCGGGTGTTCAGCGCGGGCATCAACCTCAAGCGCCTGCACGCGGGCGGCATCTCGCTGGTCGGCTTCCTGCTGCGGCGCGAGCTGGGCTACATCCACAAGCTCGTGCGGGGCGTGCGGGTCGAGCGGGACGCGTCGTGGCAGTGGCCGACGGTCGACAAGCCGTGGGTCGCCGCGGTGGACTCCTTCGCCATCGGCGGCGGCGCCCAGCTGCTCCTGGTGTTCGACCACGTGATCGCCGCGTCGGACGCCTACTTCAGTCTTCCCGCCGCGCAGGAGGGCATCGTCCCGGGCGCCGGGAACTTCCGGCTCGGCCACGCCGGCGGGCCGCGGCTGTCCCGCCAGGTCATCCTGGGAGGCCGCCGCGTGTGGGCGACCGAGCCGGCCGCGCGGACGCTGTTCGACGAGGTCGTCGAGCCGGGCGAGGTCGACGCGGCGATCGAGCGCAGCGTGCGGAGCCTGCAGGGCCCGGCGGTGCTCACCAACCGGCGCATGCTGAACCTGGCGGAGGAGCCGCCGGAGGAGTTCCGCCGCTACATGGCCGAGTTCGCGTTGCAGCAGGCCCTGCGGATCTACGGGCAGGACGTCCTGAACAAGGTCGGCCGGTTCACCGTCCGGCCGTCATGACCGGCCCCGACGGCGCCGCCCGGGTGCGCTACGAGAAGAAGGGCCACCTCGCCCGCGTCACCCTGGACCGGCCGGACGTGCTGAACGCGATGGACCTGCGGATGCACGAGGAACTCGGCGCCGTGTGGGACGACGTCGAACGGGACGACGACGTGCGGGTCGTGGTGCTCACCGGCGCCGGGGACCGGGCGTTCTCGGTCGGGCAGGACCTGAAGGAGCGCGCCCGGCTCACCCGGGAGGGCGCGCCGCCGACGACCTTCGGCAGCCGCGGCCAGCCCGGCTGGCCGCGGCTCACCGAGCGGTTCGCCCTCACCAAGCCGGTGGTCGCGCGGGTGAACGGCTACGCCCTCGGCGGCGGCTTCGAGCTGGCCCTGGCCTGCGACATCATCGTCGCCTCCGAGCGGGCGGTGTTCGCGCTGCCGGAGGCGCGGCTCGGCCTGGTCCCCGGCGCCGGCGGCGCGTTCCGGCTGGCGCGGCAGCTGCCGCTGAAGGTCGCGATGGGCCACCTGCTCACCGGCCGCCGGATGGGGGCGGCGGACGCGCTGCGGTACGGGCTGGTCAACGAGGTCGTCCCGCACGACGACCTGGACCGCTGCGTCGAGACGTGGACCGACGACCTGCTGCGCAGCGCCCCGCTGTCGGTGCGGGCGATCAAGGAGGCGGTGCTGCGGTCCGTCGACATGCCGCTGGAGCAGGCGTTCGCCACCAGGTTCGTCTGGGAGGAGCGGCGGATGCACAGCCGCGACGCCGCGGAGGGGCCGCGGGCGTTCGCGGAAAAACGCGATCCGCGGTGGTGCGGATATTGACGTCGCGGTGAACGAGAAATGATCAGGGGCGTGCCGGTCGGCACGCCCCTCACCTTTTTCCGGGCGCTGTCCAACTATCGAGATCGCGCGGTTGGACGGCACCCCGCCCGGCGGCCGCCGCACACGTCCACCTGCGCCGTTGACCTCGTGTGATCGGCGTAGCGAAATCGGCTCCGACGTCCAACCGGAAAAACCCCGGGTGGTGGACAGCGGGACGGTCGAGCAGAATTCCGGTTCGGGACATCTGGGCGAATTTCCAATCCAAGGAGTGATCGTGGCCAATCCGTTCGACGACGAAGACGGGACGTTTTACGCCCTCGTCAACGATGAGGGCCAGTATTCGCTGTGGCCGACGTTCGCGGAGGTGCCGGCGGGCTGGGAGATCGTCCACGGCGAGGACACCCGCCGGGCGTGCCTGGACTACATCGAGGAGAACTGGACCGACATGCGTCCCAAGAGCCTCGTCGCGGAGATGGAGCGCCAGGCGCCATGATCGGCGGCCCGGGACCGGTCATGACGATCCGCGGGTTCGGGGAGGACTCCGACTCGACCCGCCAGCGCGTCACGCCCGGTACGGCGCGGCGCGCCCTTCCGTACGCCAGGCCGTACCGCTGGATCATCGTCGTGCTCCTGCTGCTCACCTCGCTCGGCGCGGTGGCGCAGGTGGCGAGCCCCCTCCTGCTCAAGACGGTCATCGACGAGGGCATCATCCCCAGGGACAAGGGACTGGTCGTCTGGATCGCGCTCGCGGTCGCCGGCCTGGCGCTGCTGGAGGCGATCCTGGCGTTCACCGAGACCTGGCTCTCGGGGAAGATCAGCGAGGGGCTCGTCTACGACCTGCGCACCCAGGTGTTCGACCACGTCCAGCGGCAGCCGATCGCGTTCTTCACGCGGACGCAGACCGGGTCCCTGGTCAGCCGGCTGAACACCGACGTGGTCGCGGCCCAGCAGGCCGTCACGACCCTGCTGTCGCAGTCGGTGTCGAGCCTGCTGTCGCTGATCCTCGTGCTCGGCACGATGTTCTATCTCTCCTGGCAGATCACCCTGGTGGCGCTGGCGGCGCTGCCGCTGTTCCTGCTGCCCGGCCGGCTGGTGGGCCGCCGGCTGCAGGGCCTGATGCGCGAGTCCATGCAGCTCAACGCCGAGATGGGCACGCTGATGCACGAGCGCTTCAACGTCGCCGGCGCGCTGCTGGCCAAGCTGTACGGGCGTCCCGACAGCGAGAAGCGCCTGTTCACCGACCGGGCCGGACGGGTCCGCGACATCGGCGTGGTCACGACGGTGTACTCGCGGATGCTGCTGGTGTCGGTGACGCTGCTCGGCGCACTGGCCACCGCCGTGGTGTACGGGCTCGGCGGCGTGCTGGTGGTGGACGGCTCGTTCCAGCTCGGCACGCTCGTGGCGCTGGCCGTGCTGCTGACGCGGCTGTTCGGCCCGATCAACCAGCTGTCGTCGATGCAGGCGAGCGTGATGACCGCGCTGGTCAGCTTCGACCGCCTCTTCGAGGTCCTGGACCTCAGGCCGCTCATCGCGCAGAAGCCGGGCGCGGTCGCGCTGAACGGCTCGCGCGGCGCCCCGGAGGTCGAGTTCGACGCCGTGTCGTTCCGCTACCCCAGGGCGTCGGAGGTGTCGCTGGCCTCGCTGCAGGGCTACGCCGCCCCCGCCCCCGAACGCGCCGACGACACGCTGACGCTGGACGGGATCACGTTCCGCGCCCCGGCGGGCACGCTGACGGCGCTGGTCGGACCGTCGGGCGCGGGCAAGACGACGATCACGCAGCTGGTGCCGCGGCTCTACGACCCCGTGTCGGGGACCGTGCGGATCGGCGGGCACGACGTGCGGGACCTGACGTTCGACTGCCTGCGCGACACGGTCGGCATGGTCACCCAGGACGCGCACCTGTTCCACGACACCCTGCGGGCGAACCTGCTGTACGCCCGTCCGGGGGCCGAGGAACGGGACCTGGTCGAGGCGTGCCGGGCCGCGCAGATCTGGGACCTGATCGCCGCCCTGCCCGACGGCCTGGACACCGTGGTCGGCGACCGCGGCTACCGCTTCTCCGGCGGTGAGAAGCAGCGCCTGGCGATCGCCCGGCTGCTGCTCAAGGCGCCGTCGATCGTGGTGCTGGACGAGGCCACCGCGCATCTGGACTCCGAGTCGGAGGCGGCGATCCAGCGGGCGCTGAAGACCGCGCTGGAGGGCAGGACGTCGCTGGTGATCGCGCACCGGCTGTCCACGATCCGCGACGCCGACCAGATCCTGGTCGTCGAGGCGGGCCGCGTCGTGGAGCGCGGCGTGCACGAGGAACTGCTGGAGGCGGACGGGCTCTACGCCGAGCTGTACCGCACCCAGTTCACCCGGCAGCCCGCCAGGAACGGCGCGGTGCCCACGCCCGGCGGTCCCGTCTACGGCGACCCGAACGGCGCCGGACTGCCGCCGCTGGAGGGGATGCCGCCCGGCGGCATGATGTTCCCGCCGCCGATGCAGGGACCGCCGCCGATGCAGGGACCGCCGCCGATGCAGGGCCCGCCGCCGATGCAGGGCCCGCCTCCCGGCGCGCCGCCCATGCAGGGACCGCCGATGGGCCCGCCGCCCAACGGGGGACCCATGCCCGGTGGCCGTCCGCCGCAGGGTTCGGGCTGAGGAGGTGCCGGGGTTGGTCGCCGACCATTCGGCCGGAACGCTGCTGGAGCTGGCCGCGGCGGGTCGCCTGGCCGCCGAGTACCCGCTGGTCTGCCGGATCGTGGCGGCGCTGGCGGAGCAGGAGCCGGCGCGGGGTGAGCTGGCGCGGGCCGGACGGCTGCTGGACCGGGTCGACCCGGCCGAGATCGAACGGCTCCACCCGGGCCTGCCGGGCGTCTCCGTCGGCATCACCGGGCACGGCACCCTGTCGGCGCTCGCTCCCGCGCTGCGGGCCGAGTTCGCCCGGCACGGCCTGGTCGCCCGTCCCACGGTCACCGGCTTCGACGGGTACGTCCGGGAGCTGGGCGACCCGGCGAGCGAGCTGTCCGCCGCGCGGCCCGACCTGGTGCTGTGCGTGCTCGACCCGGCCATGGTGTTCGACGAGGTCCCGGTGCCGTGGACCCCGGCGGACGTCGAACGCGCCGCCACCGCCAAGGTCGCTCTCATCGAGCGGCTGGCGGAGCGGTACACGCGGGCGGGGCGCGGCACCCTGGTGCTGAACACGATGCCGCTGACGCGCCGCCACACCGCCCAGCTCGTCGACTGGCGCTCCCGGGCGCGGCTCGGCGCGGTGTGGCGGCAGGCGAACGCCCGGCTGCTGGCGCTGGCCGAACACCACCCGTCCGTCGTGGTGGTGGACCTGGACCCGCTCGTCGCCGAGGGCGTGCCGGTCGGCGACGACCGGCTCGGCACCTACGCCAAGGCCCACCTCACCGACGACCTCCTGGCCGCCTACGCCCGCGAGATCGGCCACCTGGCCAGGAACCTCGTCGGCCGCACCAAGAAGTGCCTGGTGCTCGACCTGGACGACACGCTGTGGGGCGGGGTGCTCGGCGACGACGGCGTGGACGGCATCGAGATCGGCGGCGGCTACCGGGGCGAGGCGTTCCTGACGTTCCAGCGCGTCGCCAAGCAGCTCGGCTCGCAGGGCGTGCTGCTGGCCGCCGTCAGCAAGAACGACCCCGAGCTGGTGGAACGCGCGCTGCGGGAGCATCCGGCGATGGCGCTGCGGGAGGCGGACTTCGTCCAGGTCGTCGCCAACTGGCGGCCCAAGCACGAGAACCTGGCCGGCCTCGCCGACCGGCTCGGCCTGGGCGTCGACAGCTTCGTCTTCGTCGACGACAGCGCCTACGAGCGCGGCCTCGTCCGGCGGGAGCTGCCCGGCGTCGCCGTCGTCGACGTGGACGGCGAACCCGCCCTGCACCCCGGGCGGCTGCTGCGCGACGGCTGGTTCGACCAGCGGGAGCTGACCGGCGAGGACCGGGTCCGCCCCGCCCGGTACCGGGAGGAGGCGGCCCGCAAGGGGTTCCTCGACCGCTTCGACTCCGTCGAGGACTACCTGCGCGAGCTGGACGTCCGGGTGCGGGTGAGCCGGGCGGCCGAGCCGGAGGCCGCCCGGATCTCCCAGCTCACGCTGCGCACCAACCAGTTCAACCTGACCGGCCGGCGGCTGCAGCCCCAGGACGTCCGGCGGCTCATGCGGGACCCCGAGGCGCTCGTCCTGTCCGTGCACGTCGGCGACAGGTTCGGCGACAGCGGCCTGGTCGGAGCGGTCCTCGCCCGCTGGCACGGCGACCTGCTGCACATCGACAACTTCCTGCTCAGCTGCCGGGTCTTCTCCCGGTCGGTCGAGGAGGCGTGCCTGAACTGGGTGCTGCGGCACGCGCGGGAGCGCGGCGCGGGCGCGGTGCTCGCCGGGTACCGGCCCGGCGGCCGCAACGGCCTGGTCCGCGAGTTCTATTCGCGCAACGGGTTCGTCCACGAGGCCGACGACGGGACCATGCTGACCTTCCGGCACCCGCTCACCGAGATCCCGCCGCCGCCCCCGCACATCCGTCTCGTCGAGGTCCATGAAGCGCCGTGAAACCCGTTCGGGGGGAGCCATGAACAGTGCCGTGGAATTCGTCGCGCTCGTCCGCGCCGAGCTGGGTCTCCCGCTGACCGAGGACGACCTGGAACGCGCGCTGCACGAGATCCCGGGCTGGGACTCGGTGCACCTGCTGTGGCTGGTCACCATCCTCGAACAGCGCACCGGCCGCCGGATCAACGTCGTGGACCTGCTGGAGGCCCCCAACCTGAGGTACGTCTACGACCTCGCGGCGAACGAGCAGAGGGTGCGCGATGCCTGCTGAGAACCGTCGTCTTCCGCTGTCGGCGGCGCAGTACGACCTCTGGCTCGCCCAGCGGGTCGGGGCGCCCAGCGCGACGTACAACTCCGGCGAGTTCCTCGACATCCGGGGTCCGGTGGACGAGGCCGCCTTCGCACGCGCCGTCCGCGCGGCCGTCGCCGAGGCGGACGTGCTGAACGTCCGGATCGTCGAGGACGACGAACGGCCCTGGCAGGTTCCGCGCGCCGCCGGGGACTGGGACCTTCCCGTGCTCGACGTCAGCGGGGAGCCCGATCCGGAAGGGGCCGCGCGACGCTGGATGCGCGACGAACTGGCGGCACCGGCCGACCCCCTGCGGGACCGGCTGTTCGCCTTCGCCCTGTTCCGCCTCTCGCCCGACCGGTACTTCTGGTACCAGCGCTACAACCACGTGGTGATGGACGCCTACGGCTGGTCGCTGATCGCCCGCCGCGTCGCCGAGGTCTACACCGCGCTGGTGCGGGGCCGTGAACCGGGGTCGGCGCGGTTCGGCTCACTGCGCGACCTGCTGGAGGAGGAGCGCGCCTACCGCGAGTCCGCCGACTTCGCCGCCGACCGCGCGCACTGGACCGAGGGCTTCGCCGACCGGCCCGACCCGGTGACCCTCGGCTCCGGCGCGGCGCCCGGCGAGTTCCGCCGGGACGCGGTGCGGGCACCCCTCGGCGAACGGCTCCGGGACCTGGCACGGCGCGCCGGCACCAACTGGTCCAGCGTGGTCACCGCGGCCACGGCGGCGTACTTCGGACGGCTGGCCGACGGCGGCGACACCGTGTTCAGCCTCGCGATGACCGGCCGCATCAGCCCGCTGGCCGGACGCACCCCCGGCACGCTGGCCAACGTCCTGCCGTTCCGGCTGGACGTCTCGCCCGGCGCGACCCTGCTCGACCTCACCGGGCGGGTGCGCGACTCGCTCAGGGACACGGTGCGGCGCCAGCGCTTCCGGGGCGAGGACCTGCGGCGGGAGCTCGGCTGGCCCGCCGGGCGGTACTTCGGCCCCGTCCTCAACATCATCGGCTTCGAACGGGTCCTGGACTTCGCCGGTGCCCCCGCGACCGCCCACGACCTGTCCATCCGTCCGGTGGACGAACTGTCGATCGTGGTGCGCGGCGGCGACGAACCGTCCATCGAGTTCGAGACGAACTCCGCCCCCGAGGCCCTCGCCCACCGGGAACCGTTCGTCCGCTTCCTGGAAGCCGTGGTCGCCTCCCCGGACCTCCCGGTGGGCCGCGCGACCCTGCTGAACCAGGCCGGCCGCGACCTGGTGGTGACGCGCTGGGGCGGCACCGGCGGTTCCGGCGGCTCGCTGGTCGACCTGTTCGAGGAACGGGTCGAAGTGGCGCCGGATGCGGTGGCGGTGGTCGATGGGGGCCGGGTGTGGTCGTATGCGGATCTGGACGTGTTCGCGGATCGTGTGGCGCTCGGGCTGGTGGGTCGTGGTGTGGGTCGGGGTGGTCTGGTCGGTGTGGTGATGGGCCGGTCGGCTGAGCTGGTCGGTGTGTTGTTGGGTGTGTTGAAGGCGGGCGCCGCGTATGTGCCGGTGGATCCGGGTTGGCCGGAGGCGCGGCGTCAGGCGGTGCTCGCTGGTGTGAGCGTGGTGGTGGACGACCCTTCGGAGGTGCTGGAGGAGGGGACTGGTGGCGGCCGGGTCCGGGTCCCTGTGGGCGCGGAGGACGCGGCGTATGTGATGTTCACGTCGGGGTCGACCGGGGTGCCGAAGGGTGTGGTCGCCACGCATGGCGGCGTGGCGGGGCTGGCCGTCGACAGCGGCTGGGGTGTGGGTGCGGGGGATCGGGTGCTGCTGCACGCTCCCCATGTGTTCGACGCTTCCACCTATGAGATCTGGGTGCCGTTGGTCAGTGGTGGTGCGGTGGTCGTCGCGCCACCCGGGGCGGTCGAAAGCCGTGAGCTACAGCGGCTGATCGACGTGCATGGGTTGTCTCATGTGCATGTGACGGCCGGGTTGCTGGGGTTGCTGGCGGAGGAGTCGCCGGGGTCGTTCGCGGGTGTGCGTGAGGTGTTGACCGGTGGTGATGTGGTTCCGGTTTCGGCGGTGGAGGCGGTGCGGGCGGCCTGTCCGGGTGTGGTGGTGCGGCATCTGTACGGGCCGACCGAGGTGACGCTGTGCGCGACCACCTTCGAACTGGCCGCGGACGAGGAGTTGGCGGGTGTGCTGCCGATCGGCGGCCCCCGCGACGATGCGCAGGTGTTCGTGCTCGACCGGTATTTGCAGCCCGTCCCGGCTGGAGTGGCGGGTGAGCTGTATGTGGCCGGGGGCGGGCTCGCCCGGGGGTATCTGGGGCAGCCGGGGTTGACGTCGGAGCGGTTTGTGGCGTCCCCGTTCGGGGCCGGGGAGCGGGTGTATCGCACGGGTGACCTGGTGCGGTGGACGCCCGACGGTGACCTGGTGTTCGTGGGGCGTGCGGATGAGCAGGTGAAGATTCGTGGGTTCCGG
>NZ_JBEYTB010000022.1:0-135569 GCF_040642915.1 Actinomadura sp. NPDC047616
GGCCGACAAATCCCAAAAAGGACAGTCGAGACGTCAGTCAGTCGGTGGGTCAGACCCACCTGCGGCGTCACCACGAACATCATCACTGTCAGTCGTGTCCCGCGTCAGTCGTGTCCCGGGTCAGTCGTGTCCCGGGTCAGACGATGTGCACCTTGGGGACGTACAGGATCCACTTGCCGCCCTGCTCGCGGAACGCGTGCTCCTTCGCCATGATCTCCTCGGCGTGGTTCCACGCGAACAGCAGGGCGTAGTCCGGGTAGGGGCCGGCGAACGACTCGGGGGGACGGATCGGCAGGTGCATGCCGGGCGTCACCAGCCCCTGCTTGCCCGGCGTCGAGTCGCAGACGAACTCGACCAGGCCGGGGCCGATGCCGCAGTAGTTCGTCACGGTGGCGCTCTTGGCGGTGGCGCCGTAGCCGACCACCCGGTGACCGGCGGCCCGCAGGTCGCGCAGCAGATCCACCAGGTCGGCGCGGATCTGCTCCATGCGCGCGGTGAAGCGCCGCAGCCGCTCGGGCCGGTGCAGCCCCTGCTCGCGCTCCCAGGCCAGCAGCTCGGCGATCTCGGGCCCCGGCGGGCGGGCCCCGGCCCGCGCCACCGTGTACCGGATCGAACCGCCGTGCACGGGGATCCGCTCGGCCCCCACCAGCTCCAGGCCGCTGCGCGCCGCCAGCGCCTGCACGGACCGGACCGCGAACAGGTAGCAGTGCTCGTCGTAGATCTGGTCGAAGTAGGCGTTGTCGAGGATGTCGCCCAGGTAGCGGTCCTCGAACACGAAGACCCCGTCCGGCGCGAGCAGCGTGGCCGCCCCGCGGAACACCGAGCCGAGGAAGGGGATGTGGCTGACGGTGTTCGCCGAGTAGATCAGGTCGGCCGGGCCCTCGGCGGCCAGGATCTCGCGCGCCGTGGCCTCGTCGAAGAAGTCCACCCGCACCCGCACGCCCGCCGCCTCGGCGGTCTCGGTGGCCCGGCGCGAGGGGTCCACGCCGAGGTGCCGGACGCCGGCCGCGGCGATCGTGCCGAGCATGATGCCGTCGTTGCAGCCGATCTCGACGGCGAACGGGTCCGGCCCGGCCAGCTCCGTCGCGAGCAGCCGCCGCGCCACCCCGGCGAAGTGCCTGCGCATGAACTCCGAGCCGGACGAGCGGTACGGGTAGTCCGCGTGGAACATCAGCTCGCTGGGGACCTGCTCCAGCTGCTGCACCATCGCGCAGGACAGGCACACGCCCACGGCGAGGTGGAAGAAGTACTCCGGGTCGGTCGCGGCGGGGTCGCGGAAGTCCTGGGAGATCGGCTGCCGTCCCAGGTCGCACCACTGCTCGACCGTGCCGCCGCAGACGCGGCAGCCCGTCGTCGGCTCGTCACCGGCCACTCGGCTCACCCTGCCTCTCTTGACTGTGTGCGGCCTCGGCGTTCGCCAGGGCCTCGGCCTCCAGGCACCGCCCGTAGTCCGGGAGGAGCCCGGCCTCGGCCGCCTCGGCGAACGTCGGCGCCGCCGCGTCCCGGGCCGACACGACGGGGCTGACGTCCGGGGGGATCGGCAGGCCCAGCCGCGGGTCCAGCGGCGCGACGGCCAGTTCGTCGGCGGCCGCGTACTCGGTGGACAGCAGGTACGACATGACGGTGTCGTCCTCCAGCGCGACGAACACGTGGCCGACGCCGACGGGCAGGTACACCGCGCGCCCCTCGTCGGCGTCGAGCCGCACGGCCGCGTGCCGTCCGAACGTGGGGGAGCCCACCCGCAGGTCGACGACGATGTCGAGCGCACCGCCCCGGACGCAGGTGACGAACTTGGCGCCGCCGGGCGGGGTCGCGGTGTAGTGCACGCCCCTGACCACGCCGCGCGCGGAGACGCTGAGGAACGTCTGCGCCACCCGGAACGGCGGCCGTCCGGTGGCCTCCCGGAACGCCGACTGCTGGAACGGCGCGACGGTGGACCCCCGGTGGTCGCGGAAGACCGGCCGGATCAGCTCGACGGCGCCCGCGACGGCGAGTTCACGCGACCTTTTCACCGGACGCCTGCTCACCTGACGCGGGGGCGCCGGACGCACCGCGGTGGACGTCCATGGCCTCGATGAGCGTGGTGATGACCAGCGACACGTCGTCGTCGCTGAGCGCCTGGTGCAGCGGCAGGCACAGGGTGGCGCCCGCCGCCCGCTCGGCCCCGGGGAAGCGCCCGTCCCCGGCCTGGTACGCCCGCACCTTGTGCAGCTGCGGGTACCGGAACGTGGTGTAGATGCCGCGCTCGTACAGATATCTGGCGACCGAGTCGCGGACGCCCGGGTCCATCTGCACCCAGTACAGGTAGTAGGAGCTCTCGTGCCCCTCGGGCAGCGGCGGCGGGATCAGCAGGCCCGGCACGTCGCGCAGCGCCTCGTCGTAGGCCGCGACGACCTCCCGCCTGCGGGCCAGGAACTCGCCCAGCCTGCCGAGCTGGACGTGCCCGACCGCGGCCAGCACGTCGTTCATGATGGAACGGCGGGAGAACGAGGAGATCTCGAACTCCCACCAGCGGGTGCGCGACCGCATCGCCTGGTCGTAGCCGCTGGTCTGCTCCAGGCCGAAGTAGGCCAGCTTGGTCGCCCGTTCGACCAGCTCGGGATCGCGCGCGTAGAGCATGCCGCCGTCCACCGACACCGCGATCTTGCCGTGGTCGAAGCTCCACACGCCGATGTCGCCGAGGGTGCCGCAGGCCCGCCCGTGGACGCGGGACGCCTGCGCGTTCGCCGCGTCCTCGACCAGGAACAGGCCGCGGTCCCGGCACAGCTCGGCGATCTCGGCGATCTGCCCGGGATGACCCCCGTAGTGCAGCGGGAGCACCGCCTTGGTCGCCGGCGTCAGGCGGGCCGCCACGCCGTCCACGGTGGCGTTCAGCGTGCGCGGGTCCACGTCGCAGAACACCGGGCGCGCCCCGGCCGCGGCGACCGCGTTGGCCGCGCCGACGAAGCTCACCGTCGGCAGCACCACCTCGTCGCCCGGCCCGACGTCCAGCAGCCGCATCGCCAGGAAGGTGGCCTCGGTGCAGGAGTTCACCGACGTGACCTGCTCCCGGGCGACCCCGACGTGCTCGGCGAACGCCGCCTCGAACGCCGCCACCCGCGAGCCCTTGCCGATCCAGTTGCTCTCGAACACCTCGCGCACGGCCGACAGTTCCCGCTCGCCCAGTGAGGGCTGGAACACGTTGATCACTTGAATCATCCCTCCGCCACCACTGTCGCCACGGCGGGACCGCGCGCACTACTCCCCCCGTGCGCACCTGCCGCTGCGCGACCGCCCGGACGCGCCGCGTCGCACCGGCCGGTGCCGAGACGCCCGCGAAATCTCGCGGCGATGTCGAAACCGGCCCGTCCGCTCCGACCTCTGCTGCGGAGGCGCCAGACCGGGACGCCGCCGCCGGAACCTCCGCCGGCGGCGCGCGCGGGTGCCGCCGGACCGGCTCGTACGCCCGTACGCTTCGAGGAAGGAACCGCAGATGGACCCCAGTGCCGCCACCGCCTCCGGCCCCAAGGCCGGACGGCGCGAGTGGATCGGGCTGATCGTCCTGGCCCTGCCCACGCTGCTGCTGTCACTCGACTTCAGCGTGATCTACCTGGCCATCCCGCACCTGAGCACCGACCTGGGCGCCGACAGCACCCAGCAGCTGTGGATCGCCGACATCTACGGCTTCATGGTGGCCGGCTTCCTGATCACCATGGGCACGCTCGGCGACCGCATCGGCCGCCGCCGGCTGCTGCTGATCGGCGCGGCGCTGTTCGGCGTGGCCTCGGTCGTGGCCGCGTTCTCCACCAGCGCCGAGATGCTCATCGCGACCAGGGCGATCATGGGCATCACCGGCGCGACGCTGATGCCCTCGACGCTGGCGCTGATCAGCAACATGTTCAAGGACCCCAAGGAATCGGGGATGGCGATCGCCGCCTGGATGTCGTGCTTCATGGGCGGCATGGCGCTCGGTCCCGTCGTCGGCGGCACGATGCTCGACAACTTCTGGTGGGGCTCGGTGTTCCTGCTGGGCGTTCCGGTGATGGTGCTGCTGGTCGTGGTCGGCCCGATCCTGCTGCCGGAGTACCGCGACCCCGACGCCGGCCGCCTGGACATGGTCAGCGTGCTGCTGTCGCTGCTGGCCATCCTGCCCATCGTCTACGGCCTCAAGGAGCTGGCCAAGGACGGCTGGGCGGCGGTGCCCGTCGTCACGATCCTGGTCGGCGTCGCGTTCGTGCCGGTGTTCGTCATCCGCCAGCGCGGCCTCGCCAGCCCGCTGGTGGACATGAGCCTGTTCCGCAACCGCACGTTCAGCGCCGCGCTGTTCGTCGGCCTGCTGGTCCCGATGCTGCAGGGCGGCACCTACTTCCTCATCGCCCAGCACCTGCAGAGCGTCGAGGGGCTGGAGCCGATCAAGGCGGGCCTGTGGCTGGTGCCGTCCACGCTCATCATGATCTTCGCCATCGGCACCGGCACCGCGCTGGCCGCCCGCGTGCGGCCCGGCTACGTCTTCACCGCCGGACTGCTGATCGGCACCGTCGGGTACGCCGTGCTGTCCCAGGTGGACGGGCCCGACCAGCTGGTCAAGCTGTGGATCGGGTACGCGATCATGGCGCTGGGGGTGGGCCTGCCGTCCGGCCTCGGCACCGCGCTGATCCTCGGCGCGGCCCCGCCGGAGAAGGCGGGCTCGGCCTCGTCCATCTCCGAGGCCAGCGGCGAGCTGGGCATGGCGCTGGGCGTGGCGATGCTCGGCAGCCTCGCCACCTTCGTGTACCGCAGCGAGCTGTCGGGGAACGTGCCCGGCGCGGTGCCGCCCCACTCGGCCGACATCGCCGAGGACAACATCGCGGCGGCGGTGTCGGTGGCCGAGGGGCTGCCGCAGCCGCTCGGCGGGCAGTTCCTCGGCACCGTCCGCGACGCGTTCGCCGACGGCCTCGGCACCGTCGCGATCGTCGCGGGCGTCATCTTCGCCGCGCTCGCGGTGTTCAGCGCCGTCATGTTCCGGCACATCCCGCCGACCGGGAGCCAGGAGGGCGGCGACGAGGCCGCGGCCGAGGACGCGGGCGTCGGTTCGGACGCCGCGGCCGGTCCGCGGTGACCACGGTCCGGCGGGGCCGGGCGGTTCCCGGCACCGGCGGCTGACACCGGTGAGGCGACCGGGCGGGACGACGGAGCGGGAGTCCCGCCCGGTTCTCATGTCCGCTCCCGTGCATTTCCTGGCGGGTCGTCCGTGATGTGCGCGTGATCTGCGCAGTCGAGGAGATGCCGCCGTTTCGCGAACGCGCCGATGATGGACGAATGGAGACGCAGACCAAGCGACCGGTCGCCGGAGGATCGCCGCGATGAGGATTCTGGTCACCGGAGGCGCCGGATTCATCGGCTCGGAGTTCGTGCGGGCGACGCTGCGGGAGGAACTGCCCGGGTCGGCGGGGGCGCACGTCACCGTCCTGGACCGCCTGGCCTACGCGGGCAACCCGCGGAACCTGGACCCGGTGGCGGGCCACCCCCGCTACCGGTTCGTGTACGGCGACATCCGCGACCCGTTCGCGGTGGACGACGTCGTCCGCGGCCACGACGTCATCGTGCACTTCGCCGCCGAGTCCCACGTGGACCGCTCGGTCCGCAGCGGGCGCCCGTTCGTGGGCAGCAACGTGTTCGGCACGCAGGTGCTGCTGGAGGCCGCGCAGCGGCACGGCGTGGGACGGTTCGTGCACGTGTCCACCGACGAGGTGTACGGCTCGATCGACCATGGCTCGTGGACCGAGGACACCCCGCTGAACCCCACCTCGCCCTACGCCGCGTCCAAGGCCGCCTCGGATCTGGTGGCGCTCGCCTGGCACCGCACCCGCGGCCTGGACGTGGTGGTCACGCGGTGCAGCAACAACTACGGGCCCTACCAGTACCCCGAGAAGGTGATCCCGCGGTTCGTCACCAACCTGCTGGACGGCGTGCCGGTCCCGCTGTACGGCACCGGCGCCAACGTGCGGGACTGGCTGCACGTGTCGGACCACTGCCGCGGCATCCAGATGGTCATGCGGTCCGGGCGCCCCGGCGAGATCTACCACATCGGCGGCGGCACGGAGCTGACCAACGCCGAGCTGACCGCGCGGCTGCTGGAGGCGTGCGGCGTGGGCTGGGAGATGGTCGAGCACGTCGCCGACCGGCCCGGACACGACCTGCGCTACTCGCTGGACATCACCAAGATCCGCGAGGAGCTGGGGTACGCGCCGCAGGTGGGCCTGGACGTGGGGCTGGCGGCGACGGTCGAGTGGTACCGCGCGAACCGGGCGTGGTGGGAGCCGCTGAAGGCCGAGGAGGCGGCCGCCGGCCACGGCTCCCTGGACGGCGACGGCTCCCTGGACGACGACGGCACGCTGGACGGGGTGCGGCTGACGGCGCTCGGGCCCTGAGCGCGGGCCCGAGCACCGGGACCGGGTCCGGCGGCCGGGCTACCGGCGGACGCCGATGAACAGGCCCCGCCCGGTCAGGTCGTCCTCCCGGTACTCGGCGGGGCAGCCGGCGGACGCGAAGGCGGTCAGGTACTCGTTCTCGGTGAACAGCCGCAGCCGGTGGACCTGGGTGAACTCCCTGATCCCGCCGGGCTCGCCCACCAGGTAGCGGGCCTGCATGCGGATGGCGCGGCCGCTGCGCACCGAGTGCGACACCCGGGCGATGGCACGGCCGTCGGGGTGCCCCGCCTCCGCCACGGGATGCCCGTCGACGAACTTGTCCGGGAACCGCCACGGCTCCACCACCAGTACCCCGCCGGGGACCACGTGCCGCGCCATCGCGCGCACGGCGGCCCGCAGCTGGCCCACGCTCTCCATGTAGCCGATCGCGTTGAACATGCACGTCACCGCGTCGAAGCGGCGGCCGAGGTCGAAGTCGCGCATGTCGCCGTCGTGCACCGTGACGTGCGGCAGCCGCCGCCTGGCCACGTCCCGCATCGGCGCGGCGACGTCCAGCCCCTCCACATGGTCGAGCAGCTTGTCGAACGTCTCCAGGTGCGCGCCGGTGCCGCAGCCGACGTCCAGCAGCGACCGCGCCCCCGGCGATCTGTCCCGGATCAGCTTGACGAGGTATTCGGCCTCGGCCGTCCAGTCCTTTCCCCGGAGCCGGTAGAAGGGTTCGTAGATCTCGGCGAATTCCGCAGTGTACGTCTCGTCCATCGCTTTCGGTTTCCTTTCGTGGCCGCGGGCCTTCCCCGAATTCTCCGCGGCCCGGAACGGCCCGGCATCCTCCCGAGTGCCCGCCGGCGCCATTCTGCGAGAAGTGCCGGACCCGGCCCCGTGGTTAGTCTCGGTCACACGACGGAAGGGACGAATATCCATGAAGGCACTCGTGCTGGCGGGCGGCTCGGCTACCCGGCTTCGCCCCTTCAGTCACGCCATCGCCAAACAGTTGGTGCCGATCGCGGGAAAACCGGTCCTGGAGCACGTTCTGCGGGACGTCGCGGCGACGGGCGTGACCGATGCCGCCGTCATCGTCGGTGACACCGGGCCGCAGATCGTCAAGGCCATCGGTGACGGTTCCGACCTCGGGTTGAACATCGGCTACATCCGGCAGGAGAAGCCGCTGGGGCTGGCGCACTGCGTCCGGCTGGCGCGCCGTTTCCTGGGCGACGACGATTTCGTCCTCTATCTCGGCGACAACATGCTGCGGGACGGGATCGCCGGCCTGGCGCGGCGGTTCCGGGCCGCCCGCCCGGCCGCGCAGCTGCTGGTGCGCAGGGTGCCCGACCCCCGCGAGTTCGGCGTCGCCGAGCTCGGCGAGGACGGCGCGGTGCTGGGGCTGGAGGAGAAGCCCGCGCGTCCGCGCGGCGACCGGGCCGTCCTCGGCGTCTACTTCTTCACCGCGGCCGTGCACGAGGCGGTCGCGGCGATCCGGCCCAGCGCGCGCGGCGAGCTGGAGATCACCGACGCGATCCAGTGGCTGATCGCGCGGGGCGCGCCGGTGCGGGCGGTGGAGTACGAGGGCTACTGGCGCGACATCGGGCGGCCCGAGGACGTGCTGGCCTGCAGCCGCCGCTACCTGGCGGACCTGCGTCCCCGCGTCGCCGGGGACGTGGACGCGGCCAGTGAGCTGACCGGCCCGGTGGTGGTCGAGCCGGGCGCACGGGTGCGCGGTTCGCGGATCGTCGGCCCCGCGCTCGTCGGAGCCGACAGCCTGCTGGACGGCTGCCGGATCGGGCCCCATGTGGCCGTCGGCCGCGGCTGCGTGCTGCGCGGCGCCCGCGTCCGCGACTCGATCGTCCTGGACGGCACCGTGCGCATCGGCGGCCTGGCGCTCGACGGGGCACTGCTCGCCCCGGTCGCCGCCCACAGCATCCCCGGCCGCGCCGCGACCGGGCGGGATTCGCGGATATGAGAAGGGCCGCGGAGTTCCGCGCGCGGTCGGCGGAAAGGCGTTACGCGCAGTCGACGATCGGGTGAATGTCGACGGCGGCGAACCAGGTGCGGGGGAAACGGGAGGCGATCTCGGCCGCCCGTTCCGGGCCGTCGCAGTCGATCACGAAGTATCCCGCGAGATGTTCCTTGGCCTCCAGGTAGGGGCCGTCGGTGGTGGCCGGGACACCGTCGCGCACGCGGGTCGTCCTGGTGTTCACCGGATGGGCCAGCGCGGCCCCGGTGACCAGCTCACCGGATTCGGTGATCTCCTTGTGCAGCGCCTCGAACCGCTCGGTCAGCTCGCCGCGCTCGTCGCTCGACAACGCCAGGAAATCGGGATTCTGCAGGAATATCGGGTGCTCCAGGTTCTCCGGGTTGCTGTAGATCAAGAGCATGTACTTCACTCTCGACTCCTCACATCCAGGCACCGCCGCGGGCGCAGCGTAGCAGAGGCCGGAATCCGGGACCCGGCGCCGGCGGCGCGCCGCGCCGCGCCGCCGGGCCCCGGTGGAAGCCTCACCGCACAGGTCGGAGCCGAGCCGCCGTTCTCGACACCGCCGCGCGGATCACCCGTGATCACGTGGGCTCCGCCACCGCCTCCGCCAGGGGTTCGGCCGGCGCCTGCGCCGATGCCGACGCCTGGGCAGGAGCGGGCAGCCGGCGGCCCATGAACGCCGCCAGCCCGGTCAGGGTGTCGGCCAGCACCGGCAGGTCCTCGGTGACGATCGCCTGCGGGCCGTCGCACAGCGCCGTCTCGGGGTGCGGATGCACGTCCACGATGAGGCCGTCGGCGCCCGCGACGATCGCCGCCCGGCTCAGCGGCAGGACCAGCTCGCGGCGCCCGCCCGAGTGCGACGGGTCGACGACGACCGGCAGGTGCGACAGCCACTGCGCCACCGGCACCGCCGAGATGTCCAGGGTGTTGCGGGTGGACTTCTCGAACGTCCGGATGCCCCGCTCGCACAGCACGATGTCCAGGTTGCCGCGCTGGGCGATGTACTCGGCGGCCATCAGCCACTCCTCGATGGTGGCGCTCATGCCCCGTTTCAGCAGCACCGGCCTGCCCGCCGCCCCGACCGCCTGCAGCAGCGGGAAGTTCTGCATGTTGCGGGTGCCGATCTGGAGCATGTCGGCGTAGGCGGCGACCGTGTCGACGTCGTGCGCGCTGACCACCTCGGTGACGACCGGCATGCCCGTCTCGGCCCGCACGTCCGCCAGGATCCTCAGCCCGGCCTCGCCGAGGCCCTGGAAGGCGTACGGCGAGGTGCGCGGCTTGTACGCGCCGCCGCGCAGCAGCGTCGCGCCGGCCGCCCGCGCCATCCGGGCGGCGGCGAGCGTCTGGTCGGGCGTCTCCACCGCGCACGGCCCGGCGATCAGCGTCACCGTGTCCGGGCCGATCGGCACCCCGCCGACCTGCACAACCGACCGGCCCGGCCGGTGCTCGCGGCTGACCAGCTTGTACTTCGTGGAGATCCGGGTGACCGCGCCGACCCCCGGCATCGCGCGCAGGTTGAGCGAGCCGAGGCCGTCGACGTCGCCGACCAGACCGATGATGACCCTGCTGAACCCGCGGCTGACGTACGCCCGCGCGCCCGCCGCCTCCACCCGCCGGACGACCGCCTCGATGTCCCGTGGCAGGGCGTCCGCGGCCATGACTACGACCATTTCCAGCACCTTCCTGAGCCTCGTGCCGCCGGTACCGTCTGGCCCGCCCCCGCCGGAAGGCAACGACACCTGCCGAATCCTCACCCCGCCGCACACGTTCCGCATCTCCTGGATTGCGCCCTGCACACGGGACTCCGAGGCAACGGGAAAAGCGCAATTTGAAGGATGTATCGGTCTTCTCCCAGGGCCACGATCGAGATCGTTGCCCGGGCCAGTGCGGCCCGGCCTCGGGGGCGTGAGGCGAAGGGGGACACGGTGACGGCCGTTGACGGCAGCGCGCGCTTGTGGGCCATGGCCCATCTGGGAACGCCGATGGCCATACGGGTGGCGGCGACCCTGCGCATCGCCGACCACATCGCCGCGGGGCGGCGAACCGTTCCGGAGCTGGCGCGGGCGGCGGGGGCCGACGCCGACGCGCTGGAACGGCTCCTGCGGTTCCTGGTCGCCAAGGGGGTGTTCGCCCGCGACGACTCCGGGCGCCACCACCTGACCGACCTGGGCGAACCGCTGCTGGACGACCATCCCGCGCGCCTGCGGGAGATGCTGGACATCGAGGGCGCGGTCGGCCGTGCCGAGCTGTCCTTCGTCGAGCTGCTGCACAGCGTCCGCACCGGAGAGGCCGCCTACCCGGCGCACTTCGGCCGGCCCTTCTGGGAGGACATGGCGGCCGAACCCGGGCGCGCGGCGTCCTTCGACGCCCGCATGGCCGCCGACCTGGCCCGGCGGGCGCCGGGCATCGTGGCGGGCTACGACTGGGGCTCCCTCGGCCATGTCGTGGACGTCGGCGGCGGCGACGGCTCGCTGCTGATCGCGTTGCTGACCGCGCACCCGTCCCTGCGCGGCTCGGTCGTCGACCTGCCCGACACCGCCGAAGCGGCGCGCAAGACGCTGGCCGCGGCGGGGCTCGCCGACCGCGCCGACGCCGTCCCCGGCAGCTTCTTCGACCCGCTGCCCCCGGGCGCCGGGGGCTACCTGCTCTCCTCGATCCTGCACAACTGGGGCGACGAGGCGGCGCGCGCGATCCTGCGCCGCTGCGCCGAGGCGGCCGGTCCGCACGGCGCCGTGCTCGTCGTGGAGGCGCTCGGCGCGGACGGGGAGTCGCCCCCTCCCACGTTGGACCTGCGCATGCTCGCCTACTACGGCGGCAGGGAGCGCGGGCTGTCCGAGCTCGGCGCGCTGGCCGCCGACGCGGGGCTCGCCGTCGCCGGGACGCACCCGGCCGGCGAGTCGTCGATCGTCGAACTCAGAATCCCCGCACGCCCGTGAGGACCGCACCCGGCGAGACCGGGCCGGGCGGCACGGGGACGAGAACGGAGAGGCCGATGGCCGAGCTTGCGACGCGGCCCGACGAGGCGATCGCGGCACTGGTGAGCCCGCAGGGCAGACGCGACCCCTACCCCCACTACGAGGCCATCCGCGCGCACGGGAACCTGGTGCGCGTCGACGACGGGATGCTGGTCGCCGTCGGCTACGACGAGTGCGTCGCCGCGCTGCGCGAACCGCTGCTGAAGGTGCAGGACGAGAACAGCCACGACGTGATCCACCCGGGCTGGCGGGAGCACTCCTCGCTGCGCGGCTTCACCGAGTCGATGCTCTACACCAACCCGCCGGACCACTCCCGGATGCGGCGGCAGGTGGTCGGCACCTTCACCGCCAGGAGGGTGCAGGAGCTGCGGCCTGCCGTGGTGCGCCTGGTCGACCGGCTGCTCGGGCGCATGGCCGACCTCGGCGGCGGGGCGCCGGTGGACTTCATGGCCGAGTTCGCCTTCCGGCTCCCGGTCGCGGTCATCGGCGAGCTGCTCGGCGTCCCGGAGAGCGACCAGGTGTGGTTCCGCGCGGTGTCGGCCGAGGTGACGCTCGCCCTGGAGGGCATCACCGACCTGTCCAGGCTGGACCGGGCGGACGCGGCGATGGACGAGCTGTCGGACTACTTCGCCGACGTCATCGAGCGGCGCCGGCGCCGTCCCGGCACCGACCTGATCAGCGCGCTGGTCCGGGCGCACGACGACGGCGCCGACGGCGACCGGCTCAGCCGCGACGAACTGATCGGCAACCTGGTCCTGCTGCTGGTGGCCGGGTTCGACACCACGACCCACCTGCTCGGGCACGGCCTGCACACGGCGTTCGAGCACCCCGGATTCGCGGCGCGGCTGCGCGCCGAGCCGGGCTTCGCGCCCGGCTTCGTCGAGGAGACCCTGCGGTGCGAACCGCCGGTGCAGGCCACCAGCCGCTGGGCCGCGGAGGACGTCGACCTGATGGGCACCCCGGTCCCCGCCGGTACGAAGGTGCTGGTGCTGCTGGCCGCCGCCAACCGGGATCCCCGCCGCTACCCCGACCCGCACCGGTGCGACCCCGACCGTCCCGACAACAGGCCGCTGAGCTTCGGCGGCGGCATCCATCTGTGCGTCGGCGCGGCGCTGGCCCGGATGGAGGCGCAGGTCGCGCTGCCCGCGCTGCTGCGCCGCTTCCCCGGCCTCGCCCCGGCCGGTCCCGCCGTCTATCGCGACCGGTGGCTGGTGCGCGGGCACAGCCGGCTGCCGGTCGCGCTCGGCTGACACCCGCCCCTCTCACCCACCCCGTTCCCTTCTCGACCGGTCACATCCGCAGGGAGGTTCGATGACATCGCTTGAACCGGTCCAAGACGACCGGATCGGCTACTGGAATCGCAGAACCGAGACCATGCCGAGGGAGCGTCTCGCCGAGTGGCAGTGGCGCAAGCTGCGGCAGGCGCTGACGTACGCCAGGACCAACTCCAAGTTCTGGGCCGAACGGATTCCCGGCGACATCACCTCGATGGACGACTACTTCGCCCGGGTCCCGCTGCTGCGCAAGCCGGAACTGCTCGCGACCGAGCAGGCGTCGCCGCCGTACGGCACCTGGCCGTCCACCGACTCCCGGCTGGGCTCGCGGCACCACCAGACCAGCGGGACGAGCGGCAACCCCCCGGTGCGCACCTTCGACACCGCGCGCGACTGGGCCTGGTCGGTCGACACCTTCTGCACGGCGCTGTACGGCATGGGCGTCCGCCCCGGATACCGGGGGATGGTCGCGTTCGGCTACAGCCTGTTCATGGGCTTCTGGGGCATGCACTACGCGCTGGAGCGGATGGGGTGCATGGTCGTCCCGTCCGGCGGGCTGGACTCGCGGGCCCGCATCCGGCTGCTGGTGGACCTGCAGATCGAGGTGCTGGGATGCACGCCCAGCTACGCGCTGCGCCTCATGGAGACGGCCCGGGAGATGGGCGTCGACCTGGCGGCGGAGGCAAACGTCAAGGTGATCCTGGCCGGGGCCGAGCCGCGGCCGGACTCCACGACGCGGGCCATCTCCGAGGCGTTCGGCGCGCGTGTCCTCAACGCCGCGGGGACGACCGAACTCGGCGCGGTGTTCATGTTCGAGTGCCCGACCAGGCGCAACGCCTGCCACATCATCGAGTCCGGTGTCATCGAGGAGGTCCTGCATCCCGACACGCTGCGGCCCGTCGGCTACGGCGAGCAGGGCGTGCGGGTCACCACCGGTCTCGGCCGCGAGGGCATGCAGCTGTTCCGGCACTGGACCGAGGACCTGGTGGTCAGGCGGCCGTGGCACGAGTGCGGCTGCGGACGGACGTGGGACTGGTTCGACGGCGGCATCCTCGGCCGCACCGACGACATGCGCAAGATCCGCGGCGTGTCCGTCACGCCCGTGATGATCGAGGACGTCCTCCGCGCGTTCCCCGAGGTCAGCGAGTACCAGACCACGCTGCGCACCGTGCGCGGCCTGGACACCGTCTTCCTGCGGGTCGAGCCTACTGCCGACGCGGTGGGGGACCTGTCCACCCTGTGCGAGCGGATCGCCGTCGAGTTCAAACGCGAGATCGGCATCCGCCCGGTGGTGGAACTCGCGGAGACCGGCACCCTTCCCCGAGCTGAATTCAAGGCGGCGAGGCTCCATGACGAACGCTGAACTGCACACCCGGCCCCTCCCCGAGACCGGCGCCCGTGTGGAGGGCGAACTGACCGACGCCCAGGAGCGGCAGCTGCTGGAGTGCTACGCCTCGCTGCGCGAACTCGCGGGAACCTGCGACGTCCCGTCCGTGGTGGCGGCGGTGCGGGCCGCCCTGGCGGAACTGCGCGTCGCGCTCTACGGGCAGGTCATGGACTTCGACTTCTACGACATCGACAGGACGCACGCCACGGGGAGACGCGATGGCGAACACTGAGCCCCCGAGCGGCCTGGGCACGATCGCCCCCGAGGGCAGGCACCTGCCGAATCTGGAGGGGGTGCGCGGGCTCTGCGCGTCCGCGGTCCTCTTCTACCACGTCGCCTTCGCCGGCGGCCTGCTGGGAATGCTCAACGAGCCCAAGGACCCGTTCTGGGGCGTGGTGGCCTCCGGCCTGGAGGTGTTCCTGCCGCCGTTCTTCGTCCTGTCCGGCTTCCTGCTCTACCGTTCCTTCGCCCGCGCGACCATCACCGGCGCCCCCTGGCCCGCGCTCGGCAACTTCATGTGGCGGCGCGTGCTGCGCATCGTCCCCGGATTCTGGGTCGTCACCATCGTGACGCTGCTGGTGATGAACCTGCACAGCATCAACGGGATCTGGTACGTGCTGCGCCCGCTGCTGATGCTGCACTCGTTCAAGATCGAGAACTTCCCCGTCGGCATGGAACCGACGTGGACGGTGACCACCGAGTTCGCCTTCTACCTGGTCCTGCCGCCGTTCGCCTGGCTCATCGCCCGGTACGCGCGCCGCGCCGACGACCCCGTGCGGCGGGCCCGGCGGATCATGCTGCCGCTGGCCGGGTTCGTGGCGTTCGGCGTCGTCTGGCACGTGTACTGCAGCCTGCCGTCGCTGCGGCAGTCGTCGCCGTTCGGGATGTCCGACCTGACCTTCTGGCCGCCCCACTACGCCGGCACGTTCGCCATCGGCATGGCGCTGGCGGTGCTGGCGGTGCGCGCCGAGACCGCCGCGGAGCCGCCCCGCCTCTACCGCCTGGTCAGGCAGCGGCCGAACCTGTGCTGGCTCGCCGCGCTGGCGGTGTTCGCGGTCAACCTCTACAAGCCGTTCGGCCCGGCCGCGGTGCCCGACTGGTCCGGGTTCACCCAGGCCCAGATCGACTACGTCCTGTCGCTGACCTTCGCGGCGCTGTTCGTCGCGCCGCTGACCGTGCCGGGCGTGCGCTGGCGGTTCGCCGACGCCGTGCTGGCGAACGCGCCCGTGCGGTTCCTCGGGCGGATCTCCTACGGCGTGTACCTGTGGCACATGCTCGTCCTGGACGTGGCCATCGGCGAGGGCAGCATCAACGGCCGCACCGCCCCGATGGATCCCGTCGCCTACCAGGCCGCCGGGATGGACGTCGGCATGTGGCCCCTGCTGGCGATCACGTTCTTCGGCACCGTGGCGGTCGCCGCGGCCAGCCACTACCTGTTCGAGCGGCCCGTCGCCCGGCTCGGCCACCGATGGCCCCGCGCGCCGCGGCCGGTCCCCGACCCCGCGCTGGCGCCGCAGCAGACCGGCTGACCGCGACCGCAGAGAGGAACGGCCATGTCCACCACGCCGAAGAAGATCGTCGCCATCCACGGGTCGGAGCGGGCCAGGGGCAACACCCTGGACGTGCTGGAGCACGCCGCCAAGACCCTGGCCGCCCGGGGCGTCGAACTGGAGATCATCCGCCTGGCCGAGCTGCGCATGAGCCCGTGCGGGCCGTGCGGCGACTGCAACTCCCGCACCGTCCCGTGCACCGTCGACGACGACGTCCCCGAGGCGGTGCGGCGGATGGCGCAGGCCGACGGGATCCTGTACGCCGCCCCCGTCCACGGGTTCGGGACGTCGGCGCTCATGCAGATGTTCATCGAACGCTCCGGCGTCGGGTACCTGCGGTTCGAGCGTCCCCTCACCAACAAGGTCGCCGGGGTGATCGTCACCGGCCGCCGCTACAGCCACACCGAGGTGCACGGCCACCTGGTGGCCAACGTGATGCTCAACCGGATGATCCTGGTCGGCAGCGGGTTCCCGGCGATCGTCTACGGCAACCAGCCCGGCGACGCCCGGCACGACGACGAGGGCCTGGAGATGCTCGACCGGATGCTGCACCGCATGGTCGACATGATCGAGGTCCTCGCCGAGCACCGGGAGCTGACCGGCCGCGACGCGATGGCCACCGACAAGGCCAACGAACGCGACGACCGCTGGTTCGCCGCCCGCAGCTCGCCGGTGGGCTGACCCGGCGGCCCCTCCCGCCCCGACGCGAGACCCACGACGCCAGCCCCCACGACGCGAGCCCCATGACGCGAACACGACGGAGGCCCATCGAATGCCATCCAGCCTGTCGCCGTCCGACTACGACGCTTTCACCCGGCGCTACTACTCCGGCGAGGTCACCGAGGCCGACTGGCGGCGCTGGCACGCCGAGCGGCTGACCGCGGTGCTGCGGAAGGTCACCCGCCGGTCGGACTTCTACCGCGCGCACCTGTCCGGCGTCGACGTCGACGCCGTCACCCCCGACGACCTGTCCCGGCTCCCGTTCACCACCAAGGACGACCTGCGCGAGGCGATGTTCGCGGTGCTGAGCGGGCCGGTCGGCGAGGGCGCCATCTACTACGAGACCACCGGGACCACCGGCCCGCCGACGCCCTGCCCGCGCGGCCCCGAGGACATCGCCCGCAGCAACGCCCACGTCGAGGAGGCGTGGCGCCGCCTGTTCGCCGCGCACTTCGGCGCCCGGATGCCCGTGATCGCCCTGATGGGCCCGTCGGAGCTGTACGCGTTCGGCGACACCTTCGGCGAGGTGGCGCAGCGGCTCGGCGCCTGCCACGCCAAGATCTGGCCGGAGTCCAGCCGGGTCGGGTTCCGCAAGGCGCTGCGGCTGCTGAAGGAGCTGCGCGCCGAGGTCGTGGTGTGCGCGCCCGCGCTGTGCCTCAGCCTGGCCAAGGCGGCCCGCCACTACGGCTACGACCCCCGCGAGGACTTCGGGATCGAGCTGTTCCTGGTGCTCGGGGAGATCTGCACCCCCGAGTTCGCCGACAACGTGGCGTCCATCTGGGGCGCGCGGACCCTGCCCACGCTGTACGGCTCGCAGGAGGCGCTGGCCATCGCCACCGGCTGCGCCGAGGGCCGGATGCACCTGTCGGACCCGAACTACCTGGTGGAGATCCTCGATCCGCGCACCGGCGCGGTGCGCGGCCGCACCGGCACCGGCGAGCTGTGCCTGACCATGCTGATCGACGGGATCAAGCCGCTGGTGCGGTACCGCACGGGCGACCTGGTCACCGTCACCGGGCCGGGCTGCCCGTGCGGGCGTCCCGGCGCGCTGGTCGAGGTGGTCGGCCGCGTCGCCGACCGGATCGAGCTGGGCGGCGGCCGGTTCCATCCGGCCGAGATCGAGTCAGCGGTGCTGCGCGGCGTGCGGGGCTGCCTCGGCTACCAGGTCGTCATCGACACCGCGCCCGACGGCGCCGACCAGGTGACCGTCCGGATGGACCTGCTGCCGGACATCAGCGGGCCCCCGCACCAGGTGGGGGCCGGGGTGGCCGAGCGGCTGCGGGAGCTGGCGGGGGTGCGGGCCGCCGTCGTCGCCGACGGCGAGCTGGACCCGGTCACCAACACCGGCGCGTACGTCAGCTGGAAGGCCGCCCGGATCCTGGACAACAGGACCGAGCCGGACGACGCGGCGCTGGTCGCGCGGCAGGTCGCGCACCGGTACGCGATCGCCGACTGAGCACCCGGGACCACAGGCGATGAACGATGCTCGACCGGCGCCGGACGGCGCGGCGGTGCCCGTGCGCACCACACGGCTGGCGGTCCCGCCGGTGGAACCGCTCGCGGCCTACCTGGCGCTGGCCGGACGGTTCGGACGCGAGCAGGTCTACCTGCTGGAGTCCGCCGCTGGCCCGGCGCGGGACGTCAGATACCACTTCACCGGGTTCGGGACGCTGCTGACGGTCTCGGTGACGCGGGGCGAGGTCCGGGTGGACGGGGTTCCGGCGCTGCGCGAGGCGGTGCGGCGCCGGATCGGGCCGCTGCTCGACATCGCCGCCGACGGGCGGACGCGGCTGCGCGCCGCCCGTGACCTGTGGCCGGTGCTGCGCGCGGTCGGCGGCGCGTTCGACGCGAAGGGGTCGGCGTCGCGGTTCCGGTTCGGGTTCATCGGCTACTTCGGCTACGACGCCGCGCGGTACGTCGAGGACCTGCCGTACCTGATCGACCAGGCCCCGGAACTGCCCGACGTGCACCTGGCGCTGTCGCGGGGCTGCCTGGTGACCGACCTGGCGACCGGACGCGCCGAGCTGTCGCTGCACGAGTCCCCGGCCTGGCCCGCCCTCGACCGGGACGAGATCGCCGCGCTGCTCGCCGCCGCCGGCGGGACCCCGCCGGAGGGGGCCCCGCGCGACGCCCCGCCGGTGGCGGCCGTCACCGGCGACACCGAGCGCGGCCGGTACCTGGCGGCCGTGGACCGGTGCCTGGAGCACATCGCGGCGGGCGACATCTACCAGGTGCAGATCGGCCACGAGCTCGACATCCGCAGCCCGGCCGATCCGGTGCAGGTGTACCGGCGGCTGCGCGAGCGCAACGCCTCGCCGTACATGTACCTGGCCACGGTGGGCGGGCACACCGTCATCGGCGGCAGCCCGGAGCTGTTCGTGCGCGTGGAGGACGGCACCGTGACGATGCGGCCGATCGCCGGGACGGTGCCGCGCGGGGCCGCCGACGACGAGATCGCCGCGCGGCAGCTGCGCGCCGACCCCAAGGAGCTGGCCGAGCACACCATGCTCGTCGACCTGTGCCGTAACGACATCGGCCGCATCTGCAAGCGCGACACCCTGGACGTGCCGGACTCGCTGGTCGTCGAGCGGTACTCGCACGTCCTGCACCTGGTGTCCACCGTGGTCGGGGAGGCCGAGGACGGCACCGACGGCTTCGACGTCATCCCGGCGCTGTTCCCCGCCGGCACCATGACCGGGGCCCCGAAGATCCGCGCCATGGAGATCATCGAGGCGACCGAGCGCAGCCGGCGGGGGCTGTACTCGGGGGCGCTCGGCCTCATCGACGTCGGCGGCTACCTGAACCTCGCGCTGTGCATCCGCACCCTGATCCACCGCGACGGCTCGTACCGGACCCGGGCCTCGGCGGGCGTCGTCGCCGACTCGGTGCCCGGCCGCGAGTGGAACGAGACCCTCGCCAAGCTGAGCGCCCCGTACTGGGCGGTGACCGGAGAGGAGCTGCTGTGAGGATCCTCGTGGTCGACGCGTTCGACAGCTTCGTCTACATCCTGCGGCAATACCTGATGTCGGCCGGCGCGAACCCGGTCATGGCGCGGTCCAACGAGCTGACCGCCGCCACGATCCGCGGCACGGCCCCCGACGCGATCCTGCTCGGTCCCGGCCCCGGACGGCCGGCCGAGTCCGGGCACGTGGAGATCGTGCGGGAGTTCGCGGGCCTCGTCCCGATCCTGGGCGTCTGCCTCGGGCACCAGGCGATCGGGCTGGCCTACGGCGCGAGCGTGGTGCCCGCGCGGCACCTGATGCACGGCAAGACCAGCCGGATCCGGCACGACGGCCGGGGGCTGTTCGCCGGGGTCCCCGACGGGTTCGTCGCGACCCGCTACCACTCGCTGGTGGTCGTCGAGGACACCGTGCCCGAGTGCCTGGAGATCACCGCGCGGTCCCACGACGACGGGTACGTGATGGGGCTGCGGCACCGGCACCTGCCCGTCGAGTCGGTGCAGTTCCACCCGGAGAGCATCGGCACCGAGGACGGCATGCGGCTGATCACCAACTTCGTCGGCCTGTGCGCGGCGTCCGCGGGCCCGCCCGCGCGGCACCGGCCGGACTCGGCCGAACGGCTGGGCGCGGCGTGAGGTACTACCGGCTGCCGGCGTTCACCGGGGTCGGCGCCCTGCGGATGGACGAGCGTCCCGTGCCCGAGCCCGGCCCGCGCCAGGTGCTGGTGCGCATGCGGGCGTGGTCGCTGAACTACCGCGACCTGCTGATCGCCACGGGCACGTACGGCCGCGGCATGAAACCGGACGTGGTGCCGCTGTCCGACGGCGCGGGCGAGGTGGTCGCCGCGGGCCCGGAGGTGACGCGGTGGCGGGAGGGAGACCGCGTGCTCGGGGTCTTCATGCCCGACTGGATCTCCGGTCCGGCCACCGCCGACAAGATCGCCGCGTCGCTGGGCGGCACCGTGGACGGCGTGCTCGCCGAGTACGTCGTCTTCGACCAGGACGCGGTGGTCGCGGCGCCGTCGCACCTGGACTTCGCCGAGGCCGCGACGCTGCCGTGCGCCGCGGTCACCGCCTGGCACTGCCTGATGGTGCAGGGGACGCTCGCCCCCGGGGAGCGCGTGCTGACGCTGGGCAGCGGGGGAGTGTCGGTGTTCGCGCTGCAGTTCGCCACCCTCGCGGGAGCCGAGGTGATCGCCACCTCCAGCACGGACGCCAAGCTGGACCGGCTGCGCGCGCTCGGCGCGGCGGCGGGCGTCAACTACACGCGCGTCCCCCAGTGGGGGAAGGCCGTGTTCGACATGACGGATGGGGGCGTCGACCACGTCGTCGAGGTGGGCGGCGCGGGCACGCTGCCGCAGTCGGTCCGGGCGGCGCGCACCGGCGGACGGGTCAGCCTGATCGGCGTGCTCGCCCGGGGCGACGGGCTGAGTCCCGTGCCGCTGCTGCGCAAGGGGCTCACCGTGCAGGGGATGCTGGTGGGCGGACGGGACACCTTCGAGGCGATGAACCGCGCGGTCGAACGGCACCGGATCCGCCCGGTCGTCGACCGCGCCGTCCCGTTCTCCGCCGCGCCCGAGGCGTATCGCCTCCTGCACTCCGGCGGCCATTTCGGGAAAATAGTCATAGTGCCGGACTGACGTTTTCCGCCGGCATTTCTTTGAGTGTGCGGCCGACGGCACGCTCAAAGGTGTGCGGCACGCGGCGCGCCCCTACAGTCAAATCATGTTGTCCGATTCTGTGAAGGCGGCGCCCGCGCTGCGTTCGAGGGAGGACGCGGCGGCCGCCGCGCTGCTCGCCCCGTCCGCGGCCGCCGGCGAGGGCGCGCATCCGAGCACCGCGGACTTCGACGCCTGGTTCGCCGGCCGCGCCGCCGCCGGGCGCTACCAGGTACGACAGATCCCCTTCGGCGCGCTGCGCGGCTGGTCCTTCGAGGAGGGCACCGGCAACCTGCGCCACGAGACCGGCCGCTTCTTCAGCGTCGAAGGGCTGCACGTCGCCCTCGAACACGACTGGTACCAGCCCATTCTCCACCAGCCCGAGGTCGGTGTTCTCGGGCTGCTGGCCAAACGTTTCGGCGGCGAACTGCACTTCCTCATGCAGGCGAAGATGGAACCCGGCAACCCGAATCTCGTGCAGTTGTCACCGACCGTTCAGGCCACCTACAGCAACTACACGCGGGTGCACCGGGGAAAGGGCACCCGGTACCTGGAGTATTTCGTCGGGAACCGGCGCGGCCGGGTGCTGGCGGACGCGCTCCAGTCCGAACTCGGCTGGTGGTTCTACCGCAAGAGCAACCGCAACATGGTGGTGGAGGTGACCGACGAGGTCGCCGTGCACGAGGACTACCGCTGGGTCACCCTCGCCCAGCTCGGCGAGCTGATGCGGCGCGACCTGCTGCTCGCCATGGACACCCGCAGCGTGCTGTCGTGCCTGCCGGTGCCCCGGCGGGAGCGCGGCGCGCTGCTGACGGACGTGGAGCTGCTGTCCTGGCTCACCGAGATGCGCTCGCGGCGCCACCCGTCCGCGCGGCTCGTCCCGCTGGCGCGGACCCCGGGCTGGCGCGTCGGGGACTCGTCCATCGGCCACGAGGACGGCCGGTGCTTCCGCGTCGTGGCCGTGTCCGTCGAGGCGGACCGCCGCGAGGTGAGCCGGTGGACGCAGCCGCTGCTGGAGCCGCCGGGGCAGGGCGTGGCCGGCTTCCTGAGCCGGACGATCGACGGCGTGCGCCACGTCCTGGTGCACGCCCGCGTCGAGCCGGGCCTGGTGCACACGGTGGAGCTCGGCCCCACCGCGCAGTGGACGCCCGGCGACCACGCGCGCCTGACCGGCCAGGACGAGCCGCCGTTCCTCGACGCGCTGCTGACGGCCGACCCGGCCCGGATACGCTACGAGGCCGTGCACTCGGAGGAGGGCGGCCGGTTCCGCAACGCCGACAGCCGGTACCTGGTGGTCGAGGCCGACGAGACGCAGGCGCCGCTCGACCCGCCGCCCGGCTACCAGTGGGTCACGCCGGGCCAGCTGACCTGGCTGCTGCGGCACGGCCACTACGTCACCATGGAGGCGCGCACGCTGATGGCGGGCCTCAACCTGGGATCGGTGCGTTAGTGGAGCCGCTGCGCGTCGGCGTCGCCGGCTGCGCGAGCATCGCGCTGCGGCGCATGCTCCCCGCCATGGCCGCGGCGCCGCGGACCGAGGTCGTCGCGATCGCCAGCCGCGACGGCCGCAGAGCCGAACGCGCCGCGCGCGCGTTCGGCTGCCGCCCGGTGACGGGATACGCCGCGCTGCTGGAACTCGCCGAGGTCGAGGCGGTGTACGTGCCGCTGCCGCTCGCCCTGCACGCCGAGTGGACCGAGGCGGCGCTGCGCGCCGGCAAGCACGTCCTGGTCGAGAAGCCCATGACCACGGATCCGGCGCGCACCCGTGAGCTGCTGGACCTCGCGCGGCGCGGCGGCCTGGTGCTGATGGAGAACGTCATGTTCGTCCACCACCGGCAGCACGCGGTCGTGCGGGACCTGCTCGGCGGCGGGGCGATCGGCGAGGTGCGGTCGCTGCACGCGGCGTTCACCGTGCCCGAGCGTCCCGACGGCGACATCCGCTACGAAAGGGCGCTGGGCGGCGGGGCGCTGTGGGACGTCGGCGTCTATCCGGTCCGCGCGGCGCTGTACCTGCTCGGCCCGGAGCTGGAGGTCGTCGGCGCCCATCAGCGCGTCGCGCCGGGCCGCGTCGTCGACACCTCCGGCGCCGCGCTGCTGCGCTCGCCCAAGGGCGTCGGCGTCCAGGTCGCCTACGGGCTCGAGAACTTCTATACCGCGACGTACACCGTCAACGGCAGCGAGGGGCGGTTGACGCTCGACATGGCGTTCACCCCTCCCGCGGACCGCGTGCCCGTCATCCGCGTCGAACGCCCCTCCGGCGTTGAGGAGATGCGGCTGGCCCCGGACGACCAGGTGGCCAACACGGTCGCCGCCTTCGCCGAAGCCGTCCGCACCGGCGCCGGGTCGCCCGACGCCGAGGTCTGCCTGCGCCAGGCCGTCCTGCTCGACGCGATACGCCGCCGCGCCGCGCGGCGGTGAAGCTTCGCCGACGCCTTCCCGACAGCCGCGCACCCCGCCCCCTCAGCCAGGGGACGGGGTGCGGATCTCGTGCGGTCCGGGCCTTGCCTCAGGCCGCGGTCGGGCTGTTCTGGTAGGCGGCCAGGCGCCATTCCCCCTGGTCCTTGACGACGACCCAGGTGGCGCGGATGGCGCGCTCCTTCGACGGCTCGGTCTCACCGGGCGCCAGCACGCCGCCCTGGGTGACGACCACGGCGGTGTTGCCGTAGCGGCGCATGTCGATGGGCTTGCCGGTGACCTGGGTGCCCTTGAACCGGCCCTGGAAGGCGTCGGTCATGAACGCGCGGATGTCGTCGTGTCCCTTGCGGAAGACACCCGGCAGGATCATGGTGCCGTCCTCGACGAAGACGCGGGCGAAGGCGTCGGCGTCATGCGCGGCCCACGCCTGGACGACGCGCTGCGGGACGGCGGCGATGGCGGCCTGGTCGGCGGAGGTGTCGGTGGTCGTCATGGGTCACTTCTCCTTCTCGTGCGGACGGGTCGTGCGGACGGGGTCGTGCGGACGGGGTCGCGGGTCTGCGGCCGGTCTCAGCGGGCGGGCACGGCGAACTGCCCCGGCCTGCGGCCGGGACCGGCGGGTCCGCGGTAGTTCTGGGCGATGTCGAGCCAGCGGTCGGCCTCGGGACCGGTGGCGACCAGGTCGAGGTCGGCGCGGTGCCGGCGCCGCCCCGCCAGCAGGCACAGGTCGACGGCCGACCCGGTGATCCGGTCCGGCGAGTCCTCGGGGCCGAACGTCCACAGCGCGCCGGACGGGGCGGTGATCTCGAAGCGGAACTCGTGGTCCGGCGGTGTCAGGCCGCGCGCCTGGTAGCCGAAGTCGCGCACCAGCACCGTGAAACCGACCAGGTGCACCAGCCGGTCGGTGTACTCGCGCTCGGCGCCCACCGCGTCGGCGACGTCCTGGCCGTGCCCGAACAGCTCCATGATCCCGGCGCAGGCCAGGATCGCCGCGGGCAGCGGCCGCACCAGCCACGGCACCACCTGGTCGGCGGGCACGGCGGCCAGGGCCCGCACCGTCGCGGCGCGTTCTGCCCGGAAGCGCTCCAGCAACTGCGCGGGCGTCAGGTGGCGGTGGTCGGCGAGCCGGGCGTTGACCGCCGCCTCGAAATCGTCGCCCGAGTCCGCCACCATCTTCTGGAAGCGGCCGGCGTCGGTCGCCGCCGTTCCCGCCAATTGGTAGATGAAGATGAGATGGGCGATCTGGTCGAACACCGTCCATCCGGGAGCCGGTGTCGGCGTGCGCCATCCCGCCTCGTCCAGGCCGGCCACGATGCGGTCGACGTCGTCGCCCTCCGCGGCCAGATCCTCGAACACATTTCGCAGTCCGGTCATGCATCCACCCTTCGCCGAAGCACGGGTCGGTGATCCTCCCGGGAGGATTCCTGTGTGGGCCGTTCCAGCCTGCAACGGCCGGGATTTCGCGGCATCTTCCGAAGTGCCGGGGACGGCACCCGTCCGGCAGCAGGGACGATACCGGCGGCCGCGCACATCGCATCCCAGGAGATGCGCCCCCCAATGGCGGGTGCGAAGGTGAACGGGCGACTCCGAAAGCCGTCTGCATTTCATCGACCCGCCGCGACGAGGAGCCGGTATGAAGCCATTCCGAATCGAAATTCCGCAGGCCGACCTGGACGATCTGCACCGCCGGATCGCGGCCACGAGATGGCCCGAGAAACTGCCCGACGTCGGCTGGTCGCGGGGGGTGCCGACGGCGTATCTGAAAGAGCTGGCCGAATACTGGCGCACCACCTACGACTGGCGCGCGATGGAGGCGCGGCTGAACCGCCATCCGCAGTTCGTCACCGAGATCGACGGTGCGAACGTGCACTTCCTGCACGTCCGTTCGCCCGAGCCGGACGCGACGCCGCTGCTGATCACCCACGGCTGGCCCGGCTCGGTCGCCGAGTTCCTGGACGTCATCGACCCGCTGACCGACCCCCGCAACCACGGCGGCGACCCGGCCGACGCGTTCCACCTGGTCATCCCGTCGATGCCCGGCTACGGGTTCTCCGGGCCGACCGAGCAGACCGGCTGGACGCTGCAGCGGGTCGGGGCGGCCTGGGCCGAGCTGATGCGCCGGCTCGGCTACGACCGGTACGTCCCGCAGGGCGGCGACTTCGGCGCCCCCGTCTCGATCATGACGGCGCTGGCCGACCCCGAGCACGTCGCGGGCGTGCACCTCAACATGCTCGCCACCATGCCCAGCGGCGACCCCGCCGACCTGGAGGGGCTGAGCGAGGAGGACCAGGCCCGCATCGCCCGCTCGCAGCGGTTCAACGACGAGCTGTCGGGGACGATGAAGCTGCACTCGACGCGGCCGCACACCGTGGCCTACGCGCTGACCGACTCGCCGGTCGGGCAGCTGGCCTACATCGTCGAGAAGTTCAGGGACTGGGCCGACGCGGCGGAGGTCCCCGAGGACGCCGTCGACCGCGACCTCATGCTCACCATCGCCACGATCTTCTGGTTCACCGGGACCGCCGGGTCGTCCAACCAGACGTACTACGAGGTCGTCGACACGCTGCCGATCAACATGACGACCGGCCGGTACCCGCCGATCTCCGCGCCGCTCGGCATCGCGATCTTCCCTCGGGGCGCGTTCGTGGCCGTCCGGCGGTTCGCCGAACGGGACTTCCCGACGCTGGCGCACTGGACCGAGTTCGACCGCGGCGGGCACTTCGCCGCCATGGAGGAACCCGACCTGTTCGTCCAGGACCTGCGGGCCTTCGCCCGGCTGCTGAAGAAGGGCTGACCCAGCGGTGCTCACCAGGAAGAGGAGGCCGTGGTGAAGAGCCAGGTCGGAAGGCGCGTGGTGGTGCTCGGCGGCAGCATGGCCGGGTGCCTGGCCGCGCGGGTGCTGGCCGAGTCCTACCAGGAGGTGGTGCTGGTCGACCGCGACACGGTGCTCGGCGTCGCCGAGACCCGGCGCGGCGCGCCGCACACCGTCCACGCGCACGCGCTGCACGCCCGCGGGCACCTGATCATGGAGGACCTGTTCCCCGGCCTGACCGACGGGCTGCTGGCGGCGGGCGTGCCGAGCGGCGACCTCGGCGAGCTGCACTGGTACCTGAACGCGCGGCGGCTGCGGCCCGCGCGGACCGGGCTGATGTCGGTGATGGCCCCCCGGCCGCTGCTGGAGGAGCACATCCGGGCGCAGGTGGCGGCCGAACCCAACGTGACCTTCCTCGAACGGCACGACATCCTCGGGATCGTCGCCGACGAGGCCCGGGAACGGATCACCGGGGTCCGGGTGGAGCCGCGCGACGGCGGCGGGGAACTGCTCCTGGACGCCGACCTGGTGGTGGACACCACCGGCCGCGGCTCGCGCACTCCCGCCTGGCTGGAGGAGCTGGGGTACCGGCGCCCCGACGAGGAGCGGGTGAAGATCGGCCTGGCCTACACGACCCGGCACTACAAGCTGCGGCCCGGGATGCTGAACGGCGCGCTGTCGATCAACCCGGTGGCCTCGCCGGCACACCCGCGCGGCGCGTTCTTCGGCAAGATCGGCCCGGAGACGATCAACCTGTCGCTGACCGGCATCCTGGGCGACCACCCGCCGACCGAGCCGGAGGCGTTCCTGGAGTACACGCGGACCCTGCCGGTGCCGGACATCTACGAGGCCGTCCGCGACGCCGAGCCGCTGTTCGACCCGGTCAGCTTCCGGTTCCCCGCCAGCGTGCGCAAACGCTACGAGCGGCTGAGCCGCTTCCCCGAACGCCTGCTGGTCATGGGGGACGCGGTGTGCAGCTTCAACCCCGTCTACGGGCAGGGCATGACCGTGGCCGCCATGGAGACGCTGGAGCTGCGGCGGCAGCTGCGGCGCGGCGGCCCTCCGGAGCCGGGCGAGTTCTTCACCCGGGTCTCCCGGGTCATCGACATGCCCTGGGACGTCTCGGTCAGCGGCGACCTGGACTTCCCCGGCGTGGAGGGGCGCCGCACGCTGAAGGTGCGGGCGGGCAACGCCTACATGGCCCGGCTCCAGTATGCCGCGACGAAGGACGCCAAGGTCACCGAGGGGTTCCTGCGCGTGGCCGGGCTGCTCGACCCGCCCGAGGCGCTGATGAAGCCGCCGATGATGCTGCGCGTCCTGCGGCACGCCGTCCGCAAGCCCCCGCCCGGCCAGGCCCGGCGGGCGCCGGCCGCCCCGGGCCCCCGGCCGGTCGGAGACGGGCGGGTGTGACACGGGCGGCCCCGAGCGGGGACCGCAGCCAGGCAGGCCGGTGCGGCGGCCGGAGCCGAATGGAGATGGTTCGATGTTGGTGAGCGTGACCGGCGGCACCGGCTTCGTCGGCGCTCATTCGGTCGCCGCGGCGGTCCGGCGCGGCCACCGCGTCCGCCTGCTGGCGCGGGACGAGGCGAGGGCCGGGCGCGCGCTGGCGCCGCTGGGCGTCGACCTCGGTGCCGTGGACGTGGTGGTCGGCGACGTGACCGACGAGGGGAGCGTCCGGCGGGCGGTGCGCGGCGCCGACGCGGTGCTGCACGCGGCCTCGGTGTACTCGTTCGACAGCAGGCGGCACGCGGAGATGACGCGGGTCAACGAGCGGGGCACCGAGGTCGTGCTCGACGCGGCGCGCCGCCACGGCGCGGCCCCGATCGTGCACGTCTCGACGTTCGGCGTGCTGGACCCCGGCCAGGGGCGGACGGTGCGGGCGGAGTCGGCGGTCGGCCGTCCCCGCGAGAGGTACATGGCGACCAAGGCGGCGGCGGACCGCATCGCGCGCCGCCACCAGGCGCAGGGGGCACCGGTGATGATCACCTATCCGCCCGCCCTGCTCGGCCCGCACGACCCGAACCTCGGCGACCAGACCGCGCGGTTGCGCAACGCGCTGCGCGGGCTGATGCCGATGTGGCCGCTGGGCGGTTTCCCGGTGGGGGACGTGCGCGACACGGCGGCGTTCCACATGGATCTGCTGGAAACGCCCGGACAGGGACGGCACCTCACGCCGGGGCGGTACCTGTCCACCCGGCAGTACGTGTCGGTGCTGCGGCAGGTGACCGGGCGCCGCCTGCCGGCCGTGTTCCTCCCGGCCCGCGCCATGCTGCCGGTGGGGCTGCTCACGGGCGCCGTGCAGCGGGTGTGGCCGTGGCACATCCCGGCCGAGTACGGCGCCGTCTACACCTGCGTCCGCGATCTGCGGGTCGACGCCGACCCGGCGGCGCGGCCGGTGACCGAGACCGTCGGCGACGCGGTGGGCTGGCTGCACCGGGCCGGGCTCCTGTCGGACCGGCAGGCGGGCCTGGCCGCCGGACGCCCCCTGCCGGTCCCGGCGGACCGCGACGAGCTGCGAAAGGAGAGGCGGTGAGCGCTTCGGAGGTCGATTTCGTCCCGGTTCCGGTGCCGCGGCCGAACGGGCGGCGGCACGCCGCGCCCGCGCGGGGCGGTCAGGCGGGGGCATCGGCGCCGTCCATGGGGCGGCTGCGCGAACGCGACGCCCGGCTGCGCGCGCAGGTGCTGGCGGGGCGGCGGGAGGCGGTCGAGCGGCAGCACGGGCTGGGCAAGCGCACCGCGCGCGAACGGCTCGACCTGCTGCTGGACGAGGGCTCCTTCCTGGAGATCGAGATGTACCGGCGGCACCGGTCGCACGGGCTGAAGATGGGCGAGAACCGTCCGCACACCGACGGCGTGGTGGCGGGATCCGGGACGATCTTCGGCCGCCGGGTGTTCGTCTACGCCCAGGACTTCACCGTCTTCGGCGGCTCGCTCGGCGAGGCGCACGCCGCGAAAATCCACAAGGTGATGGACCTGGCCCTGGAGAACGGGGCGCCGCTGATCGGGCTGAACGACAGCGGGGGCGCCCGGATCCAGGAGGGCGTGATGTCCCTGGACGGGTACGGGGGGATCTTCCACCGCAACGTCCGGGCGTCGGGGGTGATCCCGCAGATCAGTGTGATCCTGGGGCCGTGCGCGGGGGGAGCGGCCTACTCGCCGGCGCTGACCGACTTCACGTTCATGGTGCGCGGTTCCGCCCAGATGTACCTGACCGGCCCGGACGTGGTTGAGGCGGTGAGCGGCAGGCGTGTCACGCACGCCGAGCTCGGCGGGGCGGACGTGCACGGCGAGCTCACCGGGGTGGCCACCTTCGTCCACGACGACGAGGAGACCTGCCTGGAGGAGGTCCGCTACCTGGTGTCGCTGCTGCCCGCCAACAACCTGGAGCCCGCGCCCGCGCTGCCGCCGACCGGGGCGGCCGGCGACGAGCGGCCGCGGCTCGCCGAGATCGTCCCAGTGGAGCCGAACAAGCCGTACGACATGCGCCTGGTGGTCGAGGAGCTGGTGGACGACGGGGAGTTCATCGAGCTGCACGAGAACTGGGCGCCGAACGTGATCTGCGCGCTGGGCCGCATCGACGGCGAGGTCGTCGGGGTGGTGGCCAACCAGCCCATGGTGCTGGCCGGGGTGCTGGACGCCGACGCGGCGCAGAAGGCGGCGCGGTTCGTGCGGTTCTGTGACGCGTTCGGGATTCCGCTGGTGACGCTGGTGGACGTGCCGGGCTTCCTGCCGGGGATCGAGCAGGAGCACGCCGGGGTCATCCGGCACGGCGCCAAGCTGCTGTACGCCTACTGCGAGGCGACGGTGCCGCGCGTCCAGGTGATCCTGCGCAAGGCCTACGGCGGCGCGTACATCGTCATGGACTCGCGGTCGATCGGCTGCGACCTGTCCCTGGCGTGGCCGACCAACGAGATCGCCGTGATGGGCGCCGAGGGCGCGGTCAACGTGCTGTTCCGGCGCGAGCTGGCCGCCGCCGCCGACCCCGAGGGGCTGCGCGCCGAACTCGTCGCCGAGTACTCCGAGCAGCTCATGCACCCCTACTACGCCGCCGAACGCGGGCTCGTCGACGACGTGATCGATCCGGTGCGGACCCGGGCCGCGGTCGCGCGCGGGCTGGAGATGCTGCGGCGCAAACGCGCGTCGACCCCGCAACGCAAGCACGGCAACACCCCGCTGTGATGGAGGCCCGTCCGATGGAGCGTCCCCCGAACCATGTCGTCTACGCCCTCGTCCGGCGCAACGTGCGGGCCCTGGTGGACGGCCGTCCGGACGCGGCCGGCGCCGTCGTCCCCGCGTGCCCGGAGTGGCGGGTCCGCGACCTGGTGGCCCACCTGCTGGACATCTGCGAGCAGGCCGTCGAGCTGGTGACCGGCCGGGCGTCGGGGCCGGTCCGCACCGACACGCCCCGGGCCGACGGGCCCACGCTGACCGAGCTGCTCGACCGGTGGGAGGAGCGCGGTGCGGAACTGGACGCGCTGGTCGCCCGCACCGGCGACCCGCGCAGCGCCATGCTGACGCACGACGCGTTCTGCCACGAGCTGGACCTGCGCGTGGCCGTCGGGGCGCCGCCGCCCGCCGGTCACCCCGGCTACACCAGCCTGCTCCACGTGCCCGTCGGCGGTTTCCTGGAGCGGGTGCGCGAGCTGGGCCTGCCCGCCCTGCGGGTCGAGACGCCGGGGGACCGGTGGGCGACCGGCCCGGACGAGGCCGCCGGGGTGCTGAGCGCCGGCCGCCACGACCTGTACCGTTCGCTCACCGGACGGCGGACGCACGACCAGATCGCCGCGCTGTCGTGGAGCGGCGATCCGGAGCGGTGGCTGCCCGCGTTCACGCGGGGGCCGTTCCGTCCGCCCGAGCGGCCCGCCGAGGAGCTCGCCGCCCGTTACTGAGCCGTCCTTCACCGGCACGTTCTTTGCCGGCACGTTCCTTACCGGCGCGTGCTTTGCCGGGGCCTTCGTCACGGGGCCCTTCGTCACGGGGCCATTCGTCGCCGGGCCGCCCGTCGCCGAAGAGCCGGCGGGAGGCGCGCACCGACGCCTCGGCGGCCTCGTGCGCGTCGCCGGCGCCCACCATGAGGGACACGAGCTGGGCCTCGAAGAGGTGCTCGGCGTCGTACGGCTCGATCAGGTAGTCGCCCAGTTCCAGGGTGATGAGGCCGTGCGTCGCGCCCCACATCTGGTGCGCCACCAGCTCGGCGTCGGTGGTGCGGAACCGGCCCGCGTCGATGCACCGCGCCGCGCACTCGACGACGTTGCCCAGCGTGTAGCGCCCGTGCTGGCGGTCGTCCTCGGTCAGTGAGAAGCCGCCGGGCGCCGACCCGCCGAACATCACCCCGTACAGGTGCGGGTTGGCCAGGGCATTGTGCCGGTAGGCCCGCCCCAGCGAGGCCATGTCGGCGACGGGATCGTCGGTGCGCGCCACGTGCGTGAGGTGGTGCTGCAGCCGCGCGAACCCCTCGTGCACCATCGCGCGCACCAGCTCGCCCATGGACCCGAAGTAGGTGTAGACGGCCATCGTCGAGCTGCCCGCCTCGGCGGCGACGCGGCGCGTGGTGAGCGCGTGCGGCCCCTCCTCGGTGAGCAGCCGGGCGGCGACGTCGATGAGGGCCGAGCGGACCCGCGGATCCAGGCGGCGTGGGCTCATGTTGACATCATGCCATAACGCCGATATGTTTTCGTTAGTACAACATCGTTATGCGATGGGTCTCCCGGGAGGAGGCGCCCATGGCCACCCGGATCCGCGGTCTCGATCCGAGGACGGCGCTGGCGGTCGTGCCGGCCGGGCCCTCGCGTCAGGACGGTCCCCTGCCCCTCGACGGCGGGCTTCCCGCCGGGCTGGACGGCTGCTTCCTCCAGGCGCGGACGCACCCGGCCGCCCCGGGCGCTTCCGGCGGCGTTCTGCGGGGCCCGCACGTGCTCTCGGGCGTCCGGCTGAGCGCCGGGGAGGCCCGCCTGTTCCGGGCGCGGCCGCCGGTGGACCGGAGCCACCCCCTCGGGCCCATCCCCGCCCTGGCCCCGTCCGTGTGGTGCGGCGGGCCGGAACCGGACGGGCCGGGGCTGGTCGCGTTCGCCCGCCCGGTGCGGGAGGCGGGCGCGTCCCGCTGGCACACCGTCGCCACCTATCCCGGGCTCGGGCACGCCGAGCACCTGGTCACCGGGCCGGACGGCACCGTGCTGCACGCCCGGCCCTTCCCCTTCGACGGCGCCCCGATCGGTCACGCCGTCGCGCTGACACGCCGCCACGTCGTGATCGTCGACTCGCCCGTCGTCCACTCGCGGGCCGCCGCGCTGGTGGGGGCGCGGTCGCCGTACGTCGAGCGTCCGGACCGGCCCGTGCGCGTCGGGCTGCTGCCGCGCTCAGGGCCCGGACAGGCCGAACCTTCCTGGCTGGACGTCGATCTCGGCGCCGCGCTCGATGTCGTCAACGCCCACGACGACGGTGACCAGATCGTTCTGGACGCCATGACCCGCGCCGGCCGGCCGAGGCTGCGACGGTGGCGGATCGACCCCGCGACCGGCGTCGTGCGGGTCGCGTGCGCGGCCCCCGACGTCACGGCGGCGGTCGTGGACGGGCGGGTCGGCGGCAGGCGGCACCGCTACGTGTTCGGCGTGGTGAACGACGAGGGGAACGGCGCCGCCGTCGTCCGCCACGACCGCGTCACCGGAGGGCTGCGGACGGCCCCGCTGGGGCCCGGCTGGCGGGTCGGGTCGCCGGTGTTCGCACCGGACGCCCGGGACGGCGCGGCCGAAGGGGACGGCTGGCTCGTGACCGTCGCCTGGCACGCCGGGCGCGGCCGCTGCGACCTGCGGGTGTTCGACGCCCGCGAGGTCGAGCGCGGGCCGCTGGCCGTGGTCCGGCTCCCGGTGCGCCTCCCGATCGACCGGCGCGTCACCTGGGCCGAGGCCCCGCTCGGCTGAGCGCGCCGCTCGGCGGCCACGCGGCCTCGGCTAGGAGGCGGGGTCGCGGCCCAGGAACGCGACCAGGCGGTCACCGGGCGGGGCGTCCGGCGGCACCGGGACGGGCGGCGCGAACAGGCCGGGCCGCACGGCGTCGTCGACCTGCAGGGGAGCGAGCAGCAGCAGCTCCAGGGCCAGCCTGCCGGGGATCGGCCGCCGGTCGCCGACCGCCCGCGCGGCGTCCCAGCCGTGCACGGCGATCTCCAACGCCACGGTCGTCAGAACGACGTCCACCGGCAGGCGGCGGTCGGCGATCGCGGCGCCGCCCCGCCGCGTCGTCTCAGGGCGGGAGCAGGCGTCCAGCACCCGTTCGGCGCGCTTGCGGAAGACGGCGGCGGGATCATCGGCGTCCGCGTCGTCCATGACGGCCGGGGCGGAGGCGATGATTCCCGCGCACACGCCCTCGGCGAGCACGTCGAACGCGTCGTTCAGGTGATGGAGCAGCGTCCCTAGATCCCAGCCGGCGCAGGGAGTCGGAAGCGACAGGGCGGCGGGGGTGACGCCCTCGACGGAATCGAGTGCGTGATCGATGGCGCGCTGCAGAAGCGGTGCTCGCATGTCACTCCGTCCGTCGGCGGGTGTTTCGCCTATGGGGACCGGGTGTCCCGCCGAAAATCATCGCGCCGGCGCCTCCCCGCGCTCGCGGGCCGCCGTGCACCGACGCCGCTCACCGACGCCGCTCACCGCCGCTGTTCACCGCACGCCGAAGATGGCACGCTGGTTACGGCGGACTTCGGCCACCGGGGGGAGCGAAAGTGGCGGACTTCGCGGCGGGCGAGCAGGCGGTCGGCCTTCGCCGGGCCGGGCCGACGGTGCTGCGGATGGTGGTCGGCGCGCGGCTGCGCAGGCTGCGCGAGGCCTGCGGGATGTCGGCCGACAAGGCCGGGTACGCGATCCGCGGCTCCGCGTCCAAGATCAGCCGGATGGAGCTGGGCCGGGTCGGCTTCAAGGAGCGCGACGTGGCCGACCTGCTGACCCTCTACGGCGTCACCGACCCCGCCGAACGCGAGCCGCTGCTGGAACTGGCGCGGGTGGCCTCGGTGCCGGGCTGGTGGCAGCGGTACCACGACATCGTCCCGCCCTGGTTCGAGCCGTACCTGGGGCTGGAGCAGGGCGCCGGCGTCATCCGCTGCTACGAGGTGCAGGTCGTCCCGGCGCTGCTGCAGACCGAGGACTACGCGCGCGCCGTGATCCGGCTGGCCCATCCGGACGCGTCCGCCGGGGAGATCGAGCGGCGGGTCGCGCTGCGCCGGGAGCGGCAGCGCGTCCTCACCCGCGACGAACCGGCGCGGCTGTGGGCGGTGGTGGACGAGGCCGCGCTGCGCCGCCCGTTCGGCGGCCGGGAGGTCATGCGGGCCCAGCTGCGGCACCTGATCGACGTGTGCGCGCTGCGCAACGTCACCGTGCAGGTGCTGCCGTTCGGCGCGGGCGGGCACGGCGCCATCGGCGGGCCGATCACCCTGCTGCGCTTCGAGGAGGCCGACCTGCCGGACGTGGTGTACCTCCAGCAGCTCACCAACGCCCACTATCCGGACCGTCCCGCCGAGGTGGACCACTACACCGACGTCATGAACCGCCTGGTGGTGGACGCCGACCCGCCCGCCCGCACGCCGGACACGCTGCGCCGCCTGCTGGACGGCGGCTGAGCGGGGCCGCCCTGTCGTGGGGGCCGGTCGCGGAGGGCCACGGCGGACGGCACGCCGTCCCTCGGCCGTGCCGCCGTGCCCCCGATCCCCCCGCTCGCCGTGAAGCGTCCCCCGGCGTCAGGGGCGGCCGCCCCCGGGGCTCGCGCCACCGGGACTGCCGCCCCGCCCCCCAGCGCGCCGGCGGGACCGCTTCGTTGGTGCGACGAAACTAGTCGTGTTGGCAGGCGCGGATTCCCCGGACCGGGGCGGCAGTCGACCAGCGGTCGCCCGGCTGCGACGAACGGCCGGGGCCGTGGCCGTTTCGCCGGGAACGCCCGGCATGGGCAGCAGGAAGGGCAGGGCGTGGCATGAAGGGCTTCTTCATCGGCCGGACGCTGGCGGATCTCGGAGACGACCTGCGGGCGGGCCGGACGAGCGCCGCCGCGCTCCTGGAACGGGCGCTGGAGTCGATCGACCCGGGCCTGAACGCGTTCGTCACCGTCGACGCCGAGGGCGCCGCCCAGGCGGCACGGCGCGCGGACGAGGAGCTGGCGGCGGGCGCCGACCGAGGCCCCCTGCACGGCGTCCCGGTCGCGGTCAAGGACATCATCAACGTCGCGGGCCTGCCCACCGGCATGGGCTCGGCCCTCTTCGACGGGTACGTGGCCCCCGGGGACGCGGCGTGCGTGCGGCTCCTGCGGGAGGCGGGCGCGGTGATCGTCGGCAAGACCACCACGCACGAGTTCGCCTACGGCGCGAGCGGAGACGTGTCCGTGACCGGCCCGTCACGGAACCCGCACGATCCGGCGCGCATCTCCGGCGGGTCCAGCGGCGGCAGCGCGGTCGCCGTCGCGGCGGGCATGGTGCCGCTGGCGCTGGGCACGGACACGGGCGGCTCGGTGCGGATTCCTGCCGCGCTGTGCGGGATCGCCGGTTTCAAGCCCGCCTTCGGGGCGATCCCCATCGACGGCGTGTTCCCGCTGGCGGAGTCCCTGGACCACGTGGGCGTGCTCGCCGCGACCCCCGCCGACTGCCGCACGGCCTACCGGGTGCTGACGTCGTCCGCCGACCGGCCCGCCCCCGACGAGATGCGCATGGCCTGGGTCGACGGCATGGCCCCGGTGGACGCCGAGGTCGAGCAGGTCGTGCGGGCCGCCTTTACCGACCTGCTCGCCGACCTGCCCGCCGAACGCCTCGACCTGCCCGTGGCGCGCCGGATCTTCGCCGCGATCCAGGACTGCGAGACCTACGACGTGCACGCCGACCAGGTCGAACGCGTGCCGGACAAGTACCAGCCCGCCACGCTCGACCGCCTCGAGCGCGCCCGGCGCACGCCCGGCTGGCGCTACGTGCGCGGCCTGCGAGAACGCGACGCCTTCGGCCGCACGGTCGCCCGCCTGCTCGACCGGTACGACGTGCTGGTGCTGCCCACGGTCCCGTTCACCGCGCCGCCCATCGGGTGGCGCGACAGCGCCCTCGGCCCGATGCAGCCCGCGCTGGTGTCCCTGACCTGCCCGTGGAACGTGGCGCGCGTGCCCGCGCTGAGCGTCCCGGCGGGGTTCGTGGGCGGCCTGCCCGTCGGCGCCCAGTTCATCGGACGGGCCGGTGCCGAGCACGTGTTGTTCGCCGCGGCGGAGCGGTTCCAGGCGTCCCGGGGCCGACCGCCGCGCACAGGGCCTCGGTGACCGTGGCCGGGGCGACGCCGGTGCGGTGCGCGACGCGGACGACCTGGCGGGCGGCGTCGTCCGGACGGCCCGCGGCGATGACCCGGGCGGCCGCGCGGATCGCCGCCAGCCGGTGCTCGCACGTCGCGAGCCGTCCGCCCGCCCGTTCCATGGCGGCGTCCACGACGACGTCCGGCAGCGGCACGGCGCCGCGCAGCACCTCGGCGACGGCGCCGGGCCCGTGCTCGCGCAGCACGTCGGCGGGGTCGCGCCCGGCCGGGAGCACGGCGACGTCGACGGGGCCGCGCACGCCCGCGAGGAGCCGCCAGACCCGCTGCGCGGCCGAACGCCCCGCCCGGTCGCCGTCCAGCGCGAGCAGCAGCCCGGCGCCGTCCAGGTCGGCGGCCCGCCGCAGCGCGTCGAGCTGCGCGGACGTGAGCGAGCCCGCGCACAGCGCCAGGGCCGCGTGGTCGTCGCCGGTCGACATGTCCACGGCGATGGCGTCCAGCGGCCCTTCGACGATCACCGGGCGGGCGCCGCGCGCCAGCCGCGCCCGCGCCTCGTGCAGCCCGTAGAGCAGCTCTCCCTTGTGGAACAGCGCCGTGTCGGGCCCGTTGAGGTACTTCGGCCCGGGCGCGCCGTCGCGGGCGCGGCCGATGAAGCCCGCGATCGTGCCGTCGGCGGCGCGCAGGGGGAACACGGCGCGGTCGCGGAACGTGTCGTACGGCCCGCCGTCCCGTCCCGGACGGGCCAGGCCCGACGCCAGGATCGCCGCGTCGTCATGGCCGAGCGACCGCAGACGGCAGGTCAGGGCGCGCGGGCCGGGCGGTGCGTACCCGATCTGGCGGCGCCGCCGCACGTCCGGCGGGAAACCGCGTCCGGCCAGGTAGTCCGGCACCCAGCTGCCGGGCAGCCGGGACAGGAAGAACGCGTGTGCCTCCGCGAGCAGCGGGGCGATGTCGTGGTCGGCCAGCAGGCGCCGCGCGTGGCGCAGGATCCGGTCGCCCAGCGTCGCCCCGGCCCAGGGGGCGGCCGGGGGGAACCTCAGGCGGGTCGGCGGCAGGCCCAGGCGGGAGAGCACGATGTAGGCGACCGAGTCGGCCTCGACGCGCCGCAGGCCGTGGCAGTCGGCGTGGTCGTCGCCGCGCACGGCGTGCGCCAGCTCGTGCGCGAGCACGGTCGCGGCGTCGAGCCCGCCGAGCGAGGGATGAAGCCGGGGACGCAGCCCGTGCCGGGCGGCCAGCTCGGCCAGGCGCTCACCGCCGTCGCCGGGAGCCGGAGGGGACGGCGGCAGGCCGTCGGTCTGGGCGATGTCGAACACGGCGCGGACGCGGCCGTCCGCGGACACGATCCGGATGCCGGTCTCGCCCTTCCTGACCTGCCGTCCCGCCGCGCGCCACTCGTCGTAGGAGCGCACGTCGGCGGCGGCGCGCCACTGCGCCGCGATCAGCAGCGTGTTGGCGAAGCCGTACCGGCCGTGCCGGACCGCGCGGTCCAGCCACCACGTCCACGGCAGCGTGCCGTCCCGGAGGCGGGCGGTCTCGGCGTCGGCGATGCCGCGCAGCACGCTCGGCCACGGCCGCTCGGGTCCGGTCATGCGGGCCTCCTCGCCGTCGGACGTCAAGGCGGGGAAGCACGCGCGAACGCGACGACAGGCCGGGACTCGCACCCCGTGTCATACCCCGGCGGGCCGCCGGGCAAGCACGATCACAGGTACACGATCACAGGTAGAGGCCGAACAGCTCCTCGGGATGGTCGAAGATCTCCGGCAGGTCCTCGGCGGTGAGGGTGACCAGCTGCCTCTTGCCGGGCACCTTCCCGTTCGGCGACGCCTTGCCGTTGGCGGACGCCTTGCCGTTGGGGGACTGCCCGTTCGGGGACTGCCCGTTCGCCACGGGGTGGACGTGCGCCGCCAGGCGCTGCGCCTGGTTGGCGACGGCCAGGTCGAGCAGGTTGCGCATCAGGCGGCCGTTGCCGAACGACGGGCCGCGCGGGGCGCGGCGCAGCATGGCCCGCAGCTGGTCGGCCAGGCCCGGCGCCAAGCGGAACCCGTCGGCGGCGGCGAGCTGCTCGAACACCGCGACCAGCTCGTCGTCGGAGTAGTCGGGGAAGTGCAGCTGCTTGGGGAAGCGCGAGTCCAGTCCCGGGTTGGCGGCCAGGAACTCGGCCATCTCCCGCTCGTACCCGGCGACGATCACGATGAGGTCGTCGCGGTGGTCCTCCATCAGCTTGACCAGCTCGGCGATGGCCTCGTGGCCGTAGTCCCCGCGCAGCGGCGACTGGGTGAGCGTGTACGCCTCGTCGATGAACAGCACCCCGCCGAGGGCGCGCTCCACCAGGCGGCGGGTGCGCGGCGCGGTCTGCCCGATGTACTCGCCGACCAGGTGGGCGCGCGACGCCTCCACCAGGTGCCCCGACGACAGCACGCCCAGCTGCTTGTAGATGCGGCCGAGCAGCCGCGCCACCATCGTCTTGCCGGTGCCGGGGTTGCCGGTGAACACCATGTGCCGGGTCGGCGCGGTCAGCGACAGCCCGGACTCGCTGCGCAGCTGCTCGGCGCGGGTGCCCGCGACCAGCAGCGCGATCTCGTGCTTGACGGTCTCCAGCCCGGTCAGGCCGTTCAGCTCGGCCAGCGCGTCCCCGGCGCCCGGCGCGGTCTCCAGGGTGGCCGGGATGTCCTTCTGCCGCACCACCAGCTCGCCGCCGGGCTCGGTGCGGTCCCGCACGGCCGCGACGACCAGGTCCGCCAGATGCGGGGCCAGGCGCGCGTTGCGCAGCGTCTGCGCGGGCGGCGTGGCGGCCAGCACCCGGCCCGCCGCGGCCAGCGCCTGCCGGGTGGCGCGCGCGCCGTGCCGCCGCAGGGCGCGGCGGAACAGCTCGGCGTGCCCCTCGGCCCTGAACGGGTGGGTGCGGGCCACGCGCAGGCGCTGCAGCAGCGCCGGGTTGACCTGCCGGATCCGCTCGTCACCGCCCTCGTCGCACAGCGCGACCAGGTTCAGGTCGGGGTGGACGGCCAGCAGCCGGTGCAGCTCCTCGGTCAGCGCCTCGCCGTTGCCGGGGTCGGTGGCGATGTCGTCCAGGCCCTCGATCACCAGCAGCCGTTCGTGGGCGCAGTCGCGCGCGTCGGCGTGCAGCTTGGCGACCGCGTCCGACAGCCGCTGCCCGGCGAACAGGTTGTCGGTGATCCACAGCGGATCGCGGCCCATCCGCAGCGCCTTGGAGACCTCCTGGGCGGCGTCGCGCTTGCCGGTGCCGTCCGGCCCGGCCAGCAGCAGCCGCACGGGCCTGCGCTCCCCGCCGATCTCCGCCAGGACGGCCGACACCTCCGGCTGCCCGACCAGGGTGCTGACCACCTCGCCGCCGTCCCCGGCGGCCTCACCGTCCCCGGCGGCGGGCTTGGCCGCGGCCCTGAGCTGGGCGGCCAGCGGGTTGACGACGCGGCGGCGCGGCGCGAACAGCCGCCGCAGGTCGGTCTGGAACTGCCCGACCGGGATCCACTCGGGCTTGGGGAACCACGGGTCGCCGGGCAGGCCCTGCAGGATCGCCACGAACCGCATCGCCATGTCCAGCCAGGCGCGGCAGGCGTCGGCGGCGCCGGCGACCAGGGCCCGCACCAGCCACGCGCGGGTCTGCTCCTGCCACGGGCCCGGCTTGAACCCGCGCCGCTCGACGGGGAAGCGGGCGTTCAGCTCCCCGTACATGTCCTCGCCGAGGGCGACCACCAGCTCGCCGGGGACCTGCTCGATGCTGCCCTGCAGCAGCAGGTGGATCAGGTGCACCTCGACGGGCTCCTCGCGCGGCGCCACCGCGGTCAGCGCCTCGTGCGCGGCCAGCAGCCCCGAGCACACCCACTCCAGGTACCCGACGGGGCCGAGCAGCTCGGGCACGGCCGCCAGGACCTCGTCGTCGGCGTGCGCGTGCCAGTTCTCCCGCAGCTCCATCTTCGGCAGGTTGACCTCGCACGCGGGCGGGTCGTCGTACAGGCGCAGCAGCGCGGCGCGCCGCCGCTCCAGCGGCTCGATCCCCTCCAGCACGGCCAGGCACTCGCGGGCCAGCTCGATCGCCAGCTTGCGGTCGGGCGCCTCGACCAGCCAGTCCACCGGGGGCCGCCAGCGGCCGCCGGGCGCGTCCCAGCGCGTCATCCGGGTGCTGAGCGGGCCGGGGTTGACCATGTGGCGGCGCAGCAGCCGCTCGGGCAGCTGCGACCACGACCCGCCCTTGATCGCGCCGCCGCCGGGCAGGAACGCCAGGATGCCGAAGATCTCGGCGATCACCAGCGGCGCGGGCAGGGTGAGCAGCTTGTGCTCGTCGGTGGTCAGCTCCGCGCAGCGCGGGTCGCCCGCCAGCGCGTCGATCCGCGCCCCGATCTCCTCGAACAGCCCGTCGGGCACCCGCCACGGGCCGTACGAGTAGACGTCGAGGACCGGCTCGTCGGTGAGCAGTAGCTCCAGGTGCTCCGGCAGCCGCAACGCACACTCCCAAATAGTGATCAAACCGGGTAACAGCCTACGTTTTCCGGAAGTGTGCGTTGTCGTTCGTCGCCGACGTTTCACCCCTGGCGTTTCAGCGCCGCCTCCACCCACCGGGCCGCCTGCAGCGCGTTCTCCCGTAGCGAACCGATCGCCCGGCCGTCCGCCTGGTATTCGATCTCGGCGGTGAGGTTGCCGAGGCGGAAGACCACGGTGGCGCGGGCGTCGTCGGACAGCCGGTCCGAGCCGTACGCCTCGTCGCCCAGCCCGGGGATGTCGCGGAAGGGCCGCTCGGGGTCCGGGGTCCGCAGCGGCGCCGCCGTCCGGCGCTCCTTCTGGAAACGGGTCTGCGCCGCGGCGGTGGCCCGGTCGGCGATCAGGGTGACGCCCAGTTCGGGTTCGCCGCGCGCGCCGGGATCCGCGACGCTCCACCTGCACTCCGACTTGGGCAGGCCGGTCGAGTAGTCGTCCGACGCGTCGGCGTGGGAGGAGAAGGCGGGCACCAGCCGCGCGGCCTGGCCGGCGGTGATGAGGCCGCAGGCGGGCGGCGGCTTGGCGAACCGGACGGGCCCGGACGCGGCCGCGGTGGCGGTGCGGTCCGGCGAAGCGAGCCCCGAGGTCGGGTTCCCGTCCTCCCTGGTGCTCAGCACGACCGCGACCACGGCCACCACGGCGACGAGCGTCACGACCGCCCCGGTCACCAGCGGCACGACCACGCCCCGGCCGCGCCCGGACGGCGGCCGCCCCGGCGGCATCGTCGGGACGGGCGGCATGGTCGTCACAGGCGGCACGGTGGATCCGGGCGGCACGGTCGACGCGCGCGGCACGGCCGGCGGCGACGGCGGGACCGGCGAGAAGCCCGGCGGGGGCGGCGGGGGAGCCTCCTTGCCCGACGCGACGGCCAGCAGCGCGTTCTCGGCGTCCCCGGCCGGCAGCCGCGCGGCCGGGTCCTTGACCAGCAGCCTCATGATCACGGGGGTGAGCGGCCCGGCGGCGCTGGGCGGCACCGGCTCCTGGGTCAGCACCGCGCTCAGCGTGCCCATCAGCGTGGACCGGGCGAACGGCGGACGCCCCTCCACCAGCGCGTACAGCGTGGCGCCCAGCGACCACAGGTCGGACGCGGGCCCGCCGCGCTCGTGCCGCACCCGCTCGGGCGCCATGTACGCGGGCGACCCGATCAGCGAGCCCTCCTGCGTGAGCGTGGCGTCGCCCTCCAGCGCGGCGATGCCGAAGTCGGTGAGCACGGCGCGGCCGTCGTCGCGCAGGAAGATGTTGGCGGGCTTGACGTCCCGGTGCTGCACGCCCCGCTCGTGCGCCGCGCGCAGCGCCCGCACCACGTCCAGGCCCACCCGGGCGGCCTGCACGGGCGGCAGCGCGCCCCGGTCGGCCAGGACGGCGTCCAGGGAACGGCCGGGCAGCAGGTCCATGACGATGCACGGCCGGTCGCCGTCCATGACCACGTCGTGCACCGTGACGATCGACTCGTGGTCGAGCGCGGCGGCGGCGCGGGCCTCGCGGAAGGCGCGCCGCGCCGCGTGCTCGCGGTCGGCGGCGTCCAGATGGGCGGGCAGCAGCAGCTCCTTGACCGCGACCTCCCGGCCGAGGGCCTCGTCGCGGCCCCGCCACACCACGCCCATGGCGCCCTGGCCCAGCCGTTCCACCAGCCGGTACCGCCCGGCCAGCACCCGCGGCGCCGTCATGCGCGGCCCTCCAGGGACGTGGCGACCCAGCGCGCCGCCTGCACCGCGTCGTCCATTCCGCCGGTGCCGCGCCTGTGGGTGAACTCGACCTCCACCACGGCCTTGCCCTTCCGGAAGACGACGAACGCCTTGTCCATCGGGGCGCTGGTGCCGCGGTAGGTGTAGGAGAACGCCTCGTCACCGACCCCGCCGAGCGTTGAGGCGGGGGACCGCTGGGCCCGCACCTGGCGCACCCCGATCTCCTCCCAGCCCCAGATGATCAGCTCCGAGCCCTTGGCGCGCTGGTTGCGGTAGCCGACGAACTTGGTGTGCGCCTCGCCGTCCGACGACGGCCACGGCTCGTCCGGCAGCCGGTTGACGTCCTCCACGGTCAGGCCCCGGTTCTCGATCCACCACGAGCAGCCGTTGTCCTTCGCCTTGGCGCGCTGGGGCGTCGCGCCGGGCAGCAACCGGCGCGTCTGCCGGTCGGTGAGCGTCGTGCAGAAGTCGACGGGCGCGGCGATGACCGAGGGGGACGCGGCGGGCCTCGGGGTGCTCCGCGTCACCTGCGGGGTGGTGCTCTCGGCCGGTTCGGCGTTCCCGCCGGACTTCCCGTTGGACGACGCCGCCACCGCCACCCCCGCGACGACCAGTGCGACGGCGAACACGCCCGCGACGCCCACGACGACACCCGGCCACACGCGGCGGGGTCTCGACGGCGTACCCGCGTGCGGCGCCCCCGGAGAGGCCGCGCCCGGGTACGTACCGGCGGTGAGCTGCGGATGCGTCACCGAGGGCGCCTGCACCGAGGGCGGAGCCGGGTCGGGCAGCCCGGACGGCCTGCCCTCGGCCACGTTGCGCAGCACCCGCCGCACCACGTCCGCCGGAAGCCGGTCGTCGGGGTTCTTGCGCAGCAGGTGCCACAGCAGCGGCCCCAGCGAACCGGCCCGGCGCGGAGGCGCGGGCTCGTCCGACAGCACCGCGCCCAGCACCGCCATCGGGCTGTCGCGTTCGAACGGGGCGCGTCCCTCCACGGCCGTGTAGAGGGTGGCGCCCAGCGACCACAGGTCGGACTCGGGCCCGGCGGGCTCCTCGCGCAGCCGCTCGGGCGCCATGTAGCCGGGGGACCCGACGAACGTGCCCGTGCTGGTCAGCGCCGGGTCGCCGTCCAGGGCGGCGATGCCGAAGTCGGTCAGCACCGCCCGCTGCCCGTCCCGGTCGAGCAGCACGTTGCCGGGCTTGACGTCGCGGTGCAGTACGCCCCGGGCGTGCGCGGCCTCCAGCGCGTCCAGCACCTGCAGCCCGATCCGGGCGACCTGCTGCGGCGTCAGGCCCGCGCGCGCCGCCCGCGCCAGCGACTCGCCCCGGATCAGCTCCATGACGATCCACGGCCGCCCGTCCTCCACCAGCACGTCGTGCACGGTGATGACGTTGGGGTGGTCGATCAGCGCGGCGGCGCGGGCCTCGCGCCGCGCGCGTTCGCAGGCCACCCGGTGCCGTTCGGGGTCGAGGCCGTCGGGCAGCACGATCTCCTTGACCGCCACCTCGCGCCGCAGCGTCTCGTCCGTCGCCGTCCACACCGATCCCGCGCCGCCGGCGCCGAGGCGGGAGATCAGGCGATATCGCCCGCCGAGCACACGATCAGGCATAGGGCGACCGTATCGGGTCGGCCCGCTCCTTTCGCCCCGGTCCGCGCGGTCCGCCGGGCGCGGTCACGCGGGTCATGCCGCACCGGTCAGCGGACAACCCGGCCGCCCCGCACGACGCGCGCCGGACGCGCCAGCACCCGCGGATCGGCGCGCGGGTCCTCCTCGAACGCCACGAGATCCGCCGCGGCGCCGTGTTCGAGCCCCGGGAAGCCGAGGAACGAACGCGCAGTCCAGCACGCCGCGCCCAGCGCCGCGTCCGCCGGGACCCCCGCCGCGACCAGGTGACGCACCTCACCGGCCACCCTGCCGTGCGGCAGCACGGACGTGCCGTAGCTGTCGGTGCCCGCCAGCACCGTCACCCCGGCCTCGTGCGCCGCCGCCACCAGCGGCCCCAGCCCTTCGCGTGCGGCCCGGAACCACTCCCGGAACCGCCGCGACCGCGACGCCCGCGCCACCTCGGCGAACGTCTCCCACACCGTGAACGTCGGCACCAGCGCCGTCCCCTGGGCGGCCATCCGGTCCAGGAGCGAGACGTCCAGGCCGAGCCCGTGTTCGAGGCTGTCCACGCCGGCCCGCACGGCGGCCTGCGCGCCCGCCGCCGTCTGCGCGTGGACGGCGACGCGTCCGCCCGCCGCGTGGACCCGCCGGGTCGCCTCGGCGAGCCGCCCGGCCGGCAGCGGCGGATCGTCCAGGCCGTGCTCGTCGCCCACCCAGTCGGCGTACACCTTGCACCAGCCGCCGGACGCCAGCGCCTCCTCCACGGCCGCGTCGGCCAGATCCGCCGCCTCGACGTGCCTGGCCCAGCCGTCGTAGAACCGGCCCGGCAGGGCCAGCCAGCGCCCCGCCGAGACGACCCGCGGCTGATCGGGCTCCGTGCCGAACCAGCCCGGCAGCCGACCCGCCGAGCCGGGCACCCGCAACAGCGTCACCCCGGCGGACAGGTGCTCACGCCCATGGCGCCGCAGCAGCTCAGCGTCCAGCGGGTCGCCCGGCCGCTCGGCGCCCGGATGCGTGTGCGCGTCCACCAGGCCCGGCAGCAGCCACCCCCCGTCCACCACGGTCACCGCGTCGCGGACCGGCTCCCGCGACAGCACGCCCCCGGTGATCCAGAACTCGGCGGACTCCTCCGACGGCAGTGCCACCCCGCGTACGCGCAGCACCTCGCCCACGAGCCCTCGGCTACCCCGAGGACCCGGCCCCATCCGCGACCCGGGGCAGCGGGCGGCGCAGCGCCTCGACGGCCAGCCGCGCGGACGTGCCGATGACCGCGTCGGCCTGCGGCAGCACGGCGGTCGGCAGCAGCGACCTGGTGAACACCGCCACGGCGTACCGGCCGCCGTCGGGGTACTCCACGACGCCGATCTCGTTGCGGATCGTGGGCAGCGTCCCGGTCTTGCCGCTGACGCGCACGTCGTCGTAGGGGAACCCGGACGACAGCCGGTGCGGCCACACCTGCAGGCCGAAGAACCGCCGCATCTGCGCGCACTCGGCGGGCGGTGCGGCCTCGTCCCGCCAGATCATCGCCATCAGCCGGGCCATCTCGCGGGGCGTGCTGCGGCTGGTGCTCAGCGGGTCCAGCGCGCGCAGCCGCTGCAGCACCCCCGGCTCGCCCAGCCGCGCCCACAGCTCGCCGAGGTCGTCCACGCCGCCGTCGGCCAGCATCATGGCGTGCAGGTCGCGGCCGGAGCCCATCACGCGGGTGGCGTGCAGTCCCAGCTCGGCGACGGTGGCGTCCACCGCCTCCGGGCCGACGGCGGCGAACACCGCGTCGGCGGCGGTGTTGTCGCTGACGGTGATCATCAGGCAGGCCAGGTCGCGCAGAGACATGCGCACCTCGTCCAGCAGCGTGGACACGCCCGTGGGGCCGTCGCAGCGGTCCTCGGGACGCAGCGTGACCCGCGCGGCCGGGTCGAGCCGTCCGGCCGCGGCGTGCCGGAAGAACGTCACCAGCAGCGGCACCTTGAACACCGACGCCAGCACCACCGGCTCGTCGGCGCGCAGCCCGATCTCCCGCCCGGAGTCCACGTCGACGGCGTGCAGGTACCCGGTCACGCCCGCGTCGCGGAACGCCGCCTCGATCCGGTCCAGTTGCGTGTCCATACGCCCCTTCATGCCAGGAACCCCGAGGCCGGACGGGGGACGACGCGGCGCGGCGGCGCGGACGGCAGCGGCGACATCCCGGCCTGCGCGCACAGCACGCCGGTGGCGGCGGCGGTGAACTCGGCCACCGCGTGCTCGTTTCCGGCGTCGCGGCGCCAGGCGCACGACACGCGCAGCAGCAGCGGCTCGCCGACGAGCGGCAGCCACGTGACGCCGGACGTCTCGGGGGTACGGGGCGTCAGTGCCACCGCGGACCCCGCCAGCACCAGCCCGACGGCGAACTGCGGCTGCCGCGCCTCGTGCACGGCGGCCGGGTCGTACCCGTGCCGGCGGCACGCCGCCAGCAGCTCGTCGTACGGGCCGGGCGCCTCGTCACGGGAGAACAGCGCCAGGTCGCGCCCGGTGAGGTCGGTCAGGTGCACCTCGGGTGCGGCGGCCAGGGGGTCGCCGGACGGTACCAGCACCCCCACCGGCTGCCCGAGCATGGGCCCGAGGCCAAGGTCGCGCACCTCGCAGGGATGGCGCAGCACGCCGACGTCCAGCGCGCCCTCGGCCAGCGCGCGGATCTGCTCGGCCGTGCCGATCTCGCGCAGCTCCAGGCGCACCTCGGGACAGCGGGCGCGGAACTCGGCGATCAACGCGGCGACGACGGCGCCGGTCAGGTCGGCCGGCACGCCCGCCCGCAACGCGCCCAGCTCGCCGCGGCGGGCGCGTTCGGCCAGGGAGTGGATGCGGTCCACCCGGGCGAGGATCTCACGGGCCTCCTCCAGCAGCAGCCGTCCGGGCACGGTCAGCTCCACACGGCGGCTGGACCGCTCGAACAGCCGCACGCCGAGCTCGCGCTCCAGCCGCTGGATGCGCTGGCTGAGCGGCGGCTGCGCCATGCCCAGCCGGTCCGCGGCCCGCCCGAAGTGCAGTTCCTCGGCCACCGCGACGAAGCAATGGAGATGACCGACGAGGTTCACGAGCAGCGATCATATCGATTCGCCTATCACTGCGACACTCATATCGCTCTTGGACTTTTCGCTGGTCAACTGGTGTGCTGTCCGGGCAACGAGAGAAAGGGAGGGGCGATGCGCCGATCTCGGGGGATCCTGGTCGTCGCGCTGGTCGCGGCCGCGGCCCTGGTCGTCGGGGTGGGGGCGGTCTGGGTGCTGCGCGCCGACGAGGGCCCGCGCGACACCGCCGAACGCTACCTGGCCGCGTGGGAACGCGGCGACGTCGAGACCATGCGGACGCTGACCGCCGACCCGCCCGCCGACTTCCGGCAGATCTTCACCCGGATGCGCGACGACATGGGCGTCGTCCGGCAGCGGTACCGGGTGACGGCGATCGGCGATCCCAAGGACGACGAGGCGGGCGGCTCCTACCGCGCGGAACTGACGCTGGCCGGCGGCCGCGTCTGGGCGTACACCGGCACGCTGCCGTTCACCAAGCGCGACGGCGAGTGGCTGGTGGACTGGTCGCCGCGGGTCGTCTACCCGACGCTGCGCGAGGGGCAGCGGCTGCGCGCCACCCGCTCCTGGCCCGACCGGGCCGCCGTGCGGGCCGCCGACGGCAGCGACCTGGACAGCGTGCAGTCCGGCTCGGTGCAGCAGCTCGTCGGCGCGGTCGGCAAGCTCGACGCCAAGTCCGCCCGCGAGCTGGGCGCCCCCTACCGCGAGGGCGACCTGGCGGGCGTCGAGGGACTGCAACGGCAGTACGAGCGGCGGCTCGCCGGGACCCCGGCGCTCGCCGTGCAGATCGTCGGCGCGGACGACCAGGTCGTCCAGACGCTGCACCGGTTCGGCGGCACCGGCGGCACGCCGCTGCGCACCACCGTCGACCCCAAGGCGCAGCGCGCGGCCAGCCAGGCCCTCGCCGACGTCGGCAAGCCCGCCTCGCTGGTGGCGCTGCGCGCGTCCACCGGCGAGATCCTGGCCGTGGCCAACAAGCCGGGCGGCTACAACCGGGCGCTGATGGGCCGCTACCCGCCCGGGTCGACGTTCAAGGTCGTCACGGCGGCGGCGCTGGTGGCCGGCGGTGTGAACGTGACCAGCCGGGTCGGCTGCCCCGCCACCACCAACGTCGGCGGCCGCACGTTCAAGAACTACAAGAACGAGGACTTCGGGACGGTGCCGTTCCGCGAGGCGTTCGCGCACTCGTGCAACACCACGTTCGCGCGGATGGCCGTCGACCGGCTCGGCCAGAAGCGGCTGGCGCAGGTCGCCGAGCAATTCGGGTTCAACGCGCCGATCATCGGCGGGCTGCCGGCGGTCCGCGCGTCCTACCCGCCGGTCAAGGACGACACCGCGTTCGCGTCCGCCTCGTTCGGGCAGGGCGAGGTGCTGACCAGCCCGCTCAACATGGCGAGCGTGGCCGCGGCCGCGGCCACCGGCACGTGGCGTTCGCCCCGGCTGGTGGACGCGGCGCTGGCCGGGCAGGCGCTGGACGCGGGCGGCCGCAGGCCCGAGCCGCCGCGCCGGCTGGAGCCGGGCGTGCGGTCCGCGCTGCGCACCCTGATGCCCGCCGTGGTCAGCGAGGGCACGGCCGCCGCGGTCGGCTTCCCGGCGGGAACGGCGGGCAAGACCGGCACCGCCGAGTACGGCTCCGGCGACAACCCGCCGACCCACGCCTGGTTCATCGGCTACCGGGGCGACCTGGCCTTCGCGGTGGTCGTCGAGGGCGGCGGGACGGGCGCCGAGGCGGCCGCGCCGGTCGCGGCGAAGTTCCTGCGCGACGCGGCGTGACGGGACGCGGCGTGACGGAAGGCGGCCCGGCGGGCGTAACCGGCCGCGGGCCAGGCGGCGGTGGCGAGCGCCAGCACTCCCAGCCCGGCGAGCGCCGCCGCCGCCCCCGCGGGCCCCAGGTCGAACAGGCGCCCGACGGCCAGGCCGCCCACGAACGCGACGACCCCGCCCACGAAAGCCATGACCCCGTAGTACGCGCCGACCTGCGCGGGCGGCGCGTGCCGGGCGACGTTCTGGAACACCGCCGGTTCCAGCAGCCCGTAGGAGAACCCGTGCAGCACCGCGATCCCCACCAGCGCGGCGACGGACGCGGCGCCGTGGTCGTCCAGCGGGACCATCAGCAGGTAACCGGTGCCCGCCAGCGCCAGGCTGACCGGCATGACCCACGCGCGCGCGGCCCGTACCCCGCCGCCACGGCGGCCGGCGCCGGCGCACCACGGCTGGACGGCCGCCGAGACCGCCGCCGACACGCACAGGTACAGCGTCGTGACGCCCGGGTCGAAGCCCTTCAGCGGGACGACCACCGACGTCTGGGTGGGCAGCAGCGTCGTGGGCGCGGCCAGCACGATGAACCGGACATACGGGCGGTCCCGGAGCACCGCCAGCACCGAGCGTCCCACGCCGAGTGAGGAGCGGCGCCGCGCCCGCCCCGGCTCCCGCAGCGACGCGAACAGCACGGCCGCCATCGCCCACGCCGCCGCCGCGACGCCCGACAGCACCCCGAAACCGCCGTCCAGCACGCCGAGCACGTCGTCCGACAGCAGCACCAGCCCGGCCGTAGGGCCCGCGACGGCCGCGACCTGACCGGCGGCGGCGTACGCGCCGAACCCCCGCGCGCGGCGCCGCGCGTCCAGCCCGGCCAGCAGCGAACGCGTCGCGGGATGGAACAGCGCGCCCCCCGCGCCCAGCAGCACCGCCGCTCCGAACAGCCCGGACAGGCCGTCCGCGGCGCCGAGCACGGCGAACCCCACCGCCCGCAGCGCGCAGGCGACCGCCGCGGCGCGCGCCGCGCCGATCCGGTCCGTGACCGGCCCGACCGCCAGGTACAGCGCGTACTGGACGCCGACGCGCGTGCCCAGCACCAGCCCGATCATGCCCGCCAGCAGGCCCACGTCGTCGCGCAGGTGCACCACCACGTGCGCCATCACCGCGTAGAAGCCGAGCGCGGCGGGCAGGTTCCCGGCCACCACGACGGCGGCCACCCGCCGCTCGCTCGGGGCGGGCGGCGGGTGGCCAGAGGGGGACGCGACGGTCAAGGCATCTTGCCCAGGCCGCGCGCCAGCACAGACGCGGTCTGCGCGATGACGCCGTTGTCGATCTCGGGGTGCGCGCCGTCCCGGTTGGTGTACACCACGATGATCAACGGTGCGCCGGACGGCGGCGAGGCGATCGCGATGTCACTGGCGAGCGCGTACTTGCCGCCGCCGGTTCCCGTCTTGTCGCCGACGGTCCAGTCCTTCGGCAGCCCGGCGTGGATGCGCTCGTAGCCGGTGGTGGTGGCGTTCATCCATGCGACCAGCTGACGGCGGTCCTCGGGCACCAGCGCGTCGCCGACGGTGAGGGCGGCGAGGTTCCGGGCCATGAACGCGGGCATGATCGTGTCGAGCTTCCCGCCCGGCTCCCACTCGTTCAGCTCGGGCTCGTACCGGTCCAGCCGTCCGGTCGGGTCACCGAGCGAACGGTAGTACCGCGTCATGCCCCGCGGCCCGCCGATCTGCTTGAGCAGCACGTTGGCGGCCCCGTTGTCGCTGGTGGTGATGGTCGCGTGGCACAGCTGCGCCGTGGTCAGCCCGTTCTCGATGTTCTCGGGCAGGCCGGTGACGGGGGCGTGCCCCGCCTTCTTCGCCTCCTCCGCCGTCCAGTACAGCTTGCGCTCCAGCAGGCCCGGGTCGGTCGTGCGCGCCTTGTTGAGGATCGCGCCGCACAGGATGGCCTTGAACGTTGAGTTGCTGGCGAAGCGCTCGTGCGTCCGGTGGCCGACGACCTTGCCGGTGGCGGTGTCGATGGCGAACGCGCCGATGCGTCCGTTGTACGACGCCTCAAGCTCGCGCAGCCGCTTGGTGACCTCGGCCTGGCCGGACGCCGCGACCGGCGTCTGCTGGGAGGCGGCGCCTCGGGTGGCCGCGTTGGTCTCGGGCGCCGCGCCGCAGGCGGTCCCGCCGAACAGCAGGGAGGCCGCCAGCGCCGCCGCGCCCAGCCTCCGCCACGGCCGCCGGCGACGTTCGTCTTCTCGCTCGATCATCTGGTCCTCGTCGGTCGGTGATCTCCGGACGCCAGGAAGCAGACCAGACCCCGCGCACCCATGTCCAATATTGATATGGCCTGCCGGACGATATGAAGAACGCAATAAACGCTGGAAGACGCCGGGATTTCTCTCGCTCAAAGCCAGTCGCGTGCTTTGAACAACACGTAGAGCCCGGCACTGCACACGACCATGAGCAGGGCGCTGAGGACGAACCCCCAGTGCTGCTGCGAGCCCGGGTAGGGGACGTTCTGGCCGTAGAACCCGGTGATCGCGGTCGGCACGGCGATGATCGCGGCCCAGCTGGTGACCTTCTTCATCACCTCGTTGAGCCGGTTGCCCTGCAGCGCGATCCGGGTGTCCAGCAGGTTGGCGACCAGCTCGCGCAGCCCGTCGATCCACTCGCCGGCGCGCAGGGTGTGGTCGTACAGGTCGCGGTAGTAGGGGACCAGCGGCTCGGTGACCAGGTCGGCGTCGCGCCACAGCAGCGTGCCGGCGATCTCCCGCATGGGCAGCGCGACCCGGCGCAGCGTGAACAGGTTCTTGCGCAGCCGGTAGCTGCGCAGCTGGATCTCCCGCACCTGGAACGACTCGTCGAACACCAGCTCCTCCAGCTCGTCGGCGTCGTCGTCCAGGGCCTGCGCGGCGTCCAGCTGCCGGTCCACGGTCAGGTCGAGCAGCCCGTACACCAGCAGCGCCATGGTGTCCCGGGGATCGTCCGTGCGGGGGATGCGCAGGTGGTCGTCCCAGCGGCGGACCAGCTCGTCCACGTCGAACCCCGGGTCCTGCCGGACGGTCACCAGCGCCCGGGGCGTGATGAACGCCGACACCTCGTGCATCCGCAGCCCGCCGCCCACGACGTCCGGCACGTACACGTTGAGGAACGAGTACTCGCTGTAGCGGTCGAGCTTGGCGCGCTCGTGCCGGGACACCGCGTCCTCCACGGCCACCGGGTCCAGCCCCAGCTCCTCCTTCACCACGTGCAGCTCGCCGTCGCGGGGCCCGCACAGGTCCAGCCACACCACCGTGTCCGGCAGCTCCAGATGGTCGCTGATGTCCGCGACGGGGAACCCCTCGGCCACCACCCGGCCACGCCGCCAGAGACGCGTACGCGGGGGGTGAGTGCCGATGCGGTTGTCCGGATGAGCGGCGGCGTCGGTCTCAGAGGGCGGCTTTTCCATGCGCTCCCTTATACCGCCGTTCACCACGGCCGCTCAGGGGCGGGGAGGGGCGGTGGAGGTGCGGACGACGAGCTCGGCGGGGAGGGAGCGTGGCTCGGGGCGGCGGCCGTCCAGGAGTTCCAGGAGTGCCGTCATGCCCTCGGCGCCGAGGCGGCGGGCGGGCAGCCGGACGGTGGTCAGCTCCGGCTCCAGCGCGGTGGCCAGCACGTCGTCGTCGAACCCGGTGACCGACAGGTCGCGCGGGATGTCCAGGCCCCGCGCCCGCGCGGCCTTGTAGGCGCCCGCCGCCATGAGGTCGTCGTCGCAGACCAGGACGGTGGGGCGGTCCGGGCGGTCCAGCAGCCGTCCGGCCGCCTCCTTGGCCGCGCCCGCGTCGATCGCCGTCGTGGTGCGGACCAGCTCGCCGCCGGGCAGGGCGGCCACGGCCGCGGCCAGCGCGGCGCCGCGCTCGTGGAACGTCCACTGGTCGACGGCGGCGGCCACGTGCCCGAACCGGCGGTGGCCCAGCGCGCCCAGATGCGCGGCCAGGGCCCGCATGCCGTCGGCCACGGCGAAGTCGACGGTGGGCGTCGCGCCCGCCGGGTCGTTGTCGAGCATCACCGCCGGGGTGTCGCTGAACTCCTCCAGCACCTCCACGGCCAGCGACGAGGCCAGGACCCCGTCGATGGCCTCCCGGGGCGAGGCGAACGGGCCGACCTGGGACGAGGCGTCGCCGGGCCGCGTGTCGTCCGGCCACGGGTACACCACGACGCCGAACCCGTGCCGCGCGGCGACCTCGGCCGCGCCCGTGTAGACGGCGCCGAAGAACGTGCTGCTCAGCGTCGGCACCACCAGCAGCACCGTGCGGGTCGTGCCGAGCCGCAGGTTGCGCGCGGCCAGGTTGGGCCGGTAGCCGAGCCGCTCGGCCGCCCGCCGCACCGTGCGCGCGGTGGCGGGGGAGACCCGGCCGGACCACTTGCCGCCCAGGACCAGGGAGACGGTCGACTGCGAGACCCCGGCCGCCTGCGCGACGTCCCTGCTGGTGGGGCGCTTGGTCGTGGGCACAGCGCCTCCTCGCCGTCGGCTTTCGGTCGGCCCGATCGGCCAGCCGCACCGGACCGCAGTGGAATCAGGCTAGAGCGCGAGGGGTGGAAAGTGGTACGTATGACGGGAAGTAATACGTATGACGAACCCGGGAGTGGAATGCGCGCCTACCTCGGCCTCCTGCGGACGCGGTACGCCGCCCGCCTGCTCGGCGGCACGCTGCTCGGCCGCCTGCCGAACGGCATGGGCGTGCTGGCGGTCGTGCTGCACGTGCGCGACGAGGGCGGCGGCTACCCGCTCGCGGGCACCCTGGCGGGGGTGTTCGGCCTGGCCATGGCCGCCGGGCAGCCCGTGCTCGGCCGCGCCATGGACCGCTACGGCCAGCCCCGCGTGCTGGTGCCCGCCGCCGTGCTGTCCGCCGCCGGGTTCACCCTGCTGGCCGCCGTCGGCGCCGAACCGCTGCCGGTCGCGGTCGGCGCGGTGATCCTCGCGGGGTTCGCCACGCCGCCTCTGGAGGCCGGGCTGCGCGCGCTGTGGACCTCCGTCCTGCCCGGGCCCGCGCAGGTCCAGGCCGCGTACGCGCTGGACGCGGCCGCCCAGGAGATCCTGTTCACGGCCGGGCCGCTGCTCGTGGTGGCCGCCGCCGCGATTTCCACCGAGGCCGCGCTGCTGCTGACCGGCACGCTCGGCATCGCCGGGACCCTCGTGGTCACGCTGTCGAGGCCGTCGCGCCGCTGGCGCGGCGAGGCGCGCGCCGCCGACTGGGCGGGACCGCTGCGCTCGGGCGGCCTGCGGGTGCTGCTGCTGGCCCTGGCCTGCGCGGGCATCGCCCTCGGCGTCTACGCGGTGGCCGTCGTCGCCTACGCCGAACGCGAGGGCAACGACGCCGCGTCCGGGCTGCTGCTGGCCGCGATGGCCGCCGGCGCGCTCACCGGCGGCCTCGTGTACGGGGCCAGGCAGTGGCGCGGCGAGCCGCACGTGCGCATGCAGTGGCTGATGGGCGCGCTGGCGGCGGGCTACCTGCCGCTGGTGTGGGCGCCCGTGCTGCCACTCATGACCGCGCTGGCGTTCCTCAGCGGCGTCTTCCTGGCGCCGATGCTGGCGTGCGCGTTCTCGCTCGTCGACCGGCTCGCCCCCGCCGGCACCGTGACCGAGGCGTTCGCCTGGGTGGTGGCGGCCTTCGGCGTCGGCAACTCGGTGGGCTCGGCCGTCGCCGGCCTCGGGCAGGACATCGCCGGCGTCCCCGGCGCGTTCGCCGGAGCGGGCGTGGGCGGCGCGCTCGCGCTGGCGTGCTGCCTGCTGGGTCGCCGGACGTTCGCCCGCAAGCCGTCCGACGCCGTCCGCCCGCAGACGGCCCGGGTTTGACGGTCGCCGAGTGTGACGGCGGGCACACGCACTAGAGTGGGATGCCGTGAGGGGATCGGGGCCGTCGCCGCGCGGCGTCCTGCTGACGCTGCTCGGGCTGGGGCTGCTCGCCGGGCTGTTCATGATGCACGGCGTCACCGCCTCCCCGTCCCCCGTGCACGTCTCCGCGCCGCTGCCCGTGCCCGCGGTTCACCTGCCGTCGTCGGCGATGGGCCACGCCACGGGCGGCCACCATGAGACCGTCGGGCCGGTGCACGGCGCCGGGCACCTGGCGGGCTGCTCTGCGGGCACCGTGTGCTTCGCCCTCCTGACGATCGCGCTGCTGGTGTTCGCCGGGACGGTGCGTCCGATCGCCCTGCTGCCCGTACGGGCCGTGGCCGGCGGCGCGCCGCCGTCGCGCCGGGGCCCGCCCAAGGCGCGGCCGCCCAACGTCTACCAACTCTCCGTGCTGAGGCTGTGACAGGCCGCGGCCGGTGCCGGGTCGTCCCCGGTGCCGATCGCGCATTCCGCATGCCCTGGAACAGCTCGTCCGGCAAGGAGAGAACGAAATGACCAAGAAGTTCGCGATGATCATCGCGGTCGTCCTGATCGGCACGGCCGCCTGCGGCGGGGGCGACGACGGCGGCGCGGACGGTGCGGCCGCCTCGGCGAGCCCGTCGGCGACCGCGTCCGCCACGGCGCGGCACAACGCGCAGGACGTCACCTTCGCGCAGATGATGATCCCGCACCACCGCCAGGCCGTGGAGATGTCCCGGATCGTCATCAAGGGCAGCCAGGACGCGCAGGTCCGGCGGCTCGCCCAGCAGATCGAGAAGGCCCAGGCGCCCGAGATCGAGACCATGACCGGATGGCTCCGCGCGTGGGGCGCCGAGGTCCCCGCCGAGGACGGCGACATGGGTGCGGGCGGCCACGGCGAGCACGGCGCTCACGGCGGCGGCGGCGCCATGCACGGCATGATGACCGAGGAGCAGATGGAGCAGCTCGGCAGGCTGAAGGGCGAACGCCTGGACCGCGAGTTCCTCACCATGATGATCGAGCACCATGAGGGCGCGGTCGCCATGGCCCGGCAGGAGCAGGCCAAGGGCGCCGACCCGGCCGCCAGGAATCTGGCCGCCGCCATCATCAGGACCCAGCAGGCCGAGATCGACCGGATGAAGGCCCTGCTCAAGCAGTAGCGGCCAGGCGGGACGGCACGCCCGGACGCGGGCCCGACGCTAGATCCAGTCCTTGAACCAGATCCGGGCGTGCCACTCGTCGTACGAGATCACCTTCGCCGCCAGCACCGGGTAGAAGTAGGCGAAGTTCGCCAGCACCACCAGGATGAACGCGCCCGCGATGGCCGCCCCCACCATCCGGCGCGTCTCCATCCGGGTCAGCACGCCGCCGATCTTCGCCGCGGTCTCCGCCGGGGCGGCCGCCGCCGTGCCGTACAACCGGGGCAGGTGGGTCAGCGCGGCGGCCCGCGTCGGTTGCGGCCCGATGAGCACGCCCAGCGTCAGCACCACCGCGAGCACCATGAACGGGATCATCGGGGTCGTGTAGAACAGGAACATCGTCCGGTCGGCGAAGGCGTTGGGGAACCAGCTCAGCCAGCCCGCCATGTACCCCAGCAGGATGGCGCCCGCCCGCCAGTCCCGCGCCACCAGCCACAGCCCCACCGCCACCACGAGGGCGATCAGCCCGCCCCACCACAGCGCGGGCGTGCCGATGCCGAGGATCTCCCGCGAGCAGCGGGCGGCCTCGCCGCAGCCCCCCTTGGGCTCGGAGTAGAAGAACGCCACGGGACGGCGCAGGATCGGCCAGTCCCACGGCCACGACTGGTACGGGTGCTTGGCGTCCAGCCCGTTGTGGAAGTTCCACATCTCGACGTGGTAGCGCCACAGGTCCGGCAGGGCCTCGAACGGACGCAGCGGCGGGCTGCCGGCGACCTCGCCGCGTCCCCAGCCGCCCGGCCGGAAGATCCAGCCCCACCAGGAGGCCAGGTAGGTGACGGCCGCCACGACCACCAGCTGCACGAAGGCCGGGACGGCCGTCAGCAGCAGCGTGCCGGCCAGCGGCCGCGGCACGCCCGCCGCGCGGCGGGCGCCGAAGTCCCAGAACAGCACCATGAGCCCGAACGCGGCGACGTAGAAGACGCCGGTCCACTTGGTGGCGCAGGCCATGCCCAGGCACACCCCGGCGGCGATCCGCCACCCGTGGACCAGGAACGGCCCGTAGGGGGACCCGGCGTCCGGGCCGCCCCGCGCGTCGATCCGGTCGGCCAGCTCGGCGCGGGACCGGAACCGGTCGTTGACCAGGCACGCGAACGCGGCGATGATCCAGAACTGGACGAAGACGTCCAGCAGCGCGGCCCGGCTGGTGACGAACTGCAGCCCGTCCAGCGCCAGCAGCAGCCCGGCGGCGCAGCCCAGCAGGGTCGAGCCGGTCATCCGGCGGGCCACCCGGCACAGCACCAGCACCGCCAGCGTGCCGAACAGCGCGGGCATGAACCGCCACCCGAACGGCGTGGCGCCGAACAGCCACTCGCCGATGGCGATCATCCACTTGCCGCCCGGGGGATGGGCGACGAACGACGGCCCCTCCGCCCAGATGTGCGCGTTCGGGTCCTTGATGAGAAGTTTGTCGGCGTCCTTGACGGTGCTGTGCTCCCAGCCGAACTTCAGCAGCGACAGCGCGTCCTTGGCGTAGTAGGTCTCGTCGAAGACCACCGTCTTGGGCACGCTCAGCCGGTCGAAGCGCAGGAAGGCGGCGAACGCGGTCACCAGCAGCGGCCCAAGCCAGCCCAGCAGGGCGCTGCCCGGAACCGGCGGGGACAGCCGGTCGCGCAGAGGGGGCGTCCTCCGCGGTTCGTCGGAGGCCACAGCCGGGGCCAGATCCGTCATCGCCATTCCGCCATGGTACGGGCGGGACGGTAACCCGATGGTTGCATGGCGAACCCTTCGTGGTCAGGGCGGCGTCCCGGCGGCGGGACAATGGGGACGTGACGGGGAACGAGGCGGACGGCGCGACGGGCACCCTGCGGCTGGCCGCGGCGCCCATCGGACGGGCCGACGACGCGTCGCCGCGGCTGCGCGCCGCACTGGCCGACGCGCAGATCATCGCGGCCGAGGACACCCGGCGGCTGCGCCGGCTGGCCGCCGACCTCGGCGTCGAGACGCACGCGCGGGTCGTGTCCTACTACGACCAGAACGAACGCGCCCGGGCCGCCGAGCTGCTCGCCGAGCTGCTGGCCGGACGGGACGTGCTGGTGGTCACGGACGCGGGCCTGCCCGGCGTCTCCGACCCCGGCTACCGGCTGGTCCGCGCGGCCGTGGCCGAGGGCGTGCCGGTCACGGTGCTGCCCGGCCCGTCCGCGGTGACCACGGCCCTGGTGGTGTCGGGGCTGCCGACCGACCGGTTCTGCTTCGAGGGGTTCCCGCCGCGCCGTCCCGGGGAGCGGTCCCGGCGCCTGGCGGCGCTGGCCGCCGAGGCGCGCACCATGGTGTTCTTCGAGGCCCCGCACCGGCTGGCCGCCACGCTGGCGGCGATGGCCGAGGCGTTCGGCGCCGGGCGGCCCGCCGCCGTCTGCCGCGAGCTGACCAAGACCTTCGAGGAGGTGCGGCGCGGCACGCTCGGCGAGCTGGCGGACTGGGCGGCGGACGGGGTGCGCGGCGAGATCACCCTGGTCGTCGGCGGCGCGCCCGAGCCGGACGGCACCGCCGAACCGGCCGACCTGGCCGCCGAGGTCGCCGCCCGCGAGGCCGCCGGAACGCCCCGCAAGCAGGCCATCGGCGAGGTCGCCAAGGCCACCGGCGTGCCCCGGCGGGACGTCTACGACGCGGTCGTCGCGGCCAAGCGGGACAGGGAACACTGACCTCCTCCGGCACGGTCCAAAAGCCTGCAATCGGGGAATATTTGGTCATGCACCGCGTCGCCCGACACACCGGGTGTCCCGGACGCGATGTGGCGTCACCCGAGGAGGTGGGGGCCTGTGCGAGACACATGGTCCAGCCACGAGAGTTGGGTCTACGAATGCCTCAACTGCCTGACCACCTGGCCTGAGGAGTTCGAGGTGATCCATACCGCCGACGGTCACGGCGGCGAGGTGGTGGTGTACTCGCACGAGGGGCATCCCTGCACCACCCCCTGGCTCGACCACGTCTGCCCGCGGTGCCACTGCCAGAACGTCAAGACGTTCCCCGGGACGCGGCGGCGGGAACGGGCCCAGACCCACGCCGCCGCCAGGGACGACCTGGAGATCGTGTTCCGCCTCCGCCGCCTGCACGCCTGGTAGCCGCGCCCGCCTGGTGGCCGCGCCCCGGCCGGACGTCTCGGCCGCGGGCCTCGCGTGATCGCGCGAGGCCCGCGTGCCGTCACTTGGCGGCGACCTGGGGGACCTTCTCCTCGATCAGCTCGGTCTCGGTACGCTCGGCGGGCTCGGCGCCGCGGCGCCGCACCAGGCCCGCCAGCCGCGACCGCGTCTCGGGCGCGAACGCCAGGCCGGCCGCCAGGCACGCCAGCGGCACCGACGGCAGGACGTACCGGTAGTCGAACTCGGCCGTCGCGGCGGGCGCCAGCAGCAGCCCGGTCGCCAGCGTCCACGGCAGGAACGCCGCGCCGCCCACCCGCCGCCACATCGCGCCCAGCCCGGCCAGGCCGACCAGCAGGATGACGCCGACCATGGCGCCGCGCAGGTAGAACACGTCCTGGTAGCCGCGGATCACCCCGGCGAACGGCTCGACCACCCGGGGCCGGGCGCGGCCGCGCTCGTAGGCCACCGCCTCGTCGGCGGCCGTGGTGTCGTTGTCCATCCGCCAGTTCGGCAGCGCCGTGGACGTCTCGCCGAACTCGTACTGCTGGTAGGTGGCCCGGTCCGGGAAGACCGTGCGCTCCCAGCGGAAGACGCGGAAGAAGTCGTGGGCCACCACGCCCAGGTAGTCCAGCGGCTGGGACAGGATCGCCCGCCTGGAGAACTCGTTGGCGGTGGCGTTCTGCTCGGGACTGAACCGCAGGCCCGGGTAGCGGTTGAGCGGGGACGCGGCGTTCCAGATGCCGTCCTGGGAGTTGGGCAGCCGGTTCTCCGGCTCGGTGCACAGCGGCATCTCCTGCACCGGCGGGTTGATCTTGTGGCAGTCGGCGAACTTGTAGACCCGCGCGTACAGGAAGATCCCGTTGCTCTCGGTGATGGCGAACTTGCCGTACTCGGCCTTGAACCAGCCCATGTAGGCCACCACCGGCAGCATGCACGCGGCCAGCATGACCGCCATCAGCCGCCAGCCGGTGCGCCGGATCAGCAGGAACACCAGCACGCCGAGCAGCACCGGCAGGCCCACCGAGCGGGTCAGCCAGGCCATCCCGATCAGCAGCCCCACCGCCGCGGCGACCTTGGGGGTGGGCCGGTCACGCCACAGCAGCAGCGTCACCGTGCACACCACCAGGAAGGTGAACAGCGTGTCCGACAGCACCAGGTGTTCGAGCTGGATGGTGTAGGCGTCCAGCATCGGGGGAGCGGCGGCCAGCGCGGCGCCCCAGCCGGGCAGCCGGAACCGGTGCCGCAGCAGGGCGTAGATCATCACGCCCATCGCCAGCCCCATCAGGTGCTGGACGGCCGCCACCAGCGCGAAGCTGTGCAGCGGCTTGAGCGCGAGCAGCATGAAAGAGTACCCGTCGGGCCGCAGCGGGTGCGGGTACGGCTTCATCGCCACGTGCAGGTAGTCGAAGCTGTCGTTGAAGAACATGACCGGCTGGTAGCCGATCATCGTCACGGCGCGCAGCAGCGCCGCCGTGGCCAGCAGCACGGCGAAGGCCGGGTGCCGGCGCGCCGACGCCCACACGGCCGAGGGGCGCAGCGCGCGCCCGGCCCGGACCGTGCCGCGTGCAGCCGCGCCCGCCGCGCGGCGGCCCGTCCGCAGCGTCCAGGGCCCGGCCTGCCGCCACGACAGCGCGCGCACCCGTCCGGCCAGGGCCCGCGTCCGGGACGCGGGCGAGGCGTCCGGCGGCTGCGGCTCATCCCCGTCGGGTTCGGTGCGCCGCGTCGTGGTCTCCGGCGTCTCCGGCGCGGCCGTCACGCGCCGCCTCCGGAGTCGTACGGCCGCGCCCCCGCCGGCGCCGTCGCCCCTTCGGACCGCGTGGCCTCCGCGCCCTCACCGAGCACCGTGCCCCGCGCCGCGTTTCCCGCCACGGCCGCACCTCCCACTCGTTGTCCGTCGCCGGTTCCCCGATCGGCGGCACACCCTCGCCGCGTCATCAAGCCATGCCGCCGCACGGCCGACCCGCCCCCGCCGGGCCGCGGTGCCCGTATGCTTGTCCCCCTAGCCTGCCGCCCGCGGCCGTGACGGAGCGGGTGTTCGGGTCGCAAGTGCGCAACACGATACGGGCGCTCTTGGTGGGAGCGGCGCGCAACGCCCCTCCCGGACAGGCATCATGGCGTACGACGGGCCGCCCGGCGGGACATGACGAGATTAGTGGAAAATACCGCAGACGGTCACCAGGGGTAACGAAGGAGATCGCGTGGAACTCTCCGTAGTGATGCCGTGCCTGAACGAGGCCGAGACGGTCGAGACCTGCGTCCGCAAGACGGTCGGGTTCTTCGAGAAGCACGGCATCGACGGCGAGGTCGTCGTCGCCGACAACGGCAGCACCGACGGCAGCCAGCAGCTCGCCCGCGACGCCGGGGCCCGGGTGGTGCCCGTCATCGACAAGGGGTACGGCAACGCCTTGATGGGCGGCATCCGCGCCGCCCGCGGCAAGTACGTGGCCATGGGCGACGCCGACGACTCCTACGACTTCACGACGCTGCTGCCGTTCCTCGAGGAACTGCGGGACGGCGCCGACCTGGTCATGGGCAACCGCTTCAAGGGCGGCATCGCCCCGGGCGCCATGCCGCCGCTGCACCGGTACCTGGGCAACCCGGTGCTCAGCTTCGTCGGCCGGCTGTTCTTCGGCAGCAAGATCGGCGACTTCCACTGCGGGCTGCGCGCCTTCAACAAGGAGTCGATCATGCGGCTCGGCCTGCAGACCGGCGGCATGGAGTTCGCCAGCGAGATGGTGGTGAAGGCCACGCTGGCCAAGTACGACATCCGCGAGGTGCCCACCACGCTGTCGCCGGACGGGCGCTCGCGTCCGCCGCACCTGAACACCTGGCGGGACGGCTGGCGTCATCTGCGCTTCCTCCTGCTCTACAGCCCGCGCTGGCTGTTCCTGATCCCCGGCCTGCTGTTTATGACGCTCGGGCTGATCGCCGGGATCGCGCTGTCCTTCGGTCCGGTGACCGTCGGCGAGATCGCCTTCGACGTCGACACCCTCGTCGGCGCCTCGGCGGCCATGATCATCGGCTTCCAGTCGGTGATCTTCGCCCTGCTCACCAAGGTCTATGCGATGCAGGAGGGATTCCTACCTCACGACCCGCGGGTCAAGCGCGTCATGGACTGGTTGAGCCTGGAACGCGGCCTGGTGGTCGGCGGGCTGCTGGCCCTGGCGGGCCTCGGCGGGCTGATCGCCTCGCTGCTGCACTGGCGCATCAACAACTTCGGCGAGCTCAACCCGCGCGAGTCGCTGCGCATCGTCGTCCCGGCCGCCACCGCCCTGATGATGAGCCTGCAGGCGGTGTTCGCCGCGCTGTTCGTGAGCATCCTGCGGATCCGCCGCCGCCAGCACCCGCCGGCCGTGGACGTGGCCGAGGAGGCCGCGGGCGTGGTGGACGCCGCCGCCCACCGGGTCTCCCGCGAGGCCGCGAAGGCCGCCGAGACCGCCAAGGCCGCCGAATCGGCCGAGACCGCCGAGAACGCCGAGCCCGCGAAGTCCGCGAAGTCCGCGAAGGGCGACAAGCCCGCCGAGGCCCCCAAGCCCGCGGAGACCTTCGGCGGTGGCAACGTCAAGGTCGTCAACGTCAAGTCCAAGAAGGCCGGGGACGCCGCCGAGGACGGGGACGCCGAACGCTGACACGGACCGGCCGCGGCGTCCCGCCGCCCGGCCGCCCGTTCGTCCCGTCGCACCGCTGGACCGCCGAAAGCGCAACGTCATGTCACCCCGCGAACCCGTACGCCCCTACGCTGTGGCGCAGCGTGACCGGCGCGTCGCGTCGCGCGCCGGAAACCGAGAACTGGCTGAGCGTTTTCTGCCCGCGTACGCCTTGACGCCCGGATTGTGACAGGCTGACTCGGCGATGGATCATCCACCCGTGAGCCCCGCCGACCGTCCCGGCGCGCCGTGATGGGCCCGCAGACGGCGACGCTGCCGGTCGCGCGCACACCGGTCCGCACCGCCGGTCCCCGCGCCGGGCGGGCGGCGCGGCGGCTGCGCGGCTGGGGGACGCTGCTCCTGCTCGGCTGGCTGGGGCAGGTGGCGGTGCGGCTGTGGCTGGCCTCAGGGCAGACCATGCCGGTCGCCACGCCCGACGAGACCGGGTACCTGTTCGCCGCCCGGGTGCTGACCGGCGGCCCGGACGCCGACCTGTCCTGGAGCACGATCTACCGCGGCGGCTATCCGCTGCTGCTGATGCCGGCGTTCTGGCTGGCCGACGAGCCGGTCTCCGTCTACCGCCTGTGCATCGGCATCAACGCGCTGGTCAGCGCGGCGATGCTGCCGCTGGCCTTCGTCCTGCTGCGCCGCCTTGGGCTGTCACGGCGCCGGTCGTACGCGCTGGCGCACGCCACCGCGCTGATCCCCGCCGTGGTGTTCTACGCCGAGTTCGTGCTGACCGACGCGGTGCTGCCGGTGGTGCTGCTCGGCTGGCTGCTGCTCGCGCACTCATGGCTGACCGCCGAGGCGTCCCCGGCGCGGACGGCGCTGTACGGGGCGGGCGCCGGGCTGCTGGCCGCCTACGCCTACACGACCCACACGCGCGGCATCATCGTCCTGCTGGTGCACCTGGGCCTGGTCGGCCTGGCCGTTGCGTTCCGCTGGCGGCCCTGGGGCGCCACGGCCCTGGGCGTGCTGCCGCTCGCCGCCGCCACCGCGGCGGGGACGATGCTCAACGGCTACCTGCTGCCGCACATGTACCCCAACGGGGACAACAACCTTGAGGCCAACCTCGTGCAGCGGCTCACCACCGTGGACGGCTGGGGATGGGTGCTGTCGCTGGGCACGGGCCAGCTCTGGTACCAGATCGTGGCCACGGGCGGCCTGGCGGGCATCGGGCTGGTGGTGGTGGCGGCCGTGGCCGTCCGCAGGGGCACGGCGCCACGGTTGCGCGCCCTGGCCCTGGCTGTGCTCGCGGTTCTGGGGGGCATCGCACTGGCCACCTCGGCGGCGCTGCCGGACGAGTACCGCGTGGGCAACTACGCCTACGGCCGTTACCTGGCGTGTGTGGCGCCGATCCTGTTCGCGGTGGGGGCGGCGTTCGTGCTGCGCGCGTCCCGTAGGAACGTGCTGGTCGCGGCGGGGGCGGCGGCCGGGCTGGCCCTGCTGACCGCCTGGATCGTCCAGTGGTACGCGGGGGACCGGCTCACCACCTACGCCTTCACCAAGTACGATTTTCCCGAGCCGTCGTTCCTGACCTGGAACTGGAACGAGTTCCGGCTGTGGCCCGCCACGTTCGCCGGTCTGGCGCTGCTCGCGGTGGCGGTGCTGGCGGTCCAGGTGCCCCGGCACGGGTCCCTGACGCTGGCCGTGCTGTTCGTCGGCCTGCACCTGGCCATGAACGCCACCGCCACCTGGCACATCGCCCGGCCGCTGGTGCGCGACTACACCGCCATGACCGACCTGCGGAAGATCGCCGACCCGCGGAACCAGCGCACCGTGGCGATCGACTGGACGGTCGCCTGGAAGATCCGGCTACCGCAGCTGTACTGGGTGTGGTGGACCGAGGTGCGCGGCTTCGACGGCCTCAACCAGGCCCCGCCCACCGACGTCGACCTGGTGATCCTGGCGTGGGACAAGAGCACCTCCGCGTCCGCCACCTGGCGCACCGCGCCGCCCGGCTGGCGCGTCGTGGCCAGGCACCGCACCGCCGAGGGCGACTGGGTCGCCTGGCAGCGCCCCTCGGAAGCGAGCGCCCCCCAGAAGTGAGCGCGCCTGAGCCGCCCGGGGACTGAGCGCGCCTGAGGGGCCCGGAGGTCAGCCGTGGCGGCCGGAGTGGTCCCAGATCTCCAGGACGCCGTCGGACGAGCGCCACAGCAGCCGCCACCCGTTCTGCGGGCCCGGCCGGTAACCGGCGGCGATCTGCGACTCCATGCCGCGCCAGCGCGTGTAGAGCATGGGGGCCTGGTAGGCGCCCTCAGGCAGGGCCGGGACGACGTGTTCGAAGTCGCGGATCTGCCCGTGCCACCGCACGTCGCCCCACATGGACCGGGTGTAGAACGTCATGGTCTGCGCCAGGCGCCGGTCGGCCCAGATCACCCGGATGTCGTCACGGTCGCCGAGCCAGACCCGCAGCTCGTTCCAGGCGCGGTCGCGCGGCAGGTCGGGCACGGCCCGCACGGCCGTCACCATGTACGCCGCCGCCAGCACGGCCGCGGCGACGCCGCCCGCCACCCGGAACCGGGCGGCCCCCGCGGGCAGCCGCCGCGCCAGCAGGACGAGCGCGCCGAAACCGCCCGCCAGCAGGGCGGGCAGCACCGAGAACCAGTAGCGCAGCAGCCAGCCCCGCAGCGAGATGTCGTGCGGGTCGATCACCCCGGACAGCAGCGTGATCGGCACGCACAGCGCCAGGAACCACACCAGCACCAGCGCCAGCCGCCGGTCCCGGGTCACCGTCCAGCCCACCACGGTGAGGCCGAGCGCCACCAGGAAGATCACGCCGAGCCAGTGCCAGTCGTCCATGGCGCGGGGGAACGAGCCCGCCGCCCAGGCCCGCGTCACCGGCTCGTTGGGCCGCCCGCCGTGCCCGGCCGCCGACCGCAGCCCCGCCATCGGGTTGCCCCACACCAGCGCGTTGTGCACCAGGTTGAACGCCAGGATCGCCGCCATCGGCGCGCCCACGACGACGTTGCGGCGCCACGGGATCCGCAGCAGCCACAGGTACAGCGGGATCGGCAGGAACAGGAACGCCAGGAACTCGCGGACCAGGTACGACGACCCCAGGAAGAACCCGGCGGCCAGCAGCAGCCGGGTCTGCGCCCGTCCCGTCCGGCGGCTCGCCGTGACCAGGGCGGCCATCCCGATCGCGAACAGCCCGGCCCCGGGCATGTCCGGCAGCATCACCCCGGTCGACCAGGTGATCTCGTGGCCGAACGGGTTGGTGATCGTGAAGAACGGGTGGACGATCATCAGCAGCGCGGCCGCCACCCCGGCCACGTCCCCGAACAGCGAGCGCACCACCAGGTAGCAGCCGACGAAGAACAGGCATCCGCCCGCGGCCGAGATCACGAAGTAGGCCGCCTGCCCCTCCCCCAGCACCTCCATGACCAGCCGGGCGGGCAGCACCAGCCCGATCCGCGTCACCTGGTGCGGGACCTCGTTGAACGGCCACTGGTCCAGCGGGATGTCCGGCCAGTGCCGGGCCGCCTCCCACACGTAGTACGGGTCGAAGTACAGCGGCGGCACCATCAGCACCCACTGCGCCAGCACCGCGCACGCCGCCACGAACGCCGCCAGCAGCACCGCGCGCCGCCGCGAGGACAGCCGCGACAGCCGCGACAGCCGCGACAGCCGCGCGGGCGGCCGGCTCCACCACCCGCGGGACCGCCTGCCGGACGCGCTCGTCGGGGCGGCAGTCTCACGCATCGTGGTCTCGGTCATCCTGCTGCTGCTCTCCGCGTCCGGGTCCGGGCCTCCCGCAGGTTATCGGCTGAACCCGGAAGGGCATGGCGAACCGGGCCCAAAGGGCCGTCCAACACCGCGTCATCGGGGTCGAGCGCGTCCGGCCGGGCCCGTAGTCTTGATTGCGTGTCCTCGTCCCCTTCGGCGAGGAACGTGCGCGATGGAGGGTGGTAAGTGAGCGAATCCGGCAGGTCCGACGGCTACGCGGCGGAGCGGTTCCCCCCGCTTCCCGACCCGCTGCCGGTCCGCGTCTTCGACAGCCACTGCCACCTGGACATGCTGGACGTGCCGGTGGAGGAGGCGCTGGCGGCGGCCAAGGCGGCGGGCATCGCGCGGATCGTCACGATCGGCTGCGACCTGGCGTCCTCGCGCTGGGCGGCCGACACCGCCGCCGAGTACGACGACGTGTACGCGGGCGTGGCGATCCACCCGAATGAGACCGCCGGCGTCAGCGACGCGGTGCTCGACGACATCGCCGAGATGGCCGCGCTGCCCCGGGTGCGGGCGGTGGGGGAGACCGGCCTGGACTACTACCGCGACTGGGCCCCCAAGGACGACCAGCACCGCTCGTTCCGCGCGCACGTCGACATCGCCAAGCGCACCGGCAAGGCCCTGGTCATCCACGACCGCGAGGCCCACGACGACGTGCTGCGCATCCTGCGCGAGGAGGGCGCCCCGGACAAGGTGGTGTTCCACTGCTTCTCCGGGGACGCCGCCATGGCCAAGGAGTGCGCCGACCGCGGTTACGTGATGAGCTTCGCCGGCAACGTGACGTTCAAGAACGCCGAGCCGCTGCGCGAGGCCCTGCGGGCGGCCCCGGCGGACCTGGTGCTGGTGGAGACCGACGCGCCGTTCCTGACGCCCGTCCCGCACCGCGGCAAGCCGAACTCCTCGTACCTGATCCCGCACACCGTCCGCTTCATGGCCGAGGTCAAGGGCATGGACGTGGACGAGCTGTGCGCCGCGATCGCCGCCACCGGGGAACGCGTCTTCGGCCCCTGGTGATCCGTCCTCCGGCCTGATCCGCCGGGCCCTGTCCCGCGGGCTCGGTCCTCCGGGCCCCTGACCGCCCGACCGGCCGTCCGCTATGTCACCGGCCGTCACATCTGCCGTTGTGGTGGCGGAGGGTGGTCGGGTGGCTCTAATGTGCTGCGCCGTCGGCCGGGCCTTTTGTGTGCCTTGGTGCCCCTTGGCGTAGCTGGAGGATAAGGTGCGTCGTTCCCCCCGTACCTCGGCGTTCTGCGTGCTCCTGACGGTGCCCCTCGCGTTGGCGGCGGCCGGTTGCGGCGGCGGTGACAAGCCCACGCCGCGCAGTACCGTCGCCGTCGCGGACGCGCCGCGCACCAGCGCGCCGCCCGCGCGCAAGGTCGTGATCGTGGTGGACGGGAAGAAGACCACGGCCATGACGACCGGCACGACCGTCGACGAGGTGCTCGCCGAGGCCAAGGTCGCGCTCGGCCCCTACGACCTGGTGGCGCCGCCCCGGGACGCCAAGGCCGGCGACACGATCAAGGTGAGGCGGCTGCTGTCCAAGCCGGTGACCACGACGATCAGGCTGCCCGCCCCGGTCGTCCGCAAGACGCAGTCGTCGCTGGCGCCGTACAGCGAGAAGGTGCTGCGCAAGGGCCGTCCCGGGCTGAAGGTCGTGCAGACCGCCTACGTCAAGCGGCGCGGCAAGAAGGTCAAGATCGTGCTGGCGCAGAAGGTCAAGCGTAAGCCGGTGGCGCAGATCCTGGGAGTCGGCCCCAAGCCGGGCGGCGTCGGGTCGGCCGCCCGGCTGAACTGGGCCGCGCTGGCCAAGTGCGAGTCCGGCGGCAACCCCAAGGCCGTCAACCCGGCCGGGTACTACGGGCTGTACCAGTTCTCCATGCAGACGTGGACGTCGGTCGGCGGCAGCGGCAAGCCCAGCGACGCCAGCCCCGCCGAGCAGACCTACCGCGCCCAGCTGCTCTACAACAAGGTGAACGGCCGCTGGCAGGGCCAGTGGCCCAACTGCGGAAGCCGCCTGTTCTCGTGAACCCCCGCCCCCAGGGGGCTCCGGCGTTCCCGTGAGGGCGTGCGCTGTCGCGAACACTGGGACACTGGACGGGTGGGGGACTGCGAAGCGCTGCTGAGCCCGGCGGACATACGCGATCTGGCCGGGCGGCTCGGCGTGCGGCCGACCAAGACGCTCGGGCAGAATTTCGTCGTCGACGGCAACACGGTGCGGCGGATCGTCCGCGCCGCCGAGGTGACGCCCGACGACGTGGTGATCGAGGTGGGGCCGGGGCTCGGGTCGCTGACGCTGGCGCTGCTGCCGGCGGTGCGCCGGGTCGTGGCCGTGGAGATCGACCCGGTGCTGGCCGAGGCCCTGCCCGGCACGGTCGCCGGGCGCGCGCCCGGCCTGGCCGACCGGCTAGAGGTCGTCAACGCCGACGCGCTGCGGCTGACGCGCCCGCCGGGGCCCGAGCCGACCGCGCTGGTCGCCAACCTGCCCTACAACGTGGCCGTGCCCGTCGTGCTGCACCTGCTGGCCGCGCTGCCGTCGCTGCGGCGCGCGCTGGTGATGGTGCAGGCCGAGGTGGCCGACCGGATGACGGCGGCGCCCGGCGGCAAGATCTACGGCGTGCCGTCGGTGAAGCTGGCCTGGTTCGGGGAGGCTCGCCGTGCCGGGCCGGTGGGCCGGACGGTGTTCTGGCCGGTGCCGAACGTCGACTCGGGCCTGGTGGCGTTCGAACGCCGCGACCCGCCGCCCACCACCGCCACCCGCGAGCAGGTCTTCGCGGTGATCGACGCGGCGTTCGCACAGCGGCGCAAGACGCTGCGGGCCGCGCTTTCGGGGTGGGCCGGGAGCCCCGACGCGGCCGAACGGGCGCTGCGCGCGGCGGGCGTCGACCCCCGAACCCGGGGCGAAGCTCTGGACGTGGCCGCCTTCGCCCGCATTGCCCAGTATGGTCCTGGAGGCGGACCGGAACCGGCGGGCGACCGGACGACCGGGCGTAACCGGAATGAGGCGGAGGAACATGTTCAAGGCGCGTTCGCGGGCGGCGCGGGCCCTGGCGCCCGCGGCGGCTCTGGCCGTGACGGCGGTCACGGCCGGGTGCGATAGCAGCGGCGCGGTCGCCACACCCAAGATCAGAACCACCGCCCAGGCGGGGGTCGCCCCCACGCCGCCCGGCAAGGGCGCCTACTTCGGCGCGTGGGTGTCGCCCACCGAGCAGGGCGGCGACGCCGAGGACGCCCCCGGCGGCCCCGGCATGGCGGCGGTCACCGGGTTCGAGCGCGGGCTCGGCCGGAGCCTGGACATCGTGCAGACCTTCCACGGCTGGAAGTCCAAGTTCCCCGACAAGACCGACACCGCCGTGGCGCAGAGTTCCCGCTACCTGCTGCTCACCTGGTCCGGCACCGACACCCGGGAGATCGTCCGCGGCGAGCACGACACGCTGATCCGGGAGCGGGCGCGCGCCGTCAAGGCCCTCGGCAAGCCGGTGTTCCTGCGCTGGCAGCGCGACATGGACAGGGAGAGCCTGCAGAACAAGGTGCACTCGGCGGGCGACTACGTCGCCGCGTGGAAGCACATCCGCACGCTCTTCACCCAGGAGAAGGTCGCCAACGTCGCGTGGGTGTGGTGCCCCACCGCCGGGGGGTTCGCCTCCGGCAAGGCCGAGTCGTTCTACCCCGGCGACGACCAGGTGGACTGGATCTGCGCCGACGTCTACCCGGGCGCCGACTTCGAGTACCGCGACCTGTCCGAGCCGATCCGCGGCTTCCTGGAGTGGGTGGAAGGACGGCCCAAGCCGATCATGGTGGCCGAGTTCGGGGTGCCGCGCTCCTACGGCGAGCGGCGCGCCGAGTGGCTGCGCAAGGCCGCCCAGACGCTGCAGCACCCGCAGGTCAAGGCCGTGGTGTACTTCAACTCCAACGAGAACGCCACCGAGCCGCGCGACGAGCGCCGCAAGTACTCGGTGACCGACGACCGGCACGCCGTGTCGGCGCTGCGCGAGTTCGCCACCGTCCCGTACTTCAACCCGCGCAACCTGCCGGTCACCGGCGGCGGCTGAGGGGTCGGCGTGGTGCATTCGGCGCGGGCTTCCTGGCATAGGGTTGTCGTTCCGTGACCGCCATTACCGTTCGGGCGCCCGCCAAGGTCAACGTCCGGCTCAGCGTGGGGCCGCCGCGCGAGGACGGGTACCACGACCTGGTCAACGTCTTCCACGCCGTGTCCCTGTTCGACGAGGTGACCGCCGAGCCCGCCGACCGGCTGCGGATCGAGGTGCGGGCCGCGCCCGGGTCGCCGGTGCCGGTCGAGGGCGTCCCGGCCGACGACGGCAACCTGGCGGCGCGGGCGGCGCGGCTGGTCGCGGGACGTCTCGGCGTCGAACCCCGCGTGGCGCTGCGCATCCGCAAGGCGATCCCCGTGGCGGGCGGCATGGCGGGCGGCAGCGCCGACGCCGCCGCCGCGCTGCTGGCGTGCGCCCGGCTGTGGGACGACGGCGGACGACTCGACCTGATGGCGCTGGCCGCCGACCTCGGCAGCGACGTGCCGTTCGCGCTGCTGGGCGGCACGGCCGTGGGCCTGGGCCGCGGCGAGCGGCTGACCCCGCTGCCCACCGGCGGCACGTTCCACTGGGTGTTCGCGACCGCCCACGGCGGCCTGTCCACGCCCGCCGTCTACGCCGAATGCGACCGGCTGCGCGAGGACCGCCACGTCCCGCCGCCCGAGGCGTCCGACGCGCTCGCCGCCGCCCTGGCCTCGGGCGACGCCAAGGAACTCGGCGCGGCCCTGCACAACGACCTGCAACCGGCCGCGCTGTCGCTGAAGCCGGAGCTGCGCCGCACCCTCGACGCCGGCCTCGAACTCGGCGCCCTGGGAGCGCTGGTCTCCGGCTCGGGTCCGACGTGCGCCTTCCTCGCCGAGACCGGCGGCCACGCCGCCGACCTGGCCGCGGCCCTGGCCGAGAAGGGCGTCGCCGCGTCCCTGCTGTGCGCCGACGGCCCCGTCCCCGGCGCCACCGTTGTGTGATCCGTTCTGATACAGGAGCCCGGCATGATGTCTTCCCTCCTCGTGGTCCTGCTCCTGCTCCTGGGCGTCGCCGCGCTGGTGGCGGTCGTGGTGGTGGTCGTCGTGATGGCGCGGAAGAGCGACGCGCCCGCGCCGTACCAGCCGCCCCGGCCGCCCTATCCGGGCCAGGGCGCACCACAGCAGCCCTACGGCCCCGCGTCCCCCGGCATGCCGCAGCAACCGCCGTACGGCCAGTGGCCGCAGCAGGGCGGGCAGCAGTACGGGCAAGCGCAGTACGGGCAAGCGCAGTACGGGCAGCAGGGCGGGCAGGCGCCCTACGGGCAGCAGCCGCCCACCGGCTGACGCCGGGCGAGCGGCGCACCGGGCGGGGTCGGTAGCCTTGAGGACGTCGTGAATCTGATCAATCTGGAGAACGTCGGCAAGGCCTACGGACCGGTCCCGCTGCTGGACGCGGTGTCGCTCGGCCTCGACGACGGTGACCGCGTCGGCGTCGTGGGACGCAACGGCGGCGGCAAGAGCACCCTGGTGTCGATCATCGCCCGGCTGATCGAGCCGGACGAGGGCCGCGTCACCCACGCGCGCGGGCTGCGGCTCGGGCACCTGACCCAGCGGGACGAGTTCCCCGAGGGCGCGACCGTGCGCTCGCTGGTGCTCGGCGACCGCGCCGAGCACGAGTGGGCGGGCGACACCCGCGTCCGCGACGTGCTCGGCGGCCTGCTGGCCGACCTGGACCTCGACGCGCCCGTCGCCGGGATGTCCGGCGGCGAGCGGCGCCGCGTCGCGCTGGCCCGGCTGCTGGTCCCCGAGCGCGACCTGCTGGTGCTGGACGAGCCCACCAACCACCTCGACATCGAGGCCATCGACTGGCTGGCCCGGCACCTGAAGGGCCGCGGCACGGCGCTGCTGGTCGTCACGCACGACCGGTGGTTCCTGGACGAGGTCACCGACCGCACCTGGGAGGTCGTCGACGGCCGCGTCGAACGCTACGAGGGCGGCTACTCGGCGTACGTGCTGGCCAAGGCCGAACGGGCGCGCATCGCGGCGGCCACCGAGGCCAAGCGGCAGAACCTGCTGCGCAAGGAGCTGGCGTGGCTGCGCCGCGGCCCCCAGGCCCGCACGTCCAAGCCCAGGTTCCGGGTGGAGGCCGCGCAGGCGCTGATCGCCGACGAGCCGCCGCCGCGTGACACCGTCGAGCTGACCCGCTTCGCCACCGCGCGGCTCGGCAAGACCGTCATCGACGTGGAGGACGCGACCGTCAGGGTCGGCGGTACGGACCTCTTCGAGCATCTGACCTGGCGGCTGGGGCCCGGCGAGCGGGTGGGGCTGGTCGGCGTCAACGGCAGCGGCAAGAGCACGCTGCTGCGGCTGCTGGACGGCGGCGTCTCCCCGGTGGCGGGACGGCTCGTGCGCGGCAGGACCGTCCGCCTGGCGCACCTGTCGCAGAACCTGGAGGAGCTCGACCCGGGCCGCCGGGTGCTGGAGTCGGTCGAGGAGATCAGGCGGCGCATCACCGTCGGCAAGCGCGAGTGGACCGCCAGCCAGCTGCTGGAACGCCTGGGCTTTCGCGGCGAGCGGCAGTGGACGCCGGTCGGCGACCTGTCCGGCGGCGAGCGGCGCCGCCTGCAGCTGCTGCGGCTGCTGATGGACGAGCCGAACGTCCTGCTGCTCGACGAGCCCACCAACGACCTGGACATCGAGACGCTCACCGAGGTCGAGGACCTGCTCGACGGCTGGCCTGGCACCCTCGTCGTCGTCAGCCACGACCGCTACTTCCTGGAGCGCGTCACCGACCACGTCGTGGCGCTGCTGGGCGACGGCAGGCTGTCGCTGCTGCCCGGCGGGGTGGACGAGTACCTGGACCGGCGGCGCCGTGGCGCGGCCCCCACCCGCACGTCGGCGGCCGGCGCCGCCAAGGCGCCCGCGGGCAAGGCGCCCGCCGGCAAGGCGCCCGAGGCCAAGCCGAAGGACTCCGCCCAGGCGTGGCGGGCGCGCAAGGAGCTCGACCGGCTCGAACGGCGGCTCGACAAGCTCGCCAAACGTCAGGCGGAACTGCACGAGCTGCTCGCCGCGCACGCCACCGACTACGAACGCCTCCAGGAGCTCGACGCCGAGCTGAAGGCCGTCCAGGCCGAGGCCGGGCAGGTCGAGGAGGAGTGGCTGATGCTCGCCGAGGACGCCGGCTGAGCCGTCACGCCGTGGGACGCGGCTCGGCGTCGGCGTCGAACGGTATCAGCAGGGTGCGCAGCAGCCCGGCCAGCGCGTCGCGCTGGTCGGGGGTGAGCGACTCCAGGATGACGTGCTCGCGGTCCAGCAGGTCGGCGAACGCCGCGTCCACCCGGGCCTGACCGGCCGCGGTGAGCCGCACCAGCACGCCGCGCTTGTCCTGCGGGTCGGGATGGCGCTCGACCAGCCCGGCGGCGGCCAGCCGGTCGATCCGGTTGGTCATGGTGCCCGAGGTGACCAGGGTGGCGCGCAGCAGGCGCCCCGGGCTGAGCTGGTAGGGGGCGCCCGCCCGGCGCAGCGCGGTCAGCACGTCGAACTCCCAGGGCTCCAGCCGGTGGGCGGCGAACACGGCGCGCCGGGCACGGTCCAGATGGCGCGCCAGCCGGGACACGCGGCTGAGGACGTGCAGCGGCCGCACGTCGAGATCGGGCCGCTCGGCGTGCCACGCCTCCACCAGCCGGTCGACCTCATCCTGCATGCGCACAGCCTACTCGTCTCGATATCGAGACGACTTTCTTGACATCAAGATATGAAGCCGGGCATCATGTATCTCGATGTCGAGACAAGCAGCGGTCGCCGTGTGGGATCCGGCGCAGTACGGGGCGTTCGGGGACGAGCGCGCCCGTCCGTTCGCCGAACTGCTGGCCCGCGTCGACCTGACCGCGCCCCGGCGCGTCGCCGACCTGGGCTGCGGCTCGGGCGAGCCGGCCGCCGCGCTGGCCCGCCGCTGGCCGGACGCGGTGATCGAGGGTCTCGACTCGTCCCCCGAGATGGTCGCCGCGGCCCGCGCGCACGAGATCCCCGGCCGGCTGCGCTTCGCCGTCGGGGACGTCGCGGCCTGGCGGCCCGCCGAGCCGGTCGACCTGATCGTCTCCAACGCCGTCCTGCACTGGGTGCCCGGCCACGACGACCTGCTCGTCCGCTGGGCGACCGAGGCGCTCGCCCCGGGCGGGCGGCTGGCCTTCCAGGTCCCCGGCAACTTCGACGCGCCGAGCCATGTCCTGCTGCGCGAGCTGTGCGAGTCGCCGCGCTGGCGCGACCGCCTCGGCGGCCTGGCCCGCCCGGACCCGGTCCGCGACGCCGCCGGCTACCTCGACCTGCTGACCCGGCACGGCTGCGCGGTCGACGCCTGGGAGACCACGTACCTCCAGGTCCTGCACGGGGACGACCCGGTGCTCGAATGGGTGAAGGGCACCGCGCTGCGTCCCGTCCTGTCCGCGCTCGGGCCCGCCGAGGCGACCGAGTTCCTCGACGTCTACGGCGCGTGCCTGCGCGGGGCCTACCCGCCCACCCCGGCCGGGACGGTCTTCCCGTTCCGCCGGATCTTCGTCGTGGCGGCCGCCCGCGAGGGCCCTAGAACGTGATGCCGCCCGCCGCGCGAGGGAAGCGAACCCTTTCCCCTGGTGTGCCGACTCACGCGGCGGGCGGCATCCTGGCGCGCCGCACCCGGCGCGCCGCGCAGACCCCGGGCTCGCGATCCGAGCCCGGCGACCCCGGCCGGTGGCCGCACCGAACGAACTTCACGCGGCCACCGGCTCACTCATGTCCGCGCCCCGCCCCGTCAGGGGGACGAGGAGACCGGTCCGGCGCCGCCCCGAGGCGGGCCGATGACCAGCGAAATGGCCGCGGACGCGAAAAGGCGGCCGGGGGAACACCGTCCCGGCCGCCCTGTGCCGCAAACCGGGTCAGGTCTCCTCGGTGCGGCGGGCTTGTTTGCGCTGGGCCTTCTCGGCCTTGGCCGCGGCCTTCTCGGCCGCCTTCTCCATGCGTTCCAGCTCCTTGCGGCGGCGCTTGGGGTCCAGGGACGGGCGCGGTTCCAGGCCGGACAGGCCGTTCCACGCCAGGTTGACCAGATGCGCGGCGACCTCCTCGCGCCGGGGCTTGCGCACGTCCAGCCACCACTGCCCGATCAGCGCCACCATGCCGACCAGCATCTGGGCGTACATCGGCGCGTTCTTGTCGTCGTATCCGTGCCGGTCGAACTCACGGGCGAGGACGTACTCGACCTCGCCCGCGATCTCGCTGAGCAGGCTGGCGAAACTGCCGGTCCCGGTGCCGCCGTGCGAGTCGCGCACCAGGATGCGGAACCCGTCGGGGTTCTCCTCGATGTAGGCCAGCAGCGCCAGCGCCGCCTTCTCCAGCTTGCTGCGGTAGTGGATGGCCGAGGTCAGCGCCTCGGTGACCAGAGCGAGCAGTTTCTCGAACTCCCGGTCCACCACGACCGCGTAGAGCCCTTCCTTCCCGCCGAAGTGCTCGTACACGACCGGCTTGGACACGCCCGCGGCGCCGGCGATCTCCTCGACCGAGGTGCCGTCCAGGCCGCGCTCGGCGAACAGCGTGCGCCCGATGGTGAGCAGCTGCTCCCGTCGTTCCTTTCCGGTCATGCGCTTGCGTCTCGACCGGGGGGCAGGTTCAGTCACACTGCCAATTGTCTCGCTCAGGCTGCCTGCTTCGTTCGCTTGGCCGCCAGCCGCTCGTCGTTGGGCCAGCGGACGTCGTAGGCCCAGCCGAGCTTCTCGAACAGCCAGATGATCCGGGCGCTGATGTCGATCTGCCCCTTCAGCACGCCGTGCCGGGCGCAGGTGGGGTCGGAGTGGTGCAGGTTGTGCCAGGACTCGCCCAGCGACGGGATGGCCAGCCACCACACGTTGCGGGACTTGTCGCGGACCTCGAAGTCCTCCTTGCCGAACACGTGGCAGATCGAGTTGATCGACCAGGTGACGTGGTGGACCATCGTGATGCGCACCAGCCCGGCCCAGAAGAAGGCGGTCAGCGCGCCCTGCCAGGACATGGTGAGCAGGCCGCCGAGCGCGGCGGGCAGCAGCATCGACACGGCGACCACCGCCGGGAAGAAGCGGTGCACCCGCATCACGTCGTCGTCGCGCAGCAGGTCCTTGGTGAAGCGCTCCTTGGAGGTGCGGTTGCCGTCGAACAGCCAGCCGTAGTGCGCCCAGCCCAGGCCCTTGAGCAGGGCCTTCCAGTCGCTGCCGAACCGCCACGGCGAGTGCGGGTCGAACTCCTTGTCGGAGTGCTTGTGGTGGCGCCGGTGGTCGGCCACCCACGTGACGACCGGGCCCTCCATGGCCAGGCTGCCGGACAGCGCCAGCGCGATCTTCAGCCCGCGGCGCGCCTTGAACGAGCCGTGGGTGAAGTACCGGTGGTAGCCGACGGTGATGCCGGCGGCGGAGATGAAGTAGAAGACGGCGGCCAGCGCCACGTCCGTCCACCCTAGGAAGCTGCCCCAGGCCAGCGGGACGGCGGCGAACAGGGCGAGGAACGGGACGCCGGTGAACACCGCGACGAGGACCCGTTCGAACGTCCCCTGCGGCTCCGGCTCGATCTCGGGACGGGGCTCTCGGCGAGGGGGATCGAGGACGGGGGCTGTAGTCATGCGGTCACCACTTCCTGCAACTCGGGATGCTTACCTACGCCACCGTAACCTACGCTGGCGTAAGTTGGACAGGCCCGATTCGTAAAATCGGTGGGAATCTGTCTCAGCGGTCACAAAATTCACGCCGGGTCAGCGGGCCGCGCACCGTCCGGTGCTCCCGGGACTGGACGCGGAGCCCGTTCACAGCCCCTTCCCGCACGAACGCGCGACGCCGCCGCGAAGTTCGCCGCCCGGCCCCCTTGCCGGGGCGGACGTCTGTCACGTGCTCGTCTCCGGCCGCCCTAAACCACCATCCTGGAGTGGCATGGGACGCATGCGGCGTGTCCGGGCAAGTCCGCACGGACGAAGAAGATCCCCCCGAACGCGCCCGGGGGCGGGGAAATAGAGGTGGGCCCCTGTGGGGGGAGTCGGTATCGTTAGGCCCGGCGAACCGGCGCCCTGCCACAGGGACGGCCGGGTTCGGCCGGTCCCGGGTCGTCTAGGGGCAGGACTACTGATTTTGGTTCAGTCAACGGAGGTTCGAATCCTCCCCCGGGAGCTCGATCGTCGTGACGCGGACGCGGCGGCGGAACACACCCGTCCCGCCGGTCCGACGATACGCCCTACCTGGTAACGGGCCCGGAACGACGTGCCGCCCCCGGGGTGACAGAAGACGGACGGGCGGTATCCTTCCGGTGTCGGGTGAGCCGCGGCCTGCCGCCTGCCCCCCTTTCGGGCAGGTCGCCAGCCTGTTGGACATCTCCATACGGTTGCGCCCGCGCCGAGTTCTTTAACCGCGATGCCGAGGAGCCTCCCAGTGAGCGCTAGCCGCCCGGCTGCCGTCATCGTCCTCGCCGCGGGCGAGGGCACCCGGATGAAGTCCCGTACCGCGAAGGTCCTGCACGAGCTGGGCGGACGCACCATGCTCGGCCACGTGCTGGCCGCCGCGGGCGAGCTGGACCCCGAACGGCTGATCGTGGTCGTCGGGCACCGCCGGGAGCAGGTCATCGCCCATCTGGAGCGGGGTTGGCCCAAGGCCGAGGCGGTCGTCCAGGAGCGGCGGGGCGGCACCGGGCACGCGGTCCGCACCGTCCTGGAGCAGGTCGGCGAGCTGCGCGGCACCGTGGTCGTCACCAACGGCGACCACCCGCTGCTGCGCGGCGACACGCTCGCCGCGATGGTGCGCACCCACGAGGACGAGGGCAACGCCGTCACCGTCCTCACCACCGAGATCCCCGACCCCGCCGGCTACGGACGCATCCTGCGGGCCGCCGACGGCTCGGTCACCGCGATCGTCGAGCACAAGGACGCCACCGACGAGCAGCGCGCGGTCCGCGAGATCAACGTCGGCATGTACGCCTTCGACGGGACGCTGCTGGGCGACGCGCTCAAGCGGGTCACCACCGACAACGCCGGCGGCGAGGAGTACCTGACCGACGTGGTGGCGATCCTGCGCGGCGACGGCCACCGCGCCGGGGCGCACCTGACCCCCGACTGGGTGCAGACGCAGGGCGTCAACGACCGCGTCCAGCTCGCGCAGGCGCGGCGGCAGCTCAACGACCGGCTGCTGGAGGCGCACATGCGGGCCGGGGTCACCATCGTCGACCCGGCCACCACGTGGATCGACGTGGACGTGACCATCGAGCCGGACGCCGAGATCCTCCCCGGCACCCAGCTGCACGGCCGCACCCACCTCGCCGAGGGCGCGCGGGTCGGCCCGGGCTGCACGCTCACCGACACGCGGGTCGGCGCGGACGCCACCGTGGTCAACGCGGTGTGCGTCGAGGCCGAGATCGGCCCGCAGGCGTCGGTCGGCCCCTACGCCTACCTGCGGCCCGGCACGCGGCTGGCGCGCAAGGCCAAGGCCGGCACGTATGTTGAGATGAAGAACGCCCAGGTCGGCGAGGGGTCGAAGGTGCCGCACCTGACCTACGTCGGCGACGCCGAGATCGGGCAGGGCTGCAACATCGGCGCCAGCACCGTGTTCGTCAACTACGACGGCGTCAGCAAGCATCGCACCGTGGTCGGCGACCATGCGCGGGTCGGCAGCGACACCATGCTCGTCGCGCCGGTCACCGTCGGGGACGGCGCCTACACCGCCGCCGGCTCGGTGATCGTGCAGGACGTGCCGCCGGGGGCGATGGCGGTCGCCCGCGGGCGGCAGCGCAACGTCGAGGGCTGGGTGGAGCGCCGGCGTCCGGGCACGCCCGCCGCCGAGGCGGCCCGCCACGCCAGGGAACGGGAAGCCGTCGACGAGGACGGCCGCGACGCCCAGTGACGGCCGAGAGGCCGGGGTGAGGGCCCGCGAGGCCGGGTGATGGCCGAGAGGCCGAATGGGAGCCGCCGTCCGGTGCCGTCCGGACGACGGACGGGCGGGGCGTGCGCGCCCCGCCGCCAACAGCGTCCGCCGGTCGACGAGGAGGTCCGTCGGCGGAGCGTGGGCACGTCCAGCCGCGTGCCCGCGAGTCACGGCTCATCGGCCGGGTCCCTCCGGTCGGCGGGCGGGTGGGGGTCGTCCCCATGCACAACGACAGAAGATGCCCCGCGAAACCGCCGAACCCGGTTCTTTCGGCGTGCGGGGGAGTGGGGACAACACCCACGTAAGAACAATCCATTGAGGGGGAGTTGTCAGAGGTGAGTGGGATCATGGCGAGCGGCCAGAAGAAGCTGATGCTCTTCAGCGGCCGAGCCCACCCGGACCTGGCCAAGGAAGTAGCCGACAACCTCCACGTCGAGCTCACGCCGACCTCGGCGTACGACTTCGCCAACGGTGAGACGTTCGTGCGCTTCCTGGAGTCGGTCCGTGGCTCGGACGCCTTCGTGATCCAGAGTCACACGGCTCCCATCAATCAGTGGATCATGGAGCAGCTGATCATGGTGGACGCGCTGAAGCGGGCGTCCGCCAAGCGGATCACCGTGGTGGCCCCGTTCTTCGGCTACGCCCGCCAGGACAAGAAGCACCGCGGCCGCGAGCCGATCTCGGCCCGGCTGATGGCCGACCTGTTCAAGACCGCCGGCGCGCACCGTCTGATCACCGTCGACCTGCACACCGCGCAGATCCAGGGCTTCTTCGACGGGCCCGTCGACCATCTGTTCGCGCTGGACCTGCTGGCCTCGCACTTCGAGAAGCGGCTGGACCTGTCGCAGGTCACCGTGGTCGCGCCGGACGCGGGCCGGGTGCGGGTGACCGAGCGGTGGAGCGACCGGCTGGGCGGCGTGCCGATGGCGATCATCCACAAGAAGCGCGACCCGGACGTGGCCAACGAGGTCAAGGTGTTCGACGTGGTCGGCGAGGTGGAGGGCCGCACCTGCGTGGTGGTGGACGACATGATCGACACCGGCGGCACCATCGTGAAGGCGGCCGACGCGCTGTTCGACCACGGCGCCACCCGCGTCGTCGTGGCCGCCACGCACGGCGTGCTGTCGGGTCCGGCGGTGGACCGGTTGAAGAACTCGCGCATCTCCGAGGTCGTGCTGACCAACACGCTGCCGATCCCGGAGGAGAAGCAGTTCGACAAGCTGACCGTGCTGTCCATCGCCCCGCTGGTGGCCCGCGCCATCAATGAGGTGTTCAGCGACGGCTCGGTGACCAGCCTCTTCGGCGGCCACAGCTGACCGGCGGCCCGGGAACGGGCGCCCTCTGGGCGCTCGGGCGGTCGCGCATCGGCTAAACTCGGGGAACCTGCGTAAGCCCCGGGTCGTTCAGTGCGGCTCCGCGTCGGACACCCGCTCCCCGGGGTACGCAAAGAGTCTTCGAGGCGCCCGACGCATCGAGCAACCGCCTGATCGCTTTGTCCGTAGCGGACGTCCGTGACCGGACGGCCGTGGATCGCAAGAACGAGGAGTTTTCGCCGTGTCCGAGGTACGCATCGCCGCCGAGCCGCGCACCGAGTTCGGTAAGGGGGCCGCACGGCGCGCCCGCCGGGCCGGCAGGGTGCCCGCCGTCCTCTACGGCCACGGCACCGCCCCGCAGCACATCTCGCTGCCCGGGCACGAGCTGATGCTCGCGCTCAAGACCCCCAACGTGCTGCTGCGCGTCGAGGGCCTCAACGGCGGCAGCGAGCTGGCCCTGCCCAAGGACGTTCAGCGGGACCCGATCAAGGGTTTCCTGGAGCACGTCGACCTGCTGCTGGTCACGCGCGGTGAGAAGGTCACCGTCGAGATCCCGGTGAACGTCGTCGGCGACGTCGTGGCCGGCGGCCGGGTCGCGCAGGAGGTCGTGCAGCTGTCCGTGGAGGCCGAGGCCACGCACATCCCCGAGGCCGTGGACGTCGACGTCACCGGCCTGGAGGTGGACACGCAGGTCCTGGCCAAGGACCTCAAGCTGCCGTCCGGGGCGTCGCTGGCCACCGACGAGGAGACGCTGATCCTGCAGATCAGCGACGCCTCCGCGTCCACCGCCCCGGCCGCGGAGGCCGCGGCCGAGGAGGGCGCCGAGGCGGAGGCCGCGCCCGCCGCCGAGTCGGCCGAGTAGTTCCCGCCGAGCGCGCGTCGCCGCGCGCGGCACGTTACTGTCGACGGCCCCCGCCGGTGCGCACCGGCGGGGGCCGTCGAGTGTGTCGGACGATCATGTCGGACAACGCGCTGGGGAGGTGCGGTGGTGAGCGCCGAGCCGTGGCTCGTGGTCGGTCTGGGCAATCCCGGGCCGTCGTACGCGGGCAACCGGCACAACGCCGGGTTCATGGTGCTGGACGTGCTGGCCGGGCGGGTCGGCGGTCGGTTCAAGGCGCACCGGGGACGCGCCGAGGTGGTCGAGGGACGCCTGGCGGGCGAGCGCGTCGTGCTCGCCAAGCCCCGCAGTTACATGAACGAATCGGGCGGCCCGGTGAAGGGGCTGCGCGACTTCTTCAAGGTACCGGTCGAACGCGTCGTTATCGTGCACGACGAGTTGGACATCCCTTACGGTGCGATACGGCTCAAGCAGGGCGGCGGTGACAATGGCCACAACGGGCTGCGTTCGATCACCAAGTCGCTCGGCGACAGGAATTACCTGCGGATCCGCTTCGGTGTGGGACGTCCGCCCGGCCGCATGGATCCGGCCGCGTACGTCCTCAAGGATTTCTCGGCCGCCGAGCGCAGGGAGCTGGACCTGCACGTGGAACGCGCCGCCGACGCGGTCGAGGCGCTGCTCACCGACGGGCTCGGCGCGGCCCAGAACGTTTTCCACGCGTCCTGATCATCGCGGCCCGTCCGGGGGATGGCACTCGGAAAGGTGACCTATTTCGGCCCCCGCGGTGAGCCGATCCTTTAGCTTGGGTAACAAAACCGCGGCTGACCGCCCGTTTTGGGAGTCGCCCGGGGTGAAGCGTCCGTAAGATGCGGCCATCTGGGGTTCGCACACATGTGAACCTCAAAGGCCGTTCAGCCGTCTCCGAGGTGGACCTCGTCTTACGGGGCGCATGTGGCAGGGGTGGTGAGACGTCTATGGCCGTCGTTGACAGGGTCCAGGTGGCGGACGCGTCCGCGAAGGACGGGCCGCGGCAGGGGCATTCCGTCAACTGGACGGGCTCGTACCGTCGGCGTGCGCTCACCCTGGACTTCCTCAGCATGCTCGTCGCGGGCGCGATCGCGTTCGTGCTGCGCTTTCCGGGCATGCCGGGCGAGTTCACGATCCCGTACGTCGCGCTGACCGTGGCCCTGCCGCTGGCGTGGCTGCCGATCCTGGCGCTGTGCCGCGCCTACCAGCCCCGCTACATCGGCGTCGGCTACGAGGAGTTCCACCGTGTGCTGCGCGCGGGGTTCATCCTCACCGCCACCGTGGCGATCGTCGCCTACGCCACCAAGACCGAGGTGGCCCGCGGCTACGTGGTGATGGCGCTGCCGCTGGGCACCTTCCTCGGCCTGGTCGCGCGGTACCGGCTGCGCAAGTGGCTGCACCGGCGGCGCTGGGAGGGCGAGTGCATGCGGCGCGTGGTCGCCGTGGGGCACCGCACGTCCGTCGCCGACCTGATCCGCCTGCTGCGGCAGAAGCGCTACCACGGCATGGACATCGTCGCGGTGTGCCTGCCGCCCGCGCTGGTCGAGGGCGAGGACGCGGTCACCGAGGTCGAGGGCGTCCCCGTGCTGGGCGACTTCCGGCAGGCCGCGACCGTCGTGGACCGGGTGGGCGCCGACTCGGTGGCGGTGCTGGCCTGCCCGGAGATGGACGGGGTGGCGCTGCGCCGCCTGGCCTGGCAGATCGAACGCGACGACGTCGAACTGGTCGTGGCGCCCGCGCTGATGGACGTCACCGGGCCGCGCATCTCCATCCGCCCGGTGTCGGGGCTGCCGCTGCTGCACGTGGAGCATCCCGAGCTGGACGGCGGCCGCCAGGTCGTCAAGGACCTGTTCGACCGGGTGGGGGCGCTGGCCGCGCTGGTGGCGCTCAGCCCGCTGCTGCTGACCGTCGCGCTGCTGATCAAGCTCACCAGCAAGGGGCCGGTGCTGTTCCGGCAGACCCGGGTGGGCCGCGACGGGCGCGAGTTCACCGTGCTGAAGTTCCGCACGATGGTGGTCGACGCCGAGGCCCGCAAGACCGAGCTGCTGGTGCACAACGAGCACGACGGGGTGCTGTTCAAGATCAGGCAGGATCCGCGGATCACCCCGGTCGGCCGCCGGCTGCGCCGCTACTCGCTGGACGAGCTGCCGCAGCTGTTCAACGTGCTGCGCGGTGACATGTCGCTGGTCGGGCCGCGTCCGCCGCTGCCGGAGGAGGTCGCCCGCTACGGCGGCGACGTCTACCGGCGGCTGGCCGTCAAGCCGGGCCTGACCGGGCTGTGGCAGGTGAGCGGACGCTCGGACCTGACCTGGGAGGAATCGGTCCGGCTCGACCTGCGTTACGTCGACAACTGGTCGCTCGCCCTCGATCTGCTGATCCTGTGGAAGACCTGGTCGGCGGTGGTCCGCGGCTCCGGCGCGTACTAGCGGGCGGGGAGGGCCGCATCCTGCTCGGTGGGTTGCGCTCACCTTCGCCGGGCCCGCGAGCTGCGTCTCCCAGGGGGCGACCCCGGGGGCAGGGCGTGGAGGCGGGGTAGGCGACAATGGAGACCCAACCGATCAGCCGAGCCGGAAATGGGCGAGTGATGACGCAGAGCCCGCGGGATGACCACGCGCTGGCGGCCGGGCTGGCCCGGGACGCCGGGCGCCTGCTGCTGGAGGTGCGCGAGGAGGTCGGATTCGCCGACGTCGACGCCCTGAAGAAGGCGGGTGACCTGCGCTCTCACGAGTTCCTGGCGGCCGCGCTGGCCGAGCGCCGCCCCGGCGACGCCGTTCTGTCGGAGGAGGGCAAGGACGACCCGGCCCGGCTGGACGCCGACCGGGTGTGGATCGTCGACCCGCTCGACGGCACCCGCGAGTTCGGCGAGGAGGGCCGCACCGACTGGGCCGTCCACGTGGCGCTGTGGCAGTCGGGCGAGCTCGTCGCGGGAGCGGTCGCGCTGCCCGCGCGGGGCGTGACGCTCCGCACGGCGCCCGACGGCGCGCTCGTCAGCCCGTGGGACGGCACGCCGGACCGTCCGCTGCGCACCCCCGAGCCCGACCCCGGGCGCCTGCGCGTCACGGTCAGCCGCAGCCGTCCGCCGAAGTTCCTGGACGCGCTGATCGAGCGCGTCGAGCCCGAGGTCGAGCTGGTGCCCATCGGCTCGGCCGGGGCGAAGATCGCCGCGGTGCTGCTCGGCGAGGTCGACGTCTACGTCCACGCGGGCGGGCAGTACGAGTGGGACTCGGCCGCGCCGGTCGCCGTGGCGGTGGCCGCGGGCGCCCACGTGTCCCGCGTCGACGGCACCCCGCCCCGCTACAACCAGAAGGACCCCCGGCTGCCGGATATCCTTGTCTGTCACCCCGTGTCGGCATCGATGCTGCTGACCGGCATCCGGGACGTGGGCGCGGCCCTGCCGGGCTGAGCCGGCCGGATCGGCCGCCCCCGACCCGCGGGGACGGCGTCATCCCGGCCACCGGTGCATCTGCCAGAGAGCGTGGAGAGAACCCCAGACCATGCAGCGCTGCGATTACCTGCTGTCACAGCTGGACGTCCTTGAGGCGGAGTCGATTCACATCATCCGAGAGGTGGCGGCCGAGTTCGAACGGCCGGTGCTGCTGTTCTCGGGCGGCAAGGACAGCATCGTGATGCTGCACCTTGCGTCCAAGGCCTTCTGGCCGGCGCCGATCCCGTTCCCGGTGATGCACGTCGACACCGGCCACAACTTCCCCGAGGTGCTGGACTTCCGCGACCGGCGGGTGGCCGAACTGGGGGTGCGGCTGGTCGTCGCGTCCGTCCAGGAGTCGATCGACAAGGGCCGGGTGGTGGAGGAGACCGGCCGGTGGGCCTCCCGCAACCGGCTGCAGACCACCACCCTGCTGGACGCCATCGAGGAGCACCGCTTCGACGCGGCGTTCGGCGGCGCCCGCCGCGACGAGGAGAAGGCGCGCGCCAAGGAGCGGGTGGTGTCGTTCCGCGACGAGTTCGGCCAGTGGGACCCCAAGAACCAGCGGCCCGAGCTGTGGAACCTGTACAACACGCGGATCCGGCAGGGCGAGCACGTGCGGGTGTTCCCGCTGTCGAACTGGACCGAGCTGGACGTGTGGGACTACATCCGCCGCGAGGGCCTGGAGATCCCGTCCATCTACTTCGCGCACAACCGGCGCGTGTTCGAACGCGACGGGCTGCTGCTGGACGACAACCCGTACGCCAACCGGGACGACGACGAGCCGGTGTTCGAGGCGATGGTGCGGTACCGCACGGTGGGCGACATGTCCTGCACGGGTGCGGTCAAGTCGGCCGCGACCACGCTGGACGAGGTGATCGAGGAGATCGCCGCGACGAGGATCACCGAGCGGGGGCAGACCCGCGCCGACGACCGCTCCAGCGAGGCCGCCATGGAGGACCGCAAGAAGGAGGGCTACTTCTGATGGCCGCCACCGACACCGCCCAGGACAGCGCGCCCCAGGGCAAGACGATGGACATGCTGCGGTTCGCCACCGCCGGTTCCGTGGACGACGGCAAGTCCACGCTCATCGGGCGGCTGCTGTACGACTCCAAGTCGATCTTCGAGGACCAGCTGGAGGCGGTGGAGCGCACCAGCGCCGACCGCGGCGAGGAGCACACCAACCTGGCCCTGCTGACCGACGGGCTGCGCGCCGAGCGCGAGCAGGGCATCACCATCGACGTGGCGTACCGCTACTTCGCCACCCCGCGCCGCAAGTTCATCATCGCCGACACTCCGGGCCACATCCAGTACACCCGCAACATGGTGACCGGGGCGTCCACCGCCGACCTGGCGATCATCCTGGTGGACGCGCGCAAGGGCATCCTGGAGCAGTCGCGCCGGCACGCGTTCCTGGCCACGCTGCTGAAGGTGCCGCACCTGGTGGTGGCGGTCAACAAGATGGACCTGGTCGGCTACGACCGGGCGGTGTTCGAGTCGATCGTGGACGAGTTCACCGCGTTCGCCGCCAAGCTGTCGGTCGGCGACCTGACGTTCATCCCGATCTCGGCGCTGCACGGCGACAACGTGGTGCAGCGGTCGGTGAACATGCCGTGGTACGAGGGCACGTCGCTGCTGCACCACCTGGAGCACGTGCACATCGCCTCCGACCGCAACCTGATCGACGTGCGGTTCCCGGTGCAGTACGTGATCCGCCCGCACGCCAGCACCGACCCGGCGCTGCACGACTACCGCGGCTACGCGGGGCAGGTCGCGGGCGGCGTGCTCAAGCCGGGCGACGAGGTGGTGCACCTGCCGTCCGGGCTCACCACGACCATCACCCACATCGACGGGCCGAACGGGCCGGTGACCGAGGCGTTCGCGCCGATGTCGGTGACGCTGCGGCTGGCCGACGACATCGACATCTCCCGCGGCGACATGATCGCCCGCCCGAACAACCGGCCGCAGGTCGCCCAGGACCTGGAGGCGATGGTGTGCTGGATGACCCCCGACCGGCAGCTCGCGCCCCGCACCAAGCTGCTGATCAAGCACACCACCCGCACCGCCAAGGCGCTGGTGAAGGACCTGCACTACCGGCTGGACGTCAACACGCTGCACCGCGACGAGCAGGCCGGCGCGCTCGGGCTGAACGAGATCGGCCGGGTCAGCCTGCGCGTCACCCAGCCGCTGTTCATCGACGAGTACGCGCGCAACCGGCTGACCGGCGGGTTCGTGCTGATCGACGAGGCCACCAACAACACCGTCGCGGCAGGCATGATCACCGGCGCGTCCTGACGCGCGTCCGCGTGCGCCCCGGCCGTTCCGATGTCGGACGGCCGGGGCCGCCGCATGTCAGATCCCGGTAATGTCGATGTCAGATTCACGTCACCGACGTCGCTGACGTCCCTGGCCGCGCTGGAGCCGCAGTGAAACCCTCCCTCCCCCCGTCCCCGGCCGCCCGGACCGCCCGGTGAAGGCGCTCGTCCTGGCGGGCGGATCCGGCTCGCGACTGCGGCCGATCACCCACAGCTTCGCCAAGCAGCTGGTTCCGGTGGCCAACAAGCCGGTGCTGTTCTACGGCCTGGAGGCCATCCGGGACGCCGGGATCCGCGAGGTCGGCGTGGTGGTCGGCGACACCGAGGCCGAGATCAGGGAGGCGGTCGGCGACGGGTCGCGGTTCGGCGTGCGGGTGACCTACCTGCGGCAGGACGCCCCGCGCGGGCTGGCGCACGCGGTGCTGATCGCCCGGGACTTCCTCGGCGACGACGACTTCGTCATGTACCTCGGCGACAACTTCATCGTCGGCGGCATCAACGACCTGGTGGACCGGTTCCGCCGGGAGCGCCCGCACGCCCAGATCATGCTCGCCAAGGTGTCCGACCCGCGCGCGTTCGGCGTCGCCGAGCTCGACGCGGACGGCCGGGTGGTGGGGCTGGAGGAGAAGCCCGAACGTCCCAAGAGCGACCTGGCCCTGGTCGGGGTGTACCTGTTCGGCCCGGCGGTGCACGAGGCCGTGGCGCGGCTCAAGCCGTCCCGGCGCGGCGAGCTGGAGATCACCGACACCATCCAGTGGCTGATCGACCAGGGGCACCGGGTGGAGTCCACGATGGTGTCCGGCTACTGGAAGGACACCGGCAACGTCACCGACATGCTGGAGGTCAACCGGCTGGTGCTGGAGGGCCTGGAGCCGTCGGTGGCCGGGGAGGTGGACTCCGCCAGCGAGCTGATCGGCCGCGTGGTGGTCGAGGAGGGCGCGCGCGTCACCGGCTCGCGCGTCGTCGGCCCCGCCATCATCGGTCCCGGCGCGGTCATCCGCGACTCCTACGTCGGCCCGTTCACCTCCATCGACAGCGACTGCGCGGTCATCGACAGCGAGATCGAGTACTCCATCGTGCTGCGCGGCGCGTCCATTGACGGGGTGGGACGCATCGAGGTCTCGCTCATCGGAAGGCAGGCACGGGTGACGCCCGCTCCCCCCGTGCCGAGGGCACACCGTCTCGTCCTGGGAGACCACAGCAAAGTGCAGATCAGTAAATGAGGGCCCGGCGGATACTGGTCACCGGCGGGGCCGGGTTCATCGGTTCGCACTACGTTCGCGAGCTGGTGTCGGGCGGCTATCCCGCGTGGGCGGGCGCCGAGGTGACGGTGCTGGACAAGCTCACCTACGCGGGCAACCTGGCCAACCTCGAACCGGTCGAGGGGCGCTTCACGTTCGTGCACGGCGACATCTGCGACGCCGCCCTGCTCGCCGAGGTGGTGCCGGGGCACGACGTGGTGCTCAACTTCGCCGCCGAGTCGCACGTCGACCGGTCCATCGCCAGCGCGGGCGAGTTCGTGCGCACCAACGTGCTGGGCGTGCAGACCCTCATGCAGGCGTGCCTGGACGCGGGCGTCCCGCGCGTGGTGCAGGTGTCGACCGACGAGGTGTACGGCAGCATCGAGGACGGCTCCTGGGACGAGGACGCGCCGCTGGCGCCCAACTCCCCGTACTCGGCGGCCAAGGCGGGCGGCGACATGATCGCCCGGGCGTACGCGCGCACCCACGGCCTGCCGGTCAGCATCACCCGCTGCGGCAACAACTACGGGCCGTACCAGTACCCCGAGAAGGTCATCCCGCTGTTCGTCACCAACCTGATGGACGGCCGCACCGTCCCGCTGTACGGCGACGGCGGCAACGTGCGCGACTGGATCCACGTGGCCGACCACTGCCGCGGCATCCAGACGGTCGCCGAACACGGCGAGCCCGGCGAGGTGTACCACATCGCGGGCACCGCCGAGCTGACCAACCTGGAGCTCACCCGGCGGCTGCTCGACGCGCTGGGCGCCGACTGGAGCCGCGTGGAGCGCGTCCCCGACCGCAAGGGCCACGACCGCCGCTACTCGCTGTCGGACGCCAAGCTGCGCCGTCTCGGCTACGCGCCCCGGGTCTCGTTCGAGGACGGCATCGCCGAGACCGTCCGCTGGTACGCCGACAACCGGGCGTGGTGGGAGCCGCTGAAGAAGCGCGCGGAGGACGCCGGGTGAGCTGGCTCGTCATCGGCGCCGGCGGCATGCTCGGCACCGACCTGGTGCACCGCCTGCGCGCGCACGGCCACGAGGTCGCCGCCCTGACCCGCGCCGACCTCGACGTGTGCTCGCCGGACGCCGTCCGGCGGGCCCTGCGCGGCCACCGCCCGGCCACGGTGGTCAACTGCGCCGCCTGGACGGCCGTGGACGACGCCGAGACGCACGAGGACGCCGCGCTGGCCGTCAACGGCACCGCCGTGGGCGCCCTGGCCGCCGCGTGCGCGGACGCCGACGCCACGCTCGTGCAGATCTCCACCGACTACGTCTTCGACGGCCGGGGCGACCGCCCGTACCCCGAGGACGCCCCGCCGGCGCCCGTCAGCGCCTACGGCCGCACCAAGCTCGTGGGCGAGCGGGCCGTCCTCGACACCGGACGCGGCTACGTGGTGCGCACGGCGTGGCTGTACGGGGCGCACGGGCCCAGCTTCGTCCGCACCATGACGCGCCTGGCCGCCGAACGCGACACCGTCCAGGTGGTCGACGACCAGCACGGCCAGCCGACCTGGACGGGCGACCTGGCCGAACAGATCATCGCGCTGGCGTCGTCGGACGCGCCGCCGGGCGTCTACCACGGCACCAACGCGGGGCAGACCACCTGGTACGGCCTGGCCCGCGAGGTGTTCACCCTGCTCGGGCTCGACCCGGACCGCGTCCAGCCGACCACGACCGACAGGTTCCCGCGTCCCGCGCCGCGTCCCGCCTACAGCGTTCTCGGCCACGCCCGCTGGGCGGAGGCGGGCCTGTCGCCCATGCGTCACTGGCGCGAGGCCCTGCACGCCGCCTGGCCCGAACTGCGCTGACCGCGGCCGGGGTGCCGCCCCGGCCGCGTGCCCGGGTCGGGGGCGGCGCCCGTCAGACCGGCAGGCCGAGCTCGGCGTAGTACTCCAGGCATTCCCGGTAGTCGGGCAGCAGGCCGGTCTTCTGCGCGTCGGTCAGGCTCGGCGCGGCCGCGTCCTTGGCCGACAGGACCGGCTCGATGTCCTGCGGCCAGGCGATGCCGAGGTCGGGGTCCAGCGGGTGCACGCCGTGCTCGCGCTCGGGCGCGTACGGCTGGGAGCACAGGTAGATGACGGTGGCGTCGTCGGTGAGCGCCATGAACGCGTGCCCGAGCCCCTCGGCGACGTAGAGGCACCGGCGGGACCGGTCGTCCAGCCGGACGGCCTCCCAGCGGCCGAAGTCGGGGGAGCCGACGCGCAGGTCCACCACCACGTCCAGGATGGCGCCGCGCAGGCAGGTGATGTACTTGGCCTGCCCGGGCGGGACGTCGGCGAAGTGCACGCCGCGCAGCGCGCCCTTGGCGGAGATCGAGCAGTTGGCCTGGGCGAGGTTCAGCTCGTGACCGACCTGCGCGCGCAGCTCGTCCGCCCGGAACCACTCGTGGAAGGACCCCCGGTGGTCGCCGTGTACGTTCGGGGTGAACGAGAACGCGCCTTTGATGCCGAGTGGTTCCACACGCGCAAGAATGCCACATCCATCAGGATGCGACCGTCGCGCGCTCGGGTTCGGCCGCCACGGCCGGGGCGGCGTCCGCCGTCGGGGAGGCGGCGTCCACCGCAGGCGGCGGGGCGTCCAGGACCCGGGACTGCCGGCGCAGCGTCTCCGTCCACGCCACCATGATCAGCAGCCAGATCCCCGAGACGTTGGCGGGGGTGGCCAGGCCCTCGGTGGTCATGCTGTCGACGACGAAGAATCCCAGCAGGCCCAGCAGCAGCCCCGCGTCGGGCCGCAGCGGACGGTGCCGGCACAGCAGCAGCAGCACGAAGCAGAGGGCCACCAGCAGCGCGGCGAATATCGCGGCGCCGACCGCGCCGTTGTCGACCAGCGCGTTGATGAACGCGTTGTGGCCGCCGCCCAGCCCGATGTCGTCCAGGAACAGCCCCCGGGAGGCGCCCAGCCCGCGCCCGAACACCGGCTCCTCGGCGTAGGCGCGCATCGCCAGCTCCCACAGGTCGGTGCGCGAGTTCAGGGACAGCAGCTTGTCGGCGGTCTCGCCGCGCGCCACGAACGCCATGATGGCGTCGGAGAACGCCAGCGCCGCCAGCACCGCCACGGCGGCGCCGAGCACGATGACGTCGGCCCGGCCGTGCGGCCCGCGCGCGGTGGCCAGCAGGACGACGAGCCCGGCCGCGCAGCCCAGCGCCGCGCCCCGCGTGCCGGTGGCCACCAGCGCCCCGGACAGCACCGCCAGGGCCCCCATGTAGACCACGGGATGCCAGAGCCGGTGCTCGGGGTGCTCGCGGCGCACCAGGTAGCTGATGACCAGCAGCACCGCCACGGCCAGGTACACGCCCGCGATGACGGGGTGCACGAACAGCCAGTTGAAGCGTTCCTGGGTGCGCGAGGTGCGCGGGAACGGATGCACCACGCCGATGGCGACCGACACCAGCACGATCGCGATGAAGGCGTGCGCCAGCCGGTGCAGGTCCCGCGGCTGCGCCCGCGTCGCGACCGTGTAGATCACCGTCATGGTGATGAGCAGCTGCGCACCGCGCACCACGCCGAGCTGCGGGTACGGCGACCACAGCGCCGTCAGCGCCACATAGACGGCGAACGCCCACGCGGCCAGCAGCAGCCCGGTGGGCCGCCGCGCCGGCGGCCGCAGCCGGAACCGGTGGTGCAGGTACAGCGCCGCGCATCCGTACATCGCGATCTCGACCAGCACGGTCAGGTCGGCGCTGCCGCTGACCGCCTGGTCGACCTCGCGGCTGCGCAGCTTGTAGTCGCTGGACAGCATCAGCGCGAGCGGCAGCACGACGACCCACCAGCCCGCGCTGGGCACGACAGTCCGCTGCTGCCGACGCGGCAGAACGGACACCTTGGCAAGCTTCAACGGCCGCTCCCGAAAACGAATCGTCCTCAGAATAAGACCGCCCACCCCCTGTCCCGGTGTACCGCCGCATATCCACCCTCGCCCCCGGACGACCGTGACCGGCTACACGACGGGTCACGGCACGGCTTGCGGCCGCTGCGGGACGTGCGGGGGCGCGGTCAGTTGGGGGTGGACAGGGTCCAGGCGCCGGTGTGGCGGGTGCCGGCGGGACGGTTGACGAGCTTGGCTATGCGGCTCGGCAGGGCGAGGGGGGTGGGACGGGCGCGTCCGGCCGACTTCGGGGCGAGCCGTCCGTCGGGGGCGGCGGCGTTGGGGTCGTCGAGGGCGAGGCCCTTCTTCTCCTGGCCGGTCTGGGCTCGGAAGGCGTCGAGGGTCGCGTAGGTGGCGGCGTTGCCCGCGCGCTGCCAGACGATCGTGAAGAAGGGGCTGCCGCGGCCGGGGCGGACGTAGACGTTGCCGTTGGCGGTGATGCGCATCTGTTCGGCGCTGCGCGGGCGTTCGGAGTGGTCCTGCACGCACAGCAGGCACGGCGCGCCCGCGCGGGCGTCGGCGAGGACGTTGTTGCTCAGGGTGATGTTCTGCACCAGCCACGGCACGGTCGGGTCGGGCAGCTTCTGCCGCGGGTCGTGGCCGGGTGTGGACAGGTCGGTGGCGCGCCGGCGGTCCTGCACCAGGTGGACGGTGCGGCCGTTCCCGGTCAGCGTGTTGTTCCAGATCTGCGCGTCGCCGCTGTCGTTGAGCCGCAGCCCGTCGCCGCCGTTGCCGAGGACGACGTTGTCGGCCACGACCGCCTTGGCGCTCAGTTCGATGGAGATGCCGTGGTCGCTGTTGCGGGCGATGCGGTTGCCGGTGATCGTGATGTCGTACACCGACTCGTCCAGCCACAGGCCCTTGCCGCGGTTGCCGACGGCGGCGCCGCCGACCAGCGCCACCTTGCGGGAGCGGGTGATCTTGACGCCGCCGGCCACCGGGGACGGCTTGAAGTGCTCGGTGTTGTTGGAGGCCGCGCGGACCGCCTCCAGCCGCAGGTCGTCGGCGTGGTTGGCGTGCACCCCGAGCATGCCGTTGCGGGTCGCGGTGACGCGGCGGACGCGGGCGTGCGCGGCCAGCACGCTCAGGCCGGTGGTGGCCGAGTCGGTGACCGCCACGTTCTCGACGGTGACGTCGGGCGCCACGACCTTCACCATGCCGATCTGGGGGATGGAGGTGGCGTAGCGGCGCACGCCCATGCCGCGCAGCGTGGACCCGGCGCCGCGCACGGTGATGGCCTCGGCGAGGGTGCTGGCGCGCACGGCCCGGCCGCGCGGGTCGGTGCCGACGTACAGGCGCCGCGCGCCCTCGTCGACGTAGAACGTGCCGCTCTTGACCTTGGCGCGCGACTCGACCTGCCGTTGCGCGACGCCGTCGATCCACACCTGGTCGGGGTGGGCGGCCATGGGGTGGCCGGGGTCGACGAAGCGGAAGTCGTCGTCGCTGCTGGGGGCGGCGCCCTTGGTGTAGCCCGGGGTGGAGTCGAACCTGGCCGTCCAGCCGTCGACGGCCCACACGCCGTTGCGCTTGACCCAACCGGACACGGGGGAGCTGCCGTCGAACCAGACCGCCTCGCCCGGATAGGCCTGGAGGGTCAGCTTCTTGCCGGCGGGGATGGTGACCGACTCGTGGTAGGTGCCGCCGCGCAGCACGACGGTGCCGCCCGAACGCGCCCGGCGGATGGCCGCGCCGACGGTGCGCAGCGGCGCGTCGCGCTCGCCGGACGCCGAGTCGCGCCCGGACGGCGCCACGTACAGGGCGCCGTCGGGCGCCGGGTAGCGGGTGCTGCCGACCTGGGCGGCGCCGGCGGTGCTCGCGACCGTCCCGGCGGGCTGTTCGCCGCGCGGCACCAGCCAGCCGAGGACGGCCACGGCGGCGACCGCCGGCAGGGCGGCCGCCCTGATGATCCACGTCCTGCGGGTGCTGCTGCCGGTCATAGCGCGAACCCTAGCCGGTCGGCGTGACAGTCGAGGCGGGTGTGACCGCTACCGGAAGGCGACCATTACGGCCTGGTCAGGTTTCTATGGCGCCCGTAAACAGGGCGACCTTGTGCGTCTCGCTGAACTTCACGCCCAGCACGACCTTCCCGTAGCCGGAGCTGGGCAGGTCGAAGGCGTAGGACGCCGACCTGGTCCTGCCCGGCGCCACCGTCCCGTAGAAGTCGTTGAGGTTGGCGTAGGAGGTCGGGCTCGCCTGCGTGCCCTTCGCCCCGTAGCGCGCCACGACCCGCACCTGGTTGAGGTCCAGCGGGCGCGGCGAGCCGTTGGTGAAGCGCAGCGTGAAGATGGTCAGGGTGCGGCCGGTCATCTCGCCCGGACCCTTGTTCTGGTTGCGCACCTTGCGGATTCCGGTGACCTGCACGGTGATCTTGTCGTCGTACGTCACCGGCTTGCGCAGGCCCTGCGACAGGCGCATGCTCTGCGCGCCGGGCGCGGCGTTGGCCTCCGACTCGGACTGCTGGCTGGGCGCGGGCGGCGGCGGGCCGGGCTTGTCGGCCTTCTTCTCGTCGCCGGAGCATCCGGTCACGGCCAGCGCGAACGCCAGGGTGAGCGTCAGGCCGGAACCGGCCACGCGGCGTGCCTGCCGGATCGGCCGGGACGGACGCGAAACCGAACGGGGCATGCGGCTATCTCCTCGGGCATCGCGGATCGGGGGGTGCACGGACGCCGGCCAGTGGAGCGGGGCGTGCTGGAGGCGGAGCAGATCCCCTGGACTGGCCAACAGTGTAAAAGAGCGGCAATGATGAACAGCCGACTTATGGCAACTGACGGGGTTTCGAAGCCGGCAGTGCCACGGGGCAGAACGACTAGGGGTTGCGTCCAATGAGAAGTCTCCTGCGCCGCGTTGCGGCCGTCGCGACTGCGGGGGTCCTCGCGTCGACGACCGTTGCCGGCGTTCCGGCGGCCGCCGACACGGCGCCGCCCGCGGGCACGCCCCCGACGGTGAGCGTGGATCCGTTGCCCACCTGGCAGGTGGACGGCGTGGTGTGGAGCATGACGACGGTCGGCAACACCGTCTACGCGACGGGCAACTTCGCCAAGGCGCGTCCCCCGGGCACGGCGGCCGGAAGCTCGCAGGAGGTCGACGCTCAGAACATCGTGGCGTTCGACATCCGCACCGGCGACCTGGTGACCTCGTTCCGGCACTCGCTGAACGGCCAGGGGCTGCGCATCGTCGCGTCCCCGGACGGCAAGCGCGTGTACGTGGGCGGCGAGTTCACCACGGTGGACGGGCAGCCGCGGTCGCGGCTGGCGGCGTTCGACACCGCCACCGGCGACCTGGTGCCCGACTTCGCGCCGACGGTGTCGTCCAAGGTCCGCGCCATCGCCGCGACCGACTCGACCGTCTACTTCGGCGGCAACTTCTTCAACGTCAACGGCAAGTCGCGCACGCGGCTGGCCGCGGTGAAGGCGTCGGACGGCTCGAACATCGACACCTGGCGTCCGACCGCGGACGACGACGAGGTGTTCGCCATGGCGATGGCGCCCGGCGACGCCCGCGTCCTCATCGGCGGCCGCTTCCAGACGCTGAACGGCGCGACGCAGGTCGGCATCGGCGCCGTGGACGCCACGACCGGCGCCTCCGCCCCCTGGAGCAGCCGCCCGATCCCCACGCGGTCGGGCAGCAACTACTCGTACGTGACCGACCTGTACGTGTCGGGGGACACGGTGTTCGCCTCGGCCAACGGCGAGGGGTGGCACTGGTTCGACGGCCGCTTCGCCGCCAAGGCCGAAACCGGCGACCTGGTGTGGCTCGACAACTGCTACGGCGCCACCTACGGCATCTTCGCCCAGGGCCAGTCGGTCTACAGCGTTTCGCACGCGCACGACTGCTCCTCGCTGGGGGCGTTCCCCGAGACCAGCCCGACGACGTGGCACCGCGCGCTGGCCGAGACCAGCTACCCCACCGGCACCGACCAGGCTGCCCCCGGGGCGGGCAGCAACTACTCCGGCCAGCCCGTGCCGAGCCTGCTGCACTGGTTCCCGACGTTGGCGATGGGTTCGTTCACCGGCCAGTACCAGGCGGCGTGGGCGGTGACGGGCAACTCCGAGTACGTCGCCATGGGCGGTGAGTTCCCGCGCGTCAACGGCGTCGCGCAGCAGGGGCTCGTGCGGTTCGCCGTCAAGGACAAGGCCCCCAACAAGGCGGGCCCCGAGGACGCCGACCTCGGCACGCCCCAGGCGACCGCGCTGCCCGACGGGCGCATCCGCGTGTCCTGGAAGACGACCTGGGACATGGACAACAACAACCTCACCTACGAGGTGCTGCGCGACGACGACACCACGCCGATCGGCCGCGTCACCAAGGCGTCCACGTTCTGGAACATGCCGAACGCGGCGTTCACCGACCCCGCCCCGCCTTCCGGGTCGCACACCTACAAGGTCCGGGTGAAGGACCCGTTCGGCAACGCCGTCACCAGCGCCGCGTCCAACGCGGTGACGGGTGTGTCCGCGACGCCCAGCGCGTACGCCAAGGCGATCGCCGACGACGGGGCGGCCGACCACTGGCGCCTGGGCGACGGCGGCAGCGGCCCCGCCTACGACCACGCCGGCCCGTACGACCTGACGCTCCAGTCCGGGGTCACGCGCGGCCAGGCCGGGGCCATCAAGAACGACACCGACAAGGCGATGACGTTCAACGGCACGTCCACCGGCACGTCCAGCACGGCCGCCGTGCCCGCGCCCGCTGACTTCAGCCTGGAGGCGTGGGTCAAGACCACCAGCACCTCCGGCGGCAAGATCATCGGCTACGGCAACCGCAACAGCGGCACCAGCACGGCCTACGACCGGCACCTGTACATGACCAACGACGGCCGCGTCGTGTTCGGCGTCAAGCCGGCGACGTCCGTCGTGACGATCCAGAGCGGCGCCGGGCTCAACGACGGGCGCTGGCACCACATCGTCGGCACGCTCGACTCGTCCGCCGGCATCCGGCTGTACGTGGACGGCACGCAGGTCGGCGCCGACGCCGGCGCCAAGAACGGCGAGAAGATCTCCGGTTACTGGCGCGTCGGCGGGGACAACCTCGGCTCCTGGCCGAACCGGCCGACGAGCAACTTCCTCGCCGGCACCCTCGACGAGGTGGCGGTGTACCCGCGGGCGCTGACCGCCCAGCAGGTCGCCCTGCACCACGGCGTCGGCCTCGGCACGGTCGTGCCCAACAAGCCGCCCACGGCCGCGTTCACCGCCGACTGCCAGTGGATGACCTGCACGTTCGACGCCACCGGCTCCAGCGACTCCGACGGGACGATCGCCCAGTACGCCTGGGACTTCGGCGACGGGAAGACCGGCACCGGCGCCAACGCCTCGCACACCTTCACCACCCCCGGCGAGCACACCGTCAAGCTCACCGTCACCGACGACGACGGCGCCACCGGGGAGACCCTGCGCACCGTCACCGTCCGTTCGCAGACGGTCGCCTCGGACGCCTTCGACCGCACCGTCGGCAGCGGCGGCTTCGGCACCGCCGACACCGGCGGCCCCTGGTCGGGCGTCGGCACGGTCAGCGGCCTGTCGGTGAGCGGCGGCGCCGGGCGGATGACGCTCGCCACCGCCGGCACGTCGATGGGCGCCTACCTGAACAACGTGTCGGCCGCCGGCACCGACGCCACGGTCAAGCTGTCGGTCGACAAGGAGGGCACCGGCAACGGCGTCTACGTCTGGCTGGCCGGGCGTCGCGTCTCCGGCGCGGGCGACTACCGGGCGCGTGTCCGGCTGCGGCCGTCCGGGGTCGTCTCGCTGCAGATCAGCCGCACCAACTCCAGCAACAGCGAGACCGTCATCGGCGCCGAGCAGACCATCCCCGGCCTGACGTACGCGCCGAACACCCCGCTGCGGCTGCGCCTGCGGGTGACGGGCTCCGCCCCGACCACGCTGAGCGCCAAGGTGTGGGCGGACGGCGCCGCCGAGCCGGACTGGCAGGTGACCGGCACCGACTCCACCGACGGGCTGCAGACGCCCGGCGGCGTCGGCCTGCGCTCCCAGCTCGCGGGCAGCGCGACCAACGCCCCGATCGTCCTGTCGGTGGACGACTTCACCGCGCAGGCCGCGGAGTGAGGGCGGCCGCCTGACAGATCGTCATATCGGCACGTCACCTCCTGACATGGTGACAATTTCGTACGTTGCCGCCGTGTCCCCCGCGGGACCGCACTACGATCTGCGGATCGAAGTGACCGCAGGGGTCACAGGGGCCACTTGGCAAGGGAACTGACTCGTGACAAGTCCTTCGCTTCGACGTCGTCGTGCCGCCGCCACCGCCGTCGCGGCCTCGACCGTCCTGCTCGGCGCGTCCGCCGTGCCCGCGGCGGCCGACACCGCGCCGCCCTCGGGAACACCGGCCACGGTCAGCGTGGACCCGTTGCCGACCTGGCAGGTCAACGGCGTCGTGTGGAGCATGACGACGGTCGGGAACACCGTCTACGCGACCGGGAAGTTCACCAAGGCGCGCCCGCCGGGCACCGCCGCCGGCAGCAGCAAGGAGGTCAACGCGCAGAACATCCTGGCGTTCGACATCCGCACCGGGAACCTGGTCACCACCTTCAAGCACTCGCTCAACGGCCAGGGCCTGCGGATCGTCCGCTCGCCCGACGGCAAGCGCGTCTACGTGGGCGGCGAGTTCACCACCGTGGACGGGCAGCCGCGGTCGCGGCTGGCGGCGTTCGACACCGCCACCGGCAAGCTCGTGGCCGGCTTCGCGCCCAAGGTGTCCAACAAGGTCCGCGCCATCGCCGCGACCAACTCGACCGTCTACTTCGGCGGCAACTTCTTCAACGTCAACGGCAAGTCCCGCACGCGGCTGGCCGCGGTGAAGGCGTCGGACGGCTCGCTGGTCGACGCCTGGCGTCCGACCGCGGACGACGACGAGGTGTTCGCCATGGCGATGGCGCCGGGCAACACCCGCGTCCTCATCGGCGGCCGCTTCCAGAAGATCAACGGGGCGGCCAAGGTCGGCATCGGCGCGGTCAACGCCACCACCGGCGCGACGGCCACCTGGACCAGCCGTCCCATCCCCACGCGCCAGGGCAGCCGGTTCTCCTACGTCACCGACCTGTTCGTGTCGGGCGACACCGTGTACGGCTCGGCCAACGGCGAGGGGATGCACTGGTTCGACGGCCGGTTCGCCGCCAAGGCGGCCGACGGCGAGCTGGTGTGGCTGGACAACTGCTACGGCGCCTCGTACGGCGTGTTCGCCCAGGGCAAGTCGCTCTACAGCGTGTCGCACGCGCACGACTGCTCGTCCCTGGGGGCGTTCCCCGAGACGACCCCGTCGACGTGGCACCGCGCCCTGGCCGAGACGACCTACGCCACCGGCAAGGACCAGGCGCCTCCCGGCTCCAACAGCAACTACCGCAGGCAGCCGGTGCCGAGCCTGCTGCACTGGTTCCCGACGCTCACGGCGGGGACGTTCACCGGCCAGTCCCAGGCGGCGTGGGCGGTGACGGGCAACTCCGAGTACGTCGCCATGGGCGGTGAGTTCCCGCGCGTCAACGGCGTCGCGCAGCAGGGGCTGGTGCGGTTCGCGGTCAAGGCCAAGGCGCCCAACAAGTCCGGCCCGGTGAAGGCCGAGCTCGCCGCGCCCAAGGCCGTCGCGGGCGTGAGCGGCGTCAAGGTGTCCTGGCAGGCCACCTGGGACATGGACAACAACAACCTCACCTACGAGGTGCTGCGGGACAACGGCACCACCCCCGTCGGCACGGTGAGCAAGGCGTCCACGTTCTGGACCAAGCCCTCCCTGTCCTTCACCGACACCAAGGCGCCGAAGGGCGAGCACACCTACAAGATCCGCGTGAAGGACCCGCTCGGCAACGTCGTGACCAGCGCCGCGTCCAACGCGGTGACGAGGTGACGCGCACCGCCTGACGGGCCGTATGAACGGGCCGTATGAACGACGACGGGCCGCGCACCGGGGGTCGCCCCTCGGCGCGCGGCCCGTTCACGTGACCGCTGACGGCCCGCTCACGTGACCGGGAGCGGCCACGGCGGGGTCACTTACCGCGGATCGTCTTGCGGGTCAGCCGGCGTGCGAGCAGGTCCTCGCAGAGCCGCTCGTACGCGGCGGCCACGTCGTCCCACACGTAGTGCTCGGAGGCCCGCTTGCGCGCCGCCGCGCCCCGGTCGGCGGCCGCGCCCGGGTCGTTCTCGGCGGCCTCGATCTCGGCGGCCAGGTCCTGCGGGTCGGTGAAGAACCGGCCGGCCTCCTCGCCCAGCACCTCGCGGTTGAAGTTGACGTCGAACGCCACGACCGAGGCGCCGGCGCCCATCGCCCGCAGCAGCGACGGGTTGGTGCCGCCCACCGAGTGCCCGTGGATGTAGGTGAGCGCGCCCGCGTACAGGGCGTCGAGGAGATCCTGGTCCCAGACGCCGCCGAGGAACGTGATGCGCGGGTCGTCCCCGGCCAGCTCCTTCACCTGCGCGGTGTAGGCGTCGGAGTAGGGCGCCGAACCCACCACCACCAAGGGATGCTTGGCCTTGCTGCGCCGGTAGCCGTCGACGGCGAGATGCACGTGGTTCTCCGGCTCGAACCGGGCCACGACCAGGTGGAACCCGCCCGGCTCGTAGCCCGCCTCGGCCAGCTTGGCGTTGTCGGGCTCGGTGAGGATCGGCGCGCCGTAGGGGATGAACACCGACGAGGCGCCGAAGCGCTCCCGGTAGTAGTCCTCGATGCCGCGGGCGTCGGCGATCAGCGCGTCCGACCAGCGCACCGCCAGGCTCTCGGCGGTGCGGTAGTAGCGCTGCCCGGAGCCGCTCCACTTGGTGCGCTTCCACTCCAGCCCGTCGACGTGCGTGGCCACCGGGACGCGCAGCGCCCGCAACATCGGCAGCATCGGCGCGTTGGCGGCGTTGAACACCAGCGCCACGTCGGGGCCGCGGCGCACGATCCGCCGGGTCGAGGCGTGCAGCACCGACAGCGCCGTGTGGCTGAGCGTCTCGGCGACCTTGGCGCGCACCGCGGGCAGGTGCACCAGCCGCATGCCCAGATACTCCCGCTCAGGATGCCGTTCGCCCCGGCAGTACACCGTCACCTGGTGGCCGGAGGCGGCCAAGCGACGCCCGATCTCCTCCACCGCGGTCTCGAAGCCGCCGTAGCGCGCCGGAACTCCGCGAGTCCCCACCATGGCGATGCGCACCCTTGACCCCCTGCCTGAGCATTACCTTGTTGAACCGAGATCCAGCCGCGGTCGTAGAACCGCAATGTCTGATCAGGCCAGCGTAAGGCGAGCGGACATCTCGCGCGTCCTGTAAGTAAAGCCCGGTTAATCTGTGGGTGGCGCGACAACGGTTGCCGGGTGCACCGGCGCCGGAAGGAGGGGGCCGTGGACGAGGGTGACGAGAGATCCGTTGTGGTGCTGGCGCACCCGTCGCCCGATCTCTACGGTTCGGACCGCATGCTCGTCGAGTCGGTCCGGGCGCTGGCGGCCGAACGGCGCGTGGTGGTGACCCTGCCCGCCGACGGGCCGCTGTCGGGTCCGCTGCGGGACGCGGGCGCCGAGGTCGTCGTGCTGCCCGTCCCCGTCCTGCGCAAGGCGTACATGTCGCCGGTCGGCATCCTGCGGCTGGCGGCCGCGTCGGTGCGGGCGCTGCCGCGCGCCGTGCGGCTGCTGCGCCGCGACCGCGCCGCCGCCCTGTACGTCAACACCGTCACCATCCCGCTGTGGCTGGTGGCGGCCCGGCTCGCCCGCGTCCCGGCGCTGTGCCACGTGCACGAGGCCGAGGAGGGCGTGCCCCGCCCGGTGCGCGCGGCGCTGGCGATGCCGCTGCGGCTGGCCCGGTCGGTGGTCGTCAACAGCCGGGCGAGCGCGGCGGCGCTCGGGCCGGTCGGCCGCCGGGCCCGCATCATCTACAACGGCGTGGCCGAGCCCGACCCGGCCCAGGTCACCGAGCCGCGGCCCGTCCTGGACGCGCCGGTGCGGGTCACGCTGGTCGGACGGCTGTCGCCGCGCAAGGGGTCGGACGTGGCGGTGCGCGCCGTCCGGCTGCTGCGCGAGCGCGGCCACGACGTGACGCTGACCCTCGTCGGCAACGTCTTCCCCGGCTACGAGTGGTTCGAGGAGGAGCTGCGGACCCTGGCCGGTGACGACGGGGCGGTGGAGTTCGCCGGTTTCCGTCCCTCGGTGTGGGACTCGTTCGCCGCCGCCGACGTGGCGGTCGTGCCGTCCCGGGTCGAGCCGTTCGGCAACGTCGCGGTCGAGGCGATGCTGGCCGGACGGCCCGTGGTGGCCAGCGCCACCCAGGGTCTGGTCGAGATCGTCAGCGACGGCGACAACGGCGTGCTGGTGCCCCCCGACGACCCGGCCGCCCTCGCCGACGGCATCGCCCGCCTGCTGGAGGACTGGGACGGCGCCCTGGCCATGGCCAAGCGGGCCCGCGCCGACGCCGCCCACCGCTTCGGCGAGGACCGCTACCATCGCGAGCTGCGCGCCGCCGTACGCGCCCTGACCTCGCCCGGATCCGCCGCCGCATCCGCGCCCGCATCAGACGTCCCCCCATCCGATCCCACGAGGACCCAGAGCAGCCGATGACAGCACAGACTCCCGTTCCGGCCTCCGTCCCGGCCACGCCGGAGATCAGTCTTGTCGAGGCGGTGTGGCGCTTCCGGACGATGTCGCTCATCATCGTGCTCGTGTCCGTGCTGGTCTCGGCGGCGGCCACGCAGCTGCTGCTGGGCGGCGCCACGGCCACCGCCCGTTTCGCGGTCACCGACCCCACCAACAAGAACAACGTGCTGCGCATGGGCGTGGTCTCGGGGCAGGGCTTCGCCACCTACACCGCCCAGCGCGCCGCGTTCGCCGGGTCCACGCCCGTGCTGACCAAGGCGACCGAGATCATCAAGCGCAAGGGCGGCCCGGCCATGACCAGCGCGCAGCTGCGCGGCCGGGTGTCCACCTCCAGCAAGGCCGACGGCGGCGTGGTGCTGGTCGAGGCCAAGGGGTCCGACATGCGCGAGGCGGCGATGTTCGCCAACGCGGTGGTGGACGCCTACCAGGAGGTGACGGTCTCCACCAACATCGCCAAGCTCGACGAGCAGCTGAAGTCCATCCAGCAGACCCAGCAGCAGGTCACCCAGCAGATGGAGGCCACGGCCGTCGGCAGCCGCAACTACCGGCTGCTGGCCACCCGGCTGACCAAGCTGCAGACCGACGAGAGCGGCGTGCTGTCGGCCCGCGCCAACACCAACGACGGCGTGCAGTTCGTCGACACCGCCGACCCGAACGCGGCCGAGCCGAGCAAGCTGCCGCGCAACGCCGTCATCGGGCTGGCCGTCGGCCTGATCGTGGCGTGCGTGGTGTCGTTCCTGCGGGCCGCCTCGCCGCGCGCCCGGCGGCGCACGGCGCCCGTCCCGGCGGCGGGCCCGGCCGACCACGGCGAGCAGGCGGTCGCGCCGCCCGCCGCGCCCGAGCCGCCGCGTCCGCGCCGCGGCCGGTCCGCTCCGGCGGACCCGGCGGTCGAACGGCCCGGCCGGGCGTGGTCCGACGACGCGGCCAAGGGCCCGGTGCCGCCGCTTCCCCCGACCGGCCGGGCCGAGATGAACGGCTCGCGCAACGGACGGCCGGTGGGCGGCCGGGGCGACGGCCGCCGTCCGGCGCGCCCGGGGCGGCACGGCAACCCCGGCTCGGACGCCGGTCGCCCGTCGTCGCGTGACGCGTCCCCGGCGGGGTCCCCGCCGGGTGGACGCATGTCCCGCAATGGTGCGTCCGCGCCGTCCGGGCCGTCGGCGTCGTCCTCCGCGGGCAAGCCCGGCGACGGCGCCGCCGACATCGACCGGACGAAGCCGGCCGAGCGGCCGCGCGACCGCTGGAACGGCTCCGGAGACCCGAGCCGCACCGCCGAGGACACGTTCTCCCTGGACGACCTGGCCAAGGACGCCCGTCCGCGGAAGAACGAGTCCACCTTGATGCGCTACGACCTCGACAGGTGAGCCGGGTCCCCAAGAGCCGGGTCGCGCGCAAGCTCGGGCGGCTGCTGTCGTCGGCGGGCGGCGCGGTCACGGTCCAGTTCGTCACCGCGGGCGGCAGCCTGGTCGTGCAGGCGCTGGCCGCCCGCGGCCTGGGCGCCGACGGCTACGGCGGGTACGCGCTGTTCGTCGCCGTCCTCGTCATGATCACCGCGGTGCAGACGGCGTGGGTGGGCGACACCTTGACCGTCTACGACCGGTTCGACCCGCGGGTGCGCGGCGCGCTGCTGCTGTCGGTGGCGGGCACCGTGGCGGCGGGCGCGGTCGTCGGCGCGGTGATCTCGCTGGTGATGGGACTGGCGGGCGCGGCGGGCACGGCGCTGTTCGCGCTGCTGGTCGCGCTGTGGCTGCTGAACGAGACCGGCCGCCGGATCTTCACCGCGCGGATGGAGTTCTGGCGCCTGGCGCTGAACGACTGCAGCTACCTGCTCGTCACGCTGGGCGTGCTGGGCGGGTGGCAGACGCTGACGGGCGAGGCGTCGCTGGAGCTGCTGCTCGGCGCGATGTGCGTGGGCTGTGCCGCCTCGATCCTGCTGGCCTGGGTGCGGCTGCCGCGCGAGGAGTACGCCCGGGCGCCGCTGCGCGGCACCGCGTTCCGCGAGATCGCCGCGTTCGCGTGGTGGCGGTCGATCCAGGCGGGCATCCGGCCGACCGCGCTGCTGGTCGCCCGGCTCATGATCGCCGGGTTCGCGTCCACGGCCGCGCTGGCGGCGGTGGAGGCGGCCCGGCTGCTGCTGGCCCCGGCGCTGACGTTCGTCAACGGCGCGGGCTGGTTCCTGCTGGGCGACTTCGCCAAGGCCGAACGCGAGGGCCGTCCCATGCGGGCCCGGCAGGCGGTGCGGGCGTGCGCGCTGATGGCGGGGATCGCGCTGGTGATGAGCCTGGCCGGGATCCTGCTGGCGGACTGGCTGGGGCCGGTGGTGACCGGCGGCTCGTTCGACGTCGACGGCCTGGCCACGGTCGGCTGGGGCGTGTACGCGGTGTGCTTCGCCTGCACGCTGCCGCTGGCGAGCCTGGCCACCGCCCGCAAGCGGTCCCGGACGGTGTTCGTCATCCGCGGCGTGGAGAGCCTGGTCGGGCTGCTGGTCCTGACGGTCCTGCTGGCCGTGGACGCGGGGGCGGCGTCGATCGCCCCGTTCTGCCTCGGCGCCGGGGGACTGGTGTCGGCCGCGCTGCTGTGGCGGATGCTGCGCCGGGGCGACCCGCCGGTCGGCGCCGCGCCGTCCGCGCCGCCCGCGGCGGACGCGTCGGCCGCGCCGGGAGACCCCGCGGCGGACCTCAGCAGGACCTGACGACCACCAGATGGACGCCATGGAAACAATAGGTAGAACTGCGACAACGTTCGAGCAAAGGGCTGCTAGCGTACGGCTGTTCCAGGACGGACGTACACGTAGGCCCGCGTTCAGGGGCAAGGGGGCTGCATGCACGGGGTGATCGGCTTCACGCCGGGGGTCTTCGACCTCTTCCACGTCGGTCACCTGGACGTCCTGCGACGTTCCGCCCGGTCGTGCGACCGGCTCGTCGTCGGCGTGTGGTCCGACGAGCTGGCCGAACGGGTGCACGGCGCGCGGCCGGTGGTGCCGCTGCTGGAACGCATGGAGATCGTCGGCAACGTGCGCGGCGTCCACGACGTCGTGCCGCTGGAGGAGGCGGCGCTGCGTCCCGCCTGGGACGCGGTCGGATTCGGCGTGGTGTTCACCGGTGCGGACGCGTCCCCGGGCGACTCCGCCGGCTCCGCCGGCTCCGCGGCCTCGGCCGAACGCGAGCTGGAGGGCACGGGCGTGCGCGTGGTGCGGTTCACCGACCTGGCCGAGACCCGCAGCCCCGTCCTGCGCGAGCGCATCCGCCTGTCCCGCGCCGGCGGTGCCGGCGCCGCGCCGAGGACGTCGGTCGCGTGAGCGCGCGGGCCACTTCGGACGCCGCCGCGCCCGCCGGGTTCCGCGCGGCGCTGACCCGGCTGGCGTCCGCGCAGAAGAGCGCCAAGGGCGCCCCCGCCTACTCCCGGTTCGTCAACCGCAAGCTGGGCCGCGTGCTGGCCGCCGCCTCGTACGTGGCCGGCCTGACGCCCAACCAGGTCACGGCGATCAGCGCCTGCTTCACCTTCACCGGCATCGCCCTGATCGCGCTGGTCGACCCGGCGCCGTGGCTGGGCGCGGCGGTGTGCCTGGCGCTGGTGGTCGGCTACGCCTTCGACGCCGCCGACGGCCAGCTGGCCCGGCTGCGCGGCGGCGGCTCGGCGTCCGGCGAGTACCTGGACCACATGGTGGACGCGGCGAAGATCTCCGCGCTGCACTCGGCCGTGCTGGTGTCGTGGTACCGGTTCTACGACCTGGACCGCGACGCCTACCTGCTCGTCCCGCTCGGGTTCACCATCGTGGCCGCGGTGATGTTCTTCGGGATGATCCTCAAGGACCTGCTGGCGCGGGCCCGCCGCACCGGCCCGGCGCCCGCCCCGGCGGCGCCGTCGACGCTGCGGTCGCTGCTGGTGATCCCCACCGACTACGGGGTGCTGTGCGTGGCGTTCCTGCTGCTCGGCTTCACCGACGTCTTCCTGCCCCTCTACACGCTGCTGTTCGCCGGGAACGCGCTGTTCCTGCTGGCCGCCTCCGTCAAGTGGTTCCGCGAGGTCGCCGCCCTGGACGCTCCCGCGCCCGCCGCGGCGCCCGCCGGGCAGCCGGTGGACACGGGGGTGCGCCGGTGAGCCGCCGTACGGGCGTGGTGGGGTACGTGCCGGGCGCCTACGACATGTTCCACATCGGGCATCTCAACATCCTCAAGCGCGCCCGTGCCGAGTGCGACCACCTCATCGCGGGCGTGGTCACCGACGAGGTGCTGGAGCAGGTCAAGGGCCGGGCGCCGATCGTCCCGCACGCCGAGCGGATGGAGATCGTCGGCTCGATGGGCTGCGTCGACGAGGTCGTCACCGACGTCTCCGCCGACAAGGTGGTGATGTGGGAGCGCCTGGGGTTCGACGTGCTGTTCAAGGGCGACGACTGGAAGGGCACCCCCAAGGGCGACCGCCTCGAAGCCGACCTCGGCGCACGCGGCGTGCGGGTGATCTACTTCCCGTACACGGTGCACACCTCCAGCACCGCGCTGCGGGCCCTCATCACCGGCTCCCGCTGAGCGGCCGGCGCCCGCCGAGCCGGGCGCCGGCGGCGAGCGGTCGCTATCTCCTGCCCGCGGGGGTCCGGGTGACCTCCGGCTCGTGCCGGGGCGCCCGCGCGAGCCTGCCGGTGAGCTCCAGGGCGGGCAGGCCGTGGCGGCGGCGCAGCAGCGCCCACGTCGCGGTGCCCGCCACGGCCAGGCCGACGAGCGTCCAGGCGAGGACCTCGGTGCCCATGCCGAACATCTTCAGCGCGGACGCGACGAGCACGAACGCCAGCGCGCGGCGGATCAGGCCGCCCGGCGCGCGCGAGGAGATCCGCGACCCCAGGTAGACGCCGGGGACGGAACCGACCAGCAGCGCCGCGGTGACCTCCAGGTGGAAGTCGCCGAACAGCAGGTGGCCGAGGGCGGCGGCGAACACCAGGGGCACCGCCTGCAGCAGGTCGGTGCCGACGAGCTGGTTGGCCTTGAGCGCCGGGTACAGCGCCAGCAGCGCCACGATGATCAGCGAGCCGGAGCCGACCGAGGTGATGCCGACCACCAGCCCGCCGACCGCGCCGACCAGCACGGTCGGCACCGGCCGGACCTTGATCTCGGGTGCGCCGACGGCGGCCGGCGACCCCGGCGCGGCGGTGCGGCGCTCGCCGGGCTCGCGCCGCGCGGCCCGGTCGGCCAGCGCCATGTAGCCGCGCACGATCAACCCGGCGGCCGCCAGCAGCAGCGCCACGCCCATGGCCTTCTGGATGACGTCCTGCACCTCGGCGCCGTCGCCGAGGGCCCGGGCCACCAGCACGCCGCAGAACGCGGCGGGCACCGAGCCCGCGCACAGCCACGCCACCAGCCGCAGGTTGATCGTGCCCTGCCGGTAGTGCACGGCGCTGCCGACCGGCTTCATCACCGCGGCGGCGACCAGGTCGCTGGACACCGCCGCCAGCGGGCTCACCCCGAAGAACGTCACCAGCATCGGCGTCATGAGCGCGCCGCCGCCCATGCCGGTCAGCCCGACGACGATGGCGACCAGGAACGAGCCGAACGCCATCGTCCAATCAAAGTCCATCAGCATGACCTACCGGGTATATCGGGAAAGCCGAAAACCAGACTAAACGCCCGGCAGGCATGATCGGCAGCCAGGGGCCCCGTACCGGACAGGTGAGAGAACGGTGACCCCTGTGCGCCGCGCGTCAGGCGGGACGCACCCAGCCGCCCTCGACCAGCAGGTCCAGCACGCGGTCGACGGCCTCGTCGGGCTCCAGCCCGGTGGTGTCGAGCCGCAGGTCGGCGCCCCCGTCGACGGCCGGGTCCGGCTCCTCGTACGGGTCGGAGATCCCGGTGAACTCGGGGATGGCCCCGGCCCGCGCCTTGGCGTACAGGCCCTTGCGGTCGCGCCGCTCGCACTCCTCCAGCGGCGTGGCCACGTGCACCAGCACGAAGTCGCCGACCGCCGACACCATGCGGCGCACCTCGGCGCGGGTGGCGGCGTACGGGGCGATCGGCGCGCAGATCGCCACCCCGCCGTGCCGGGTGATCTCGGCCGCCACGTATCCGATGCGGCGGATGTTGAGGTCCCGGTCGGCGCGGGAGAACGTCAGCCCGGCCGACAGCAGCCGCCGCACCACGTCGCCGTCCAGCAGGCTGACGGTGCGGCCGCCGCGTTCGACCAGCGCGTCGGCCAGCCCGCGCGCCACCGTCGACTTGCCCGACCCCGACAGCCCGGTGAAGAACACCGTCAGGCCGCGCTCGTGCTTGGGCGGCCGCGCCACGGCCAGCTCCGCGGCGACCGCGGGCGGGGTGAACCAGTCGGGGATCGGCTCGCCCCGGTCGAGCAGCTCGCCGAGCCGTTCGCGGGTCAGCTCCGCCTGGACGTGGTCGGGCTCGATGCGGGCGACGGGACGCCACACCTCCACGTCGGCGTCGTAGGCCCACGGCTCGGGCACCACCACCGGGATCGGGGCGCCGTCGGCGATCTTCTCGGCGGTGTCGGCCTGCTGCTCGTCGGCCAGCAGGTGGGTGGCGCCGTAGGCGGCGGCGACGTGCGCGCGCAGCAGCAGGTCGCGTTCGCCGTCGACCTCGCGCGGCGGCAGCGGCACCGGGACGACCCGCGTGCCGTCCGGCAGGTCGCGGCGCACCGCCAGCAGGGCCCGCACCAGCGCCTCGTCGTGCTCGCCGCCCAGCAGCGGCAGCACCAGCACCCGCGCGCCGAGCCGTTCGGCCACCTGCCGAAGCTGGCCGAGCTGCTTGCGGTGCAACGGCTCGCGGGTGGCGACGGCCAGCAGCGGGCCGTCCGGGCGCTCCAGCTCGTCGGGACGGCGGCGCAGGCGGTGGAACGGTCCGTGCGCGGGGGCGCGCAGCGGCTCCAGCTCGCCGGCCAGCCGCCAGCCGCGGCTGGTGGGGTCCTGCCAGGCCTCGGCGACGCTCAGCACGGCCAGCGGCACGCCCTCGGGGTCCTGCAGGACGATCCGTTCGTGGCCGGTCAGCTCCTCGGGCACCGCGAGGGTGACCGGGACGGGCCACGGCGTGCCGTCGGCCAGCCGTCCTCCGGCGATCACCATGGCGGTGTCGAAGGAGCCGAGGAACCCCTTGAGCGGGGGGTAGGCCCCGGCCAGCAGCAGTTCCAGATCGGCCAGCTCGACCGTGCCCGGGGTGTGTGCGGGCAGGTCGCGCAGCGTGTCGGGAAGGCCCGTCTCGGCGGTCACCGCGGTCTCCGATCCTGCCCGGGCGGGGAACCGGGCCGACGCAGGTCAGTAGGGGGATGCCGCAGAAAATTTACCTACCGTCCACCGCTGTGCGCATCTCGGCCCGCCCGCCGCGGTGGCCGGGACGGCCGCCCGGGCGGGGGCCGCGCTCAGATGACCCGCGCGAAACGGTTCTCGGGTTTGCGGATGACCAGCGTCACCTCGCTGTGCTCGGAGGTCAGCTTCCCGCGGGACAGGGAGGCGACCAGCCGGCACAGTCCGCCGACGAGGCCGGAACCGGCCCCCAGCGCGTCCAGTGAGGCGCGCGAGGTGTACTCCTCGGCGATCACCAGCCCGCGCATGACGCAGTACCAGCGCATGCCCTGCCGGGAGGCGACCTTCTCGTACACGGCGGGCGGCGGCACCCCGATCCGGGCGGCGCGCTCGTCGCCGACCCGCCGCCCCCGGACGTGGCCCCGCTCGGCGGCGTCGTCCGCGCCGCCCCCGGAGGCGCCGGACGCGGCCGCCTCGTGGCGCCCCTCGGCCTCCTGCGCGGGCCGCGCCGCGCCCGGCGACGCCTCGGGCCGCAGCAGCAGCTCGACCCGGCCGTGCCGCGCCAGGTGGCGCCACAGCGGGTCGCGCAGCCACCGGGGCAGCCTGCGGTCCAGGAAGCCGAACGCGGTGTTGCGGTCGCGCAGCCGCACCAGCAGCAGCCCGCCGGGCTTGAGCGCGGCGACGAAGCGGTCGAGCACCAGTTCGGCGTGCGGCACCCGCTCGATGAGGAACGGGGCGTGCACCACGTCGTAGGCGCGCGGCGGCATGGGCACGGTGCGCAGGTCGCCCAGGTGCCATTCGTCCAGGTCGGTGCGGCCGGCGGTGTGGGCCCGCAGCGCCGGGGCGTCCATGTCGACACCGGTGACCCGACGCTCGCAGTCGCCCAGGTCCAGCCCCCGCCCCCATCCGCATCCGGCCTCCAGGATGTGGACGGGCCGCAGCGGCCGGTCATGGGCGTACTGCCGGACGCGTTCTGAGAACAGATCACCGTCGTTGAGCGGCGGCGTACGCAGATCGGTCACAGTCTCGCAGCGTAATCGCACGACTGCGCACTGTCCGCTATTTGCGGCTTCTTGGCATGCCGCATGCGGCCAGGCGACCAACCTCGCCGGTCCTCCGGACGTCGCGGGTCGAGCGCGCCGGTGTCAGTGCTCGTGGCCGCCGGACAGGTCGAGGTCGCGCGGGGTGAGCAGCCACACCAGCGCGGCGGCGAGGAGCAGCAGGGCGCCGCCCGCCGCGCCCGCCCACTGCAGGGACGAGGTGAACGCCGCCTGCGCCCGTTCGGCCAGGCGCGCCCCGGCCTCGCCCAGGGTCGGGACGATCTCCAGCGCGCCGCCCAGCGACTCGCGCACGCCGGCGGCGGACGGCCCGGTCAGCCCGGCGTCGGCGAGGCGGTCCGGGGGCAGGCCGGCCCGGTAGACGGCGGCGGCCACGCTGCCCAGCACGGCCACGCCGAGCGTGCCGCCCAGTTCGTAGCTGGTCTCCTCGATGGCGGCGGCGCTGCCGGACCGCTCCGGCGGGGCGCCCGCCATGATCACGGCGGACGCGACGGCCAGCGCGCCCAGTCCCGCGCCGACCAGCGTCAGCGCGGCCGCGACGGTGCCGTATCCGAGCGGGCCGGGGGCGGCGGCCAGCGTCACGAACCCCAGCCCGCTGACGGCCAGGCCCCCGGCCAGCACGGTGCGCGCGCCGATCCGGGCGGCCAGGGCGGGGGCCAGCGGCGACAGCACGGCCGTGGCGACGGCGCTGGGCAGCAGCCGCAGTCCCGTCTCCAGCGGCGAGTAGCCCTGCACGAGCTGCATCCACTGCGCCAGCAGCAGCATCGCCGCGGCCACCGCGATGCTCGTGCTCAGTGCGGCCACCACCCCGGCGGAGAAGGCGGGCCCCCGGAACAGGCGCACGTCCAGGATCGGGTCGGGACGGCGCAGGCAGCGCGTCACGAACCAGCCGAGCGTGACGGCCGCGATCGCCGCGGCGACGAGCGCGCCGAGGTCGGCCGGGCCGTTCTTGCCGAGGTGCTTGATCGCGTAGACGAGGGCGACCATGCCGACGGTCGACAGCAGTGTGCCGGGCAGGTCCCACCGCCCCGTCCCCGAGCGCCCGCCGGAATGGGCCGGTGCGGCCGGACGCCGGTTGTGCGACTCGGGCAGCAGCCAGCGGCCCAGCACCAGTGCCGCCACCATGACCGGCACGTTCACCAGGAACGCCGACCGCCAGCTGAAGTGCTCCAGCAGCACGCCGCCCAGGATCGGGCCGAGCGCGGCGCCCAGGCCCGCCATCGTGGCCCACACGCCGAGCGCGGTGGCGCGCTCGCGCGGGTCGGTGAACAGGTGCCGGATCATCGACAGGGTGGACGGCATGATCAGGGCGCCGCCCACGCCCAGCACGGCCCGCACCGCGATGACCGCGCCCGGCGTCCCCGCGGCCAGCACCGCCAGCGAGGCCAGCCCGAAGACCGTGAATCCCGCCAGCAGCACCCGCCGCCGGCCCCACTGGTCGCCCAGCGCGGCGGCGGTGACCAGGAGCCCGGCCACCACCAGCGAGTAGACGTCGACGATCCACAGCAGCCCGACCGAGTCCGGCCGCAGCTCGGCCGACAGAGCGGGCAGCGCCACGTTGAGGATCGTCATGTCCATCACGACGATCAGCAGGCTCGCCGACAGCACCGCCAGCCCCGCCCAGCGGCGCGGATGCGCCGGCGGACGCGCGCGAGTCGGGTCGGCCGGCGTCGTGGTGCGGGTCATGGCCGCCCCCGCTCGTGCGCGTCGGCGCCGTACCCGGCACCCCGCAGGAAGGTGGTCAGCAGCAGGTCCTCGACGTCGCGCCGGGCCACGTCGCCGCGCCGCAGGCTTTCGCGGACGGCGACGAGCAGCCCGTACACGGCGTTGCCGATCCAGCGGACGGGCAGGTCGGCGCGCAGCAGGCCCGCCGCCTGGGCCGCGGCGTAGAGCGCCTGCTCGCGCTCCTCCAGCCGCGCGCCGCGCTCGGCCAGGTCGGGCAACTGGCCGATGAAGTGGTCGGTGAGCGCGAAGCCGTGCTCGTCGGCCTCCTGGACGAAGCCGCGCAGCAGCAGGCGCAGCGCCCGCTCGATGCGCGCGGGGTCGCCCGACGCGGCGGCGCCGTCGGCGTCGGCCTCCTCGAGATCCCGCTCCCAGCGGTCGACGGCGCGCCTGCCGAGCGCGTGCAGCAGCGTCTCCCGGCTGGCGAAGTGGCGGTGCAGGGTGGCGCGGCTGACGCCGATCGCCTCGGCGAGCTGGGCCATCGAGGCGGTCGGGTGCTCGTTGAGGTGCCGGATCGCCGCGGTGACGATCTCTTCGGAGTTCATGGCGGTGACACTCTTCTGTCTCATATGCGACAAACTTGTCTCATCCTAGACGACTCCGTCGCATTCCGGTTGATCGTCCGGCGGCCGTACGGGACGGTATGCGGGCGCGTAGGCTGGTACCGCACACCGGGGTCCAGAGGGATTCCGGGGCTTCGGGCTGCCCCGCGACGGGTCGTCCCCCGGCGGTGCTGCCGGGCGGGCGCCGGGCAAGGCGGGCGGAGGTCTTTCGAACGGCGGGGCGGGGGCCGCCCCCGCAAGGAGCACCGACGAGCGGGCGAACATGACGCTTTCTGGACTTGTTGACCTGGCCTGCGGCGACCCTCAGCTGGGCGCCGCGCTCAAGAACGCGCGCGTCGACCGGGACGTGGTCGCGCCTCCGGCCCTGTGGCCGATCCTGGCCGCCGCCCTGGCGCGCCACGGCACGGACGGGGGGGTGGTGCTGGCCGTCACCGCCACCGGACGCGAGGCCGAGGACCTGACGTCGGCGCTGACCAGCCTGCTCGACCCCGACCGGGTCGCGCACTTCCCGGCGTGGGAGACGCTGCCGCACGAGAAGCTGTCGCCGCGCTCGGACACCGTCGGGCAGCGCCTGGCCGTCCTGCGCCGCCTGACCCACCCGGGCGCCGACGACGGGGTCGGCGGGGCGCTGGACGTCGTCGTGACGCCGGTGCGGGCGGTGCTGCAGCCGATCGTGTCCGGCCTCGGCGACCTGGAGCCCGTGCGGCTGCGCTCCGGCGACGAGGCCGAGCTGGACGACGTCGTCCGCCGCCTCGTCGACGCCGGATACCACCGCGTCGACCTGGTGGAGAAGCGCGGTGAGATCGCCGTGCGCGGCGGCATCCTGGACGTGTTCCCGCCCACCGAGGAGCACCCGCTGCGCGTGGAGTTCTGGGGCGACACGGTCGAGGAGATCCGCTACTTCAAGGCCGCCGACCAGCGGTCCCTCGAGGTGGCCCAGGACGGCCTGTGGGCGCCGCCGTGCCGCGAGCTGCCGCTGACCGAGCAGGTGCGGGAACGCGCCAAGCTGCTGGCCGAGCAGCACCCGGCCCTGGAGGACATCCTCACCCGCATCGCCGACGGCGACACCGTGGAGGGCATGGAGGCGTTCTCGCCCGTCCTCGCCGACCACATGGAGCTGCTCACCGACCTGCTCCCCGAGGGCTCGCGCCTGCTGGTGTGCGAGCCGGAGCGCATCCGCAGCCGCGCCGCCGAACTGGTGCGCACCAGCCAGGAGTTCCTGGAGGCGAGCTGGGTCACGGCCGCCGCCGGGGGAGAGGCCCCCATCGACCTGGGCGCGGCCGCCTTCCGCTCACTGGAGGAGGTGCAGCAGCACACCACCGAGCTGGGGCTGAACCGCTGGACGGTCACCGCCCTCAACCCCGAGGGCGACGCGCTCAACCTCGGCGTGCACGCCGCCGAGGCGTACCGGGGCGACACCGCCCGCGTCATGGGCGACCTCAAGCGGTGGACGGGCGACAGCTGGCGCGTCGTCGTCGTCACCCCCGGCCACGGCCCGGCCGAACGCCTCGTCCAGCTCGTCGGCGAGGAGGGCCTGGGCGCCACCCTCACCGACCTGGCCGAACCCCCGGCCCCCGCCGTGGTCAGCGTCTCCACCGGCCTGCTGGAGCACGGCTTCACCTGGGACTCGATCAAGCTGGCGGTCGTCACCGAGGCCGACCTGTCCGGGCAGAAGTCGTCCACCAAGGACATGCGGCGCATGCCGTCGCGGCGGCGCGGCGGCATCGACCCGCTGCGGCTGCGCGCGGGCGACTACGTCGTCCACGAGCAGCACGGCGTCGGCCGGTACCTGGAGATGGTCAGCCGCACCGTGCAGGGCGCCACCCGCGAGTACCTGATCCTGGAGTACGCCAAGGGCGACAAGCTGTTCGTCCCCACCGACCAGCTCGACGAGCTGACCCGGTACGTGGGCGGCGAGTCGCCGTCGCTGCACCGGCTGGGCGGCGCCGACTGGCAGAAGGCCAAGTCGCGGGCGCGCAAGGCGGTCCGGCAGATCGCGGGCGAGCTGATCCGGCTGTACTCGGCGCGGATGGCCAGCCCCGGCCACGCCTTCGCGCCCGACACGCCCTGGCAGCGCGAGCTGGAGGACGCCTTCCCGTACGTGGAGACGCCCGACCAGCTCGCCGCCATCGACGAGGTCAAGGCCGACATGGAACGGCCCGTCCCGATGGACCGGCTGATCTGCGGCGACGTCGGCTACGGCAAGACCGAGATCGCGGTGCGCGCCGCGTTCAAGGCCGTGCAGGACGGCAAGCAGGTCGCGGTGCTGGTGCCGACCACCCTGCTCGTCCAGCAGCACCTGTCGACGTTCACCGAGCGGTTCGGCGCGTTCCCGGTCGTGGTCAAGGCGATCAGCCGGTTCCAGAGCAACGGGGAGGTCGAGGAGACGCTGCGCGGCCTGGCCGACGGCACGGTGGACGTCGTCGTCGGCACCCACCGCATCCTGTCGGCGCAGACCCGGTTCAAGAACCTCGGCCTGGTGATCATCGACGAGGAGCAGCGGTTCGGCGTCGAGCACAAGGAGGAGCTCAAGCGGCTGCGCACCCAGGTGGACGTGCTGGCCATGTCCGCCACCCCGATCCCGCGCACGCTGGAGATGGGCATCACCGGCATCCGCGAGATGTCCACCATCCTCACCCCGCCCGAGGAGCGGCACCCGGTGCTGACGTTCGTCGGCCCCTACGAGGACAAGCAGATCGCCGCCGCCATCCGCCGCGAGCTGCTGCGCGACGGCCAGGTGTTCTTCGTCCACAACCGGGTGCGGTCGATCAACCGGGTCGCCGCCAACCTGGCGCAGCTGGTCCCCGAGGCGCGCATCGCGGTCGCGCACGGCCAGATGAACGAGCACGAGCTCGAACGCGTCATGGTCGACTTCTGGGAGAAGAACTACGACGTCCTGGTGGCCACCACGATCGTGGAGTCCGGCCTGGACGTGCCCAACGCCAACACCCTGATCGTCGACCGCGCCGACATGTACGGCCTGTCGCAGCTGCACCAGCTGCGCGGCCGCGTCGGCCGGGGCCGCGAACGCGCCTACGCCTACTTCCTCTACCCGCCCGAGACGCCGCTGACCGAGACCGCGCACGAGCGCCTGGCCACCCTCGCCCAGCACACCGAGGCCGGGGCGGGCATGTACGTGGCGATGAAGGACCTGGAGATCCGCGGCGCCGGCAACATCCTGGGCGCCGAGCAGTCCGGGCACGTCGCGGGCGTCGGGTTCGACCTGTACGTGCGGATGGTCGGCGAGGCGGTGCGCGAGCTGAAGGAGGGCGGCGCCGCCGAGGAGGTCACCGAGACCAAGGTCGAGCTGCCGGTGGACGCGCACCTGCCGCACGAGTACGTCCCGGGCGAGCGGCTGCGGCTGGACGCCTACCGGCGCATCGCCGCGATCACCTCCGACGAGGAGATCGCCCAGGTGCACGAGGAGCTGCGCGACCGGTTCGGGCCGCCGCCCGAGCCGGTGCTCAACCTGCTGGCGGTGGCGCGGTTCCGGGCCCGGGCGCGCCGGGCCGGGCTGACCGAGGTGGCGTTGCAGGGCAACTACGTCAAGTTCGCGCCGGTCGAGCTGCCCGACTCCATGCAGGTACGTTTGCAGCGGCTCTATCCCAAGAGCGTGCTCAAGCCCGCCCTGCGCACCCTGCTGGTGCCCACGCCCAAGACCAAGCCGCTGGGCGGCCGTCCGCTGCGCGACCAGGAGCTGCTGAAATGGGCCACGGACCTGGTCGAGGCCCTGTTGCCGGAGCGCGCCCGGTCCTAGGCTGACCAAGATCGGACACCGCAGAGGAATTCGTACAGGAACGAGGATCTCCGTGCTCGGTACAACCGTGAGGGCGGCGAGGCTGGTCGGGGCGGCGGCGCTGGCGGCGGTGGCCGCCGGCGTGCTGGCGGGCTGTGGCGGCGCGCCGCCCAAGGCGGGCGCGGCCGCGCTGGTGGGCGAGGAGCGCATCTCCACGGCCGTCCTCGACGGCGCCGTGCGCGACTGGCAGTCGCAGTTCCGCGCCGACCCGGTCGCCAACCAGATGCGCGCCGACCCCGGCAACCCCGACCAGCAGCTGGCGGTCGAGACGCTGTCGGAGTCGGACATGCGCGGCGCGCTGAACATGCTCGTCAAGATCCGGGTCGCCGACGAGGTCGCGCGCCGCAACGGGCTGGCGATCAGCGAGGGCACCGTCGACCGCACCGTCGCCGCGCTGGACCGCCAGGGCGGCGCCCGCTCGGTCACGCTCGCCTACGGCCTGCCCGCCCGCTACACCCGCGACCTGGCCCGCTACCTGACCGTCCAGGACCAGCTCGCCACCCGGCTCGGCGCCGACCCGGCCGACCCGCGCGGCCCGCGCACCACCACCGCGCTGCAGGGCGTCGTCGACCGGTTCGTCCGCACCGCCGCCGACATGGACATCACGATCAACCCGCGGTTCGGCTCGTTCGACCCGCGGCAGGTCGCCATCCAGCCGGTGCGGCAGCGTCTGTCGGCCACCGAGTCGGGTACGGGCTGAGCATGAGCCTGACCCTGCTGGCCACCACGCACCGCGTCGCCCCCGGCCTGCTGACGTGGAAGGCGTGGGAGACGCTGCGTTCGGCCGACCGCGTGCTCGCCCCCGCCGGTCATCCGCTGCTGCCCTACCTGCGGGACGCGGGCGTGCGGCCCGAGGAGGTGGCCGAACCCGACCCGGCCGCCCTGGTCGCCGCCGCCCGCGCCGCCGCGGTGGTGTGGGTGGCCGCGCCCGAGGGCGACGAGGGCCTCATGCGCGAGATCGGGCAGATCATCGTCGACGACCCGCTCGACGTCGAGGTGCTGCACGGCTCCTACGACCTGCCCGGCGCGCGGCTGCTCGACCTGGTGGCGGTGATGGACACGCTGCGCCGCGAGTGCCCGTGGGACGCCAAGCAGACCCACGCCTCGCTCGTCCCCTACCTGCTGGAGGAGGCGTACGAGGTCGCCGACACCGTCGAGGACGGCGACCTGGGCGCGCTGCGCGAGGAGCTCGGCGACGTGCTGATGCAGGTGGCGTTCCACTCGGTGGTGGCCGCCGAGCGCACCGACGACACCCGCTTCACCATCGACGACGTGGCGGGCGCGATCGTCGACAAGCTGGTGCGCCGCCACCCGCACGTGTTCGGCGACGTCACCGTGTCCGGCGCCGACGAGGTCAACGCCAACTGGGACCAGATCAAGGCCGCCGAGCGGGCCGCCAAGAACGGCGGCGAGGCGTCGGTGCTGGACGGCGTGCCCATGGGCCAGCCCGCGCTGACCCTGGCCGCGCAGCTGCAGCGCCGCGCCGACCGCGCGGGCGCCCCGCCCGAGCTGTTCGACCCGTCGGCCGAGGAGGAGAACGCCCTGGGCGCGCGCCTGTTCCACCTGGTGCGCGAGAGCCGCGCGCAGGGCCGCGATCCCGAGGCGGAGTTGCGGGCCGTGTGCCGGGTATTCCGTGATCGTGTCAGGGCATGGGAGCGGACGCGGCCGGCCACATGACCGCGGGCGGCCCCCGCCCGCGCCGCCGGACGAGATCCGTCGGGGGGTGGTGGGCCGCGATCCCCCCGTCTACTCTTGGCCCGTGCTGGGAGGGTCACGCGACGGCGCCGCCGCGAGCAGAACCGCGGCGCGGATGCGCGCCGTCCGGCACCTGGGCGGGCTCGGCGCCCTGGCGGGCGTGCTGGTCGCGCTGATGCTGCTGCCCACCGCGTGCGGCGCGGGGCTCGGCGCCCGCGACGCCGCCCGCTGGTTCCAGGAGGAGCCGGACGACCTGGACGTGTCGGACGTGCCGCAGCGGTCCCGGATCCTGGCGGCCGACGGCTCGCTGATCGCCACGTTCTTCTACCAGAACCGGGTGGACGTGCGGCTGGACCAGATCGCGCCGATCGCCCGCCGCGCCGTGCTGGCCATCGAGGACAGCCGGTTCTACGAGCACGGCGCCCTGGACTCCCAGGGCACGCTGCGGGCGCTGGCCAGCAACCTGTCGTCCGGCGAGGTCACCCAGGGCGGCTCGGGCATCACCCAGCAGTACGTCAAGAACCTGCTGATCACCCAGGCCGACACCGCCGAGGAGCAGCGTGCCGCCCAGGAGATCAGCGCCGCCCGCAAGATCCGCGAACTGCGGTACGCGGTGGCGCTGGAGAAGCGGTTCTCCAAGGACGAGATCCTGCGCCGCTACCTCAACATCGCCTACTTCGGCGACGGCGCGTACGGCATCGAGGCGGCGTCCCGGCACTACTTCGGCAAGCCCGCGGTCAGGCTGGACCTGGCCGAGGCGGCGCTGCTGGCCGGGGTGATCCGCTACCCGCACGCCTACGACCCGATCCGCCACCCGAAGGCCGCGCGCGAACGCCGCGACGTGGTGCTGCGCCGCATGGCCGAGCTGAACTGGATCGACCGGGCCGCCGCCGAGGCCGCCGCGCGCGAGCCCCTCGGCCTGCGCGTCAAGCGGACCCGCGGCGGCTGCGTGGTCAGCAAGGCCCCGTTCTTCTGCGACTACGTGCAGCGCGAGATCCTCACCAACCCGGTGTTCGGCAGGACGGCCAAGGCCCGCGAACGGCTGCTCAAGCGCGGCGGCCTGACCATCCGCACCACCCTCGACCCGCAGACGCAGCGGGCCGCGCAGCGCGCCGTCGACCGGCACGTCCCCCCGAAGAACTCCGCCCGCAAGGCCGCCGCCGAGGCGCTCGTCGAGCCCGGCACAGGCGAGATCAAGGGCATGGCCGTCGACCGCAGGCTCGGCTCGGACCGCGAGCGCGGCAAGACCTGGATCAACTTCGCCGCCGACGCCAGCCACGGCTCCAGCATCGGCATGCAGGCCGGGTCGACGTTCAAGGTGTTCACGCTGGCCGCCGCGCTCGACGAGGACATGCCGTTCGGCACCCGCCTGATGGCGCCGCGCTACTACACGCCGACCGGATACCGCGACTGCAAGGGCCGCCGCGTCGGCGACACCAAGCCGCTGCGCAACGCCGCCGACGGCGAGGGCGGCCGTGAGTTCAGCCTGGTCACCGGCACCCACCACTCGGTCAACACCTTCTTTCTGGCGCTGCAGCGCCGGGTCGGGCTGTGCGACACGGTGAAGATGGCCGAGAAGCTCGGCATGCGGCAGGCCAACGGCAAGCCGCTGGAGCAGTACCCCTCGTTCACCCTCGGCTTCAACCCGGTGTCGCCGGTGCGGCTGGCCGCGGCCTACGCCGCGTTCGGGGCCCGCGGCCGCTACTGCCGGCCGATCGCCATCAAGAAGATCACCGATGGGCAGGGCCGGGAGCTGAGGGTGCCGCGCGCCCACTGCGAGCAGGTGCTGGACGAGGGCGTCGCCGACGCGGTCAACCACGTGCTGCGCGGCGTGCTGACCAAGGGCACCGCGCGCGGGCAGGGCATCGGCCGTCCCGCCGCGGGCAAGACCGGCACCGTCGACAACTTCTCCGCCGCCTGGTTCGCCGGGTACACGCCCGACCTGGCCGCGGCGGTGTGGGTGGGCGACCCGCGCGGCGGCTACAAGCACCCGATGACGAACCTGTGCATGGACGGCCGCTGCTTCGGCGCGGTGTACGGGGCGACGCTCCCCGCGCCGATCTGGCGCGACACCATGGCCGGCGCGCTGGCCGGACGTCCCGCCACCCCGTTCGAGCGGCCCCCGGCCCACTACTTCAGCCGCGGCAGCGGCGAGATCGACCGGGCCCCCGACGTGCGGGGCATGTCGCTGGGCGCGGCGTTCTCCCGGCTCCGCGAGGCCGGCTTCCGGGCGCGCATGGGGTCGTTCGTCCGGTCCGACCGGTACCCGGCGGGGACGGTGGCGAGCATGTCGACCGCCTCCGACGGCACCATCATCCTGCACATCAGCCGCGGCGGCGACCGCCCGCGCCCCGAACCCACGCCGACCCCCGACCCCGAGCCGCCCCCCGGCCCCGACCGGGACGTCGCGGACCCTCCCGGAACAACCCCCTGACATGCGAGGTTGTACCGCGCGGCTGCGATGATTCGGGTCGAGACGCGGGATGAGGATTCGGATTTGAGCGAGATTTCGATCGCCGCACGCGCGGTGCCGCCGGGGCTGCGTTCGTTCCTGCGCACGGAGGTGGGCGGCACCAGCGTGCTGCTGGCCGCGACGCTCGCCGGGCTGCTGTGGGCCAACTCCCCGTTCGGGGACACCTACGAGACGTTCTGGCACACCGAGCTGGCGGCGCGGATCGGCGGCCACACCGTCGCCCTGGACCTGCGGCACGTGGTCAACGACGGGCTGATGGCGCTGTTCTTCTTCGTCATCGGCCTGGAGATCAGCCGTGAGGTCCGCATCGGCCAGCTGCGCGACCGCCGCATGATCGCCGTGCCCGCGGTGGCCGCGCTCGGCGGGATGGCGGTCCCCGCGCTGATCTACACCGCGTTCAACGCCGGCGGCCCCGGCGCCGGCGGCTGGGGCATCCCGCTGGCCAGCGACACCGCGTTCGTCCTCGGCCTGCTGGCGGTGATCGGCACCCGCTGTCCCGAGCCGCTGCGCGCCTTCCTGCTCACCCTCGCCGTGGTCGACGACATCGGCGCGATCCTGGTCGTCGCGGTCTTCTACACCGAGTCGCTGTCGATCACCGCGCTGGCCGTCGCCGTGCTGCTCACCGGGCTGATCGTCGCGGCCCGCTGGCTGCGGTTCTGGCGCGCGCCCGCCTACCTGCTGCTCGGGTTCGGAGTGTGGGCCGCGATGCTGGAGAGCGGCGTGCACCCGACCCTCGCGGGCATCCTGCTCGGCGCCCTGGTCGTGGTGTACGCGCCCAGCGGGCACAAGATGCTGCGCGCGAACGAGCTGCTGCGGGAGCTGGCGCGCGACCCGAGCCCCGAGCTGGCCATCGAGGCGAGCCGCACCGTCCAGCGCACCGTCTCGGTGAACGAGCGGCTGCAGCTGCTGCTGCACCCCTGGACCAGCTACGTCATCGTGCCGATCTTCGCGCTGGCCAACGCGGGCGTCCGCCTGGACGGCGACACCCTGCGCGCCGCCGCCACCTCGCCCGTCACCATCGGCGTGGCGGTCGGCCTGCTGGCCGGCAAGTTCGTCGGGATCGCCCTCGGCACCTGGCTGCCGCTGCGGTTCAACTGGGGTGTCCTGCCCGGCAACCTGGTGTGGGGGCAGGCGCTCGGCGGCGCGGCCGTGTCCGGCATCGGCTTCACGGTCTCGCTGTTCGTCACCGACCTGGCGTTCGCCGACGACCCGGCGCTGCAGAGCCAGGCCAAGATCGGCATCCTGGCCGGGTCGCTGCTGGCGGCCGGGTTCGGCTGGCTGGTCTTCCGCATGGCCTGGGACCGCGGCGCCGTCTGCGCGCCGCCGTCCCGGGAGGCGCAGATCCCCGTGGAGGCCGAGCCGCTGCCGCCGGTCACCGACGCCGACCACGTCCGCGGCCCGATGGACGCGCCGGTCACCCTGGTCGAGTACGGCGACTACGAGTGCCCGTACTGCGGCCGGGCCCACCCCGTCCTGGAGGAGCTGCGCGAACGCTTCGGCGACCGGCTGCGGGTCGTGTTCCGCCATTTCCCCCTGTCGGAGCTGCACCCGCGCGCGATGGCCGCCGCCCTCACCGCCGAGTCCGCCGCCGACCACGGCCGGTTCTGGGACATGCACGACACCCTGTTCCGCAACCAGCTCGCCCTGTCCGACGCCGACCTGAACTCCTACGCCGAGTCGATGGGCGTCCCGCTGTGGAGCGACGTCGAACGCCACCGCCACCGCGTCATGTCCGACATGGAGGGCGGCGAACGCAGCGGTGTGGGCGGCACCCCCACGTTCTTCATCAACGGCGAACTCTACGAAGGCCGCCATGACGCGCCCTCGATGTCCGCCGCCATCGACGCCGCGCTCAGAGAGCAGACCGGCGACCGCCACTGAGACCGGGGCCCGAGGCCCGGACGCCGCCCCGCGCGGGGACTGCGGGCCGCCGTGTGGCTGCTGTGGCTGGGCGGGCAGGTGGGGATTCGCTATCGCCGGCGCAAGAGGGTTGTGTCCAATTCCCTCTTGAACACCATCGGCGACTACATGATTACTTTAGGTAGTCCGACGTGGATCGGACGCGACATCCATCCACCTGAGAGGTGTGCCATGCGTTTCCCCCTCACGGCGCGACACGGTCTGCCGACCGCTGCCCTGCTCGCCCTCGTCGCCCCCCTGATGGCGTCCACCCCCGCCGAGGCCGCGTCCGCGGGCCGGCTGCAGGACTCCGAGCGCGGAAGAATCGTGACACTGCATGACAAGTGTCTGGACGTCCGCGGCGGCGACTCCGACGACGGCACCCCGGTCATCCAGTACCGGTGCCGCGGCACGGCCAACCAGCGGTTCCGGCTGGTGTCCACCGACCGCGGCCGCTACCAGATCCGCACCCTGCACAACAAGTGCCTGGACGTCAGCGGCGCGAGCTCCGCGGACGGCACCTCGCTCATCCAGTACCGGTGCCGGGGCACGGCCAACCAGAAGTTCTGGCTGCGGCCGGTCGGCTCCGGCCGCTACGAGATGCGCACCCTGCACGACAAGTGCCTGGACGTGCACGGCCAGAGCGCCTCGAACGGCGCCCCGGTCATCCAGTACCGGTGCCACGGCACGGCCAACCAGCGGTTCCGCTTCGAGCGCGTCTAGCGTCCGCAACGGCGCGCACCCGTCCGGCTGACCGGCCGAACCGGCGGGGCGGGGCCAGCGTGCCCCGCCCCGCGGGCCGGGTCAGTCGTTGTCCATGCCCCAGCGGGTGCGCAGGGCGCGGTCGGCGACGCCGAACAGCTGGTCGATGACGATCCCGATGATCAGAATGACGATCATGTAGGAGATCATGTCGGCGGTGTTGTTCAGCTCGCGGGCCTGCGACAGCAGCACGCCCAGCGACGTGGTGTCGCCGATGATCACCAGCAGCTCGCCCGCCATCAGGCTGCGCCAGGCGAACGCCCAGCCCTGCTTGAGCCCGGCCACGAACGACGGCAGCGAGGCGGGCAGGATCAGGTGCCGGTACAGCAGCAGCCCGCGCAGGCCGAGCACCTTGCCCGCGCGCAGCAGGATCGGCGGGGTGTAGTCGACGCCCGCGATCAGCCCGTTGGCGATGGACGGGGCCGCGCCCAGCACCACCACGAACAGGATCGCGCTCTCGCTGAGCTGGAACAGCAGGATGGCCAGCGGGAACCAGGCGATCGACGGCATCGTCTGCAGCCCGGTGATCAGCGACCCGAACGCGCGGCGCAGGATGCGGAACTGCGACACCAGCGCGCCGACCAGCACGCCGATCACGATGGACAGCGCGAACCCGACCACCGCGCGCTGCATGGTCAGCGCGACGGCCTCCCAGAACCGGCCGCTGGTGATCTGGTCCCAGAACACCGGCAGGGTGTCGGCGGGCCCGGGCAGCACCCACGGGTCCTTCCAGCCGCTCCACACCACCGCCTGCCAGAACAGCACCGCGATGACCACGGCCGTGACCATGGGCCAGGCCGCCGACCACAGCCGCGACAGCGGGCCGCGCCCGGCGCCGGCGGCCAGTTCCAGCGCGTCCAGCCCGGCGATCTGCCGCCGCAGCGCCGGGTCGTCGGCCGGGTCGGGCGCGTTCGTACGGGTCTCAACCGCCATGACGGCCGACCTCCTCGCGCAGCCGGTCGGTGATCTGGCCGGCCAGCGCCGCGACGGGGGCGGCGTCGATGCGGCGCGGGCGCTCGATCTCGACCGGGAACTCCTTCACGACCTTGCCGGGACGGCTGCTGAGCAGCACCACCCGGTCGCCGAGCCGGACGGCCTCGCGCACGTTGTGGGTGACGAACAGCACGGTCAGCCCGCGTTCGCGCCAGATCCGCTCGATCTCGTCGTGCAGCAGGTCGCGGGTCATCGCGTCCAAGGCGCCGAACGGCTCGTCCATCAGCAGCAGGGTGCCCTGGCCGCTGTCGGTCTCGTCCACCGTGAGGGCCAGGGCGCGGGCCAGCGCGACCCGCTGGCGCATGCCGCCCGACAGCTGGTGCGGGCGCTTCTTCTCGAACCCGCTCAGGTGCACCGAGGCCAGCAGCGCCGCGGCCCGCTCCCGCCGCTCGGCCCGCGGCACGCCGCGCATCTTGAGCGCCAGCTCGATGTTGGCGGTGACGTTCAGCCACGGGAACAGCGCGGGCTCCTGGAACATCAGCGCGACCCGGGCGCCGCCGATGTCGATGCTGCCCGAGGTCGGCTGCTCCAGGTCGGCGACCAGGTTGAGCAGGGTGCTCTTGCCGCAGCCGGACGCGCCGAGCAGGCACACGAACTCGCCGGGCGTCACGTCCAGGGAGACGCCGTCGAGCGCGAGCAGGGCCGCGTCACCGGTTCCGAACGCTTTGGACACGCCACTCAGCCGGACCGCCGCGGGCGCGGGGGTCCGGCTGGGGACGGCCGTGACGGCCTCTGTCATTTGTCGCTGACCTGTGCCTTTCCGCTCGCCTTGAGGACCTCGTTGAGAGGCCCGAGGTCGTAGATGCCGTCCAGGTTCACCGGCTCCAGCAGGCCGACCTCCTCGGCGTGCCGGGCGCCCTGGGTGAGGGAGGAGGCGACCGGGTCGGTGGTGAAGGTGATCTCCTTGAACGCGGAGTCGAGGATCTCCGGCTTGAGCGGCTTGCCGCTGAGCTTGGTGAGCTGCTCGTTGACGGCCTTCTTGGCGTCGTCCGGGTTGTTGTTGATCAGGTCGGTGGCCTCGACCACGCCCTGCAGCAGCTTCTTGACCTGCTCGGGGTGCTCCTTGGCGTAGTCCTGCCGGACGATCAGGTTGGTCACCACGAACTTGCCGCCGGGCCACAGCGACGCCTCGTTCAGCAGCCGCTTGCCCTTGTTCTCCAGGATCAGCCGGGACGCGAACGGCTCGGGCACCCAGGCGCCGTCGATGGAGCCCTGCGCGAAGGTCTGCAGGGTCTGCGCGTTCTCCTGCGGGACGATCTTGACGTCGCCGCTGCCGTCCTTGTTGGCGGTCAGGCCCTGGCTCTTGAGGTAGTGGCGCACCGCCACGTCCTGGGTGTTGCCGAGCTGCGGCGTGGCGATCTTCTTGCCGCGCAGATCCTGGATGGACTTGATCTCCGGCTTGACCACCAGCGACGCCCCGCCGGAGGCGGCGCCCGAGATGACCTTGATGGCCTTGCCGTGCGACCTGGCCCAGGCGTTGATGGTCGGGTTCGGCCCGACGAACGTGGCGTCCACCGCGCCGGAGAACACCGCCTCGACCGCGGACGGGCCGGCGTTGAACGTGGAGGTGCGCGGCGCGGTGCCCAGGTGCTTGGCGAAGATGCCGCGCTGCACGCCGACCAGGGCGGTGGCGTGGGTGATGTTGGGGAAGTACCCCAGCCGCAGCGGCGTCGCCGCGCCGCCGGAGCCGCCGCCCTCGTCGTCGCCACAGGCGCTGAGCGTCCCGGCGCCGAGCAGCACGGCCAGGGCGGCCGCGGCGAGCCGACGGGGCAGCCCCCGGTGGGACGAACGAAGTGTGCGACGCATGTCCAAGATCCCTACTAAATAAGTGGGTTTGACCTGGACAGTAGATAAGGTAGGTAATACTTTCGTCAAGTCTCGGGCGCGGGACGGATGCGTCACACTCGGCCTTTCCCGGCCACCCCCGTGTCCGTTGGATGATGGACAGAGCGCATCGATAGGCTCAGGGGGCAAGTCGACCGCACCGTAGATCAGGGGAGATGCCCGTGTCGTCGATCGAGGCCGTCCTCGCCCGGGAGATCCTGGACTCCCGCGGCAACCCGACCGTCGAGGTCGAGGTGCTGCTCGCCGACGGGACCGAGGCGCGTGCCGCGGTGCCCAGCGGCGCGTCCACCGGCCAGTTCGAGGCCGTCGAGCTGCGCGACGGCGGTGAGCGCTACGGCGGCAAAGGCGTCCGGAACGCGGTCAGGGCCGTCAACGAGACCATCGACGAGAAGCTGGTCGGCATTCCCGCCGCCGACCAGCGGCTCATCGACCAGCTGCTGATCGACCTGGACGGCACGCCCGGCAAGTCCAAGCTGGGCGCCAACGCCATCCTCGGCGTCAGCCTGGCGGTGGCCAAGGCCGCCGCCGAGTCGGCCGGGCTGCCGCTGTTCCGCTACGTCGGCGGGCCCAACGCGCACCTGCTGCCGGTGCCGATGATGAACATCCTCAACGGCGGCGCGCACGCCGACACCAACGTCGACGTGCAGGAGTTCATGATCGCGCCGATCGGCGCGGGCACCTTCGCCGAGGCGCTGCGCTGGGGCGCCGAGACCTACCACGCCCTCAAGGCCGTGCTCAAGGGCCGCGGCCTGGCCACCGGCCTGGGCGACGAGGGCGGCTTCGCCCCCGACCTGCCCAGCAACCGCGAGGCGCTGGACCTGATCATGGAGGCGATCGGCCGGGCCGGGTTCACCCCGGGCCGCGACATCGCGCTGGCCCTGGACGTGGCCGCCACCGAGTTCCACGCCGACGGCGTCTACGCCTTCGAGGGCGGCAAGCGCTCGGCCGACGAGATGGCCGCCTACTACGGCGAGCTGCTGGCGTCCTACCCGCTGGTGTCCATCGAGGACCCGCTCGGCGAGGAGGACTGGGACGGCTGGAAGGCCCTCACCGACGCCGTCGGCGACAAGGTGCAGCTCGTCGGCGACGACCTGTTCGTCACCAACCCCGAGCGGCTGGCCCGCGGCATCGACGGCCGCACCGCCAACGCGCTGCTGGTCAAGGTCAACCAGATCGGCACCCTCACCGAGACCCTGGACGCGGTGTCGCTCGCCCAGACCAACGGCTACCGCTGCATGATGAGCCACCGGTCCGGAGAGACCGAGGACACCACCATCGCCGACCTGGCCGTGGCGACCAACTGCGGCCAGATCAAGACCGGCGCGCCCGCCCGCAGCGACCGCGTCGCCAAGTACAACCAGCTGCTGCGCATCGAGGACCTGCTGGACGACGCCGCCCGCTACGCCGGCGCCGCCGCCTTCCCGCGGTTCTCCTGGGAGGGCTGAGCGCGGACGGGGAGGCTGCGGTGGCCCGTCGGCGGGACGACGAGGGCGGCGAGGAGCGCGCGCGCCCCGGCCGCAGGGGCGGCACGGCGCTGACCGGCCGTGCCGCCATCCTGGCGGTCGTCATGTGCGCCATCGCGCTCAGCCTCGCCTATCCGGTGCGCGAGTACGTCGCGCAGCGCCAGGAGATCGCCGAGCTCAAGCAGCAGGAGCGGGTCGCGCGCCGTGAGGTGGCCCAGCTCGAACAGCGCAAGCGGCAGCTCGGCGACAAGTCGTACATTGAGCGGGAGGCCAAGCGGCGCCTGCACTACTGCATGCCGGGGGAACGCTGCTACATCGTCCTGGACGGTGGCGGCGGCGAGCGGCAGCAGTCCAGGCCCGCCGACGCCACGCGCAAGGAGCCGTGGTACGTCACGCTCTGGCGGTCGGTCGAGGAGGCCGACCGTCCGCGCTGAGCCCCGGCGGCGGGCCGGACGGGCGGACGGGACGGGCCCCGCGGCGGGGGGAGACTCGGTGGGGGAGAAGAAGATCGACGAACGCGACCGGGCCGCGGTGGCGGCCCAGCTGCGGCGCGAGCCGCGCGGCCTGCGCCGGGTGGCCTACCGCTGCCCCTGCGGGCTGCCCGCCGTGATCGAGACGGCGCCTCGGCTGCCGGACGGCACGCCGTTCCCCACGCTGTTCTACCTGACCTGCCCGAAGGCGGCCTCGGCCATCGGCACGCTGGAGGGCGGCGGGATCATGCGGACGATGCAGGGGCGGCTGGCCGACGAGCCGGGGCTGCGCGCCGAGTACGCCGCCGCCCACGACGACTACCTGCGGCGCCGCGACGAGGCGGCGCGCGAGGAGGGCGTCGAGCCGCTGCCGCCCGGCACGCAGAGCGCGGGCGGCATGCCCGAGCGGGTCAAGTGCCTGCACGCCCTGGTCGCGCACGAGCTGGCCGTTCCGGGCGCCAACCCGTTCGGCCGCGAGGCCCTGGAGGAGCTGCCCGAGTGGTGGCGCTCCGGCCCCTGCGTGAGCTGCGCGGCGCCCGAAACGCCCCATGACAAGGCCTCCGGTACGGTTCCCGGGACGGCTCCCGAACAGGACGACATGGAAGGCAGTGATCAGTGACACGCGTCGCCGCCATCGACTGCGGGACCAACTCGGTCCGCCTGCTGATCGCCGACGTCGTGCCCGACGGGCCGTCCGGCGAGGGCACCCTGACCGACGTGGAACGCCGCATGGAGATCGTGCGCCTCGGCGAGGGCGTCGACCGCACCGGCCGCCTGGCGCCCGAGGCCCTGGCGCGCACGTTCGCGGCGATGCGCGGCTACCAGGAGCTCATCGAGCGGCACGGCGCGGGGAAGGTGCGCGTGGTGGCCACCAGCGCGACCCGCGACGCGGCCAACCGCGACGAGTTCACCGGCGGCGTCGTCGACATCTTCGGCGTGGTCCCGGAGGTGATCACCGGCGACGAGGAGGCCGAGCTGTCGTTCATCGGCGCCACCCGCGAGCTGGCGGCGCTGCGTCCCGCCCGGCCCTACCTGGTGGTCGACATCGGCGGCGGCTCCACCGAGTTCGTCCTGGGCGGCTCGGCGGTGCAGGCGGCCCGGTCGGTCGACATCGGCTGCGTCCGGATGACCGAGCGGCACCTGCGCGACGGCGACCCGCCCTCGCCCGAGCAGATCAGCGCGGCCGCCGCCGACATCGACGCCGCCCTGGACACGGTGCGCGAGACCGTCCCGGTGGACGAGGCGCGCACGCTGGTCGGGCTGGCGGGCTCGGTCACCACGGTCGCCGGCATCGCGCTCGGGCTGCCGGAGTACGACTCGTCCCGCATCCACGGGTCCCGCATCACCGCGGCGCAGGTGCACGAGGTGACCCGTGACCTGCTGCACGCCACCCGCGCCGAGCGCGCCGCGATCGGCGTCATGCACCCGGGCCGGGTCGACGTGATCGGCGCGGGCGCGCTCATCCTTGACCGGATCATGCGTGAGTACGGCTTCGGCGCCGTGGTGGTCAGCGAGCACGACATCCTCGACGGCATCGCCTGGTCCCTCGCCTAGGACCCGCCCGCCGGGCGGGGCCGGTACCGGGTGGGCCGGAGGGCGGCGAGCAGCTCGGGGATCAGCACGGCGTTCGGGTTCTGCCGGGGCACGTAGAGGACGGGCGTGCCGCCGTCGGACTGCTGGATCCACACCCGGCCGGCGTCCACCACCGCGCCGGAGATCTCCGCCCAGCTCAGCGACACGTGGGTGCCGCGCACCCCGCCCGGATGCACGGTGAGGCCCTCGGCGACGTCCACCGGGTGGCCCGCGCGCACCCGCCCGGCCAGCTCGGCCACCAGGCGCGGCTCGGCGCGGCGGCGGCACCGGTCGACCAGCCGCGTCCAGATCGCCTCGGCCTCGCGCTCGGGGAACAGCGTGGAGTCGAGCACCACCTCGACGCGCGGCCCGCCGCGGAACGGGTGCCGGCCGACCTGCAAGACCCAGACGACGGCGGAGGCGGCCCCCGGGTCGGCGGCGGGCATGCCGGTCGTCCAGTAGGCCACCCACTCCACCTGGGACCAGGCCAGCGCGTCGGCGCCATAGGAGATCACGTCGTCGTCGGCGTGCAGCGGAACGCCGCGCAGATTCACGTCCAGCGGGGCGGCGTAGGCCGCCGGGGCGGTCTGGAGGGCGCCCCGCCCGGGCTCGTAGGGGCGTGCGGACTCCGGCGGCCGGGGGTTGACGTGGCGGGTCCAGTTCTGGCCGTCCCACCAGCGCAGGCTCGCGGTGCCATAGGGGTCGGGATACCAGCCTGGTTGCGACAAGGCATGCCTCCGCGTCTGACGGCCGCGCCGGACACCGCCTCCCCGACCGGCGTGTCGCATCGTATCGACACCGGCCGCACCGGTGAGGTACCGGGGCGGCGTGCCTCGCGTGGCAGGATCGTGCCATGACCAGCCCGCACGACCCCGGCGGAGGTTCGTCCCCCCGGGCCCGGTTCGTCCCTCCCGGAACGGGGTGGCCGGAGGACCCCGCCGCCCCCGACACCCCCGTCGCGCACACCGCCGAGGAGGTCGCCGAACTGGCGGAGAAGGCGCCCGACCTGGCCGAGCTGTGCGCCCGCCAGTCGGTGTGCCGCGCCTGCGACCGGCTCGTCGAGTGGCGGGAACGCGTCGCGGTCGAGCGGCGCCGGGCGTTCGCCGGCCAGGAATACTGGGGACGGCCGGTGCCGGGATGGGGCGACCCCGAGCCACGCGTGCTGATCGTCGGCCTGGCCCCGGCCGCCCACGGCGGCAACCGCACGGGGCGGATCTTCACCGGCGACCGGTCCGGCGACTGGCTGTTCGCGTCCCTGCACCGCGTCGGCCTGGCCGCGCGGCCCACCAGCGTCCACGCGGGCGACGGGCAGCGGCTGCTGGGCGCGCGGGTGGCCGCCACCGTGCGCTGCGCCCCGCCCGACAACAAGCCCACGCCCGCCGAACGCGCCGCCTGCCTGCCGTGGCTGGCGCGCGAGGTCGCCGAGGCGGCGCCCACCGTCCGCTGCGTCGTCGCGCTCGGCGGGTACGCCTGGCAGGGCGTGTGGCCCGCGCTCAAGCAGGCCGGATACGGGCTGCCCCGCCCGCGTCCGCCGTTCGGGCACGGCAAGCGCGTCGAACTCGGCCCGCCGGGAGGCTCGGGACCCGCCGTGACGCTGCTCGGCTGCTACCACCCCAGCCAGCAGAACACCTTCACGGGCCGGGTCACCGAGGAGATGCTGGACGCGGTGTTCGCCGAGGCCCGGTCGCTGGCCGGGCTCTGACCTTCGGAGAACGCGCATCGGGCAGAGCCGCCCCCGTTGGACCCTGCCCGATGCCGCGAGACCGCCGTTGCGGCGACACATCCATATAGATGCTGGATTGAGGCCTGAGGTTCGGCATGTCATGAGTGCTGGCCCGTATCGCGTGATCTGAACAGATCCGTGGGTACCGCTGCCGTATGTCTGCTGTGTCTATCCCGGACGGTGCCAAGCGGATCGTCATCGTCGGCGGCGGCTACGTCGGCATGTACACCGCGCTGCGGCTGCAACGCAGGCTGCGCGCACGGCTGCGCCGGCACGAGATCGTCATCACGGTGATCAATCCGCACTCCTACATGACCTACCAGCCGTTCCTGCCGGAGGCCGCGGCCGGGAACCTGGAGCCGCGGCACGTGGTCGCGCCGCTGCGCAAGATGCTCAGGCGGTGCCGGATCGTGATCGGCAACGTGACCGAGATCTCACACGCCCGGCGGTGCGTGTCGGTCTGCCCGGCCGGCGCGGAGACCGTCCCGAACGGCATGGTGGAGCTGCCGTACGACTACCTCGTGGTGGCCGCCGGGTCGATCTCCCGCACCCTGCCCATCCCCGGGCTGGCCGAGTGCGGCATCGGCTTCAAGACCGTCGAGGAAGCGATCTACCTGCGCAACCACGTGCTGCGCCAGCTCGACATCGCCGCGTCCGTACGCGACCCGAGGGCCCGCCAGCGGGCGCTCACCTTCGTGTTCGTCGGCGGCGGCTTCGCGGGAGTGGAGGCGCTCGGCGAGCTGGAGGACATGGCCCGCGACGCCTGCCGCTGGTACCCCAGCCTGGACCCCCGCGAGATGCGCTGGATCCTCGTCGAGGCCACCGACCGCATCCTGCCCGAGGTCGGTCCCGAGATGGGCCGCTGGACGATCGAGGCGCTGCGCCGCCGCGGCATCGAGGTCCGGCTGAAGACGCTGCTGAAGTCCGCCGAGGACCGGCACATCGTGCTCAGCGACGGCGAGGAGTTCGACGCCGGGACCCTGGTGTGGACGGCCGGCGTCAAACCGCACCCGGTCGTGCGCGACAGCGACCTGCCCGTCGACGACAAGGGCCGGCTGAAGGCCACCGCCGAGCTGACCGTCGAGGGCGTGCCGCACGTCTACACCGCGGGCGACAACGCCGCCGTCCCCGACCTGACCTCGGTGGGCGACTACACCGCGCCCAACGCCCAGCACGCGGTGCGGCAGGCCAAGCGCCTGGCCGACAACATCATCGCCGACCTGCGCGGGGCGCCGCGCAAGCCGTACATCCACAAGTACGTCGGCTCGGTGGCCGGCCTCGGCCTGCACAAGGGCGTGGCGAACGTCTACGGCATCAAGCTCAAGGGCCGCCTCGCCTGGTTCCTGCACCGGACCTACCATCTGTCTCGAATGCCGACGGTGAACCGTAAGATTCGGATCACCGGCGACTGGACGCTCGCGGCGTTCTTCCGGCGGGAGATCGTCTCGCTCGGCGCGCTGCAGGCTCCGCGCAAGGAGTTCGAACTGGCGGCCGGTCGACGGCACACCGAGTGAACGCGGGCCGCCGGACCGGCCGGGGCCGTGTCCGACCGGCGATGAGGCACCGTGGGGGGCACACTCGGTGACGCGGACGGCACCGTGAGGGGAGGCGCGCCGGGCATGCGCGGTGGATTGTGAGGAACGACGGGGTCGCCGCCAGGCTGGCACCGCTGCTGGCCCGGATCATGCTGGGGGCGGACGAGGACGGGCAGGCCGCGGACGACCTGCCGATACGGGTCCGGGCGTGGGACGGCAGCGCCATCGGGCCGGCCGGAGCGCCCACCTTCGTCATCCGGCACCGCCGGGCGCTGCGCCGCCTGCTGTGGAAACCCGGCGAGATGGGCCTGGTACGCGCCTACGTCGCCGGCGAACTGGACATCGAGGGCGACGTCTTCGCCGCGCTCGGCGCCGTGCAGCGCGTCATGCGCAGCGGTGACGAGCCCATCCGGCTCAGCAGCGACGACAAGCGCGAGATCGTGCGCACCGCCGTCACCCTCGGCGCGGTCGGCCCCGAGCCCAAGCCGCCGCCGGAGGAGTTCCCCACCGGCGGCCGCGGCGACGTGGACGGACCGCTGCGCGAGTCCGCGGCGTTCTTCGCCCGCCTGCTCGGCCCGAGCATGGCGCACGGCACCGGCCTGTGGGACGAGGCCGTCGACCTCGAGGAGGCCCAGCGGGCCGCCCTCGGCCAGGTCAGCGAGCGGCTCGGCCTGTTCCCCGGCGCGCGCGTGCTCGACCTCAACTGCGGCTGGGGCGCGCTGACCGTCCCCGCCGCCTGCGACCACGGCGCCCGCGTGGTGGCGCTGGCGCGCTCCCGCGCCCAGGTCGACCACGTCCGCGAACGAGCCGAGGAGGCGGGCGTCGCCGACCGCGTCGAGGTGGGCCTGCGCGACGCCGACCTCACCGGCGCGGGCGACGGCCCGTACGACGCCATCGTCGGCCTGGCGGGCCTGGAGACGCTCGACCGCGCCTTCCCCCGGCTGTACGAGCTGCTGGCCCCGGGCGGGCGCCTGCTGCTCCAGCAGGCGGTGCGCCGCCCCGGCCGTCACCGCATCCGCCGCACCTTCACCACCAGCTACATGTTCCCCGAGGACGGCGAACTGCGGCCGCTCGCCGAGCTGGTCGGCACGCTGGAGGAGGCGGGCCTGGAGGTGCGCGGCGTCGGCGCGCTGCGCGAGCACCACGCCCGCACGCTGCGGGCCTGGGCGGCGAACCTGCAACGCCGCTGGGACGAGTGCGCCGAACTGGCCGGACCCGGCCGCGTCCGGGTGTGGCTGCTCTACCTCGCCGCCTCCGCGCTGGCCTGCGAGAGCGGCCGCGTCGGCGTCCACGAAATATGCGCCATCCGCCGCGACCGCGACGGCCGCGCCGGCGCCACCCTGGTGGAGGGACGAGCCGTTATGAGCGGCTGAGCCGTACCTTTTCCCGGCTTCGCCGCCCCCGGCCGCAAAACCACCGTCCCCACACTCAGCCCCACGATCACCCCGCTGACCAGCCCGTTCCCGCCGACACCCGGAGGCTCCCGACCCGTTTCCGCCCGTTCCGCCCCCGCTTGATACCAAATGTCGCGCCCCTCGAATATCCCTAGCGGAGCGTTCAAAGAACCCGGGTATGATTACGCCGCCCCTGTAGCCCAATGGCAGAGGCAGGCTCCCTAAAAGAGCTTATGTGTCGGTTCGAATCCGACCGGGGGCACGAGGCGGGCGAAGTATGCTCGTCGAGCTTTGCTCGGCTTCGCCGATGGCCCGCAGTGTTTACCCAGGGGGGCGACTCCCTGGAACCCCCGTCAGGGGCGCGGCGCGGGGGCGCGGGGGCGCGGGGGGGGGGCGCCGCGCGGCGGGGGGGGGGCGGCGGCGGGG
>NZ_JBEYTB010000023.1:0-133749 GCF_040642915.1 Actinomadura sp. NPDC047616
CACCACCGCGGCCTGCGACGATCCGCACCAGCTTGCGGAACTGACACACCGACAGGCCGGTGAACACCGGCACCCACCCGGGCCGGTCCGCGCTGATCACCCGCTCCACACCACGATCAACGACCAAGATCACCAGCAGTTACGGGACAGCCCTTAGGGGTCTCATATATGGCCGTTGCTCATACCTCAGGAAGAGACGGATCGGGCGTCCAAGGGTTCGGTGCGGTGATGGCCCAGCGTTCATGGTCGCGCCAGGCGCCGTCGATGTAGAGGTAGGCGGGCGAAAACCCTTCGTAGCGGAAGCCCAGACGCTGCACCAATGCCAGCGATGCCTTGTTCGCCGGCTGGATGTTGGCCTCCAGCCGGTGGAGTCTGAGGTCGTGGAAGGCGTGCCGCAGGGCAAGGGTGAGTCCTTCGGTCATGTATCCCCGTCCGGCGGCCGGGGCGAAGGCGGCATAGCCGAGGGAGGCGCCCTGGTAGCGACCACGGATGATCGAGTTGATGTTGATCATGCCGGCGGCGTCGCCGGTCTTCCGGACACGGACCAGAAACCCCCGGTTGGCGCCGTCGTCGAACCGGCGCATCCAGGCCTGGAACTCCTGCGCGGTTGCGGGCAACTGTACCCAGGGTCGGTGCAGCTCGGCGCTGGCCCGCACAAGCGAGCAGAACTCGTCCTGGTCGGCGAGGGCAAGGGGGCGCAGTACGACCCGTGACGGCAGCTCGGACATGGATCCACGTTATGTGGAACGCCACCCAGACCACTTGGCCTGGTGACGGCATGCAACTTGATCTCCGCCCGAGTACACCGTCGCCTCACACGAAGGCACCCCGCCGCCCGGATACGCCTGTGGGCCCGATCGCGCGTCCTAATCGTCGCGCGTCTGACGGCGGACGAAGGTGCCTCGACCTCGCAGAATGACGGCACCGATGCGCGGCCGGGCGCGCGCGACCGGGAACCGGCGCCCACGCCGCACGCCCCGGTGGCGCGGGCGGCGGGCCGCGCCAACGGCGCGAGCGCCGCCGCCCCTCAACGGGGACGAAGGTCCTCATGTGATGCGCTTCGCCCCCCATGGCGAACGGTCTTACTTGGTGTGTGTGCGTTATGCACGCCAGACGCTGACAAACAATCTCATCCGAGGTGATTGCTATGAACGGCAACCCGACCGTCCCGGACGGCGACTGGAACGACCCGGACGTGGACAGGACCTACACGGACGACGGGACCAAGACACAGACGCCCCCGCCGGCCACCGACCAGCCCGAGGGGCCGCAGCCTCTCGGGCCCACCCGCTGACCTACGAGGTCAGGCACAGGCGGCCCCCACCGGGGGCCGCCTCTTGACTCCTAAAAGCAGAATTCGGCAACGATCAGCGGTCGATGCCGTCACTCGAAGGGATCGGGGTGCACCACGTCAGCGACGGCCGAGTAGGACGGCGTGCCCAACGGGGTGCCAATCCCACAGGCGTTCCGCGTCACCGAGGTCTTGGACGTCAAGAAGGCGTCTCGCACGCGACGACCCGGAGCGTTAGAGGGTTGAACGTGCCCGAAGCGGGGGCCTCGGCCCCCAGCCCCCGCGAGCCGGAGTGCTCGTCCGCGCGAATCTGTCCGTCACACCGTCTCGCCGTTCGCGCGGACGAGCACTCCGGACCGTGGTGACGAGGCGCGCCAAGGGAACGCACGACACAACATCCGAGGGCGAACCAGTGCCGGGCAGCGACTTCTACCTGGGATGACGCTTGGACTGGAATCCGCCCACGGCGCCGGCCACTCCCTCCGGTCGCCCCTAAGGGGTGGCCTTCGGCCATGGCAGGCCCCGACCCTGTCAGCACACGGGGAAGCCGCGGCCCTCAGGTCGTCGCGACCAAACACCCACAGCAGTGCGCGAAGGGGAGGAGCAAGCGAGCTTCTCACGGCCTCTTTGGCGTGCCCCCGCCGTGCCCCACACGTGCCCGTGAGGGCGGTGAGACAGAGGAATTCACGGGGACTCACGGTAAGAAAGCGAAGGGCCTTCCTCCGGCGTGTTCCGCCTGGTAGGAAGGCCCTTCGGGTGAGGGTGGCGGGTCCAGGATTCGAACCTGGGTAGGCTAAGCCGACGGATTTACAGTCCGCTCCCATTGGCCACTCGGGCAACCCGCCCTGGTGTCGTCCTTGCGGCGACTCTGGAAAGGATAGCGGAACCCGGGACTGGTCGTGACATCGGAGCGGAGGGCGGGCTGTGGCGTGCCAAGCGGGCGGCTGATCTTGCCCCTCCAAGCTCGGTACGAGACGTTGTGACGGGACCAGGGTGGCGCCTGCTCGCTGTGGCGCTGCTGGTGCGGGGCGGTGGCGTCGGCACACCTTGTTAGTGGGGGGCGGGGGGGACGCGCCACGTGGTGGTTGGGTTTGAGGGGTCTTTGTGTTGTGGGGGGTGGTGGGGAGGGTGGGTGGAGATGGGGAAGCGCCCGCCGGGGTGTGGGGGCCGGCGGGCGCTCTGGTGGGGGCGGGTCTAGCACTTCTTGTAGTCGCCCTTGCTGCCCCAGGAGCACTTGTCGGCGAGGGTTCCGTTCGGGTAGCGCAGGTACGCGGTGTCGCCGGTGTTGTTCCACACGTACCAGCCGCGGCCCCAGTACCGGTGGGCGGAGGTGTTGGTGCCCTTGCCGGTGTGGACGTACACGGACTTGCGGCCGCCGAGCTTGAAGCTGCCGAAGGTGTAGGTGTAGCCCGTCTTGTCCCGCAGCTTGTAGCCCTTGAGCTGGCGGGCCGTCTTGCTGGTGTTGTACAGCTGCACCCACTCGGCGTTCAGCGAGTTGTTCGACCCGGTGTCCTTGCCGGGCGAGTCGTAGTAGACGCGGTAGATCTGCACCGCGCTGGCGGCCTCGGCCGGCGCCGCGAGCAGTCCGGTCGCGACCGCCGCGGCGAGTGCCGCGGCCCCCGTTGTCAGGATCCTCTTCACCCCGTTGTCCTCCCCTGTGCTTGCTGGGACATCTGGTCTATCAGCGACGTGTCGGCAATGAAGGGCGATGGCCGGATGCGGAGGGGTTTGTCAACCTCAGGGGGTGTTGGGGCGACGGGGGGCGCGGGGGCGGCGAGTCGTGATCGGACCGGCCTCCGATCGCGGATCGCTGGCGGGACGCGTCTGTGCCCTTGCCGGGAAGACGAACCGGTCACCGGCGGCGGAGGAGCTCGAGGGGGCGGTGGAGTGCCGGACGCGTCGTCGTGCGCGGCGACGGTGGGGCGCGGTCGCTACGCTGATCCGCGAGGTGGGGGCGCACCGGAGGGGCGATCGCTTCGGTCCGGGCGTCCACGGGGGCCTAAGCAGATTGTTTCCGCACGTCAGAGGGGCTGAGTGTCGTGGCAGATTCTTCTTTCGACATCGTGTCGAAGCTCGACCGGCAGGAGGTCGACAACGCGCTCAACCAGGCGGCCAAGGAGGTCGCCAACCGGTTCGACTTCCGGAACGTGGACGCGGGCATCCGGTGGGCCGGGGAGAGCATCGAGATCCAGGCCAACTCCGAGGAGCGGGCCAAGGCGGTGCTGGAAGTGCTGAAGGACAAGCTGGTCAAGCGGGGCGTGTCGCTGAAGGCGATCGACGCCGGGGAGCCCAAGGCGTCCGGGAAGCTGTACAAGCTCGGCGTGGGGCTGAAGGAGGGCATCTCCCAGGAGGACGCCAAGAAGATCGGCAAGATCATCCGGGAGGAGGGGCCCAAGGGCGTCAAGGCCCAGGTCCAGGGTGAGGAACTGCGGGTCAGCTCGAAGAAGAAGGACGACCTGCAGGCCGTCATCTCCCTGCTCAAGAGCAAGGACCTCGACGTCGCGCTGCAGTTCGTCAACTACCGCTGAGGGGGCCGCCGGCACCTTCCCCCGCTGAAGGTGCCGGCGCCCGTAGAGGTAGATGGCCGGAACGCGGCCGGGGTTCAGCCCGCGAGGCGGGATTCGTCGAACGGCTCCAGGTCGCGGGCCAGGGCGGCCAGGTCCAGGTCGAGGACGCGGGCCAGGGCCGCGACGGTGAAGAACGCGGGCGCCGCGATGGCGCCGCGTTCGATCTTGCGGAGGGTGTCCAGGGAGATTCCGGCCTCGGCGGCGACGGTGGCGGCGCTGCGCGGGCCCCGGGCGGCCCGCAGGATCTTGCCGAGGGCCCGGCCGCGGTCACGCTGCTCCGAGGTCAGTGGCGTGCGCACCATGGTGAAGATTCTAATACTGGTATTACTATCTCCGCCCATGGTGACGTATCGCAGTCCCCGGGAGTGGGAGATCATGCGCGAGGCGGGCCGGGTGGTGGCCCGCGCGCTGCGCGCGGTGCGGGAGGCGGCCGAGCCCGGCATTCCGCCGGCGGAGCTGGACGCGGTCGCCGCGCGGTGCATCAAGGAGGCGGGGGCGCGGCCGTCGTTCCTGCACTACCACCCGAGCTGGTCGCCGACGCCCTACCCGGCGACGATCTGCGTGTCGGTGAACGAGGGCGTCGTGCACGGCATCCCGGGCGGGCGGGTGCTCCAGGAGGGCGACGTCGTCTCGGTGGACTGCGGCGCCGAGGTCGACGGCTACCACGGGGACGCCGCGATCACGTTCGCGGTGGGGACGGCCGACGAGCGGGCCCAGCGGTTGATGGACGTCACCCGCACGGCGCTGGAGCGCGCGATCGAGCAGGCCCGGCCGGGCGCGCGCATGGGCGACGTCTCGTACGCCATCATGCGCACGGCCCGGGAGGCTGGGTACGGGGTGCTGCGCGGCTGCGGCGGCCACGGCATCGGCACGCGGATGCACGAGGATCCCGACGTGCCCAACGTCGGACTGCCGGGACGCGGGCTGCGGCTCCGGGAGGGCTTGACGATCGCGATCGAGCCGATGTTCCACGAGGGCGGCGACGCGGCCGAGGTGCTGCCGGACGGCTGGTCGGTCGTCACCGCGGACGGCAGCCGCGCCGCGCACTTCGAGCACACCGTCGCCGTCACGGCGGACGGCCCGGTCGTCCTCACCCTCCCCTAGACGCGGCGCACGCGCCACCGGGGGAGGCGGGAACGTCTCAGCGGAGGCCGGCCATGCGCTCCAGGCGGGCGATGCGCTCGGCGGTGGGCGGGTGGGTGGAGAACAGGCGCCCGATGCCCGCGCCGCGGAACGGGTTGGCGATCATGAGGGAGCTGGTGGTGGCCAGCTCGGGGTCCTGCGGCAGCGGCATGGCGCGGGTGCCCGCCTCGATCTTCCGCAACGCGCTGGCCAGCGCCAAGGGATCGCCGGTGAGCTGGGCGCCGGACGCGTCGGCCTGGTACTCGCGGGTTCGGCTGATGGCCATCTGCACGACGGCGGCGGCGACCGGGCCGAGGATCAGCAGCATCAGGGCGCCCAGGAGGCCGGGGCCGTCGTCGTCCTCCGACCGGCCGATCGGCAGGAACATCGCCAGGTACGACAGGTAGGTGATGACGGTGGCGATGGCCGCGGCGACGGAGGAGATGAGGATGTCGCGGTTGTAGACGTGCGACAGCTCGTGGCCGAGCACGGCGCGCAGTTCCCGCTCGTCCAGCATGCGCAGCAGGCCGCGCGTGCAGCAGACCGCCGCGTTGCGCGGGTTGCGGCCGGTGGCGAACGCGTTGGGCTGCATGGTCTCCGAGACGTACAGCCGGGGCATGGGCTGACGCGCGGAGGTGGCCAGTTCCCGGACCACCCGGTACAGGACGGGCGCCTCGACCTCGCCGACGGGATGGGCGCGCATGGAACGCAGCGCGATCCGGTCGCTGAAGAAGTACGCCACGCCGTTGGTGACCAGCGCGATCAGCAGGGCGATGGCCAGCCCGGCGCCGCGTCCCAGTCCCCAGCCGACGAGAAGCATCAACGCCGACAGGGCCGCGATCAGAGCGGCCGTCTTGACGCCGTTGAAGTGCACTTTCGCCGCCTCCCGTTGCTTTACCGCTGTCTGTGACAACGGTGTGACCTGGCGAAACGTTCCCGTGTACGGGCCGCGCCCAGGGGGCCTCCCGGCGGGCCGCCCAGGCCCGCCGCGAAGTCCCTGGACGGCCGTCGGTCAGGTGACGCTCGAAACCGTCTGCAGCACCAGTTGCGGCGCCGCCGACAGCACCACGGCACCGGCGGCCGCGGCGGCGATGGCGGCGCGGACGGGGACCCCGGTGTCCGGCACGGGCGGCCGGGCCCCGGCGGGCGGGGCGGTGAACAGCCGCACGGCCCACACCAGGTAGTAGTACAGCCCGATGACGGTGTTGACGGCCATGACGACCGCCAGCCACGTCACGCCTCCGGCAAGGGCCGCGCGGAACACCACGACCTTGGCGAACAGCCCCATGACGCCCGGCGGCAGCCCGGCCAGGCAGATGAGGAAGAACGCCAGCGCGGCGGCGACGGCCGGGCTGCTGCGGGCCAGGCCGCGGAAGTCGTCCAGGGTGTCCCAGCGCGAGTGCGGGCCGCGGCGCTGGACGGCGACGACCACGGCGAACGCGCCCATGTTCATCACCGCGTACAGCGCGACGTAGGCGGTGGTGGCGGCGACCGCCTCGGGCAGCCGGTGGTCGCCGACGGCCAGCGGCGCCAGCATGTAGCCGGACTGGGCGACCGACGACCAGGCCAGCAGGCGGATGGCGGTGCGCTGCCGCAGCGCCATCAGGTTGCCGAGCGTCATGGTGACGGCGGCGAGCAGGGCGACCAGCGGGCCCCAGACGTGCCCGTACGCGGGCAGCCCGAGCGCCAGGACGATCGCGAGGCCGGCGAAGCCGGCGGCCTTGGACACCACCGACAGGAACGCGGCGACCGGCAGCGGGGCGCCCTGGTAGACGTCCGGCGCCCAGAAGTGGAACGGCACGGCCGCGACCTTGAACGCGAACCCGGCCAGCACCAGCACGACCCCGGCGGCCGCGACCGGTTCCAGGTCGGCGGGCAGGCGGGCCAGGGCGGGCGCGAGCCGGTCCAGGTGCATGGCGCCGGTGGCGCCGTACAGCAGGCTGACGCCGAACAGCATGACGGCCGCGGAGATCACCGAGACCAGGAACAGCTTGAGCGCGGCCTCGGTGGCGGCGCCGTCGTAGCGGCGCAGGCCGACGAGCGCGAACACGGGCAGCGACAGCGTCTCCAGCGCGACGACGAGCAGCACCAGGTCGCGGGCGGCGACGAGGGTGAGCGCGCCGACGGTCGCGGCCAGCAGCAGGAAGTGGTACTCCCCGGCGGGCATCTTCGCCCGGGTGATCTCGTCCAGGGACAGCAGGACGACGACCACCCCGGCGGCCAGCACCACGCCCTGGAACAGCAGCGTGAAGTGGTCGGCGACGTAGGAGCAGGACGGCGGGCCGTCGCCGCGCAGGCCGCCCGGCACGCAGAACGTGGCGCGGCGGCCGCCGCCGGCCGCCAGCGCGACCACCGCGACCAGCGCCGCGGCCAGCGCGCCGCACGACGCCCAGCCGAGCACGCGGCGCGGCACGTCGAACGCGTCGCCGAGCAGCAGCGCGACGGCCGCCACCGCGACGATCAGCGCGGGCGCGACGGCCGCGTAGTCGATGCTCTGGATGATCATCGGGCCGTCCCTTCCGCCGTGGTCCGTCCGCCCGCCATCAGCCGCCTCCGAACAGCGCGCGGACCGGGGCGGTGGTCACGTCCAGCAGCGTCTTGGGCCACAGGCCGACCAGCAGGGTGAGGACGATCAGCGGGGTCCAGGCGGCGTACTCGTAGCGGGTGATCGGCGCGACGCGGGTCCGCGTCGCCGTCCCGCCCGGCTCGGGTGCACCGGGTTCCGTGTCCGCGGCCAGGGCGGCGGCGCGGCGGTCCCCCGGCACCGCGCCGTGCGTGATCTTGGCGAGCATGCGCAGGAAGTAGGCGGCGGTGAGGACCGCGCCGAGCCCGCCGACGACCATGAACGTGACGAACGTCTCGCGCGGCAGGTCGGCGTGCGGCCGGTACGCGCCGAGCAGGGCCAGCATCTCGCCCCAGAATCCGGCGAGGCCGGGCAGGCCCAGGCTGGCGATCGAGGCGAACGTCAGGACGGACGCCAGGCGCGGGGCCTCGGTGAGCATGCCGCCGCCGAGCCGGTCCAGGTCGCCGGTGCCGTACCGGACCTTGACGGCCCCGGCCAGGAAGAACAGCAGCCCGGTGATCAGTCCGTGGGCGATGTTGCCGAACAGCGCCGCGTTCACCCCGACCGGGGTGAGGGTGGCGATGCCCAGCAGCACGAAGCCCATGTGCCCGACGGAAGAGAACGCGATCATCCGTTTCAGCTCGCGTTGCGCCAGGCAGGCCAGGGCGCCGTAGACGATCCCGATGACGGCGAGCAGCCCGAGCCAGGGCGCCCAGAACGCGGCGCCGTCCGGGGCCAGCGGCAGCGCGACCCGGACCAGGCCGTACGTGCCCATCTTCAGCAGCACCCCGGCGAGCAGCACCGACCCGACCGTGGGCGCCTCGGTGTGCGCGTCGGGCAGCCAGGTGTGCAGCGGCCACATCGGCGCCTTGACGCCGAAACCCAGCGCCATCAGCAGGAACGCGGTGATCTGCACGCCGTGCGTGACGCCGTCGCCGTGCCGGCGGGCCAGCTCGGTCATGTCGAGCGTCCCGGCGTTCACCGCGACCAGCAGCATGCCCGCCAGCAGCAGGCCGGAGCCGAGCAGCGTGTAGAGGATGAACTTGTACGCGGCGGCGCGGCGGCCCGGACCGCCCCACAGCGCGATCACCGCGTACATCGGGACCAGCACGACCTCGAAGAACACGAAGAACAGCACCAGGTCGAGCGCGACGAACGTGCCGAGCAGCCCGACCTCCAGCACCAGCAGCAGCCCGACGAGCAGGCGGTCGGAGGACGCCCCGTGTGGCGGGTGCCGCATCGCGTGCACGAAGCACAGGAACGACAGCAGCGCGGTCAGCAGCACCAGCGGCAGCGAGATGCCGTCGACGCCGAGGTGGAAGCGCAGCCCGATCGCCGGCGCCCAGTCGCGGGCGACCTCCAGCTGGACGCGCGAGGGGTCGCCGTAGTCGAACGCGGCCGCCGCCGACAGCGCCACCAGCAGCGTCGCGCCCGAGACGCCGACCCCGTAGCGGCGGACGGCGCCGTCGCCCGGCAGGAAACGCCCGGCCGGAAGCAGCAGCGCCAGCGCCCCCGCCAGCGGGATCGCGAGCAACAGCACGAAGATCACAGGAAGATCACCGCCCCGGCCGCGATGAGGACGATCCCGGCGATCAGGCCGGTGAGATAGGCCTGCGGGTTGCCGTTCTGCGGCAGCCGCAGCGGTTCGGCGAGACGGCGCGCGCCGCGGGCGACGCCGACGACCGCCGCGTCGATGCCGCGTCCGTCCACCGTGACGACCTGACGCGCCACGGCCCGCACGGGACGGACGACCACCGCCGCGTACAGCTCGTCGACGTAGAACGCGCGGGCGAACACCCCGCGCACGGGGCCGAGCGCCCGCGCGGGGTCGGCGGCGGGGTCGCGGTTCCAGACGAGGAACGCCGCGCCCGCGCCCGCCACCACGCACAGCAGCGCCAGCAGGGCCGGCCCCAGGTGCGGCCGTAGCTCGGACGCGCCCAGCCCGAAGAACCCGAGGACGGCCGACGGCACGGCCAGCGCCGCCACCGTCCACGCCATCAGCCTGGGCGCCTCGTGCACCTCGTACCGTCCGCGCGGCTCGCCGAAGAACGTCATGAGCCACAGGCGCGTGGCGTACGCCGCCGTCACCGCGACCGTCAGGAGCAGCCCCGCGTACACCATCCAGGCGACGCCCGCCGGGATGTGCACGCCGCCGGAGGACGTCGTGGCGACTTCGCCGCCGTGGGTGGCGCTGTGCTGGGCGGCCTCGATGACGGAGTCCTTGCTGAACCAGCCGCTGACGGGCGGGACGCCGGCGAGCGCCGCCAGCCCGATCGTCATCGACCAGAACGTGATCGGCATCCCGGTGCGCAGCCCGCCGTAGTGGCGCAGCATGTTGGACCCGGCCGTCAGGATCACGCAGCCCGCCGCCAGGAACAGCAGCGCCTTGAACGCCCCGTGGGTGAGCAGGTGGAAGATCGCGCCGTTCCACGCGCCGACCGCCAGTCCGGCCGCCATCACCGCCAGCTGGCTGATCGTCGAGTACGCCAGGACGCGTTTGATGTCGTCCTGCGCCAGCGCCGCCAGCGCCGACCCCAGCATCGAGATCACCGCGACCACGCCGAGCAGCGTCAGCGCGGCCGGGGCCTCGAGGAACACCCCGTACACGCGGGCCACGACGTACACGCCCGCCGCGACCATGGTGGCCGCGTGGATCAGCGCGCTGATCGGCGTGGGGCCCGCCATCGCGTCCGGCAGCCAGGTGTGCAGCGGGAACTGCGCGCTCTTGCCGGCCACCCCGGCCAGCAGCAGCAGCGCGGCCGCCGTGACCGTCGCGTGCGGCAGCGTCCCGGCCCGCGCCAGCACCTCGCCGATGTCGAACGAGCGGGCGCCCACACCCAGCACGAAAACGCCGAACAGGAACCCGACGTCGCCGAGCCGGGTGACCAGGAACGCCTTGACGGCGGCGCGCGAGTTGGCGCGGTTCTCCCAGTGGTGGCCGATCAGGAAGTAGGAGCAGACCCCCATGACCTCCCAGCCGACGTAGAGCAGCAGGAGGTCGCCCGCGTACACCACCAGCAGCATGGCGGAGGTGAACAGGGAGATGAACGCGGCGTAGGAGGAGTACCGGGGGTCCTTGGCCATGTACGCGACCGAGTAGACCTGCACCGCCAGCGCGACGGAGCACACCATCAGCCCGACGACGGCCGACAGCCCGTCCACCCGCAGGCCGATCTCGATCGGGACGGTGCCGGTCTCGATGAGGGTGAGGGTGCCGGTGCGCGTGCCGGGCGTGCGCCAGACGGCGAACGCCACGATCGCCGCGAGCACGGTGGCGACGGCGACCGGCAGGCAGGCGATCAGCGCGGGCCCGTTGCGCAGCGGCGAACGCTCCGCCGTCAGGGCCGCCCGCCACCAGGCCCGCTCACTGGCCCGCGGCCCGCCCCCCGGCACTTCGGCGGACGCCCCGGCCGCGGCTTCGCCGGGCGCTTCGGCAGGTGCCTCGCCGGGCGCTTCGGCCGAGACTTCGGAGGCAGCCTCGGCGGGTGCTTCGGTGGGCGCTTCGGCCTGGGCTTCGGCAGGTGCTTGGGCGGGTGCTTCGGAGAAAGGCTCGGTAGGGGCCTCGGCCGCCTCCCGGGGTTGGCGCGGGCCGCGTGCGCGGAGCAGTTCGGACAGGCGCGGGCCCAGCAGCATCCCGGCGAAGGCCGCGACGAACGGCAGCAGGATGACGACGGAGGTCAACGCGATCATGTCGCGCCTCCCTCGCCGGCGCCCCGCGCGGCCGCCGCCGCGCGCTCGCCGCCCTCGTCGCCGTCGCCGACCTCGGCCCTGGCCGCCCCGTCCTCGGAGAGCGTGCGCAGCCGGTCGACGTCGATCATCCGGCGGTTGCGGTACACCAGCAGGACGATCGCCAGCCCCAGCCCCACCTCGGCGGCGGCGATCACGATGGTGAACAGGGTCAGCACCTGCCCGCCGTGCAGCCGGTCGCGCCACCACACGTCGAACGCGACCAGGTTGAGGTTGACGGCGTTGAGCATCAGCTCGACCGACATGAGCACCAGGATCGCGTTGCGCCGGGCCAGCACCCCGTACACACCGACCGAGAACAGCAGCGCGGCGACGACCGTGGGATAGGCGACGTGCATCAGCGCTCGCCCCGCTTCTTCGTGGGTTCCTTCTCCTCGGGTCCGCCGACGTCCGAGCGGGAAAGCACGATCGCCCCGACCAGCGCGGCCAGCAGCAGCACCGACAGCACCTCGAACGGCAGCACCCACGTGCGGAACACGGCGGCGCCGAGCGCGTCGGCCGAACCGCCGCCCGCCCGCATCGGCATGTACGCGTCCCGGAAGCCGATGACCACCACCGACACCAGCACGCCCGCCGTCGCCAGAGCGACCCCGAGCGCCACCCAGCGGTTGCCGGAGTCCAGGTCGGCCGCCCGGCCGATCGGCGCGCGGGTCAGCATGATGCCGAACAGCAGCAGGACGACGACCGCGCCCACGTAGATCAGCACCTGCACCCACGCGACGAACTCGGCGGTCAGCACCAGGTAGCCGCCGGCGAGCGCCCCCAGCGACACCACCAGCCACAGGGCCGCGTGCACCAGCTGCCGCGTGGTGACCACGAGCACGGCCGAACCGACGGCGACCACGCCCAGCAACGTGAAGACGATCTCGTGCCCGGTCATGTGCCTCCCCCGCCGGGCTCGTCCCGTCCCGGCGGCCGCGCGTCACGGCCTGCCCGCGGCCCGCGGGCGGCGCCTCCCGCCGGGCCGCGCCCCGGACCGCGGGCGGCGGCGCGTTCGGACGCGGCGATCTCCTTGGGCGGCTCGCCCCCCGCGTCGTGCGCCTGCGGCGGCGGCACCGTCCACATCCACTCGCGCAGCCGCTCCTTCTCGTGGGTCAGCTCGCCGATGTCGTACTCGGCGTACTCGAACTCCGGCGACCAGAACAGCGCGTCGAACGGGCAGACCTCGATGCAGATCCCGCAGTACATGCACAGCGCGAAGTCGATCGCGAAGCGGTCCAGGACGTTGCGGGTGCGGGGCCGTCCGCCGCCCTCGGCGGGCAGCGTCTCCTTGTGCGAGTCGATGTAGATGCACCAGTCGGGACACTCACGAGCGCACAGCATGCAGACCGTGCAGTTCTCCTCGAACAGCGCGATCACGCCGCGGCTGCGCGGCGGCAGATCCGGCTGGACCTCCGGGTACTGGCGCGTTATGGACCGCCGCGTCATCGTCCGCAACGTCACCGCCAGCCCCTTGGCCAGCCCGCCTCCTGGTAGCCGTCCCACGGCCCCCATGATTCCGTACTAAGCGCCGTGGGGGAACGCAACGGGGTCGGCGTTCGTCCAACACACGTGAGCCGAGCGCAGCCGATGCTCGGCGGCTAAGCTCACAAGACGACGAGCCGTCAGGCGAGGAGGCCACGTGACCCACGGCGTGGACGATCCGAGCGGCACGGGCGGGCCCCGTCCTTCGGCGCACCGACCGCGCCCGCGGCCGCATCATCCCGGCCGTCCGCCCATGCCTCCCCCCGGCTGGCGTCCGCCCTTCCCCACGCCTCCCGTCCCGCCGCCCCCGCCTCCGGCCGGGCACGTGCCCGTCCCGGTGCCCGTCGAGACCGGCGAGCCCCGCGGCATCCTGTGGGCGTTCGTGCCGTTCCTGACGTTCGGGCTCGGCACGCCGTTCTCGTTCCTGTACGCGGCGGTCCGGCGCGGTTCGTGGAACATGGGGGCGGCCTCCATCGGCTACGGGGCCGCCACCGCCGGGGTGCTGGCGATGATGCAGGTCGGCGACCCGCTCCTCGGGTTCATCGCCGGGATCATGATGCTGATGCTGTGGATCTCCGGCACGGTGCACGCCTTCGCCGTCCGTCCCTCGCTGTTCCCCCGCTCCGGCCCGCGCAGCCACGTCAACCAGCACGCGCTGCGCGTCGCCAAGTACCGCCGGACGCTGCGCGAGGAGGCCCGCGCGCTGGCCGCCGAGGACCCCGCCCTGGCCCACGAGCTGCGCATCGGCCGTCCCGACCTGCCGCGCACCTACGACGACGGCGGCCTGGTCGACGTCAACCACGCCTCCCCGCAGGCGCTGGCCACGCTGCCGGGCATGACGCCCGAACTCGTCGACAAGATCGTGCGGCGCCGCGACGAGCAGGGCGGCTTCATCTCCGCCGAGGAGATGTCGGTGGACGTCGACCTGCCGCCCGGCCTGCTCCCGCAGCTCGCCGAGTACGCCGTCTTCCTGCCCTGACCCCGTCGTTCAGGCGAGGGCGACCTTGAGGACGCCGGTGAGCGCCAGCTGCCCCAGCGACAGCGGCACCAGGTACGCCCAGGCCAGCTTCTGCAGCTGGTCCTCGCGCATCCGCGGATAGCTGACGCGCAGCCAGATCACCACGAACGCCAGCACGGCGACCTTGAGCAGCGTCCACAGCCAGCCCAGCTCGGTGTTCAGGAACGGGCCCTTCCACCCGCCCAGGAACAGCACCGTGGTCAGCGCGCACAGCACCACGATCCCGGCGTACTCGGCCAGGATGAACAGCGCGAACCGCAGCCCGCCGTACTCGGTGTACGGACCGAAGATGATCTCCGAGTCGGCCACCGGCATGTCGAACGGCGGACGGCGCAGCTCGGCCAGCCCGGCGACGAAGAACACCACCGCGCCCACCGCCTGCCAGGGCAGCCACCACCAGCGCCACTCCTCGACGATGCCGCCCAGCGACAACGTCCCGGCGGCCATCGCCACCGACGAGGCGGCGAACACCATCGGCAGCTCGTACGACATAAGCTGCGCGGCCACCCGCATCCCGCCCAGCAGCGAGTACTTGTTGGCGCTGGCCCAGCCCGCCATGATCGCCCCGATCACGCCGACGCCCATCACCGCCAGCGCGAAGAACACCCCGAGACCGAGATCGAGCACGACCTGCCCGCCCGGCCCCACCGGGATCACCAGCAGGACCAGCAGATACGGGATGATCGCCACCGCCGGGGCCAGCTTGAACACCGTGCGGTCGGCGGCGCGCGGGACCACGCTCTCCTTCTGCGCGAACTTCACCCCGTCCGCCACCAGCTGCGCCCACCCGTGGAACGCCCCGGCGTACATGGGCCCGAGCCGCCCCTGCATGTGCGCCATCACCTTGTGCTCGGCCTGCCCCACCAGCAGCGGCAGCACGGCGAACGCGGCCGCGACCAGCACCAGCTTGAGCACGATCTCCAGCAGGTCAGGCACCGGATCCCCGCCCTTCGTCCGGTCTGCGCGTCCGGCGCGGCGGCCGCTCGGCCGGCTGCTGCGCGGCCGGCCCCCAGTCGTCGGGCACCCCGGGCGGGCGCATGCGGCGGCGGCTCGGCGCGCCGTGCCCGGACTCGCCCGGCTCCTTGGCGCCCGGCCACGGCTTGGCGACCCGCGCGGCCAGCACGAAGTCCTTGCGCAGCGGATGCCCCTCGAAGCCGTCGGGCAGCAGCAGCGGCTTGAGATCCGGATGCCCGTCGAAGATCACGCCGAACATCTCGCAGGTCTCCCGCTCGTGCCAGTTCGCCCCCCGGTAGACGCCGACGGCGGTGGGCAGCCGCGGCTCGTCCCGGGGCACCCGCGTGCGCACCAGCAGGTGGTGCCCGCGCTCCAGCGAGTACACGTGCGCGACGACGGCGAACCCCTCGGTCAGCTCGTCCACACCCGTCAGCCAGTCGAAGAACCCGCAGGCCAGTTCGTCACGGGCGAACAGCAGGGCGTCCACCCACAACTCCGGCGGCACCCCCACCGCCAGCCCGCCGTGCGTCTCCTCGGTGCTGACCTCGTCCCCGAACCGCGCCGTCCAGGCCGCGGCCAGATCGGCACTCACCGGCCGCTCCGTCCGACCTCGTCATCGCCGTCGTCCACCAGCCCGGGAATGATCGACGGATCGTGCTCGACATCACGCCCGCGCCGCCTGCGCCGCTGGCTCCGCTCCGTCACATCAGCGGCCCCCGCCGACGGCCCCGCCTCCGAAGGCTCACCGCCTCCCTGAGCCTCCGCCCGCGCGGCATCCTCTCCCCCACGAACCGGCTCGACAGGCTGCGTGCCGCCTGCGTCGCCCGTTGCCTGCTCGTCGACTGACTCCACCGGCGCCGTGGCCTCACTTGCCCCAGCACCGCCACCACGTTCCTCGACCGGCTCCACCGGCTGCGTGACGGCGTCGGACGCAACATCCTCGCCAACGGCCGACCGCACCGCATCGCTGGAACTCGTGGCGGCCTCCGCGCGCTCATCAACAGGCTCTCCGACCTGCCCGACCTCGCCGGACCGTGCGTCCGCAGACGAGCTCGCCACCTCACCGCTCGCCCCACCAGCACCCGCCGCACCCTCGTCTACAGGCTCAACCGGCTGCGTGACCTCACTCGCGCTGGCATCCCCAGACGACAGCGGCCGCGTCTCACCACTCGCCCCGGCAGCATCGTCACGCTCGCCAACCGACTCCACCGACTGCGCGGCGTCACTGGAGCCTGCGTCACTGGACGGCAGCGACCGCGCCTCGTCCCCCGACCCGGCCGCAGTCGCCATGCTCTCGTCCACCGGCTCCACCGGCTGCGTGACCTCACTCGGACCAGCGTCACCGGACGGCAGCGGGGGCTTCTCAACGCTCGCCCCGGCAACATCGCCACGTTCACCAACCGACTCCACCGGCTGCGCGGCGTCACTCGTGCCTGCGTCCCTAGGTGGCAGCGGGCGCGTCTCGTCACTCGACCCGGAAGCAGTCGTCGTGCGCTCGTCCACCGGCTCTACCGGCTGCGTGGCCTCGCTCGGGCCAGCGTCACCGGAGGGCAGCGGGGGCGTCTCAACGCTCGGCTCGGCAGCAGCGCCACCACGTTCGTCGGCCGGCTCCAGCGGCCGTGTGGCGTTGGTCGGGCTCGCGTCGCCGGACGGGAGGGGGCGCGTCTCGTCACTCGGTCCGGCAGCACTGCGCTCGTCTACTGGCGCCAACGGCTGTGTGGCCTCGCTCGGGCCTGCGTCACCGGATCGCACGGCGTCGTCGCGTTGGGCGGGTGGTTGTGCCGCATCGCTTGGAGTCGCGGGGGCTTCCTCGTCGATCGGCTGTACGGGCTGCGTGGCGTCTTCGGGGGTGGTGGGGGGTGGTTGCAGGGGGCGGCGCAACACTGTGGCCGATAGTGGCCGGGGCGGGGGTGGGGGTGCGACGGGCTCGCCGCCGTTGCCGTAGCGGTCGCCGAGGGACTCGCCTGCGATCTTCTCCTGGAGGTGGATGATGCCGTGCAGCAGGGCTTCCGGCCGGGGCGGGCAGCCGGGGACGTAGACGTCCACCGGGATGATCTGGTCGACGCCCTTGGTGACGCAGTAGGAGTCCCAGTAGGGGCCGCCGCAGTTGGAGCAGGCGCCGAACGAGATGACGTACTTGGGTTCGGGCATCTGCTCGTAGAGCCGCCGTACGGCGGGCGCCATCTTGTCGGTGACGGTGCCCGAGACCACCATCAGGTCGGCCTGGCGGGGGCCGGGCGCGAACGGGATGACGCCGAGGCGGATGAAGTCGTGGCGGCTCATCGAGGTGGCGATGAACTCGATGGCGCAGCAGGCCAGCCCGAAGTTGAACACCCACAGCGAGTAGCGGCGGCCCCAGTTCAGGACGAACTTGATCGGCTTGGGCGCCATCCTGGCCAGCGGTCCCACGCCGGGGGTCGGCAGGTCCACGGTGCTCATCGGCACGCTCCCCGTCCGGGGTTGTCGGGGGTCACAGCAGCATTCTTACCGGCCGCGCGCGGTGTCAGACCCACGACAGGACGCCCTTCTTGCCCGCGTACGCCAGTCCGGCGGCGAGAAAGCCCAGGAAGACGAACATCTCCCCCAGGGTGGTCAGGCCGTAGCCGGGGGCGGAGAAAACCGTGGCCCAGGGGAACAGGAACACCGCGTCCACCGCGAACACCACGTACAGGTAGGCGAACACGTAGTAGCGCACGTAAGACTGGGCCCAGTCCCCGCCGACGGGGTCGACCCCGCACTCGTAGGTGGTGAGCTTCTCAGGGGTGGGACGGTGCGGGCGCAGCATCCGGTTGGCGGCCAGCGCGCCCGCCACGATGCCGCCGCCGACGAGTAGCAACACCACGACGACCATGTAGGAGTGGAAGTAGTCCCGCACGGTGACCTCCTGGAGAACCTCCCGTCAAGTATCTCTGAAGAGATCGGGCTGGGCCGAACCTCCGGATGCCGGGGGCACTCTCTACCATCGACCCCTCTTTACTGCACACTGAGACCAGACGGGGTAAAAGATCTGTAAGGACGTGACCGGATGAGCTCTCCTCCGCCTCCCCCCGGCTGGGAACCCCCCGCCGGTCCTTCCTGGCCGCCTGCGCCGGGCGGCCCCGGTGCCCCTTCCGGTCCGGCCGGAACCGGCGGGCCGGGCGGCCCGCCCGGTGGCACTCCGCCGCCGTCCGGTCCGGGAGGCTATGGGGGTCCCGGCACGCCGCCGCCCTTCTATCCGCCTCCGCCGGGCCCCGGCGGGCCGATGGGCCAGCCGCCGATGGGGCCGCCGCCCAAGGCCTCCGGCGGCGGCGGCGCGATCATCGCGCTGATCGTCGGGGGTGCGCTCGTCGTCGTGCTGCTCATCGCCGTGGTGGTGGTGTTCGTCGTGCGCGGCGGCAGCGAGCCGACCCCGGCCGAGCGGCTGAGAGCCGCGGCGAGCGGGCTGTCGTCCGCGCGGGCCATGACGTTCAAGGGGTCGTTCGGGACGGTCACCTCCGGTCTCAGCGGCGAACTGAAGATCACCAAGGGCGGCCGGGCCATCGGCGACGTCACCACCGGCGGGTCCCAGGTGACGCTGCTGTCGGTGGACGACAACCTGTTCGTCAAGGCGGACCGTTCCTACTGGCAGCGGCAGACGAGCGTGCTGAGCACGCCGTACTTCCTGAAGGACGGCCAGCAGTGGGGCAGGGTCGACTCCACCGACGTCGACCTGTCCTTCAAGCGGAAGCTGACGCCGGCGGCGCTGGCCGCGGAGATGCGGTCGAGCGCGTCCTACCGGCTGACCAAGACCGAGACCACGGTCGGCGGCCGCAAGGCGGTGCGGGTGGCCTCGTCCCTGGCGTCGTTCTACCTGACCGACGACGACGACCCGGAGCTGCTGCGGTACGAGTCGACCTACCCGCGGGTCACGGCGGACGTGACCGTCCAGTCCGGCAGTGCCGGGGCCGCGACGGTCACCGAGATCCGCAACGGCGTCGGGGAGCTGAAGGACTCCTTCGACAGCCGCGGCCGGCCCAGCCTGATCACCACCGAGAAGGGGCTGTGCTCGACCAACAGCAACAGCTGCCGGGTGCGCGGGCAGGTGCGGCCGCCGCTCGGCACCACCTCGTCGACCAAGATCGAGGTGCGGTACACGCTGCGGGCGGGCACCACGACGGGACGTGAGATCGGCAACTGCACCACGTCGATCACGGTGTCGTCCTCGTCGCCGCAGTGGGCGGAGTGCCGCGTGTCGGGCAGCTCGTGGCGCAGCTGGTCGCGCAGCGGCGAGACCCGCTACTACGTCAGCGCCGAGTTCAAGGTCCCCGGAGCCTCCGACTCCGACATCCAGCAGATGCAGGCGGCTCTCGACCAGGAGTGACGAGACGGTGGCGCCGGCCCTCCGGCGCCACCCCCGCGGGCTCTTCCGCCGACGCCGCCCGTCCGTTCGCGGGCGTTGAGACGTAGGTCATAGAGAGGCATCGGCGCTGGGTGACCGGTGCCGCCGCCGGGATGATCGGCGCTTGTGCTGCGCCGGTCCGAAACGTCCGGCACTCTATGTCTGGCATCGGCAGTCGGGAACAGAGTGGTCGCTGAGTGAGCGTTGAACAGGAGGGGCCGCCGCAGCACGGCCCCCGTCCCCCCCGCGCGGAGCCGGGAACGCATCCCGGGTCCGCCCAACCCTCCGTGCCCGGATTCGGTACGGCAGGTCCTTCCGCCCCGCCCGGGTCGTACGGTGCTCCCGCCGGTGCGGGGCAGGTCCAGGTGGTGCCGCCCGCGCCGGGCGATGTGCTGGTGGCGGGGATGGGGATGGCCGCCGGCGGCCCGGTGGAGCCTCCGGGGCACGGGGCGGCTCCGGAAGCGGCGCCGCAACCGGAGATGCCTCCGGAGAAGGCCCCCGAGAAGAAGAAGTCGCGCACGGTCCGGGTCGTTGCCGGTTGTGTGGGCGCCGTCGTGTTGCTGGCGGGCGGTGCCACGGCGTTCGTGCTGGTGTCGGGGGACGAGGAGTCCCAGAAGAAGAGTGAGCCCAAGGCCGACGCGCCCGTGGCGGGGTGGGCCGTGCGGGCGGGACGCGACATGCGGGCCCTGCCCGGGGTGCAGTACGACGGGACGCTGCGCGGCGAAGCCGGGCAGTCCGCGCGGGTGCGGCTGAAGGTGACGCGGTCGGGAGCGGCCACGGGACGCCTTGCGGTCGGCGGACGGCAGTTCGACGTGGTGGCGGTGGGCGGTGCCACGTACGTGAAGGCGGACACCGCGTTCTGGCGCCGGTACGGCGCCGACAGCACCCACCCCGAGAACTACGCGGGCCGGTGGAGCAAGGCGCCCGAGTCGATGCCCGGGCTGGACGTGGCGGACGTGCTGGCTCCCGAGTCGATCGCCAAGGCGGTGGCCAAGGCGTCGGGCAGGGCTTCCACCGAGGACGTCGGCGGCACGCCCGCGTACCGGGTGAAGACGCCGAAGGCCGACTACTTCATCTCCAGGTCCGCGCCGCACCGGCTGCTGCGCGTGCAGGTCGCGGGCAACGGCGACCCCGCGTTGACCGTCACCCGGCTGGCGCAGATGGCGCCGGTGTTCACCGAGCTGCGGCCGCGGGTGGCCGCGCTGGTCGGGGCGCCGGACCCGACGGTGCGGTTCCGTGCGGGCAAGCTGACGTTCGTCAACTGCAACGAGAACGTCAGCGGCTGCACGGTGAGCGTCCCCGCGACGATGACCGTCCCGGAGAGCGGGCCGGTGCCGGACGGGACGCGCGCGGCGCTCCGCGCGACGATCACCGCGGCGGGCCGGACGCTCGGGGGCTGCACGGGGTCGGGCGCGGTGCCCGCCAACCGTTCGATCGTGCTGCGGTGCACGGTGCGCAGCGCGGGGTGGCGGGCGTGGATGCGGCAGGCCCGCGACACTCCCGGGGAGCACGCCTACGAGGCGCAGGCGCGGGTGGTCGGCCAGGCGTTGACGGCGGGCGAGGTCGGCAGGCTGCTGGCCCGGCTCGACCGGGAACGCGCGACGCTCGCGCCGGCCCGCGGCGCGACGCCGGGCCCGAGGGCGTCGGTGGCCGTGTCACCGTCCGGACGGCCCTGACCCGCCGGTCGCGTCGTGGGGTGACTGGGGTCACCGGGAAGGCCTCATTCACCTGCGCCGCAGGTGACAGGGGGCGGGGCCGGGTAAGAAGTGGCTTTCCGCGGCTCTCTATAGTGCAGAGCGTGGAATCCGTGCCATCGGGGAGCGGCGGCTCCCCCTGCGAGCCTCCACGGCTGGTCCGGCGTCTGCACGTCGACCTGTGCCGCCTGGCGAGCTGCCTGTGTCGCCGGTGAACCCGCGGGTCGCCCAGGTCGTACTTTCCGGCCCGGCACGGTCTTCCCGCGGCCTCCTCCAGTCACCAACCTCCGAGAAAAAGCAATCAGATCCCGGACATACCATGAAGGTAAGCCTAAGTAGCATCACGATCCCGGGTGCCTCCCCCGGGTCGGATGCTGCGCGTCGAGGAGGTCTTCCTCTGTGACCAAACAGGTCCAGCAGCTCGACCGCGTCATCATCCGTTTCGCCGGTGACTCCGGTGACGGCATGCAGCTGACCGGCGACCGCTTCACCCAGGAGACCGCGGCGTTCGGCAACGACTTGTCGACGCTGCCGAACTTCCCCGCCGAGATCCGCGCCCCGGCCGGAACGCTGCCCGGCGTGTCGAGCTTCCAGCTCCACTTCGCCGACCACGACATCCTGACGCCGGGCGACGCGCCGAACGTGCTGGTGGCCATGAACCCGGCCGCGCTGAAGGCCAACCTGGCCGACCTGCCGCGCGGCGCGGACCTGATCGTCAACACCGACGAGTTCACCAAGCGCAACCTGGCCAAGGTGGGCTACGCCGGCAACCCGGTCGAGGACGACTCGCTGCGCGAGTACCGCGTGCACGCGCTGCCGCTGACCTCGATGACGGTGGGCGCGCTGGCCGACTTCGACATCTCCAAGAAGGACGCCGAACGCGCCAAGAACATGTTCGCGCTCGGGCTGCTGTCGTGGCTGTACCACCGGCCCACCGAGGGGACCATCGCGTTCCTGGAGCGCAAGTTCGCCCGCAAGCCCGAGATCATGAAGGCGAACATCGCCGCGTTCCGGGCGGGCTGGAACTACGGCGAGACCACCGAGGCGTTCTCGGTGTCGTACGAGGTCAAGCCCGCCGAGCACGAGCCGGGCCTGTACCGCAACATCACCGGGAACACGGCGCTGGCCTACGGGCTGGTCGCGGCGGGCGAGCGCAGCGGGCTGCCGGTGTTCCTGGGCTCGTACCCGATCACGCCGGCGTCCGACATCCTGCACGAGCTGTCGCGGCACAAGCGCTTCGGGGTGCGGACGTTCCAGGCCGAGGACGAGATCGCGGCGGTGGGCGCGGCGCTGGGCGCCTCGTTCGGCGGTTCGCTGGGCGTGACGACCACGTCCGGGCCGGGCATCGCGCTCAAGAGCGAGACGATCGGCCTGGCGGTGGCGACCGAGCTGCCGCTGGTGGTCATCGACGTGCAGCGCGCCGGGCCGTCCACCGGCATGCCGACCAAGACCGAGCAGGCGGACCTGCTGCAGGCCATGTTCGGCCGCAACGGCGAGGCGCCGGTGCCGGTGGTGGCGCCGCGTTCGCCGTCGGACTGCTTCGACGCGGCGCTGGAGGCGGCCCGCATCGCCGTCAAGTACCGCACGCCGGTGGTGGTGCTGTCGGACGGCTACCTGGCCAACGGCTCCGAGCCGTGGAAGCTGCCGGACGTGGACTCCCTGCCGACGATCGAGCCGGGCTTCGCCGTCGCCGACGGCGGGGACTTCCAGCCGTTCAGGCGCGACCCCGAGACGCTGGCGCGGCCGTGGGCGGTGCCCGGCACGGCGGGCCTGGAGCACCGCATCGGCGGCCTGGAGAAGGCCGACGGCTCGGGCAACATCTCCTACGACCCGGCCAACCACGACGCCATGGTGCGGCTGCGCCAGGCCAAGGTGGACGGCATCGCCCGCGACCTCGAGCCGCTGGCGGTGGACGACCCGTCGGGCGACGCGCGCGTGCTGGTGCTCGGCTGGGGCGGCACGTACGGTGCGATCTCCGCGGCGGTGCGGCGGGTCCGCAAGGCGGGCCGTCCGGTCGCCCAGGCGCACCTGCGGCATCTCAACCCGTTCCCGGCCAACATCGCCGAGGTGCTGCGCTCCTACGACAAGGTGCTGGTGCCCGAGATCAACCTCGGCCAGCTGGCGCTGCTGCTGCGCGGCCGGTACCTCGTCGACGTGATCAGCTACAACCGCGTGCGCGGCCTGCCGTTCAAGGCCGAGGAGCTGGCGGGCGTCATCCAGGATGTGATCGACAGTGAGTGACAACGGGGTCAACGGAGTCAACGGCAACGGGCTCGGCGCCCTGGCGCTGGTGCCCAAGACCGACCAGAAGCAGACCCTCAAGGACTTCAAGACCGACCAGGAGGTGCGCTGGTGCCCCGGCTGCGGGGACTACGCGATCCTGGCGGCGGTCCAGTCGTTCCTGCCCGAGCTGGGGCTGCGCCGCGAGAACATCGTGTTCGTCTCCGGCATCGGCTGCTCGTCGCGGTTCCCGTACTACATGAACACCTACGGGTTCCACTCGATCCACGGCCGCGCCCCGGCGATCGCGACGGGGCTGGCGGTGTCGCGTCCGGACCTGTCGGTGTGGGTGGTGACCGGTGACGGCGACGCGCTGTCGATCGGCGGCAACCACCTGATCCACGCGCTGCGCCGCAACGTCAACCTGAAGATCCTGCTGTTCAACAACCGGATCTACGGGCTGACCAAGGGCCAGTACTCGCCCACCTCCGAGCTCGGCAAGATCACCAAGTCGACGCCGATGGGGTCGCTGGACGCCCCGTTCAACCCGATCTCGCTGGCGATCGGGGCGGAGGCGACGTTCGTGGCGCGCACCATCGACTCCGACCGCAAGCACCTGCAGTCGGTGCTGCGCGAGGCCGCCGAGCACAAGGGCACCGCGCTGGTGGAGATCTACCAGAACTGCAACATCTTCAACGACGGCGCGTTCGAGCCGTTGAAGGACCCGCAGGTGCGCGACGAGGTGACGGTCCGCCTGGAGCACGGCCAGCCGGTGGTGTTCGGCAAGGACCGGCAGAAGGGCCTGCGCCGCGGCCCGTCCGGCGGTTTCGAGGTGGTGAACGTCGCGGACGTGGACCCGTCGGAGCTCGTGGTGCACGACGCCCACAACCCCGACCCGTCGCAGGCGTTCGCCCTGTCGCGGCTGGACTCGCCGTCGTTCGAGCACACCCCGATCGGCGTCTTCCGCAACGTGCAGCGGTCGTCCTACGACGAGCTGCTGCGCGCCCAGGTGGAGGAGGCCGTGGAGCGGGAGGGCAAGGGCGACCTGGCCGCCCTCCTCGCCAGCGGCGACACCTGGCGCGTCGACTGATTCGCGGACCCGGTTGCGCGGGCCGGTCCCCTTGACGGGGGCCGGCCCGTGCGCTTTCGCCCGGGTGTGGCCGGGTTCGGCCGGGTGGACGATGCGCCGTCGGCCGGGGTACTGGAAGACTGGACCAATCGGTAGATCATTCGGAGATCGCCGCGAGGCCGGTCGGGTATCGAGTGGTCGGGTGAAGCACGGCCGGGTACGACGCGTGTGGGTCGGCCGGTTGAGGCCGTGCCGCCGGGGAGGTGACGATGCGGGTCATTCCGCGCCGCAGCAAGGGCCGTCAGCGTACGCACGTCGCCGTGCCGGCACGCAAGGACGAACCGCCCGCTGCCCCGGCGGAACCCGAACCGTCCCGTGTGACCGTCGACGCCCCGCCGCCCGCCCCCGACGAGGGCAGGACGGGCCGTAGGAAGAAGCGCAGGCGCCGCAAGAAGAAGGGCGAGCCCGAGGCCGCCCCACCCGCCGAACAGGCGGCACTCGCGAAGCCCACGGAAGGCGCGAAGCCCGCAAAGGGCGGGAAGCTCGCGAAAGGCACGAAGCCCACGGAGGGCGCGGAGGCCACGAAGCCTGTGGAGGGCGTGGGGGCCACGAAGCCCATGCCCGTCCCGGCGGACGGGGAACGCGGCGTGGGGCTGGGCATGTCGTCGGGCTCGGGGCTCGGCACGGCGCCCGCGGACGCCGCCAGGCGCCGCCGGGCGCGCTCGGCGGCGCGGCAGCGGGAGATCGCCGAGGTCAAGCGCAGCCGGGCCGCGCACCGGCGCCGTCACGACGACGCCGAGCAGGCGGCGCGCGCACACCGGTCCGCGCTGCTGGTCATGGTGGTCACGCTGGGGCTGCTGATCGCGGCGGTGGCGGTGAGCGGGGCGATGATCGCCGCGTCCATGCGCACCCGTCCCGTGGTGCTGGCCGCGCCGCTGAACGTCTTCCCGGTGACGCAGACGACGCCGGGGCAGTGCCCGGCGGGCACGCCCGGGGTCACCGGGCAGTCGGCGAGCGGGCCGACCTGCTACCGGCTGGCGCAGGGCATCGCGATCCGCGAGGTCGCCGACCTGCGCACCCAGCGCAACGGCGGCAGCGGGGCCTACGACGTGGCGGTGACGCTGCGCAAGCGCGACCACGCGGCGTTCGCCAACCTCACCCGCGCGTCGGTGGGCCGCGATCTGGCGTTCGTGGTGCGCGATCGGCTGGTCACGGCGCCGCGGGTGGACATGCCGATCCTGGACGGGCGGATCGTCATCACCGGTCCCGCCGACCGTGCGCAGGCCGACCGGCTCGTCCGCGAGCTGAAGGGCCGCTGACCGGCCGGCCGGGCGGGGGGCCTCAGCCGGGCGGCAGCGCGTCGCCCTGGACGGCCTGGATCTCCAGTTCCACGCGCAGGCTCTCGCCCACCGCGGCGATCCCGGCCTCCAGGATCTCGTTGTAGCGGATGCCGAAGTCGGCGCGGCGCAGCTCGGTGGCGGCGCGGAACGCGGCGCGGGTACCGCCCCACGGGTCGGGGCCGCTGCCGAGGTAGGTCAGGTCGAGGTCGACGGGACGGGTGAAGCCGTTGAGGGTCAGCCGTCCGTGCACGGTCCACCGGTCGGTGCCGAGCGCGGTCAGCCCCATGCCCTCGTACTCGATCGCCGGGTGGACGTCGACGTTGAGGAAGTCGGCCGACCGCAGGTGGTCGTCGCGCAGCTTGTTGCCGGTGTCGATGGACGCGGCGTCGATGCGGGCCCGCACCGTCGACGCCTCCACCGGCTCGGCGATGTCGATGCGTCCCTCGAAGGACGCGAACCGGCCGCGCACACTGGACAGCCCCAGGTGCCGGGCGACGGCGCCGACGCTGGAGTGCACCGGGTCGATCGTCCACGGGCCGGGTGGCGGCAGGTCGGGGCCGCCCGCCCGGCCCAGCACGACCGTGCCGAGGTCGGCCGCGCCCGACGCCGGCACGATCAGCGTGGCGGCGTGCGGGGCGTAGCCGACCGCGGTGAGGATGACCGTGTAGGTCCCGGCGGGCAGCGGTGCGGCGGCCAGCCGTCCGGCCTCGTCCGCCTCCACCCGCGCGACCTGCCGTCCGGCCAGGTCGGTGACGGTGGCGACGGCGTGCCGCACCGCCCAGCCGTCCTTGGTCCGGACGGTTCCGCGCAGCCCTCGGGTGTCGCTCATGGCTCGCCTTCCGTTCACGCGTCGGGGTGGCCGAGCTCGATGTCGTGCCCGTCGGGGCCGTCGCCGGTCAGCGTCAGGGCCGTGGCGACCGGCGGGTAGCCGGAGGCGATCACGGTGTACTGGCCGCCGGTGAGGTCGGTGAAGGCGTACTCGCCGTCCGGCCCGGTGATCATGTGGGCCACCACGGTGCCCGCGCCGTCGAGGAGGGTGACGCTGGCGTCGGCGACGGGCTCGCCGGACTGGTTGCGGACGGTGCCGCGCACCTGCACGCCGGGCCGCAGCTCGACGTCCAGGCGGGTGGCGCCGCTGCCCGTGACCTCGGCCTGCAGGGCGACGGGACGGTGCCCCTCGGCGCTGACGGCCACGGTGTAGGCGCCCGCGACGACGTCGCGCAGGGCGTAGCCGCCGTCGGCGGCGGTGCGGGCGCTGCCCACGACCTCGCCGCGCACGTCGGTGACCACGACCATGGCCCCCTCGACCGGGGCGCCGCCGGGGTCGCGCACCGTGCCCGACAGCCCGCCGTTGCCCGCCAGGACCAGGTCGAAGTCGAGCGGCTTGTCACCGGCGACGAGGGTGGCGGCCTGCGGTTCGTGCTCGGCGGACGCGGCGATCAGCACGTACGTGCCGGGGCCGGGCGTGCGCAGGGCGTACCGGCCGTCCGGGCCGGTCTGGGCGCGGCCGAGCTGGCGCCCGGCCACGTCGATGAGAGTGAGGGCGGCGGAGGCGACCGGTCCGCCGCCCGGTCCGTACACCACGCCCCGGATCTGCCCGCCGTTCCCCTCGTCGGGGGTGGTGTGGCCGGGTGCGGCGGCGGACGCGAACTGCGGCTGGGGCGCCGCGGGCGCGCCGGCCGCCACACCGTTCGGGGTCTGGGAGGCGTGGACGTCGTGGGCGCCGTTCGCGCCGACGGACACGAGCTGCTCGGGCGGGTCGGCGGGCGGCTCGTAGCCGCGCGCGTGCCTGCCGGCGGGGCCGGTTCCGGTGGACGCCGCCCCCGTAGCGTCCACCGGAGCCGTCCCGGCCTGGCCGGGACCGTCCGCCAGGGGCCCGGCCTGGACGGCACCGGCCGCCCCGGCGCCGGCCGCAGCCCCGGCCGGCGCCGCGGCGACCGCGCGTCCGCCGCGCAGCGGCAGCTCCTTGATCACCAGGACGGCGAGCAGCCCGACGATCGCGATCGGGATACCGAACAGGAACACGTGCTGGAGCGCGGCGGTGAACGAGTCCAGCACCCAGCCCCGGAACGGCTCGGGCAGGGCGTGGATCTGGTCGGGCGAGCCCAGGTGCTCACCGCCCGCCGGCGCGCTGACGTGCGCGGCGCTCATGCGGTCGTTCAGCTCACTGGTGAGGCGGTTGGTGAGGATGGCGCCGAACCCGGCCACGCCCATGGCGCCGCCGAGGTTGCGGAAGAACGAGACGCCCGAGGTGGTGGCGGCCAGGTCGGCGGGGTCGGCGGCGTTCTGCGCGGCCAGCAGGAGGATCTGCATGGTCAGGCCGAGGCCGAGGCCGAGCACGGCCAGGTCCACTCCGATGACCAGCCTGCTGGAGTCGGTGTGCAGCTGCGACAGCAGGTACATCGCCACGGCGGCCAGCACCATGCCCACCACCGGGAAGATCTTGTAGCGCCCGGTGCGGGTGACGATCTGGCCGGAGACGGTGGACGTGACGAGCATGGCCGCCACCAGCGGCAGCGTCATCAGCCCGGAGGCGGTGGGGCTCATGCCCTTGACGATCTGCAGGTACTGCGGCATGTAGATCATGCCGCCGAACATGGCGCAGCCCAGCGCCGCCGAGCCCAGGCTGGTCAGCACGAACGTGGGGTTGCGGAACAGCCGGGGCGGCAGGATCGGCTCGCGCGCGATCCGCTCGGCGAGCACGGCCAGCACCAGCAGCACGAAGGCGGCGGCCAGCATCCCGTAGGTCCAGCCGGAGTTCCAGGCGAACTCCTTGCCGCCCAGCGACAGCAGCAGCATCACCACGGCGGCGCCGCCGGTGATGGTGAACGCGCCGAAGATGTCCAGCCGGGTGTCGCGCTTGACCTTGGGCAGCTTCAGCACCTTCTGGATCACCAGGAAGGCGACGACGGCGAGCGGGACGCAGACGTAGAAGCACCAGCGCCAGCCGAGCCCGTCGGCGTCCACGATGAACCCGCCGAGCAGCGGGCCCGCCACGGTGGCCACGCCGAACACGGCGCCCATGTAGCCGGCGTAGCGGCCGCGTTCGCGCGGCGAGACGACGTCGCCGAGGATGACCTGCGCCAGTGCCGACAGGCCGCCCGCGCCCAGGCCCTGCACGGCACGGGCCGCGATGAGCTGGCCGATGTCCTGCGAGAGTCCGGCGCCGACGGAGGCCAGCACGAACAGCAGCAGGGCGCTCTGGAACATGAGCTTGCGGCCGAAGATGTCCGACAGCTTGCCCCACAGCGGGGTGGAGGCCGTCATGGTCAGCAGCGTGGCGCTGGCCACCCAGGACAGCTGGTCCTGGCCGCCGAGGTCTCCCACGATGGTGGGCAGCGCGGTGCCCACGATCGACGTGGAGATCATCGCGGTGAGCATGCCCAGCATCAGCCCCGTGAGGATCTCCAGGATCTGCCGGTGCGTGTAGTGCACCGGAGCCTGTTCGCGCGGCGCGGCGTGTCGCCCGCCTATGTCCGGCGTCACGCTGGCTTGAGTCACGCTGGCCCCCATAGCAAGTCAATTACCTGTGCTCTGCACATATCCTAAGTAGTCATCTGTTTACATGCAAACCAGGCGATACTGGGGCGCGTGGCGACGGGAGAGAAAATGCTGGTCGAGCGGGACAAGCCGGACGTCGAGGGGCCGTCGGGCCCCGACGCGCGTCCCGCCGGGCGGCGCGACCGGCCGCGCGACCGGGAGGCCACCCGGCGCCGGCTGCTGGAGGCCGCCCGGGACCTGTTCGGCGAGCACGGCTACGACGGCGTGACCGTCCGCATGATCGCGGCCGCGGCGGACGCCAACGTGGCCCTCGTGCACCGCTACTTCGGCTCCAAGGCCGGGCTGTTCGCCGAGGTGCTGGAGGGCGAGTCGGCGCTGGCCGGGCTGATCGCCGCCGGGGACGCGGCGGCCCTGCCCCGGCGGCTGGCCGAGCACGTGGTGCGCGCCGTGCACCGCACCGTCCCCGGTCCCCTGCCGCGCATGATCGACCGTTCCGTCGGCAACCCCGAGGTGCAGCTCATCCTCAGCGAGCACACCGAACGCGTCCTGGTCGAACCGCTGGTCGCCCGGCTCGACGGCCCCGACGCGCGCGCCCGCGCCACCCTCGCCGCGCAGCTCATCATGGGCGTCGGCCCCATCCGCCGCATGCTCGGCATGGCCGACCTGCGCGCCGCCGACCCGGCCGAGCTGGCCGACCGTCTCACTGTGATGTTCACCGCGGCTCTCTCTCCGCGTGGCCCCCAGTGAGACGGATGGTTTTCCCGAGGCGTGATACTTCGCTGGGCGTAACCGGGCCGGCCCCGGATACGGCGACGGGAGCAGACGGGATCGTCTGAGGGACGGACCGGCCGTCCCGCAAGCGGCACATAGGGTTCTGGGCATGAGGCTGGGGGGAGCGCGCGGGCTCCGGGAGCGGTGGGGCGGGGCCGGGCGCGTCACGCGCTGGACGGCCGCCGCCGGAGCGGTCGCGGTCGCGGCCGGAGGCGGCGGGCTGGCATGGGGCGTGACGTCCGGCGAACCGCCCGTCAGGGCGCTGCAGCAGCGCATCCAGGTCGTCGACGGGCCGAAGGACGACCAGCGCGTCTCGCTCGACACCACGTTCTTCCGGCCGGTGGGACGCGCCAAGGGCCCCGCCGTCCTGCTGGCGCACGGGTTCGGCGGCTCCAAGAACGACATGCGCGCCGAGGCCGAGGACCTCGCCCGCGCCGGGTACGCGGTGCTGACCTGGTCGGCGCGCGGGTTCGGCGCGTCCACCGGGCAGATCGCGCTCAACTCCCCCGACTACGAGGTCAAGGACGTCCGGCAGCTCATCGACTGGCTGGCGCGCCGTCCCGAGGTGACGCTCGACCGGCCCGGCGACCCGCGCGTCGGCATCGCCGGCGCCTCCTACGGCGGTGCGATCGCGCTGATGACGGCCGCCCACGACCGCCGCGTGGACGCCATCGCCCCGCAGATCACCTGGTACAGCCTCCCCGACGCGCTGTTCCCCGACGCGACCGGCGAGGGCGCCGACGCCGGCGTCTTCAAGAAGCTGTGGGCCGGGATCTTCTTCACCGGCACCCCCGGAAACGACGCGTGCGGACGGTTCCTGCCGTCGCTGTGCGCGATGTACCAGCAGGTCGCCGAGTCGGGACGGCCGACGCCGGAGGCGGTCGAGACGCTGCGCCGCTCCAGCCCCGAGTCCGTGGCCGACCGGATCAGGGTGCCGACCCTGCTGGTGCAGGGCCAGTCGGACTCGCTGTTCCCGCTCGACCACGCCGACGCCAACGCCCGCGCCATCGCCCGCAACGGCGCGCCGGTGTCGGTGGTCTGGTTCCAGGGCGGCCACGACGGCGGCGACCCGGAGACCGCACGCGTCCAGGGGCTCGTCCGCGACTGGTTCGACCGGCGGCTGCGCGGCGAGGACGACGCACGGCCGGTGGACGGCTTCACGGTGACGCGGACGGGCGGCATCGACTCGGCCAGCCAGCAGGTCGTCGTGCAGGCCGCGTCCACCGGCCGGTACCCGGGCCTGGGCGGCACCGAGCGGCGCACCGTCCCGCTCACCGGACGCGAGCAGACGATCCACAACCCGGCGGGCGGCTCACCGCCGTCCATCTCCGCCCTGCCCGGCCTGGGCGCCCTCGGCAGCATCGGCGACCTGGGCGGGGCGGGCGCGCTCGCCGGGCAGCTGCCCGCCGACATGCCCGGCCAGTCCGCCGTGTTCGACTCGCCGCGCCTGACCGAGCCGCTACAGCTCACCGGCGCGCCGACGGTGCGCGTGCGAGTCCAGGGCGAGGGCGACGTGGTGCTGTTCGCCAAGCTGTACGACGTCGCGCCCGACGGGCAGGCGTCACCCGCGCGCCGCCTGCCCGCGCCGCTGCGGGTGCGGGACGCGGGCGACGGACGCGAGGTCACCGTCACCCTCCCGGGCATGGACTACCGCTTCGACCGGGGCCACCGGATGCGTCTCGTCCTGTCCACCACCGACATGGGCTTCGCCACGCCCGTTCAGCCCGCCACGTACAAGGTGCGGGCCGTGTCCGGGCTGACGGTGCCGGGCGTCCCGTCGCTGACCACCCCGGCCGCGCCCCTGCCCGCCTGGGTGTGGATCCTGCCCGCCGCGGGCCTGGCCGTCGCCGCCGGAATCCTCGCGACCGGACGCCGCCGCAGGGGCGGCGCGGAGCACGACCCTTCGCTCGCCGACGTCCCGCTGCAGATCACCGGGCTGACCAAGGCGTACAAGAACGGGCACCTGGCCGTCGACGACCTGTCGTTCCGCGTGGAGAAGGGGCAGGTGCTCGGGCTGCTCGGCCCGAACGGCGCGGGCAAGACGACCACACTGCGCATGCTGATGGGCCTCATCCATCCCGACGCCGGGGAGATCCGCATCTTCGGGCACCGCGTCACGCCCGGCGCGCCCGTGCTGTCGCGGCTCGGGTCGTTCGTCGAGGGGCCCGGGTTCCTGCCGCACCTGTCCGGCGGCGACAACCTCGACCTGTACTGGCGCGCCACCGGCCGGCCGGCCGAGGAGGCGCACGTGGAGGAGGCCCTGCGCATCGCCGACCTCGGCGCCGCGCTGGACCGCCCCGTCCGCACCTACTCGCAGGGCATGCGGCAGCGGCTGGCCATCGCCCAGGCCATGCTCGGCCTGCCCGACCTGCTGGTGCTCGACGAGCCCACCAACGGCCTGGACCCGCCGCAGATCCGCGAGATGCGCGAGGTGCTGGTGCGGTACGCGGCGGCCGGGCGCACCGTCATCGTGTCCAGCCACCTGCTGGCCGAGGTGGAGCAGACCTGCACGCACGCGGTGGTCATGTCGCGCGGACGGCGCGTCGCGGCCGGCCCGGTCGCCGAGATCGTCGGGTCCGGGCGGCGGCTGGAGGACGCGTTCCTGGAGATCATCGGAACCGGAGGGACGGCGTGAGCAGCGTCGAAGAGGTCGCGGCACGCCCCGCGGCCGCGCCGGCGGACGGCGCGGCCGGCTACCGTGTGGGACGCACGCTGCCGCTGCGCGTGGAGGCCGTCCGGCAGTTCCGGCGCCGCCGCACGCTGGTGGCGTTCGGCATCCTGCTGGTGCTGCCGTGGGTGCTGGTCGCCGCGTTCAAGCTCGGCGGCGACCCGGAACCGGGCGAGGCCCCGGGCCTGGTCACCGTGGCGACCGCGAGCGCCATGAACTTCGCCCTGTTCGCGATGTTCGTCTCGGTCGGCTTCCTGCTCGTGGTCGCCGTGGCGCTGTTCTGCGGGGACACCGTGGCCAGCGAGGCGGGCTGGTCGTCGCTGCGCTACCTGCTGGCCGCCCCGGTGCCGCGTGCCCGGCTGCTGCGCCAGAAGCTGATCGTGTCGCTGGCGTACGCGGCGGCGGCCGTGCTCACCCTGCCGCTGATGTCCCTGGCGGCGGGCACGGTCGCCTTCGGCTGGGACGAGGTACGGCTCCCCACCGGCGGCAGCGTCCCCGTGGGCACCGCTCTGGGCCGCATGCTGATCATCGTCGGGTTCGCGCTGGTCAGCCAGCTCGTCGTGGCGGCCCTGGCGTTCCTGCTGTCGGTCACCACGGACTCCCCGCTGGGCGCGGTCGGCGGCGCGGTCGGGCTCGTGATCGTCAGCAACATCCTGGACGCGGTGACGGCGCTGGGCTCCTGGCGGGACTTCCTGCCGACCCACTGGATGTACGCGTGGACCGACGCCCTGCAGCCGCAGATCCAGTGGACCGGCATGGCCAAGGGCACCGCGCTGTCGGTGACGTACGCCGTCGTGCTGTTCGCGCTCGCCTTCCGCCGCTTCCGCGGCCGGGACGTGGTGTCCTAGTTGTTCCCGGCCCGCAGCGCGGCGAGCACCTCGTCCGTCGTGCACACGGTGCCCAGCCGCGGGAACGTCGTCCCCACGGCGACCCGGTACGCCTCGTCCGACAGGCTCGCCGTGGCGTCCTTCGGCAGCACCACCACGTAACCGCGCTCGGCGGCGTCCCGCGCCGTGGCCTCGACCCCCACTTCGGCGAGCAGCCCGCTCACCACCACCGTGCCGACGCCCTGCTCCCGCAACGTGCCGTCCAGGCCCGTCTCGTGAAAGGCGCTCGTGTCCCGCTTGGTGACGAGCAGGTCGCCCGGGCGGGGACGCATCTCCCCGACCAGCTCGCTGCCCGGCGGCTGCGTCGCCACACCGGGCCGCTCCACCTTAACGATCACCACCCGTCCGCCCGCGTCCCGGAACCCGTCGGCCAGCCGCATCGCCTGCCGCACGACGTCCGCACCGGTGAAGGGCCGCGTCTCCTGCCCCACGACGCGCACCTGAAGGTCCATGACAAGGAGGGCGGTACCGGCCGGGGCGAGGTCCAAGGCGGTCATGTGGCGGCATTCTAGATCGCGCCCCCGGCCCGGACACGGCATTGTCCCCGCCCCGCCGCCGCCTCGCACCGGGCGGCCAGAACCGGCCGCGGCCGGTTGCCGACCGCCGCCCGGGAAAAACCGGTCGAACAACACGAGACAGGTGCATAAACTCGGCGAACCTTGGATCCGTCCGCACCATCGCACGGATCAGGGGTTACGTCATCGCCACCACGGGGGAGATGATCACCATGGCCAGGCAGCAGCTTGTCAAGCGCCCGAAACCCCCACGTCAACCAAGTCCGCTCGACCTCCGGACCCCTTCCGGCCGTCCCCTACCGTACTGACGCCCCGCGCCGGCCCGGCTCAGCGCGAAAGGGCACCCAAGAAACGCTCACGATCGACGACGACCCGCTCGACGAGACCATCGCCGAGCACCGTGCCGCGCCCATCGGTGGCGGACACGGCGAACGAGAGCCGCCTGCCGTCCACAGCGGTCAGCTCCGCCGCCACCGTGACCCGCGTCCCGACCGGACTTGCGGCACGGTGGGCGAGTTCCACCCGCGTGCCCACCGAGGTCCGCCCCTCCCCCAGCCGCCCCGCGACCGCCCGCACCGTGGCGGCCTCGGCGAGCGCCACCAACCGCGGCGTGGCCAGAACCGGCACGTCCCCGCTCCCCACCCGCTCAGCCGTGTCGTCCACCCCCACCGTGACGACCACCTCGCCCCGCAACCCCACCGTCAACTCCATGCCCACCACGCTAACGCCGCCCGCCGCACCGGCGCTGAAGACGGCCTGCCGCCACCCGTCCGATCGGACCAGCAGCGAAGCGCGAGGCATCACGCGGGGCGGGCGCGCCTGGACTCGGTCCTGCCTCGCCGGGTCGTCGCCACGGGTGCGCGGCCTGTGCACCCTGCGACGGCGCGAAACCCGGTTGCGCGTCCTACCCCGGGCGGCTCAGGCTGGCGAACATGCTGATCAGAGAAGCGACGTCGCACGACTGGCCGCAGATGTGGGCGTTCATGGAGGACATCGTGCGGGCGGGCGAGACCTTCTCGTGGGACCAGGACACGACCGAGGCCCAGGCCAAGGAGATGTGGTTCCCGGAGCCGCCGGGTCGTACGTTCGTCGCCGCGGACGACGACGGCACCGTCCCGTCCCATGGCTATGTGGGCCTGCACATCATGTACCGACGACTCTGACGCGCCGCAGTCTGCGGCGTATCGGAGCAGGGCGGCGAACCGCAGCCATGACGACCTCGTTGGGCGGTCGTTTCAGGCTCCGTGGGTCAGGCGGTCACGGATGTATGTGAGGACGTGGTCGTCACATGCGCCGAAGTTGACGCCCGTTCTGTCGGTCACGGTGAACTCCGGCTTGTTCGAGCATGAGGAGCCGCCCCAGGTGCACCGGCCTTCGGCGCTCTTGGTTCCGGGGTTGAAGTCACCGACGTCCCAGAACTTGATCTCCAGCAACGCCACAATCGCACCTCCGCCTGCCCACCCTGCCGGCGCACCGCCGCAGTCGCCGTGACCAGTCCATCATCTGACGAAGGCCAACGCCAGACGGCACGGCATGAGAGCCACGACGACCTCTGCATGCAGCAGGGCAGTACGACATAGAGTGCGTACGTCATCCCCCGTAGACATATTTCACGGCCTGGGCGGGGTGCCATAAGTCCATGGCCGGTAGGGACGGAGCGGTGCAGCCGTGGTCGTCGCGTCGGTCGAATATCCGTCACCGTGCAAGGCCTGTGGTGCTCTGATGCAGTGCAGCGCGACACAAGTGCTGCTCGGAGATGGGTTGCATTGGGACGTCCAGAGCAACTGCTCGGCATGCGGCACCGTCGCCGCGTGCGGGCGCGGGGACATTCCGGCGGATCTACGGGGTCGGCTGCTGGAGGCGCACGGTCCGGCACGGCTTGAGATCGTCGACCCGGCGCCCAGCCCGGTGTCGGTGATGAAGGTACTGCGGACGGAACTGGGCGTGGACCTGCCGCAGATGAAAGAAATCCTGCGGCGAGTTCTGGCGGGAAGCTTCACAGGGACACTTCCCGAGATGGAACTCTTGGCCACCCGGCTGCGTGAGGTCGGAATTCAGGCCGCGGCGAGACGGGCGTCGTGAACCGCGGACCCTGTCCGCCGGCCGTCGCCCAGAAGGAATCAGGGAGTCGACCAGCCGTTCGCTCGGTCCCATTGCTTTCCGTAGTACTCGGGGTAGGTCTCATTGGTGGAGGACGTTCTGAACCGTCCGGAACGGAACGCCTGCTCCAGCGCGTCGACCGCGCCCTTCCGACCGATCCGCTGACGATCCGCGTCGGTCAGCGCCTCGCCTCGCCGTTCGGCCTGGCCCACGGCGCGGTTGTAGCCCCGGGAGTACACGTCTTCCATATCGGTCACGTCCAGCCTGGCCCCGTGGGCTCTGAGCTCGTACGTCATCTCCACCTGGCGGGCGACGCCCTCGGCCTCCTCCCTGAGGAGGCCGTCCACGAATTTGTCCCGCGGCAGGGATATGGCGGCGCTCCGGCCGGTGTGGTCGTACTCGACATGATTGGCCTCGTGAACCAGGTCGACCGCCTGCTCCTCGGGAGAGAGCGCGTTCTCCGGCAGGAGCTCTTCCTCCGGCGTGCTTCCGCCTCTGGACGTGCTCATCATGACCCGGTTGGAGTCGTGGAAGTATTCCGTGCCGCCTCTGGACCTGTACACGACCTCGACGTTGTACCGGTTGAGGATGTCGTTGGCCCAGCGTCCCGACGGGGTCTGCAGCAGGATCTTGCGGATCCTGGCGTCCTTGGCGGCCCTTCTGGCCTCCCAGACGGCGGCCCGGGCCTTTGACATATCGCCGAAGGAGACCCGGGCCGGGTCGTCCGCGGCGGCCTCCCGCAGCTCGCGCAGATGTCGTTCGGCGTCCGCCAGCGCCTTGTCGGCGGCGTCCACGTCGCCGCGGCGCGCCGCCTCACCGGCCCGCCTTGCGATCACGTCCGGCGGGTCCCGGGGAGGCGGTGGGTCGGGTTTCTTGTCCTTGAGGTGTTTGAGTTTGGTCAGGCCCTTGCCGCCGAAGACCGTGCCGAGGACGGTCGGGACGGCCCGGAAGACGGCGCGGACCTTGTGGCCGTTGTTCCAGTCGTCGCGGATCGGCTTGGTGGACTCGTCCCACATGGTCTTCGCGGTGACCCGCGGATCCGTGGTGAAGAGCGCGCCGATGCCGCTCCAGTTGCTCTTGAAGCCGTCGTGGCTGCAGATGTGCGCCAGGCAGCCCACGAAGGTGACGCCGTCCCAGGCGTCCGTGAGGACGTCCCCGGTGCCCAGCCGCAACCCGTCCACGGCGCTGCAGGCCCAGTGCGCCCAACTCCAGCAGTTGCCGTCGTCTTTTTTCCCGCTGTCCCTGGGAGCGGCGGAAACACCCCGGCGCCCGTCGCCCGCCGCGCCCGAACCTCCGCCGGCCTCCTCGGGAGTGTCGCACCGCGAGTCAGAGACGACCTTGCAGACGGCGGCCTTGATGCCTGCGGTGACGCTGACCGGAACATTCGCGACGACGAGCGCGCCCACCAGCAGGCCCACCAGAAGGACCACCGCCAGGTAGGAGGCGGGACCCTCGCCGCGGTCGGTCGCCGGAGGCACCGGGCGCCGGGGCCGACGCGGGAGCGAGGACAAAGACGATCACCTCGGTGGGCAGGTATCGATCAAGGACGCTCGTCGCCAGCCCCCTGGGCACCGAGGCAGGTCCGATTATGACCACGCCGCAAAGGGTGATCAAGTGCGCCTATCGTGCATTGCGGTCATCAGAAACCCGGGGCGCCCCATGTCCCCCGGCGGTCGCGCCCTTGGAGGGGACTCGCGGACCGGCGGCGACGAGACCGCGCCTCAGGCGAGTGGCAGCCCTTGCAGCATGACCTTCCGTGTCTCGGTCACGGAGGCTCCGGCGTCGATGGTGACCGTGCGCTGCTCGATGTCCGTCCCGTTTCGGACGAACAGTGCGACGACGTAGGCGTCCCCCTTGACGACGGCCGCCGGAGGCTTCAGAAGGGAACGCAGCCGGGGCTCGGCACGCTCACGGGCCTTCTGCTCCTCGGCGGTCGGCTCGGGCCGCCACGTCAGATCCTCGATACCGTCGACGACCCGCAGATACCGGTCCATGCGCCGCGTCACGTCCAGATAGGCACGGGCCACTGCGACCGCGTCGCGCGTGGTGCGCAGGGTCGCCTTCGAGGCGGCGAGCACCTGGCCGAAGGCGGCGGGCCTGCCGGTCAGGAACACCACCTTCCCGGTGCTCACCTCGACGGCCACGTGGAACGAGGCCTGCGGATGGGGGAACGCGTCGAACCTGAAGAACCTCCAGGTCTTCGGCAGCGGGACCGAGACCTCCTTGAGCATCGAGGAGCTCTTGCGGGTCAGGGCGCCCGTGTAGGGATCTCCGGCCGCCTCCAGGCCCCGCCGCACGGTCTCCCGGATGTCCTCGTCGTTCATCAGGCCCCCCTGCGGTCGGGCGGAACGGGTCGGCGTCTGCGCTCCGGACGACGCCGTCGAGGAGGCACCGGCCGGCCCCTCCTGCTCCGCGGTGCATCCCGCGCACAGCACCGCGCACAACGCCGCGATGACGTATCCGCGAACGGCCTGCCGCGCGCACGGCTTCACGGTGGAACCGAACACCCGACCTCCCGTGGACAGACCCGCACGCGTACGTTCGCGAGGACGATAACGGCCGGGCTGAGACGATTCCAGGGGCCGACCTTATCCCGTCACCCGGCGCGTGAGGCGCGCGAGAAGTACTGCCGTGCCGCGGACCGGTTGACCAGGATCAGAATGGCCACCGGGAGGATCACTCCCATCACGCCGAGCGGGTCGCCGTCGGCGATCCGGCCGAACTGCCAGAACAGGTAGAGGACCTCCAGCACGATGACGCCGACGCGCACCCTGCGGGCCGGACGTCTCCCGATCGCCCAGGCCGCCACCAGGCTGGCGACTGCGGGCAGCGAGAGGGCGACCGCGACACCGGCTCCCTCGGCGCCGCCCACCACCAGCCCTCCCTGCAGCGCCGCCATGAAGGTCAGGAACGCCGCGACGTAGAGCAGGATCCGGACCGTCCTCACCGGCGAAGGCATCGCGTACTGGGCGGCCACCCACACTCCCTGGTCAGTCACGTCCGAAACTCGCGCTGCGGAACATACTGACCGCCCCCACCCCCTGTCCATAATCCCCCCGGGCGGCCCGGGGCCGCCGTTACGCGCCGGTCTCGCAGCCCATGCCGCCCTCGACGAGGAGAACATCGTCGCTGTGGCGAGCATCCGGCACGTCCGGGGAGACGCAACCTCACCGCAGGCCAAAGGCGTCAAGGTGATTCGCGCACGTCTGCGACGACCATAGCGGCTGGGGCAAGGGCCCTCTCCAAGCGCTGGCCCGAGCCGGAGCCTGCCTACCGCGCCTGGCACCGCGACCGCACGCGCAACGACCTCTGACTCGGCGGCGTCCAGATGGTCCAGGCCGCACCGTATGTCTGGGTGGCCAACATGGTCGCCCACCGCGACCTCAGGCCGTCCAAGAAGGAACGCCGATCCGGTACGAGGCGCTCGACCGCTGCCTGGCCGCCCTCGCCGACCATGCCCTCACCCTCAAGGCCACCGTCCACAGCCGCGCATCGGCTGCGGCCTGTCCGGCGGCAGGTGGCCTTGGGACGAGCCGCTCATCAAACGCCACCTCACCAACCGCGGCATAGAAGTCACCGTCTACGACACCGCCTGAATATACGGAGCGTCACACAGACGACCGCGCCGAAGCAGCCGCCGTGTGCGGGAGCCAAGCCCGATTCCCCGTCCTCAAAGGCGCGGGCGGACGGTACCGCCGAGAGCACCCCGGCGCCATGACAGCCGCGGGAGAGTCGAGCCAACAGCCACGAGCCACCCTCTAGGTCATTGCAGGGGCAAGGCCCGCTACGCGGACGCCGGCGGCAGTCGCTCGCTCCGTTGAGCCAGGCAGGAGGCTGAGGTTTCGTGACGCCAGGTCATGCAGCATCCCTGGCAGTGACGTTTGCCTCAACCCTTGGTCGAGACGCCTTCGAGTGCTGTCTCCTGGGTAGGAGCAGTACAGCGCTCGGAATGCTCTGTAGCGCTACGCCGTTGCCCATAAGGGGAGAAACGCCTCATAGTTTGAGGATCGCCACAGCGACGCGGAGGTGACACACTGGCGGCAGTGTTCCCAAGCTTGCCCTCTCTCGCACCTCCGCGTGGCAAGGATGTAAGACTAAGGCAGTGAGCAGCATTGAGCCGGAGAGCACGACTGTGGACAGTGTGACCGTGTACGTCGACTGGTCGAACCTGGCCAGCGTGCCCACACGCCACATCAACCAGTTCGTGGCTCAGGTCGGCCCGCCGACGCGAGATGGCTCGCCTGATGGCATCTACCTTGGACTAGGCCACCTGGCTCCGCCCGTGATCGTTAGCAGCGATCCGGAGATGCGACAGCGCGAGATCGAAGCGGCGGCGAACGGGATTGCACCCGAGGACATGGGGCGATTCCATCTGAGTAAGTCGCACTGCGAAGAACTCGTCAAAGTGCTGCAAGAGGCTCTTAGGCAGTATGACAAGGCCGAAGGTCTGCGCGAGCGGACAGAGAGGCAGAAGCCATGAGTGCGTCGTTTGCCCATCAGCCATCCGCTAGTACTTCTGACCGTGTCGAAATCGGCGTTACGGCCCCTCAACCGCTGGTTCTGACCTTCCCGTGGCTGGCCATCACCAACGCAGCCCCCGGCCCTGCCGAGTCACTGTCTCCTCTCGGAGACCAGTTCGCGGCGTTCGCCGAGGAGGCGGCGGAGTGGGCGGATGTGAGTCTGCCGTTGGCGGCGGAGCTGGTCAACGACGAGTAGCGTTAGGGATGTGCCGTATCCCGACGACCCTCCGAAGTGGGGCGAGATCTACTGGGTTGACTTCAATCCAGGCCGAGGCTCCGAGCAGGCGGGGCGTCGGCCTGGGGTCGTCATCTCGCAGGACTCGTTCAACAAGTCGATGCCGGTTGTGAGCATCGCGGCAGTGAGCAGCAAGATCAAGCCGTTCAATCGGATTGCGCCGATTCTGCCCGAAAACAACCCATTGCCCCAAAAGAGCCAGATCCTCGCCTTTCAGATCCTCACCGTTGATCAAAAGAGGTTGGACAAGTACTGCGGGTGCCTCGATGATCAACAGGAGATCGAGTTGAAGGAAGCGCTGAGGTTGGTCTGGGATCTATAGCTTCGTTGCTCTGAGGCGGGTTGTCGCTGACCGGTTGCCGACTTGCACAGGCCGCACGGGGCCTCGCGATGGGCCATTGCGGGCAGGCAGAGTACTGCCCGTCCGCCGCACCAGGCTACGAGGCCCCCGTCCCCGCGCACGTTCGGAACCGTCCAGCTTCAACGCGCAGGAGACCGATGCTTGGGCGTCCGGCCCCGCGCGAGTGCGCGGGGCCGGGTGCGTCCGCACCATGGGTATGGGCATGGTTGCCATCCGTGGGGCGAGCGCCTACAACGACACCGCCAGCGGATCGTTCACACTGACCAGTCGTCGTCAGTCCAGATCAGCGCGTCCAGCAAGCGGCGAACCCACCTCGCCGTCTCGCCTCGTGCCGCCCGCGCGTCCCCGACGACCGCGACGACCGGAACGCCGGGGATGGTGCATCCGACGCCCACCCAGACAGCGGCGAACCCGGAGGCGACCGCCGGACCGGGGACGACGGCCGTGGCGGCGGGGACGGCGGGGCCGGGGACGAACCACACGGCCGACACCAGCCCGGCCACCCCTGGCACCCCAGCGGGCCCGACACCGGGTAAGCAGCGGACCCAAATCCTGCCGAATCCAGCAGGCGCGCCAACTCCGCAGGAGTGGCCGCCTCGACCAGCGCTGCGTCACTGCCGCGCCCCAGCAACGCGAACCACCCATCGGTGCTCAGCCGGACGAAGGATTCCGCGTCGTGCGCCGCCGGAGCGGCGCAGATCACGTGGTAGAGAACCTTCGCCGGGGTCACGCCCTACTCGGTCGGGGCGACGCCGATGGGGCAGGAGAGGCCGGTGCCGCCGAGGCCGCAGTAGCCGTTGGGGACCTTGTGGAGGTACTGCTGGTGGTAGTCCTCGGCGAAGTAGAAGGGGGTGGCCGCGGTGATCTCGGTGGTGATGCGGCCGTAGCCGGCTTCGGTGAGGACCTTCTGGTAGGCGTCGCGGGAGGCTTCGGCGGCCTTGCGTTGGGTGTCGTCCTGGTAGAAGACGGCTGAGCGGTACTGGGTGCCGACGTCGTTGCCCTGGCGCATGCCCTGGGTGGGGTCGTGGGCTTCCCAGAAGACGCGCAGCAGGTCGTCGTAGGAGACCTGGGTGGGGTCGTAGACGACGCGGACGGTCTCGGTGTGACCGGTCAGGCCGGTGCAGACCTCTTCGTAGGTGGGGTTGGGGGTGTAGCCGCCCTCGTAGCCGACGGACGTGCTGACGACGCCGGGCGTCTGCCAGAACTTGCGTTCGGCTCCCCAGAAGCAGCCCAGCGCGAACTCGGCCACCTCTGAGCCCTCCGGGTAGGGCGGGGCGAGCGGGGCGTCGAGCACCTCGTGGCGGGGCGGGACGGGCATCGGCTCCTCCCGGCCGGGGAGCGCCTTCTCCGGGGAGACCATCTCGGTCTTCGCAAAGCCGAACATGTCTTCCAGGCTAGCTCGCGGCGCCGGTGGCCATAAGGGGACTGTCAGGAGTGTGCCCGGGTTTGGCAGATTACGTCCTGGTACCGTGATGCCCGTGGTGGATCGTCGGGGGATGCTGGCAGGCGTCGCCGCCTACGCGCTGTGGGGGCTGTTCCCGCTCTACTGGCCGCTGCTGAAGCCGGCGGGGTCGATGGAGATCCTCGCTCACCGGATCATGTGGTCGCTGGCGGCCGTCCTGGTGATGTGCGCGGTGCTGCGGCACTGGACGTGGGTGCGCACCGTCGGCCGGCGGCGGATCGGGCTGCTGACCGTCGCGGCCGTGGTGATCAGCGCCAACTGGGGCACGTACATCTACGCGGTCAACGCCGGTCACACGATCGAGGCGTCGCTGGGGTACTTCATCAATCCGCTGATCAGCATCCTGCTGGGCGTCGTGGTGTTCCGGGAACGGCTGCGGGCCGGGCAGTGGGCGGCGGTCGGGCTGGGGACGGCGGCCGTCACGGTGCTCACCGTGGACTACGGGCGGCTGCCGTGGATCGCGCTGGTGCTCGCGTGCTCCTTCGGGACGTACGGGCTGGTCAAGAAGTTCGCCAACATGCCGTCGGTGGAGAGCCTGGCGGTGGAGACCGCGGTGATGTTCGCGCCGGCGCTCGTGCTCGCGGTGATGCTGGAGGCGGACGGGTCGGCGGCGTTCGGGCACCACGGGGCGGGCAACATGGCGCTGCTGGCGGGCGGCGGGGTGGTGACCGCGATCCCGCTGCTGCTGTTCAACGCGGCGGCGACGCGGATCCCGATGAGCGCGATCGGCATGCTGCAGTACCTGGCGCCGGTGCTGCAGTTCCTGATCGGGCTGCTGGTGCAGCACGAGCAGATGCCGGCCAGCCGCTGGGCCGGGTTCCTGCTGGTGTGGGCGGCGCTGATCGTGCTGACGGCGGACGGCATGTCGGCGGGCCGCCGGGCGCGCCGGGCGCTGCGGCCGCCGGCGCCCGAGGCCGCATGACCATTTCGGACGTTTCGGTACATCCCTAGAGGCAGCGCTCCGAAGCCACTAGAGTGCCGGACGTCACGTCCCGCGGACAGCGCGTCCGCGCTGGACGGCACGTCCCCTACCCGGAACCCCGAGGAGTACGGTTGCGCCTGCGCGGCATCGCCGTGGTCGGCACGGCACTGGTCGCCGCCGGCCTGGTCTGCCCGGTCTCCGGACAGGCCACGGCGATCGGCGCCCGGCCGGTGCTGGTGTCCCCGAACACGCCGCGGCCGGGCGAGCGGGTCGACGTCACGGTGCCCGGCTGCGAGGCGGCGGGGTCCGGGCGGCGCTGGGCGCGGTCGGCGGCGTTCACCGGGACGGTCACGCTGACCGGGGACGACGATCTCGGCGTCGGCACGGCGGTGGTCCGCCGCGACGCGCGTCCCGGCGTGTACGACGTGACGGCCCGCTGCGGCGACCGGACGATCGTCGGCGGCCTCAAGGTGTCCACCAAGCGGCCGTGGCCCGGCCTGCTGCCGACGCCGCTGAACGCGCAGATCGCCGACGCCGCCCGTCTCAAGGGCTGACGGCGCCCGATTTATCCCTTTTCGCGGTAAAGAGTTCGCGCGACTTCTGGATAGCTCGAAAATCGATACTTCGTTCGACTAACCATCGCGAACAAATGACGCAGAGTAATTATCTGTGATCAGTCGTCACGCTGCGTTTTGTCAGGGCCACTCAACAGCACAGACAACACTCCAGCAAGTGAGGAAGCTCACTCCCAGGAGTCACAAAAGTCAACAACCGCACCCTTGATCGTGTTAATTGATCATGCGATACTTCCCCAGAACCACCCATAACGTACAAGCCTCTCAAAAGCTAATAAACGCCTAGCTTCTCCCATCTCTTACGCGCCGAGAATTCATCGCGAGAGGTCGAGAATGTCCGTCGGAACCGGCACCGCGCACAGGCAAAGGCCATCCCTCTCGCGACCCGGCTCCCCTGTCAGGCGGCACCCGACGGCCTGGCGGCCCTCCTGCACCCGTCCGCCCCCGCGCGGTCTCGGGTAGGCGCACACCGGTGTCACCACAGGACATCCGAACCAGACCCACAACGGCCACGCGCTCAAAGGAGCCGTGGATGGGGACAAGGGGAGTCACCGAATGTCGGCAGAGGCAGGGCTCGACAAGCACACCCCGGCACCGCGGATCGCGGGCTCGGCGAGCGGCGGGACGGCCCGCGAGCCGAGAAGCTACCCGGCCGGCCGTTTCCTCCGGGGGCTGCTGCGCGACCCCCTGGCGGCGCTGGAGGAGGTCAGCCGGAGCAGCGGCGGCGAGATCACGCGGCTGAACCTCGGCCCGTTCCGCCCGTACCTGGTCACCCGGCCCGAGCACCTCCAGTACGTCCTGCGCGACAACGCCCCCAACTACCGGCGCGAGGGACTGATGTGGAAGCCGCTCAGCCGGCTGGTGGGCGAGCCCTCCGGCGCGGACCCGGAGTGGCCCGTCAAACGGCGCGTCTTCCAGTCGCTGCTGACCGGCAAGAGCATCGAGACCTTCACCGACGAGATGGCCGCCACCATCGCCCGGGCCGTCGACGAGCTGAGCGAGCGCGTCCCGCCGGGCACGCCGGTCGACGCCATGGACGCGCTGACCCGCGTCGTCTACCGCGCCATCCTGCGGATCTTCATCGGCGACAAGCTGTCCCTCGCCGACGCCGACCGGCTGGGCGAGGCGATCATGGTCGCCACCACGTCGTCGTTCCGCGCCAGGATGCTGCTGCCGTTCGTCCCGCTGCGGGTCCCGCTGCCCGGAGACCGCGCATTCCACCGCGCGGTGCAGACCGTGGACGACATCGTGTACCCGGTCGTCCGCAAGGCCCGGCGCATGCACGACCAGGGCGAGCACGACCCCACCCGCGACGTGGTGTCGCTGCTGCTGGCGGCGCGTGACGAGAACGGCGCCGCGCTGGACGACAAGGGCATCCGCGACGGCGTGGTGTCCCTGTTCGTGGCGGGCACCGAGACGACGGTGACGGCGCTGAGCTGGCTGTGGGTGGTGCTCGCCGCGCGCCCGGACGTGGCCGCCCGGCTCCAGGACGAGATCGACACCGTGGTCGGCACCGACCAGCCGACCCGCGCCCACCTGCCGCGGCTGCGCTACACCAAGATGGTCCTGCAGGAACTGCTGCGCATGTACTCGGTGGGCTGGATCATCCCGCGCGTCATCGCCGACGACGACGTCATCGACGGCGTGAAGATGCACCGCGGCGCCCCCATGATCGTCAGCCCCTATCTCACCCACCGGGTCGAGGACGTGTGGCCCGACCCCTACGTGTTCGCCCCGGAGCGGTTCGCGCCGGGACGGTCCCGCCACCGTTTCGCCTACCTGGCCTTCGGCGCCGGTCCGCACCAGTGCGTCGGCAGCGTGTTCTTCACAGTCGAGGCCCAGCTCATCGTGGCGACCATGATGAGCCGCCTGCGTCCCAAGCTGCACGGCTCGCCCGCGATCGAACCGCAGGCGGGGCTGACGCTCAAACCGCGCCGGCCCATCGAGATCACGTTCCGTCCGGTCGAGGGCCGGTAGCGGCCGCATGCGACAGATGAGCACCGCCGTCCAGCCGGCGGCCGACCAGCTCCAGCTCGCCGCCGAGCACGGGCGGATCTGCGCCCTGGCCGCGGACTGCCAGCGCGACCTGCAGGACTGCGTGGCCGACCACCCGAGCCTGTTCTCCGGCAACCCGTTCGACCCCCGGCTGGTCAGCGGGGTCGCGCTCGCCAACGCCTTCGGGTCGCCGGGGGCCACGGCCGCCGAGCTGCGGATCGCCTGCCGCGCGTCGCTGTGGGTCTTCGCCGCCGACTGGCTGGTGGACTACGTGGCCAGGACGCCCGAGCAGGTCGACGCCGTCGCGGACGCCTGCCTGGCCGTCGCCGACGGCGCGCCGCCCACGCCCGACGCCCCGCTCGCGCGGATGCTCGCCGAGATCCGCGACGAGATCGCCGCCCGGCCGGGCTTCGCCGCGCACCGGGAGGCCTGGCGGGCGCAGCTCGAACGGTACCTGGCGGCCATGGCCCGCGAATGGGCCTGGGTCGCCGCCCGCACCTCGGGAGACGCGTCGGCTCCGACGTTCGACGAGTACCTGGACAACGCCGACAACTTCGGTTCCAACCTCGTCAACCTCTCGCACTGGATCTTCACCTCCGACGCGCCGGCGCTGGCGCGGCTGGACGAGCTGTGGGCGGTCGGCCAGGAGGTGCAGCGGGTGCTGCGGCTGCTCAACGACCTGGCGACCTTCCGCCGGGACGTCGAGTGGGGCGACCTCAACGCGCTGGCGCTCGGCGTGAGCCGGGACGAGGTGACCGCGCGGATCGGCGCGCTCGTCGACCGCTGCCGCCGCATGATCGAGCCGCTGCGGGCGAGCTGTCCCCGGGAGGCGTCCTACCTGGAACGCCAGATCGGCTACAGCACCGGCTTCTACGGCCGCACCGACTACTGGGGCGAGCTGTGAGCCGCACCGTCCCCTTCCACGGCATGGACGACTGGAGCGAGTGGTGACAGTGGGCGACGTCATCTCGGTACGCACGGCGGAACCGTCCGGAACGGGGGCCGACCTCGCCGCGGCCGCCCGGGAGCTGGTCGGCGGGCTCCTCGCCGAGCCCTGGGGGCAGGTCTCCCCGTCGATCTACGAGACCGGCAAGCTGGTGACCCTGGCCCCGTGGCTCACCGGCCACGACAGGCGCGTGCGGTACCTGCTGTCGGCGCAACGGCCCGACGGCGGGTGGGGCGCGCCGGGCGGCTACGCGATGGTCCCGACGCTGAGCGCGGTGGAGGCGCTGCTGACGACCCTCCGCCGCGACGAGCCCTCCGCGCACGCCGCCGAGCCGCGCGAACTGCTCGGCGCCGCCGACCGGGGGCTGCGGATGCTGGACCGGCTGCTGCCCGCGCTCGACGCCGACAGCGTGCCGGACATGCCCGCGATCGATCTCATCGCCGCCTCCCTCGTCGACGCGATCAACCGGCGGCTGGACGAGCTGGACCGGACGCGGCCGGACCTCGCCCGGGCCGTCTGGTCGCCGGGTGCCCGCCTCGTCCTGCCGCCCGGGCTGGACGACTCCCGGCTGGTCAAGATCCGCAAGGTGCTGGAGGCCGGCGTCGCACCGCCCGGCAAGGTGGTGCACGCGCTCGAGACCGTCGCCGACCTGGCCCGGGGCACCGACGCGGTCCGGCCGGCCGGCACGGGCACGATCGGCGCGTCCCCGGCGGCCACCGCGGCGTGGCTGGACGAGCGGTCGGCCGGTGATCCGGGCAACCCGGCGCGGATCTTCCTGGAGACGGTCGTGAGCCGCCACCACGGGCTGGCGCCGTGCGGCATTCCCATCACCGTCTTCGAACGGGGCTGGGTGCTGTCCATCCTGGCGCGGGTGGGACTGGTGTCGTCCGTGCCCGCCGACCTGCGGACGAGCCTGGAAGACGTGCTCGGCCCGGCCGGGACCCCCGCGGCGGAGGGGCTGCCGACCGACGCGGACACCTCCTCCGGCGCCCTGTACGCCCTGGCCCTGCTCGGCGCGCCCAGACCGCCCGACCTGCTGTGGACGTACGAGACGGACAAGCACTTCTGCACCTGGCCGGGCGAGGACGGCTTCTCCGTGACGGTGAACGCGCACGCGCTCGAAGCCTTCGGGGCCTACCTTCGGCACGTCACGGCGAACGGCGCCCCCGGGGAGGCCGAGGACGGTCCCGGCGGTGCCGCCCCCGTCGAGCGCTACAGGGCGACCGTCGACAAGCTGGTCTCGGTGCTGTGCCGGCACCAGCACGCGGACGGAAGCTGGACCGACCGGTGGCACGTCTCCCCCTACTACGCCACCATGTGCTGCGTCCTGGCCCTGGAGCGCTTCGGGGGGCCCAGGGCGGCGGCCGCGATCGAGCAGGCCCGTCGCTGGATCCTTGACACCCGGCGGCCCGACGGGTCATGGGGACTGTGGGCGGGAACGGCCGAGGAAACGGCTTATGCCGTGCAAACCCTCCTGCCCTCCGTTGACACCTCCGAAGGGCTGAGAAAAGTCATCTCACGGGCCAATGAATTTCTCCTGGCCCACGAAGTCGGACAAAACGGATACCGCGCCGGACCGGCGCTGTGGCACGACAAGGATCTGTACCACCCCGCCGCCATCGTGCGGGCGTCCGTCCTCGCCGCACGCCACCTGGCACGCCTCCACCTGGGGGCGGCGGGATGAGTGGGAGCGCGCCCACGGCACTTTGTCAGGAAAATCACACAATTCCGCGCCGCGGACGCTCCTGGAGGTCAGGGCAATGCACGCCTGATCAAGTCGGCGCGATTCCGGATTAGTACGAATCAGTGAGAACAAGGTACGGCAAGCCGGGCACCGACGTTGCTAAGGTACTGGCGCGTGTCATGCGGTACACCGCCGACCGCACCGGACACCGGGACCCCACCGGCTCGCCGCCGTCAGCCACCTCATGACGGGCACCGAGTCCCCCCGGGAGCCCGTCTGAGGACTCACTGAGGACAAGCCGATGCGTTTCCGCAACTCGCGCCTGCGGACCAAGATCGCCGCCCTGCTGGCGTCACTCTTCGCCCTGTGGGCCTTCGCCGCATGGGTGACCCTGCGCGAGGGCTTGGGCCTGCTGTGGAGCAACACGCTCGACTCGAAGGTCAGCCGCCCCACCGTCTCCCTGGTGACGGCGCTGCAGGAGGAGCGCCGGGCCTCCCTGGTGTACCTGGGCGACCCCGGCGCGCAGGAGCGGCAGGAACTGAACGCCAAGCGCGGCCGCACCGACGTGGCGGTGCGCAAGCTCCGGGCGTCGATCCGCGGCGGAGACGTCGCCAGGGCCGCCAACGACTCGCTCGAAGAGCGTCTCCGGGAGATGGACCGGACGCTGAACGGCCTCGACGGCGGCCGCACGTCCCTCGACGCCGGACGCGGGACCCGCGTCCAGACCGCCACGTTCTACGACGACGTCATCGACTCGGCCTTCCGCGTCTTCTCCTCGACCGGTGCGGTGCTGAACAACGAGGAGATCTCCAAGGACAGCCGCACCCTCAACGCGCTGGTCCGGGCCAAGGAGATGCTGGCCCGCGAGGACGCCCTGCTCGCCGGCGCGATCGCCGCCCGGCGCTTCGACCCCGGCGAACGCGAGCGCTTCATCCGGCTCGTCGGCACCCAGCGGTTCATGTACGAGGAGGCCGCGGCCGAGCTGCCCGAGGCCGACCGCGCCCGGTACGACCGGATGAACGCCGGCGCGACGTTCACCCGGCTGCGCGCGCTGGAGGAGCGGACGATGCAGCGGGCCACCGTCCGCCCGCCCGTCAGCGCCTCGGAGTGGGAGGGGACGACCCAGCCCGCGCTGGCCGACGTCGAGAAGCTCGTGCTGACCGGCGGTGACGACCTGCTGAAGCGCGCCGAGCCGGTCGGCTTCCAGATCATCCTGCGGCTGGTGCTGGCCGGTGGTCTGGGGCTGCTGGCGGTCATCGCGTCCATCGTCGTGTCCATCACCACCGCCCGCGCGCTGGTGCGGCAGCTGGAGAAGCTGCGCGGCGCGGCGTGGGAGCTGGCCCAGGAGCGGCTGCCGGGCGTGGTGCTGCGGCTGGAGCACGGCGAGAAGGTCGACGTCGCCGCCGAGGCGCCCCCGCTGGAGTTCGGCACCGACGAGATCGGGCAGGTGGGACGCGCCTTCAACGCCGTCCGCGAGACCGCGATCCGCACCGCCGTCGAGCAGGCCGAGCTGCGGCGCGGCATCCGGGACGTGCTGCTGAGCCTGGCCCGCCGGACCCAGACGCTGGTGCAGCGGCAGCTGAGCCTGCTCGACCAGATGGAGCGGCGCCGCGACATCGACCCCAAGGAGCTGCAGGAGCTGTTCCGCCTGGACCACCTGGCCACCCGCATGCGGCGCAACGCCGAGAACCTGATCGTGTTGTCGGGCTCCATCCCGGCGCGCGGCTGGCGGCGGTCGGTGCCGATGGTGGACGTGGTCCGCGCCGCGGTCGGCGAGGTGGAGGACTACACCCGGGTGCAGGTGCTGCCGTTCGGTCCGGTGGAGCTGGCCGGACGGGCGGTCGGCGACATCACCCACCTGCTGGCCGAGCTGATCGAGAACGCGGTGTCGTTCTCCCCGCCGGACACGGTGGTGCAGGTCGGCGGGCACATGGTGGCCAGCGGCTTCGCCATCGACATCGAGGACCGCGGGCTGGGCATGACCGACGAGAAGCTGGCGGAGATCAACGAGCGGATCGCCGACCCGCCCGAGTTCAACATGCAGAGCTCGGTGCAGCTGGGCCTGTTCGTGGTCGGCAAGCTGGCCGAGCGGTACGGGGTGCAGGTCTCGCTCAAGCGCTCGGCCTACGGCGGCACCACCGCCGTCGTGGTCGTCCCCCGCGAGCTGGTGGTCGAGCCGTCGGACCGGCGGGGCGCCACCGGGCCGCAGCCCGTGACCGACGGGCAGACCACCGAGAACGGCCTGGCCGTGCGGCCGCCCGCGGCGGTGGGCGCGGCGCCGGTCGGCCCCGGGGAACCCGGCCAGGGCCAGCGGTCGCTGGTCGCGGTCCCCTCCCCCGCGCCCGAGCGCCCAGCGGACCGCTCCAACGGGCGGCGCGCCGCCCCGTCCACCGGCCGCGGCGGCGACGGTGGACGCGCGGCCGGGGACGACGAGGGCGACGACGCGCCCGCCACGGCCCGTACCGGGCCCGGCCGGGGGGCCGCGAACGGCGCCGCGCGTCCCGACGACGACCCCACACCGCCGGAGGACCAGCCAACCGTGCCCGAGAACCCCAGCACACCGTCCGGTCTGCCCGTCCGCGTCCCCCAGGCCAACCTGGCCCCGCCGCTGCGCGAGGACGCGCCGGCGGAGGACGAGCAGCAGGACGAGGAGCCGGACGAACCGGGCCGATCCCCCGAAGAGGTGCTGCGGATCATGGGCTCCTACCAGAAGGGCACCCGCCGCGGGCGTGACGAGGCGGCCAGGGCGATGGGCACGCGAGCAGCAGAAGGCGAGGACGATCAGTGATGCAGAAGTCCGGTTCGTCGGCCGATTTGGGCTGGTTGCTGGACGATCTGGTGAAGCGGGTGCCGCACGCCCGGCATGCGGTCGTGCTGTCCGCCGACGGCCTGCTGATGGCGGCCTCGCAGGGCATGGACCAGGACGACGGCGAGCACCTGGCCGCCGTGGCCTCGGGCATCCAGAGCCTGGCCAAGGGCGCGGGCACCCGGTTCGGCGGCGGTCCCGTCCGGCAGTCCATCATCGAGATGCAGTCGGCGTTCCTGCTGGTCACGGTGGCGGGCAAGGGCGCCTGCCTGGCCGTGCTGGCCGACGAGGAGGCCGACGTGGGGCTGATCGCCTACGAGATGGCCATGCTGGTCGCCAGTATGGGCCACCACCTGACCTCACCGGCCCGGGTGGCGGGCGCCGAGGACCGGGCCGAGCGATGATGCCTCCCGAGGACGACGCCCTGCCGCCGGAGCCGCACGACGAGCGGTGGCTCGACGAGCACGCCGGTCCGATGGTGCGGCCGTACGTGATGACCAGCGGCCGGCTGGAGCCGACCCGGGGCCAGTTCGACCTGATCACGCTGGTGGTGGCCATCGGCCCGGAACCCGAGGGCGAGATCGGGCTGGGGCCGGAGCACCTGGCGATCATGCGGCTGTGCCAGCAGGTGACGTCGGTGGCGGAGCTGACCGGTCATCTGGACCTTCCCGTCGCCACGGTGCGGGTGCTGCTGGGCGATCTGCTCGACAAGGGGCTGATCACCATGCAGGAGCCGCAGCCGGAGGCGGACATGCACGACATCAGGCTCTACAAGGCGGTGATCGATGGTCTCCGGGCCCTCTAGGCGCAAGCTGGACGGCCGCAGGCTGCCCACCGCGGTCAAGATCGTGATCGCGGGCGGTTTCGGCGTCGGCAAGACCACGATGGTCGGCACGGTCTCGGAGACGCAGCCGCTGCGCACCGAGGAGCTGCTGACCGACCAGAGCGTCGGCGTCGACGACGTGTCCGGCGTGGAGCGCAAGACCACGACCACCGTCGCGATGGACTTCGGCCGCATCACCATGCGCGACGAGTACGTGCTGTACCTGTTCGGCACGCCCGGCCAGGAGCGGTTCTGGTTCATGTGGGACGAGGTGGCGCTCGGCGCGCTGGGCGCGGTGGTGCTGGCCGACACCCGCAGGCTGAAGGACTGCTTCCCGTCAGTGGACTACTTCGAACGGCGCGGCACCCCGTTCGTGGTGGCGGTCAACTGCTTCGAGGGCGCCCGCCAGTACGAGCTGGAAGAGATCGAGATGGCGCTCAACCTGGGCCCGAGCGTCCCGGTCATGCTGTGCGACGCCCGCAGGCTCGACTCGTGCAAGAACGTCCTGATCAACCTGGTGATGCACGCCATGAAGGTGCGCGGGGTCGGCGACGCCGCCCCCGCCCAGAAGGTCTGACCCTGGGGGGCGGGCACCGTCCGCCCCCCTTTCACGAATCAGCCCGCCTGGGCGTAGGCGTCGAGGCCGGCGCCGAGGGGCGCGTCGCCTGCGGTCAGTCGGCCCAGGGCGCGACCGGATACCAGGGGATGATCTCCCGGCGGGCGAGCAGCCGGACGTCCCAGTACAGGAAGGTGAACACGCCGGCGACGATCAGCGACGACGCCGTCAGGACGGCGAGGCGGCTCGGCCTGGCCGCGAACCATGCCTGCAACCGGCGCCCCCCGACCGACATCAGGACGAGGAACAGCACGGCCATGATGGCGATGTTCCCCACCGACTGCAGGACGAAGGCCGCCGCCCCGTACAGCGGGTTACCGCTCTCCGCCGCGTCCCGGAACATCTGCCGGAACAGGGGGAACGGCCGTCCGATCAGGAATCCGCCGATCAGCGCGCCCATGAACACCATCGGCGCGTTCGGGAAACGCCGCGCCACCCGCCGGAAGGGGTCCCGGACGATGCCCAGCGCGGCCAGCCCCAGGTAGACCATCACCAGCCCGATGACGCCGAACACCACCATCGACTGGATGCTGCGCGCCGAAAGAGAGCCGGGCGCGTTCTGGGCGGTGGAGAACTGCGGCATGCTCGTCCCCACGAATCCGACGATCGCGCCGTAGACGGCCGACACGACGACCATGCCGGCCGCCATCCAGCCGAGCGGCCTCATCGCCTGGACCAGCCGGTCGCGCCGCCGTCCGACGCCGCCGAGCATGGGCACGACCGTGCCGAACGCCGCGATGTTGCAGGCCGTGAACGACCCGGCGAGCCCGCTGACGAACGCGAACGCGATGCCGGCGGCGACCCCCGCGATCGGCGTCTCCTTCGCGTCGTGCCCGAGCAGCGTGTTGGCGACGTTGTCACCGATCGTCTGGTCGACGAACTCGGCGGACCAGGCGACCGTCAGCAGGAACCCGGCCAGGGCGCTGAGCGCGATGATGAGCCCGCGCCGGCGCGGAAAGTGCCCGTTCACGAACGCGGATGTCGGTGGCTGCGTGGCGGCGGGGATCGTGGACATGCTCGGTGGACTCTGCTGCGACATGACGTTTCCTTGGCGGCGCGGGGATGGCGTCAGGGAGGTGGGCGCGGCGTCGGGACCACGTTTCGCTGAGCGGCCGGGGACGATTCACCCGCCAGCATGAAGCCGCCGCCCGGCCCGTTCTTCTTCCACATTGCGCACCCCCGGCCGTGACCGCCACCGGCCGCAGGGCCCGCCGTCACGCTGTGCCGAAGGGGTTGTCGACGACGTACCGCCACCGCCCGTCCGCGCCACGCCGCGCGACATCGGTGGCGGTGCCCTCGACGTGCACGGGCCGCCCTTCACGGTCGGTGCCGTCGATGACCCAGTCCACGATCAGCAACGCGATGTCACCGGCCGTGTAGACGTGCCGGGGCCGCACGGTGATCGGCGCCCCGAGACCCACGAACTCGGCGTTCGCCGCGTGCGCCTGCCGCCCGGTCAGCGCGCTGCCCGGCTCGGGGACGAACACCGCTCCGCTCTCGTAGACCTCCGCCACCGCGTCCAGGTCACCGCTGTTGAACCGTTCGGCGAACACCGACGGCACGTCCTCGGGACGCTCGGCAAGCTGCCGCATCACAGGTCCTCCCCACAGGCGATAATCACGACGCGGCAACGCTAGGAGGCGCCCTCGTGACTCACCAAACGGTTGGTCACCCGCGTGGTCACCCGTCGCGTCCGGGCCTGCCCGACGACCCGCGCGCGCACGTCACCGAACCCGACCCCGCCTGCCCGGTCGAGATCACCCTGGCGGCGCTGCGCGGCCGCTGGACGACCCTGGTGATCCGCGAACTCCTGCGCGGCGACCGCAGCTTCACCGAACTCCGCCACGCCCTGCCGGCGCTCTCGGACAAGGTCCTGTCCGACCGGCTCGCCCACCTGGCCGAAGCCGGCGTCCTGCACCGCCACCGCGTGCCCGGCTGGCCGCCCACCACCCGCTACAGCCTCACGCCTCAGGGGCACCGCCTCGCCCCTGTCCTGCAGGCCCTGTGGGACTGGGGCGCGCAACACCAGTCCCCAGAGCACGAGTGACGCCGTCTCGCTCCTAATCTTTGCGAATGCGGATTGTGTGGACGACGGGCTCGGGCGCCGATCCCCGGCTGAGCAGGGTCTTCCAAGGCGTTCGGGGCGACGCCGTCGTCAGCGCGGTGGTGGGCGGTAAGCCGGTCTACGTGACGGCGACCGACGCGCATTACGACGGTGACTGCGCCCGGCCGCACCTCCACGACTGCGCCGCGAAGATGGTGCAGGTCTGGGACGCCGCGACCGGCGAGCCGGTACGCACCGTCCACGATGTCGGCGGGACGCACCTGGTGACGACGTCCGTCGAAGGCCGGCCGGTCGCCGTGGTCTGCGACTGGAGCGACACCCCGAAGCCGATCGACCTGGAGTCCGGCGCGGTGCTGGACGGGATCGCCGGTCACCGGGGAGTCGTCCTGGGCCTGGCGGCCGCGGTGCTGGACGACGGCCCCGCCGTGGTGTCGGTGGCCTGGGACGAGACGCTGCGAGTCACGCACCTGGCCGACGGCAAGGTCCGGGTGCTCGGCAGCGCAGAACGGTTCCATGACGTGTCCGTGGTCACCGTCGAGGGCCGCCCGGTCGCGGCGGTGGCGGGTGCCGGGGTCGGGCTCTGGGATCTGGAACGCGGTGGACGGATCGGCTCGCTCCCCGTCGCGTCGAGAATCAGGAAGATCGCCACCTGGCCGGACGGGAACGGCGTGCTCGCCACGCTCTCGTGGGACGGCGAGGTGGAGGTGTGGGATGCCGCCTCCCGGACGCGCCTGAGCCGCCGGATGCCGGGCCCTCAGACGGCACACGACATCGCGGGCATCGTCACCGGCGACGGCCGGCGCCTGGTGGCGCTCAGCGATCAGGAGGCGGTGCACCTGTGGGACGTCGACGCCGGCCGCCCGGCGGAACGGCCCCTGGTCGGCCCCACCAGCTGGTGCGCGCTCACCGACGGCGGCCCCGGCGTGGTCGTCACCGTGTCGCACGCCGACGAGGCCCTCGCGGTCTGGCGGGTGGGCACCGGGACGCGCCATGACGATGCCGGTCATTCGAGCACCGTGCGGTGCCTCACCGTGGCGCCCGGCGGGCGCGTCCTCGCCGGAGGCACGGACGGGGTCGTCGGCTCGTGGCGGCTGGAGGACGGCGCACGCGAGGCCGCGGCCGGCGCGATGCCCGCGCAGGTCCACGCCGTCGCGGCGGTACCGGCCGGTGACGGCGTCGCCGTCGTCGCCGGCGGCGGCGACCTGCACGGTGTCACCGACGACGCGCTGCACCGCTGGTTCGACGGCGGTCCGGACCGGCCCGTCGCCGTCGACCATCGCGGCGAGGTCCGCCTCGTGGTCCCCGCCGTCGTCGACGGACGTTCGATCGTGCTGACCGCGGGCTGCGACACGACGCTGCACATCACCGACCTCGTCACCGGGGAGCGCCTCGGCGACATCCCAGGACGGCACCAGCCCGACGGCATCGCCGTCGGCGAACTCGGCGGACGCCCGGTCGCCGCCGTCAGCCGGGCCTTCGGCCCCTTCCAGTTGTGGGACCTGCGCGAAGGCGCCCCGATCGTCACACCGGTCACCGAGGCCATGCGGCCCGCCGAACGCGTCCGCGCCTTCGTCCGTCTCGGCGAGGAACCGGCGATCGTCACCTCGCGTGGCCATGCCGTGCGCGTCATGGACCTCGGCACCGGCGCCGCGTGGCACCTCGCCCCCGACGACATCGAGCACGTGACCGCCCTGGCGGTCCACAGCGCCGGGAGACCACTGGCCGCCGTGGCCCGCACGGACCGCTCGGTGACCCTGTTCGACCTTCCGACGAGGGCACCCCTAAGCGTGTTCACGCTGCCGTACCCGGCGACCGCGCTCGCCTGGGCACCCGACGGCGACCTGATCGTCGGGTGCCGGAGGGATCTGCTCCGCGTCCGGCGAGCAGAATGATCACATGGGCGAGATAGAGATCCGCACGGCGCACACCGCCGAGCTGGACGGCGCGACGCTCGCATCGGTCCGGGCGCTGCTGGCGGACGTCTTCGACGGGGACCTGTCCGACGCGGACTGGGAGCACGCGCTGGGAGGCGTCCACGCACTGGCGTGGGACGGGGCCGAACTGGTCGGGCACGCGTCGGTGGTCCAACGGCGCATGCTGCACGACGGCCGCGCACTGCGCACCGGCTACGTCGAGGCCGTGGGCGTCCGAGGCGACCGGCAACGCAAGGGCCACGGTGCCGCCCTCATGGGGGCCATCGAACGCGTGCTGAGAGGGGCGTACGAACTGGGTGCCCTGTCCGCCAGCGACGAGGCCATCGAGTTCTACACGGCGCTCGGCTGGAGGCGGTGGCAGGGGCCGTCCTACGCGCTCACCCCGCAGGGCGTCGTACGGACCGAAGAAGAGGACGACGGCATCTTCGTCCTCCCCGTGAACACCACGGTCGACGTGTCCGGCGCGCTGACCTGCGACTGGCGCGACGGCGACGTCTGGTGACGCGCTCCCCGGAACAGCGCCGCCCGTAATGCGTCAGGACGATGGCGTTGACGGCCCAGGAGAGGCATCCGGGCCGAGCATGGGGGGCTCGGGCCGGATGCCGGTGCCGGAGGCGGACGTCAGCCCGTGCGGGACACCACGTAGTCGCACAGGCCCGTCAGGGCGGTGCGGGCGGGGATGTCGGGCAGGGTCAGCAGCTCGGCGCGGGCGTCCTCGGCCCAGGCGCGAAGGTCGGCGCGGGCGCGGTCCATCGCCGGGTGGGCGCGCAGCAGCGTCAGGGCCTCGGTGTGCAGCGCGTCGTCGGTCAGGTCGAGGGTCAGCAGCTCGCGCAGACGGGCGTCGTCGGGACCGGAGCCGATGCCGGACTGGACGTGGTGGATCGGCAGGGTGCGGATGCCCTCACGCAGGTCGGTGCCGGGGGTCTTGCCGGACTGCTCGGTCTCCGACGCGACGTCCAGGATGTCGTCCGACAGCTGGAACGCGACGCCGATCTTCTCGCACGCCGAGGTGATGGTGTCGACGACGTGGGACGGCGCCCCGGCCAGCAGGGCGCCGAGCTGGCCGGACGTGGCGATCAGAGACGCGGTCTTGTCGGCCAGCACCTGCAGGTAGTGCTTGAGCGGGTCGGCGTCCTCGGCCGGGCCGACGGTCTCCTGGATCTGGCCGCGCACCAGCCGCGCGAACGAGCGCGCCTGGATGCGCACCGCCTCCGGCCCGAGGTCGGCCAGCAGGTCGGAGGCGCGGGCGAACAGGTAGTCGCCGGTGAGGATGGCGACGGTGTTGGTCCACCGGGCGTTGGCCGACTGGTCGCCCCGGCGCACCGTCGCCTCGTCCATCACGTCGTCGTGGTACAGCGTGGCGAGGTGGGTCAGCTCGACCACCACCGCGGCCGGGACGACACCGGACGCGGCGGGGTCCCCGAAGTGGGAGGCGAGCAGCACCAGCATCGGGCGGAACCGCTTGCCGCCCGCCTCCAGCAGGTGCCGGGACGCCTCCGCGAGCAGGGGGACCTCGCTGCGCACCGACTCGCGGAGCAGGTCCTCGACCGCGGCGAGCCGTTCCCGGATGTCCGCCGCGAGACCGTCGTCCACTGTCAGGTCGAACGCAACGGCACTACTCACCAGGACCCCCGGTCTAGCGGACGAACATCTGCGACGCGGCGTGCCCCGCGAGGTCCAGCACGGGCTGGGGCAGCACGCCGAGTACAACAGTAGCCGTCAGACCGAGCGCCACGGCAGCCGCGGTGGCCGGTCCGGCGACCACGGACGGACCGTCGGCCTCCGGCTCGGAGAAGAACATCACCACGATGACGCGGACGTAGAAGAACGCCGCGATCGCCGAGGCGATGACGCCGACCACGACCAGCGGGGTGGCACCGCCCTGCACGGCCGCGCTGAACACCGCGAACTTGCCGGTGAACCCGCTGGTCAGCGGGATACCGGCCATCGCCAGCAGGAAGAAGGCGAACGTCCCGGCCACCACCGGGGAGCGGCGCCCGAGCCCGGCCCAGCGCGACAGGTGCGCGGCCTCGCCGCCCGCGTCCCGCACCATCGAGATCACCGCGAACGCGCCGATCACGGTGAAGCCGTAGGCGGCCAGGTAGAACAGCGAGCCGGACAGGCCGTCGCGGGACGTGGCGATCACGCCCGTGAGCAGGAAGCCCGCGTGCGCGATCGACGAGTAGGCCAGCATCCGCTTGACGTCGGTCTGGGTGATCGCGACGACCGCGCCCGCGATCATCGTGAGAATCGCCACACCCCACATCGCGGGCCGCCAGTCCCAGCGCAGGTTCTCGAACGCGACGTAGTACACCCGCAGGATCGCGCCGAACGCCGACACCGTGGTGCAGGACGCCATGAGCGCGGTGATCGGGGTCGGGGCGCCCTGGTACACGTCCGGCTTCCACATGTGGAACGGCACCGCGCCCAGCTTGAACAGCAGGCCCACCGACAGCAGCGCGGTCCCGGCCAGCAGCAGCGTCTCCTGGCCGGCGTTGCGGCTGAGCTGGTCGGCGACGGCCGACAGCCGCACCGACCCGGCGTAGCCGTACAGCAGCGCCACCCCGTACAGGAAGAACGCCGACGAGAACGCGCCCAGCAGGAAGTACTTGACCGCGGCCTCCTGCGACAGCAGCCGGCGGCGCCGCGCCAGCCCGCACAGCAGGTACAGCGGCAGCGACAGGATCTCCAGCGCCACGAACATGGTCAGCAGGTCGTTGGCGGCCGGGAAGGTGATCATTCCGGCGACCGCGAACATCATCAGCGGGAACACCTCGGTCTGGGTGCCGCCCGCCGCCGCGGTCTCCTGCTCGGCCTCCGTGCCGGGCAGCGCCGCGGCCTGCGCCGCGAAGTGGCCCTGCTGACGCTCGGCGATCAGCAGCAGGCTGACCAGCGCCAGCACCAGCACGGTGCCCTGGATGAACAGCGTCGGCCCGTCCACGCCCAGCGCGCCCTCGGCGGCGACGTGGAACGGCTTGTCGAAGGCGAGCATGATCGTGCCGAACAGCGCCCCGGCCAGGCCCACGCCCGCCACCGTCAGCTGCACCGGATACCGCCAGGCGCGGCCGACGAACGCCTCCACCAGCACGCCGAGCACGGCCGCGCCGAACATCACCAGGATCGGCGCGATCTGCCCGTACTCGATGTGCGGCGCGGGGATCTCGTTCTGCGCCAGCACGACGCTCACCGAAGTCGAGGTGCTCACGGACGCGCTCCGTTCTCAGCGACGATCTGGGGCGCCGGGTCGTGCTTGTCGACCCGGGCCAGCGTGTGCTGCACCGAGGGGTTGATCACGTTGAGGACCGGCTGCGGGAAGAAGCCCATCGCCACGATGATCGCGATGATCGGGCCGATGGCGAGCCGTTCGCGCAGCGACAGGTCCTTCATGCCGCCGACGGCCTCCTTGGCCGGGCCGCCCATGGTGCGCTGGTACATCCACAGGATGTAGATGGCGGCCAGGATGATGCCGGTGGCGGCCAGCACCGCGGCCACCCGGTAGCGGGTGAACGTGCCGGTGAGCACGAGGAACTCCGACACGAACGGCGCCAGTCCGGGCAGCGACAGCCCGGCCAGGCCCGCGACCAGGAAGCTGCCCGCCAGCAGCGGCGCCACCTTCTGCACGCCGCCGAACGCGTCGATCCGCGCCGACCGCCGCCGCGTGATCATGAACCCGACCACCAGGAACAGCGCCCCGGTGGCGAACCCGTGGTTGATCATGTAGAGGGCGGCGCCGGACTGGCCCTGCGAGGTCATCGCGAACACGCCCATCACGATGAACCCGAAGTGCGACACCGACGTGTAGGCCACCAGCCGCTTGAGGTCGACCTGCCCGATCGCCAGCACCGCGCCGTAGATCACGCTGACCACCGCCAGCGCGATCACCACCGGAGTGGCCCACTTGGCGGCGCCGGGGAACAGCTCCAGGCAGAACCGCATCATCCCGTACGTGCCGACCTTGTCCAGCACGCCGACGATCAGCACCAGCGCCCCGGCCGGGGACTGCGCCGCCGCGTCCGGCAGCCAGGTGTGCACCGGCACCATCGGCGCCTTGATCGCGAACGCGACGAAGAAGCCGAGGAACAGCCACTTGGCCGTGGTCGGATCGATCTGCAGCCGGGTCAGCTCGCTGAACAGGAACGTGCCGTGCCCGACCCCGCCCTCGCTGACCGGACGGTTCGACAGCGGGTACAGCCAGATGACGGCCACCAGCATCAGCAGCCCGCCGAACAGCGAGTACAGCAGGAACTTGACGGCCGCGTACGAGCGCTGCGCCCCGCCGTAGTACCCGATGAGGAAGTACACCGGGATCAGCATGGCCTCGAAGAACACGTAGAAGAGGAAGACGTCGGTCGCCGCGAAGACGCCGATCATCATCGCTTCCATGGCCAGCAGCAGCGCGAAGTACGTCTTCACCGACCGGCGCGGCGGCACGTCCACGCCGCCGGAGCGGTCCGCCTCGTGCCAGGACGCCAGGATCACCAGCGGGACGAGGATCACCGACAGCCCGATCAGCGCCAGCGCGATGCCGTCCACGCCGACCGCCCAGTGCACCCCGAACGCGCGGATCCACCAGTAGGTCTCTTCGAACTGGAAGCGCGGCCCGCCGGTGTCGAACTGGGACGCCATCAGCAGCGTGACCAGCGCGACCAGCACCGACACGCCCAGAGCGGCCTGTTTGGCCAGCTCCTCGCGCGCCCGCGGCAGCACGCCGACGACCAGCGCGCCCACCGCGGGGAGCGCGATCAGGACGGACAGCCAGGGAAAGTCTTCCATCAGACGTTCACCACCAGCAGCGCCGCCACGACGATGGCCGCACCGAAGAGCATGGAAAGGGCATAGGAGCGGACGAAGCCGGTCTGCACCCGACGCAGGCGGCCCGAACTGCCGCCGACGCCCGCGGCCAGCCCGTTGACCAGGCCGTCCACCCCGCGGTTGTCGAACCAGACCGCCAGGCGGGTCAGCCACTGCCCGGGACGCATCAGCAGCGACTCGTTGATGGCGTCGCCGTACAGGTCCTTGCGGGCCGCGACGGTGAGGAACGACCCGGCGGGCGCGGTGCGCGGCACCGGGCGGGCCCCGTACTGCCGCCACGCGATCGCCACACCGATGACCATCAGCACCAGCGTGGCGATGCCCGGCACGGTGATCCAGTGGAACTCGCTCTCGTGCGGGTGCCCGACCACCGGGCCGAGGAAGTCGGAGAACCCGCCGAGGATCAGGAAGCCGCCCGCGAACAGCGACCCGACCGCCAGCAGCATCAGCGGCACGGTCATCACCTTGGGCGACTCGTGCGGGTGCACGCCGTCGTCCCACCGCTGCTCGCCGTAGAAGGTCATGAACATGACCCGGGACATGTAGTACGCGGTGACGCCCGCGCCGACCAGCGCGCAGGTGCCGAGGATCGCGCCGGACGTGCCGCCCTTGTGGAAGGCGGCCTCGATGATGGCGTCCTTGGTGAACCAGCCGGACAGCAGCGGGAACCCGATGATCGCCAGGTAGCCCAGCCCGAACGTGGCCCAGGTGATCACCATGACGGCGCGCAGCGCGCCGTACCGGCGCATGTTCACGTCGTCCTTCATGCCGTGCATGACCGACCCGGCGCCCAGGAACAGCCCGGCCTTGAAGAAGCCGTGCGCGATCAGGTGCGCGATGGCGAAGGCGTAGCCGGCCGGGCCCAGCCCGGCGGCCAGCATCATGTAGCCGATCTGCGACATCGTCGAACCGGCCAGGGCCTTCTTGATGTCGTCCTTGCCGCACCCGATGACCGCACCGGCCAGCAGCGTGACCGCGCCGACGATCGTCACCGCGAGCTGCGCGTCCGGCGCCATCTCGAAGATCGGCGCGGACCGGACGATCAGGTACACGCCCGCGGTCACCATCGTCGCCGCGTGGATCAGCGCCGACACCGGGGTCGGGCCCTCCATCGCGTCCAGCAGCCAGGACTGCAGCGGAAGCTGCGCCGACTTGCCGCACGCGCCGAGCAGGAGCAGCAGCCCGATCGCGGTCGCCGTGCCCGTGCTCAGCTGGGACGCCACGCCCACGTGCTCGGCGCCCTCACCGAGGATCTGCTCGAACCCGACCGTGCCGAACGTGGCGAACATCAGCATGATCGCGGTGATGAAGCCGAAGTCGCCGACCCGGTTCACCACGAACGCCTTCTTGGCGGCGGTGGCCGCGCTGGGCTTGTGCTGCCAGAACCCGATCAGCAGGTACGAGGCCAGGCCCACGCCCTCCCAGCCGATGAACATGGCCACGTAGTTGTCGCCCAGCACCAGCAGCAGCATCGCCGCCACGAACAGGTTCAGGTAGGCGAAGAAGCGCCGCCGGTCGGGGTCGTGCTCCATGTAGCCGATGGAGTAGATGTGGATGAGCGAACCCACCCCGGTGATCAGCAGCACGAAGCTGATGGACAGCGGGTCCACCAGCAGCCCCATGTCGACCTTGAACGACCCGACGTCGAAGAACTCCCACAGGTGCAGCGCGCGGCGCCGCTCCTCCGGGTCGTAGCCGAGCATCTGGACGAACATCGCCGCGCCCACCAAGAAGGACGCCAGCGACATGGCGACGCCGAGCAGATGCCCCCACCTGTCGGTGCGGCGCCCGCCGAGCAGCAGGACCGCCGCGCCGGCCAGCGGCAGCGCGATGAGGAGCCAGGCGGCAGCCTGGATGCCTTCCGCTTTCATCCCCGGCCTCTCAGTACTTCAGCAGGTTCGCGTCGTCCACGGACGAGGACCTGCGGGTTCTGAAGATGGTCATGATGATCGCCAGGCCCACCACGACCTCCGCGGCGGCCACCACCATCACGAAGAAGGCGATGATCTGGCCTTCGAGGTTGCCGTGCATGCGGGCGAACGACACGAACGCCAGGTTCGTGGCGTTGAGCATGAGCTCGACGCACATGAACACCACGATCGCGTTGCGGCGGACCAGCACGCCCACGCCCCCGATGGTGAACAGGATCGCCGAGAGCGCCAGGTAGTGCCCGGGACTCATTGACCTGCCTCCCCTTCGCTCGTCGCGGCGCCGCCGCCGGAGCCGCCCGCGGCGCCGGCCTCGGGCGAGCCGCCCTCGTGCGATCCGCCGGACGCGGGAGTGCCGCTCTTGGTCTCGCGCTCCTCGGCACCCGCCGCGTGCGCCTCGGCGGTCGCGGCGCGCACCGCCGCCAGGTCCGCCTGGACGGCCGTCGTCTCGCTGCCGCCCTCCAGGTCGGCGTGCCGCTGCGCGGTGTCGACGCGGGCCGCGATGATCGGGCTGACCGACAGCTCCGACGGGGTGCCGTCGGGCAGCATCGCCGGCATGTCGACCGCGTTGTGCCGGGCGTAGGTGCCGGGGCCGGGCAGCGGGCCGGGGTGCTTCCCGGACAGGAACCGCCGCTTGGCCAGGTCCTTCTGCGTCGGCTTGGGCGTGGTGCGCTCGCGGTGCGCCAGCACCATCGCGCCCAGCGCCGCGGTGATCAGCAGCGCGCTGGTCGCCTCGAACGCGAACACGTACTTGCCGAACAGCAGCCGCGCCAGGCCGATCACGTTGCCGTCCTGGTTGGCCTGCGCCAGCCCCGCCGAGTCGTCCAGCGCCGCGTTGCCGAGCCCCGCGGCCACCAGCACCAGGAAGCCGAGCGCGGCGACCCCCGCCCACAGCCGCTGCCCGCGGATCGTCTCCACCAGCGAGTCGGTGGAGGCCACCCCGACCAGCATCAGCACGAACAGGAACAGCATCAGCACCGCGCCGGTGTAGACGATCACCTGGACGAACGCCAGGAACGGCGCCCCCTGAATCGCGTACAGCGCGGCCAGCGACAGCATCACCGTGGCCAGCAGCAGCGCCGAGTGCACCGCCCGCCGCATGAAGATCATGCCGAGCGCGGCGCACACCGACACGATCGCCAGCAGCCAGAAGAAGAACGGCTCGCCCGACTGCCTGTCGGCGACCTGCGCCAGCACCGGCGCGTGCTGGGCCGCCAGCACCTGCGCGTTCACTTCTTGTCTCCGCTCTTGCGCTTGCGCCGGCCCTCACGCGCCGCGGCCGCGTCCACGCTCGCGCGCCCGCCGCCCTCGGCCGGGACGGTGGGCGCGGGCTCCTCGGGCTGCAGGCCGAGGCGGTAGTAGTCCTCCTCGGTCTCGCCCAGCCGCATGGCGTGCGGCGGCGCCTCCATGCCCTCGCGCAGCGGCGCCAGCAGCATGTCCTTGGTGTAGATCAGGCTCTCGCGGCTGTCGTCGGCCAGCTCGTACTCGTTGGTCATCGTCAGCGCCCGGGTGGGGCACGCCTCGATGCACAGGCCGCACAGGATGCAGCGCAGGTAGTTGATCTGGTAGACGCGCCCGTACCGCTCGCCCGGGGAGTAGCGCTCCTCCTCGGTGTTGTCGGCGCCCTCCACGTAGATGGCGTCGGCCGGGCAGGCCCAGGCGCACAGCTCGCACCCGACGCACTTCTCCAGCCCGTCCGGCCAGCGGTTGAGCTGGTGACGGCCGTGGAAGCGCGGCGCGGTCGGCTTCTTGACCTCGGGGTACTGGACGGTCTCGCTCTTCATGAACATCTGGTGGAACGAGACCCCGAACCCCTTGACCGGGTTCAGGAAGTCAGTGAGTCCCACTGGTGACCTCCTTGGACGGGGTACGGGTCTTGCCGGCCTTCCCGTGGTAGTGCGGGGCGTCCATCGGCGGCACCGGGAAGCCGCCCGCCGCGGCGTCCACCGGCGCACCGCCCTTGCTCACGCCGCCCGCGGCGATGCCGGAGCCGGACTGCCCGGCCTTGGCCTCCTCCTCGGAGCCGCCGCGGGCCATCTCCCACAGGACGGTGGCGGCCAGGACGACGGCGGCGGCGATCGCGGTGATCAGCATGATCTGCCGGACCTCGTAGCCCTCGTTCTTGAACGCCTGGATGGTGGCCACCAGCATGATCCAGCCGAGCGAGAAGGGCATCAGCACCTTCCAGCCGAGCTTCATCAGCTGGTCGTAGCGGACGCGGGGCAGCGAACCGCGCAGCCAGACGAAGAAGAAGATGAACGCCCACACCTTGACCAGGAACCACAGCACCGGCCACCAGCCCTGGTTGGCGCCCTCCCAGAAGGTGGAGATCGGCGCGGGCGCGCGCCAGCCGCCCAGGAACAGGGTGGTGCACAGCGCCGACAGGGTCGCCAGGTTGATGTACTCGGCGAGGAAGAACATCGCGAACTTCAGCGACGAGTACTCGGTGTGGAACCCGCCGACGATCTCGCCCTCACCCTCGGGCAGGTCGAACGGGATGCGGTTCGACTCGCCCATCATCGTGATCACGTAGACCGCGAAGGACGGGAACAGCAGGATCACGTACCAGGTGTCGACCTGCGCCGCGACGATCTCCGAGGTCGACATCGTCCCGGCGAACAGGAACACCGCCACGAACGACAGCGACATCGCGATCTCGTAGGAGATGATCTGCGCGGAGGAGCGCAGCCCGCCCAGCAGCGAGTACGGCGACATCGACGACCAGCCCGCCAGCACCACGCCGTAGGCGCCCATGGACGCCATCGCCAGCACCAGCAGCACCGCCACCGGAAGGTCGGTGCCCTGCAGCGGGGTGTGGTGCCCGAAGATCGACACCTCGGGGCCGAACGGGATGATGGAGAAGGCGATGAACGCCGGGGTCGCCGACATGATCGGCGCCAGGACGAACACCACCTTGTCGACGCCGCGGGGGACGATGTCCTCCTTCAGCGCCAGCTTGATGCCGTCGGCCAGGCCCTGCAGAAGACCGAACGGCCCGGCGCGGTTCGGCCCGACGCGCAGCTGCATCCGGCCGATGACGCGCCGCTCGACCCACATCGACAGCAGGACCGTCACCACGAGGAAGACGAAGATGACCAGGACCTTGCCGAGGATCAGCCACCAGGGGTCCTTGCCGAAGTCCTCCAGCGTGGGGCCGGTCTCGGCGGGCGCGGCGGCCAGCGCGGTCAGGCTCATGCGGCACCTCCAGCCGTGGTCGCGGAGCCGGCTCCGGCGCCGTCACCCGCGGCGATCTTGACGATCTGGCCGGTGTCGGCGCCCAGCTCCCGGTACAGCGCGCAGCCCGCGGAGTCGGTCGGCAGCCACACCACGCGGTCCGGCAGGTCCGGGACGATCTCCAGCGGCAGCGTCAGCGCGCCGCGGGTCTGCGACGACACCGTGACCGAGCCGCCCTCGGCGACGCCGATCTCGGCGGCGGTCGCGGGCGACAGCCGGGCCACCGCCGGCTTGGCGGTGCCCGCCAGGTACGGCTCGCCGTCCTGCATGCGGCCCTTGTCGAGCAGCAGCTTCCAGGTGGCCAGCAGCGCCTCGCCCTCGCCGGGACGCGGCGGCACGAACGGGGTCGCGTCGGGCGCGGCGGGCCGCTCGCCCCGGTAGGCGCCCAGCTCGGTCAGCTCGCGGCGGGCGGCCTCGGGGCCGGGCAGGCCCAGGTGCACGTCCATCTCGCCGGCCAGGGCGTCCAGCACCCGCAGGTCCGACAGCCTCCCGGCGGACTTGAGCGCGGTGTCGAACTGGCGGCCGCGGCCCTCCCAGTCGACGAACGTGCCGGACTTCTCCGGGACGGCCGCGACCGGCAGCACCACGTCGGCGCGGTCGGTGACGGCGCTGACCCGCTGCTCCAGGCTCACCACGAACGAGGCGGCCTCGATGGCCTCCAGCGCGGCGGCCGGGTCGGGCAGGTCGTAGGGGTCGAACCCGCCGACCAGCAGGGCGCCGCGTTCGGTCTGCGCGGACGCCAGGATCCCGGCGGTGTCGCGGCCGGGGGTGGCGGGCAGGTCGGCCACGCCCCAGACGCGGGCGACCTCGGCGCGCGCCTCGGGGTCGGTGACGGGGCGGCCGATCGGCAGCAGGCCGGGCAGCGCCCCGGCCTCCAGCGCGCCGCGCTCGCCGGCCCGGCGCGGCACCCACGCGATCCTCGCGCCGGTGACCTGGCCGAGCCGCACCAGGCTGGACAGCGCGCCGGGGCTGGTCGCCAGCCGTTCGCCGGCCAGCACCACCGCGCCCGGCTCGGACAGCAGCCGGTGGATGGCGGCGACCTCGTCGGTGCCGTCGGTGGCGGTGGTGAGGGTGCCGATGACCTCGGCCTCCGCGCCCGGCATGGTCGGCAGCAGCGTGCCGCCCATCTTCTTCAGGCCGCGGGTGGCGTACGGGGCGATCGAGTAGACCTTCACGCCCTTCTTGCGGAAGCCCTTGCGCAGCCGCAGGAAGACGATCGGCGACTCCTCCTCCGGCTCGAACCCGGCCAGCAGCACCACCGGGGCCTTCTCCAGGTCGGCGTAGGACACCTCGATGGAGCGGCCCGCGACCGAGGAGGCCAAGAACTCGGCCTCCTCGCGCGAGTGCGGGCGGGCGCGGAAGTCGACGTCGTTGGTGCCGAGCGCGACCCGGGCGAACTTGGCGTAGGCGTAGGCGTCCTCAAGGGTGAGGCGTCCGCCGGTCAGCACGCCCGCGTTGCCGCGCGCCGCGGCCAGGCCCCGGGCCGCGATGGCCAGGGCCTCCGGCCAGGACGCGGTCTCCAGCACGCCGTCCTCGTTGCGGACCAGCGGGTGGGTGAGCCGGTCGGGCTGGGTGGCGTAGGTGAACGCCCACCGGCCCTTGTCGCAGTTCCACTCCTCGTTGACCTGCGGGTCGTCCCCCGCCAGCCGCCGGGTGATCTTGCCGCGCCGGTGGTCGGTGCGCAGCGCGCAGCCGGACGCGCAGTGCTCGCACACGCTCGGCGAGGACACCAGGTCGAACGGGCGGGACCGGAACCGGTACGCCGCGCCGGTGAGCGCTCCCACCGGGCAGATCTGCACGGTGTTGCCGGAGAAGTAGGACTGGAACGGCTTGTCCTCGGCGGCGCCGACCTGCTCCTTGGCGCCGCGTTCGAACAGGTCGATGAACGCGTCCCCGGCGATCTGGTCGGAGAAGCGGGTGCAGCGCGCGCACTGGATGCAGCGCTCGCGGTCCAGCAGCACCTGGCTGGACAGCGCGATCGGCTTGGGGAAGGTGCGCTTGGTCTCGACGAACCGCGTCTCGCCCCGCCCGTTGGACATCGCCTGGTTCTGCAGCGGGCACTCGCCGCCCTTGTCGCAGATCGGGCAGTCCAGCGGGTGGTTGATCAGCAGCAGCTCCATCACGCCGTGCTGGGCCTTGTCGGCCACCGGCGAGGTGAGCTGGGTCTTGACGACCATGCCCGGCATGACCGCGGTGGTGCAGGACGCCTGCGGCTTGGGCATGCCGCGCCCGTTGCCCGCGTCGGGGATCTCCACCAGGCACTGGCGGCACGCCCCGACCGGGTCGAGCAGCGGGTGGTCGCAGAACCGCGGGATCTGGATGCCCAGCAGCTCGGCGGCCCGGATGATCAGCGTGCCCTTGGGCACCTCGATCTCGAACCCGTCGATGGTGACGGGCACCATCTCCTCGGCCCTCTCGACCGGGCCGGCGTCGCCCTTGGTCACCGTCACTTGCCGTCACCTCCCCAGAGGGTGGAGGCGGCCGGGTCGAACGGACAGCCGCCTTGCTGGAAGTGCTGGAGGTACTCGTCGCGGAACAGCTTGATGGACGACACGACCGGGCTGGTCGCGCCGTCGCCGAGCGCGCAGAACGACCGGCCGAGGATGTTGTCGGACAGGTCGAGCAGCGTCTCCAGGTCCTCCTCGGTGCCCTGCCCGGCCTCCAGCCGCTTGAGCATGAGCTTGTACCAGTACGTGCCCTCGCGGCACGGGGTGCACTTGCCGCACGACTCGTGCGCGTAGAACTCCGACCAGCGCAGCACGGCCCGCACCACGCAGGTGGTCTCGTCGAAGATCTGCAGCGCCCGGGTGCCCAGCATGGACCCGGCCGCGCCGACCGACTCGAAGTCCAGCGGGACGTCCAGGTGCTCCTCGGTGAAGATCGGGGTGGACGAGCCGCCCGGCGTCCAGAACTTCAGCCGGTGCCCGGCGCGGATCCCGCCCGCCATGTCGAGCAGCTCCCGCAGCGTCACCCCGAGCGGCGCCTCGTACTGCCCGGGGCGGGTCACGTGCCCCGACAGCGAGAAGATCCCGAAGCCCTTCGACTTCTCGGTGCCCATCGAGGCGAACCAGTCCGCCCCGTTGGCCACGATCGAGGGAACCGAGGCGATCGACTCGACGTTGTTGATGACCGTAGGGCCGCCGTACAGTCCAGCGACGGCCGGGAAGGGAGGCTTGAGCCGGGGTTGTCCGCGGTAGCCCTCCAGCGAGTCCAGCAGCGCCGTCTCCTCGCCGCAGATGTAGGCGCCCGCGCCGGTGTGCACGACCAGCTCCAGGTCGTAGCCGGAGCCGAGGATGTCCTTGCCGAGGTAGCCGGCCTCGTACGCCTCCGCGACCGCCTGCTGCAGGCGGCGGATGACGTGCAGCACCTCGCCGCGCACGTAGATGAACGCGTGGTTGGACCGGATCGCGTACGAGCTGATGATGACGCCCTCGACCAGCACGTGCGGGTTGGCCATCATCAGCGGGATGTCCTTGCACGTGCCCGGTTCGGACTCGTCGGCGTTGACCACCAGGTAGCGGGGGTTGGGGCTGCTCGGCGGCAGGAACCCCCACTTCATGCCGGTGGGGAACCCCGCGCCGCCGCGGCCGCGCAGCCCGGAGTCCTTGACCGCCTGCACGATGTCGTCCGGGTCCATCCCGAACGCCTTGCGCAGCGCCCGGTAGCCGCCCGCCCGTTCGTACGCCTCGCGGGTGAACGAGTCGGGCTGGTCCCAGATCCTGGTGAGGACGGGGGTCAGCGTCGTGGTCATTGGTTGCGGCCCTCCTGGCTACCGGGCTTCACCTGGCCGCCGATCGGCTTTCCGGGCTCGTTGGGCGGCGGGTCGGTGATCTCCTCGCCCCGCGCGGGCTCGTCGGGTTCCGCGCGGTCGGCGTCAGCGGGCGGAGCGGTCCAGCCGTGCCGCTTGGCGACCTCCAGGCCGCGCAGCGACTCGGGCCCGGCCTGCACGCCCTCGTGCGCCCGCCCGTCGGGGAACCCCGCCAGGACCCGGGACGCCTCCTTCCAGGTGCACAGCGTGTTCGGGCCCCGGGACGGCGGAACCTCCCTGCCCTCGCGCAGGTCGTTGACCAGCTTCCTGGCCTTCTCGGGAGTCATGTTGTCGAAGAACTCCCAGTTGACCGTCATGACGGGCGCGAAGTCGCAGGCCGCGTTGCACTCGATGCGCTCCAGCGAGACCCGGCCGTCCGGGGTCGCCTCGTCATGACCGACGCCGAGGTGCTCGCTCAGCTCGTTCCAGATCTGGTCGCCGCCCATCACCGCGCACAGCGTGTTGATGCACACCCCGACGTGGTACTCGCCGACGGGCGCGCGCTTGTACATGGTGTAGAAGGTGGCGACGCCGGTGACCTGCGCGGGCGTGATGCCGAGCTGTTCGGCGCAGAACTCGATGCCGTCCTGGCTGACGTAGCCGTCCTCCGACTGCACCAGGTGCAGCAGCGGCAGCAGCGCCGAACGCGGCTTGGGGTACCGCGCGATGATCTCCTTGGCGTCCCGTTCCAGCCGCTCGCGCGTCTCCACGGAATAGCTCATCGGTCGACTCCCCCCATCACCGGGTCGAGGCTGGCGACCGCCGCGATGACGTCGGCCACCATGCCGCCCTCGCACATCGCCGGGACGGCCTGCAGGTTGGTGAACGACGGGTCGCGAAAGTGCGCGCGGAACGGGCGGGTGCCGCCGTCGCTGACGACGTGCACGCCGAGCTCGCCGCGCGGCGCCTCGACCGCCGCGTACGCCTGGCCGGCCGGGACGCGGAAGCCCTCGGTCACCAGCTTGAAGTGGTGGATCAGGGCCTCCATCGAGGTGCCCATGATGTGCGCGATGTGGCGGGGCGAGTTGCCCATGCCGTCGGCGCCGATGGCCAGCTGCGCGGGCCACCCGATCTTCTTGTCCTCGATCATCACCGGGCCCTTGACCGTCTGCAGCCGCTCCACGCACTGCTCGACGATCTTCAGGGACTCCTCCATCTCGCGCACGCGCACCAGGTAGCGCCCGTACACGTCGCAGGTGTCCTCGGTGATGACGTCGAAGTCGTAGGTCTCGTAGCCGCAGTAGGGCTGCGACTTGCGCAGGTCCCACGGCAGGCCCGTGGAGCGCAGCACCGGGCCGGTCACCCCGAGGGCCATGCAGCCCGTCAGGTCCAGGTAGGCGACGTCCTTGGTGCGGGCCAGGTAGACCGGGTTGTGGTCCATCAGCTTGCGCAGCGCCTGGATGCGCTTGGGCATGCGGTCCAGGTAGTCGCGCAGCTTGCTCATCGCGCCGCTCGGCAGGTCCTGCGCCACTCCGCCGGGCCGCACGTAGGCCATGTTCATCCGCAGCCCGCTGATCTCCTCGAACAGGTCGAGGGTGTGCTCGCGCTCGATGAACCCGTTGAGCATGACGGTGGTGGCGCCGAGCTCCAGGCCGAACGTGGCGATCGCGACCAGGTGCGAGGAGATCCGGTTGAGCTCCATCATCATGACCCGGATGATCTGGGCCCGCTCGGGCACCTGGTCGGTGATGCCGAGCAGTTTCTCCACGCCCAGGCAGTACGCCGTCTCGTTGAAGATCGGCGCCAGGTAGTCCATCCGGGTGCAGAACGTGGTGCCCTGCGTCCAGGTGCGGAACTCCATGTTCTTCTCGATGCCGGTGTGCAGGTAGCCGATGCCCACCCGCGCCTCGGTCACCGTCTCGCCGTCGAGCGTGAGGATCAGCCGCAGCACCCCGTGCGTGGACGGGTGCTGGGGACCCATGTTGATCACCAGGCGCTCGTCGCCCAGGTCCTCGGCGCCGGACACGACCTGGTCCCAGTCCTGCCCGTTGACGTCGAAGACCCTGCCCTCGGCCGCCTCGTCGGCGGCGGCGTAGGCGTCGTACTCGGTGTACTTGGTGGACGGGCTCACGTGTACGACCTCCGCTGGTCCGGCGGCGGGATCTCCGCCCCGCGGTACTCGACGGGGATGCCGCCGAGGGGGTAGTCCTTGCGCTGCGGGTGGCCCACCCAGTCGTCGGGCATCTCGATGCGGGTCAGCGCCGGATGGCCGTCGAACACGATGCCGAAGAAGTCGTAGGTCTCCCGCTCGTGCCAGTCGTTGGTCGGATAGATCGACACGACCGACGGGATGTGCGGGTCGGCGTCGGGGCAGGTGACCTCCAGCCGGACCCGCCGGTTGTGCGTGATGGACAGCAGGTGGTAGACGGCGTGCAGCTCGGCCCCGGTGTCCTGCGGGTAGTGCACCCCGGACACCCCGGTGCACAGCTCGAACCGCAGCGCGGGCTCGTCGCGCAGGCGCCTCGCCACGTCCGGCAGCCGCTCGCGCTTCACGAAGAACGTCAGCTCGCCACGGTCGACGACGACGCGTTCGACCGCGTCGCCGAAGTCCGGCAGGGACCGCTCCAGCTCGTCGGCGACCTCGTCGAACTCGCCGGGCTCGCCGGTGACGTCCGGCCCGCCGTACGGACGCGGCGTCGACACCTTCGGCGCCTGCCGCACCACCAGGCGGCCGTAGCCGGAGGTGTCGCCGGTGGTCTTGACGCCGAACATGCCGCGCCGGACGATCGGCTGCTCCTGCCGCTCGGGCTCGGCGTGCGCGGGCAGCCGATCGGCGGCCTGCTCTGCCTGCTGCTCGGGATGCTGCGAGCTCACAGCGCACCTCCCGGCTGGCCGAGCAGCGGAAGCTGCCGCCGCTTGGCCTCCTCCAGCTCGGCGATCTGCCGCTCGCGCTGCGCGCCGAGCTTGGTGTTGCGGATCTTGTCGTGCAGCTTGAGGATCGCGTCCAGCAGCATCTCCGGCCGCGGCGGGCAGCCCGGCAGGTAGATGTCCACCGGGACGATGTGGTCCACGCCCTGCACGATCGCGTAGTTGTTGAACATGCCGCCGGACGAGGCGCACACGCCCATCGCGATGACCCACTTGGGCTCGGTCATCTGGTCGTAGATCTGCCGCAGCACCGGTGCCATCTTCTGGCTCACCCGGCCCGCCACGATCATCAGGTCGGCCTGCCGCGGCGTGGCCGAGGCGCGCTCCATGCCCCACCGGGAGAAGTCGTGCCGCGGGTCGCCGGCCGCCATCATCTCGATGGCGCAGCAGGCCAGGCCGAACGTGGCCGGCCACACCGAGCTGGCGCGCGCCCACCCGGCCACCTGCTCCACCGTGGTCAGCAGGAACCCGCTCGGGAGTTTCTCTTCCAGGCCCATGTCAGTCCCACTCCAGACCACCGCGCCGCCAGATGTAGGCGTACGCCACCAGCACGGTGAGGATGAACAGGACCATCTCCACCAAACCAAAAAGCCCCAGCCGGTCGAAGGCGACCGCCCAGGGATAGAGGAAGATGATCTCGATGTCGAAGACGATGAACAGCATCGCCGTCAGGTAGTACTTGATCGGGAAGCGCCCGCCGCCCACCGGCTGCGGCGTCGGTTCGATGCCGCACTCGTACGCTTCGAGCTTGGCCCGGTTCCACCGCTTGGGGCCGGTGAGTGACGCCATCAGCACCGAGAAGACGGCGAACCCGAAGGCGAGCACCCCCAGCACGATGATCGGAACATAGAGATCCATGTCTCTACAGCCCCTCCTCGGTTCGTACGACGCTGTACGGGGCACGCGGCCCGGTGCCGCCCACCGGGGTGCGGGCGGCGCGGGCCGGACGCGCCGTCGCGGCGGCGTGACCCGTCGCACGTCCGTGAGCTGCCTCACGGACACGGGTCGCCACCCTAGCCAAGGTGACCAAATCCACTCCCCTCGGGGGTCGGCCCACGCTCATGGCGTGCTCTCGCTCATGCTGCCGGCGCCACCTTCTGCATCGCGTTGATGAGACGGTCCATGGCGTCGCCGCCACGCCGGTCGGTCAGGTTCGCCAGCATCTTGAGCGTGAAGCGCATCAGCGTGGGATGCGGCAGGCCGTGCGAGGTGAGGAACTTCATCACCCGTGGGTCGCCGATGGCCTGGACGAAGACGCGGGCCAGGGTGAAGTAGCCGCCGTGCTCGTCCTTGAGGATGCGCGGGTACTCGTGGAGCGTGCGCTCGCGCTGGGCGGGGGTGCGGCGGGACAGCGCCTGCACCATGATGTCGGCGGCCAGCCGGCCGGACTCCAGCGCGTAGTCGATGCCCTCGCCGTTGAACGGGTTGACCATGCCGCCCGCGTCGCCGACCAGCAGCATGCCGCGGGTGTAGTGGGGCTGGCGGTTGAAGCCCATGGGCAGCGCGGCGCCGCGGATCGGGCCGGTGGCGTGGTCCTCGTCGAACTGCCACTCCTCGGGCATCTGCGCGCACCAGCCGCGCATCATGCCGCGGTAGTCGACGTTCTGGAACGCCTTGCTGGTGTTGAGCAGGCCGAGGCCGACGTTGGAGGTGCCGTCGCCGACCGGGAAGACCCAGCCGTAGCCGGGGAGCAGGCGCTGCCCGTCCCACAGCTCCAGCCACGCCTCCATGTACTCGTCGTCGTGGCGGGGCGTGCGGAAGTACCGGCGGACGGCCACGCCCATGGGGCGGTCGTCGCGGCGGCGCAGCCCCATGGCGACCGACAGGCGGGTGGAGTTGCCGTCGGCCGCCACCACCAGCGGCGCGTGGAACTCCACCTCCTCGCCGAGGTACTTGGCGGTGACGCCGACGATGCGGTCGTTGCGCTCGTGCAGGATCGGGCCGGTGACGGTGCAGCCCTGCAGCAGCCGGGCGCCGGCCTTGGCGGCGTGCTCGGCCAGCAGCTGGTCGAAGTCCATGCGGGTGCGCACCAGGCCGTAGTCGGGGAAGCTGGCCAGCTCGGGCCAGGGCAGCTCGATCTTGAGGCCGCCGCCGTAGATGCGCAGCCCCTTGTTGCGGGCCCACCCGGGGGCGTTGACGTCCACGCCCATGCCGACCAGCGCGCGCACGGCGCGCGGGGTCAGCCCGTCACCGCAGATCTTGTCGCGCGGGAACGTGGCCTTCTCCAGCAACAGCACATCGAGGCCCGCCTGGGCCAGCCAGTAGGCGGTCGACGACCCCGCGGGGCCGGCCCCGACGACGATGACGTCTGCCTGTCGGGTGGAGTCGGTCACAGCGTTCCTTCTCAGCTCGTTCGCTTGTGAAGTACTTCACAAGGATTTCGTCAGGGAGTCTATTCCTTCTTGACGGCCGATGGGTACCTCTGACCCCTCCCGGTTTTGGACCGGTCCCAGCGGCCTCGTCCGATTTCACCCGGGGTTCACCGCATGGTGCAGCGCCACCACCCCGAACGTGAGATCGCGCCAGCGCACCGACGTCCAGCCCGCCTCCTGCAGCAGGCGCGCCAGCGCGGCCTGGTCGGGCCACGCGAGCGTCGACTCGGCCAGGTAGCGGTAGGAGTCGGGGTTGGAGCTGACCCGCGCGAGCATCGGCAGCCCGTAGCGCAGGTGCAGGCGGTGGCCGAAGCGCAGCAGCGCGTTGGGCGGGTGACTGACCTCACACACCAGCAGCCGTCCGCCCTGGCGGGTGACGCGGCGCAGCTCGCGCAGGGCCTGTACGGTGTCGGCGACGTTGCGCAGCCCGAAGGAGATCGTCACGGCGTCGAACGCCCCGTCGGCGAACGGCAGGCGCAGCGCGTCCCCGGCGACGAAGCGCGGGCCCGTCGCGCCGCCGTTGCGCCGCGTGCCCACGCGCAGCATGCCGAGGGAGAAGTCGCAGGCGACGGTGCGGGCTCCGGCCTCGGCGAACGGCACCGCGGAGGTGCCGGTGCCGGCGGCCAGGTCCAGCACGTTCTCGCCGGGGCCGGCGTCCAGCGCCCGGACGACCTCGCGCCGCCAGTACCGGTCGCGGCCGCCGGTCATGAGGCTGTTGAGGAGGTCGTAGCGTTCGGCGGTGCGGTCGAACATCGCGGCCACGTCGGTGGGCCGCTTGTCGAGAGAGGCGCGGGTCATGCCCCCAGCCTAGGGGGCGGGGTTCACGCGTCCTCTCGGGTGCGGGACTCCTGGAAACGGCGGCGGCGCGCGCTCAGCCCCGAGACCACGGACGCCGACATCGCGTCGCGCTGCCCGGACAGCAGTACGTAGCTGATCAGCCCGCTGAGCAGCAGCGCGCCCAGCAGCAGGAACAGCGGCGCCTTCTGCATCGGCGTCAGCCAGAGCACGCCCGCGGTGGCCAGGAAGATGCCCAGGCGGGCGGCGGTGTAGACGAGGACGGGTCGCATGACAGCTCAGAGCCTACCTGCGCCCTTCGTCCGGTCCGTCACCGCCCGCCCCTCGGCGTCACGCGCAGGCGCCCGGCGCCGCCGTCCGGGAGGGTCCGGCGTGGATGTTCAGGAACTCAGGCGTAGATGTCCAGGAACAGGGCCGGGTCGACGTTGCCGCCCGACAGGACCGACACATAGGTGCGCGCGTCCGGCAGCTCGTCGCGGCGGAACAGGTACGCGGCGGTCGCCACGGCCCCGGCGGGCTCGGCGATCAGCCGGGCCTCGCGGGCCAGGCGGCGCGTCGCCCGGCGGATCTCGTCCTCGGTGACCGTGACGATGTCGTCGACGAACTCGCGGATGTGCGCGAACGTCACGTCGCCGAGCCGCTGGGCGCGCAGCGCGTCGGCGACGGTGCGGCCGGTCTCCTCGGCGGCCCATTCCACCGGGTGCCCGGCGCGCAGCGAGGCGCGGGCGTCGGCGGCCAGCTCCGGCTCGACGCCGATCACCTTCGCCTCCGGGCGCAGCGCCTTGACCGCGGCGGCGACGCCCGCCAGCAGCCCGCCGCCGCCCACCGGGACGAGCACGACGTCCGCCTCCGGGCAGTCCTGGACGATCTCCAGCCCCACGGTGCCCTGCCCGGCCACGATCCGCGGATCGTCGAACGGCGGAATCAACGCGAAGCCGTGCGCCTCGGCGAGCTTTTCGGCGGTGGCGGTCCGGGCCTCCATCGTCGGTTCCACGTACACGATCTCGGCGCCGTGCCTGACGCAGGCGTCGACCTTCACTCCGGGGGTGGTGTGAGGAATGACCAGCACCGCGCGAATACCGAGCAGGCGCGCGGTGTAGGCGACGGCCTGCGCGTGGTTGCCACTGGAATGCGTCACCACGCCGCGCGCGCGTCGCTCGTCCGGCAGTGCCGAGATCGTCGCGTACGCGCCGCGCAGTTTGAACGCGCCGATCGGCTGGAGCGACTCGGCCTTCACCAACAACGCGGGGTCGGTCGAGGGAAAGGGGACGAGCGGGGTGCGCGCGGCCACGCCGGCCAGCCGTTCGGCCGCCCGCTCGATGTCCGCCAGGGACACGAGATCCGACATGTGAGGGAGACTATGCGGTGCGGTGCGCCGGGCGGGAACCGCTGATTCCGGACGCCATTCGAGCATGCTGCGGGGGCAGATGTGACCGCAGGGGCCGATGCCCCATTTACTTCTCGTTATTTGTCCAGGTCAAGTGGCTACGCTCTGTGATCTTTTCCGAAAACAAGGGAGAAATCGGTCTTGAGCCGCCACACTAGAAACCAGTCCACCCGCACCGAGAGCGGGACAAAGGGGGAGAGACAACGTGGAAAGCACCAGCGAGCGCCTGCTGACCCCCGGAGAGGTCGCCGCCCTCTTCCGGGTCGATCCGAAGACGGTCACCCGATGGGCCGCGGCGGGCAGGATCAGCAGCATCCGCACTCCCGGAGGCCACCGCCGCTTCCGCGAGTCGGAAGTGCACGCGCTGCTGCGCGGGGAAGAGCCGGCGGTCGCCGAGCACTCGGCGCGCTGACCCCGCGGCCGGCCCGTCCGGCCCGGCCGCCCGGCGGTCACCCCTCCGCCCGGCATCCGGCCGCGCGATCACCCCTCCGCTCCGGACGGTCCGTCGCCCTCCATGTCCGCCTTCCACTCCTCGAACCGGCGCAGCAGGTCCGCGTCCTCGTCCCGCCACCGGCGCCGCTTCTCCTCCAGCTCCTCCTCGGTCAGCGACTGGCCGAGAAGCCGGTCGTAGTCGGGGTCACCGGGACCGATCTCCACATACGCCTGGGCGATGATCCGTCCCGTTCCCTCCGCGGAGTCGGCCAGAACGCTGTGGGGAACGCGGAGCCTGCCGTCGGGCAGCCGGATCACGTACATCGTCGATCACCTTCGGTGCTGGTCGTCGCACATCGGCATGTGCCGGTCGTCGTCGCGGCTCGTACGGATCGGCATGTCAGATCCCGAAACGTCGGTTGAAGAACAACATGACATCCAGCGCCAGCCGGATGTCGCCGGCGAGCATATCGACCAGAGCGGGACGCTGGCGGGCGGAGATCGCGGCGAACGCGTCGGCGAAGAACTCGCGGCGGCCGAGCGCCGCGGGCTGCTTGTGGAAGTCGCTCGCCAGATGCGGACGAACCCGGTCGTAGAGGGCACGGAACTCCGGACTGTCGGACGTCCAGGCGTCCGGGCCGCCGTCGATGTCGTCGAGCGCGTGACCGACCTCGTGCATCATCACGTCCGGGGTCGGCGACGGCCGGTCGCCCACGACGATCTTGCGGTCGCCGTAGGCGCCCGCGCAGATGTCCCAGGTGGCGGCGCCGGACGGCAGGGGCCGGTCGCGCAGGTGACCCATGTCGTCCAGCTGCGGGACGCCGCCCGGCCCGACGTAGATGCCGTCCAGCCCGGCGGCCAGCTTGGCCTTCAGCCGGTCGGGCAGCGCCGCCAGGCTCTCCACCGCGCGGATCACCTCGGGCGTCGGCGGGCCCTGCCGGGCGTCCCACTGCCGGAACAGGATGCCCTCCAGCACGCCGCAGTGCCGCCGCCCGTCCGGGGCGTGCGGCACGCCCGGCGGGTGGGGCTCGGCCCGCGGCAGCCGCGGCTCGTCGTCCAGTTCGAAGTCGCGCCAGGAGAAGCCGTCGCGCGGGCTGACGTGCCTGCCCCGGGGGCGCCGCCCCTTGTCCGGCGCGGCGTCCGGGGTGGCGTCCGGCCGTGGCGCGTCGGCGGCGGTGAACTCGTCGTCGCGTCCGGCCTTGCGGAAGCGGCCGAAGCGGTCGCGGGGCTGGTTGGTGCGCGGCCGCACCCGGCGCGGGGCGCGGGCCGAGTCCGCGGCGCGGGCCGGGTCCGGGGACCGGGTCGGATCCTGGGACGAGTCCGGCGGCGAGGGCGAGTACGCCGCGTCCCTGCGATCCCGGGGCTTGCGGTGGATGCCTCTGAAGCGCATCGGGCTCCTCTGTCAGCGGGCCCGCATCGGGCCCCCGTGGCAGAGTAAGCCCCCGGCCGACTCCCCGTCATCCCCGCAAGTTACGGACTACCCTCATGACATGGCGTATGTGCTGCTCGCCCTTGTCCTGGTCGGAGTGTGGCTGTTCTGCCTGTTCGACGTGCTGACCACAGACGAGGGAGAGGTACGCCACCTGCCCAAGTTCGGCTGGTTCCTGATCGTGCTGCTCGGCGCCTTCCCCGGCGCGGGCCTGTGGCTGGCGCTGGGCCGCCCCCGCCGCCCCCTCGTCGGCACGCCCGGCGGCGCTCCCCGCCCGGACGCTCCCAAGGGGCCCGACGACGACCCGGCCTTCCTGCGCGACCTCGAACGCCGCCTGCGCGGCGGCGACGACGACCGCGCCTGATCCCCGCGCCCGACCACCGCGGCCGGTCGGCCGCGGCCGGTCGGGCGTGGCGGTCAGGCGTAGGAGTGCAGGCCCTGGAACATGTAGTTGACGCCGAAGAAGTTGAACAGCAGCGCGGCGAACGCCACCAGCGACAGGATCGCGGCGCGGCGGCCCTTCCACCCGGCGGTCGCGCGGGCGTGCAGGTAGGCGGCGTACCCGATCCAGGTGATGAACGACCAGATCTCCTTGGGGTCCCAGCCCCAGTAGCGGCCCCACGCCTCGTCCGCCCAGATGGCGCCCATGATGATCGCGGCGGTCCAGATCGGGAAGGCGAACGTGGTGACGCGGAACGCCAGCCGGTCCAGGGCGGCGGTCGCCGGGATGTGCGCCCACACGCCCTCGCCGGCCTTGCCGCGCGCCTCCTGCCGGGTCTTGAGCATGTAGAGGATGGTGGACGCGCCGGCGACGGTGAACGCGCCGGTCGCCACGATGGCGGCGCTGACGTGGATGGCGATCCAGTACGAGTTGAGCGCCGGGACGACCGGGCCCACCGAGTTGTAGAGCCAGATGTTGGCGACGCCGAGCGCGACCACCGCGGCAAGCATCACGAAGGCGCCGAGGAAGCGGGCCCCGAACCGCCACATCACGACCAGGAAGGCGGTCACCGCGGCGAACGCGATCGCGGTGAGGAACTCGTACATGTTCGCCCACGGCCACCGGCTCGCGGCGGCCGCGCGGGTCACCAGGACGCCCAGGTGCGCGCCCCAGCCGAGGACGTTCAGCACGATGGCCAGCCGCGCCCACTCGACCCGGCGGTTCTCGGTGGTCTCGTCCCGTCCGGCCTTGGCGGAATCGGCGGTGTCGGCGGTCGCCTCGGCGCCCGCCTCCGCGTCGCCGCCCGCGCCTCCGCTTCTGGCACCGACCAGGACCTTGGCCTCGGCCTTGGCTTCGGTGCCGGCCTCGGTCTCGGCGGCCGCCGGGCGGCGGCGGAAGCCGAGGTCGGCCGCGTAGGCGACCATGGCGACGATGTACAGCACGACGGTGCTCAGCATGAGCTTGTCGCTCAGCTCGGCGAGCTCGGCACTACTCACCTGATCACTCCTTCGCTTCGGTTGCCGACGCGTCCGCCCCGCCGGAAGCGTCCTTCTTCCGGTCGTCCTTCGGGGCGTCCTCGGTACCCCGCAGCGCGGTCACGATCTCGTCGAACTCGGATGTCGGGTGGCCGAGCGTGAGCCCGCCGACCTCGACCACGGTACGCCCGCCCGTGCCGGGCCGCGCACGGACCCACACCCTGCGGCGGCGCACCATGAACGAGGCGATCAGCCCCACCACGGCGAGGATGGCCGCGGCCAGGGCGGGCATGCGGCCCGGGTCGTGGTTGACCGACAGGCTGGCCCACTCCCGCACGCCCTCGAAGGTGATCGACCCCGAGCCGTCCGGGAGCTGGAACGTCTGGCCCGGCTCCAGCAGCTTCTGCCCGCCCTTGACGGGCTGCAGCGTCTTGCCGAGGCCCTCCAGCCGGTACACCGACTGCGGGGTGCCCGCGTCCAGGCCGATGTCGCCCTTGAACGCGGTGATGGTCACCACCGGGCGCAGCGCCGCGGGGAACGCCGAGATGATCTGCTTGCCGTCCTCGGACGACGCGGCGCTGGGCCACAGGATCGCGTAGAACGCCAGCTGCTCGGGCTCGGCGTCGGGGGCCTTGATGACGCCCTCGGAGGTGTAGTTGCGCTGCTCCATCGGCAGGAACGGCACGGCGTCCTGGTAGGCGACGTTGCCCTTGGCGTCGCGCACCGTGAACACCGGCGAGTACCCGTGGTTCAGCAGGTACACCTTGGCGCCGCCCACGTTCAGGGGGTGGTTGACGCGCAGGTCGTAGCTCTTCTCCGGGGAGGTGGGGGTCTCGCGGTAGTGCACCTTGGCGAGGTAGTCGGTGGCCTGGCCGCGCCGCGTGCCCTGGGTCTCGTACGTGGCGGTGAAGTCGTCCAGCCGGAAGGAGAACGGGGCCAGCTCACTGCTGTCGAACTGGCGGCCCGGGGTGAACTGGTCGTACTGCGCCAGCGAGTTGGCGAACGACTTGCCCTCGGTCACCAGCACGTTGCCGCGGTAACCGAACGCGTTGCCGACTCCCAGCGCGAACAGCAGCCCCAGCAGGGCCAGGTGGAACACCAGGTTTCCGGTCTCGCCCAGGTAGCCCTTCTCGGCGGCCACCCAGCGTCCGGCCTTGGGGGTCTCCCCCTCGTCCACCCGGAAGCGACGGCGGCGCAGCAGCGCGCGCGCTTGCGTCAGCGCCTCGTCGGGCGTGGCGTCGGTCTCGTACGTCGCGGACTGGGGCAGCCGCAGCAGGTTGCGGGGCGCCGCCGGGGGACGCGACCGCATCGCCCGGTAGTGGTGGAACGCGCGCGGCAGCACGCACCCGGCCAGCGACACGAACAGCAGGATGTAGATCGCGGCGAACCACGGCGCGGCGAACACGTCGAACAGCGAGAACCTGTCCAGCCACGGCGCCAGGGTCTTGTGCTGCTCGAAGTACTCGGCGACGCGCTCGGGGGCCTGCCCGCGCTGCGGCAGGATCGAGCCGGGCACCGCGCCCAGCGCCACCAGGAACAGCAGCACCAGCGCGGTGCGCATCGAGGTCAGCTGGCGCCAGCCCCAGCGCAGCCAGCCGACCACGCCCAGGCCCTTGGGCGCGGGGCCGCCGCCCTCGGGCGCCGTCAGTCCCGCCGGGGCCGCGGCCGCGGCCTCCAGGGTCTCGTCCGTCTCGCCCTCGGTACGGGCTTCACCCTCGGTGCGCGTCCGGACGGCCCCGGGCGCGGTGTCGGTGGTGTTCGGCGTGTCGCTCATGGTCAAATCACCGTCTCGAAGCCGCCGATCCACGACTTCAGCTCGATGGTCAGCTCGCCCCACAGGCCCGTCACCAGCAGCGTGCCGATGGCGACCAGCATGCCGCCGCCGATCCGCATGACCAGGCCGTAGTGGCGCTTGACGGCGCCGAACGCGCCCAGCGCCCGGCGGTAGGCCAGCGCGGTCGCCACGAACGGCAGCCCGAGGCCCAGGCAGTACGCCAGCGACAGCAGCGCGCCGCGTCCGGCGGACGCCTCGCTGAACGACAGCGCCTGCACCGCGGCCAGCGTGGGGCCGATGCACGGCGTCCAGCCGAGCCCGAACAGCGCGCCGAGCAGCGGCGCCCCGGCCAGCCCGGCGGCGGGCAGGCGGCCCGACTTCACGGTGCGCTGCAGCCCCGGCACCAGGCCCATGAACGCCAGCCCGAACACGATCGTGATCGCGCCGAGCACCCGGGTGATCGGGTCGGCGTACTCCAGCAGCCAGCGGCCGAGGCCGCCGAACGCCAGCCCGGCGCTGACGAACACCACGCTGAACCCCGCGATGAACAGCGCGGCCCCCGCCAGCAGCCGCCCGCGGCGCTGCTCGGCCAGGTCGGCGCCGGTCATCCCGGTCACGTACGACAGGTAGCCGGGCACCAGCGGCAGCACGCACGGGGACACGAACGACACCAGCCCGGCCAGGGCGGCCAGCGGCCCCGCCACCAGCAACGATCCGCTGGTGACGGTCTGGTCCACCCCCGCCGAGAGGATCACTTCTCCGCGAGGACCCGGGCGACGACCGGGTTCAGCTTGGAGTAGGTGGTGGCGCCGATGACGCGGGCGGCGACGCGGCCCTGGCGGTCCAGGACGAGCGTGGTGGGGATCGCGTTGGGCGGCACGGCGCGGAACGCCAGCGTGATGCGGCCGTCGGCGTCGAACAGGCTCGGGTAGGAGACCTTGAACCTGCGCTCGAACGCCTGGGCGTTCTGCTTGCTGTCCTTGAAGGCCACGCCGAGGAACTCCACGCCCTTGCCCTTGTTCTCGGTGTAGACCTGCTCCAGCGACGGCGCCTCGCCGCGGCAGGGGGCGCACCAGGACGCCCAGAAGTTCACGACCGTGACCTTGCCCTTGAGGTCGGTGAGCGCCAGCGTCCTGCCGTCCAGCGTGGCGCCCTGGACGCCCGTCACGGGCTTGCGGTCGGACGCCGGGATCGCCTGCGTGGAGCCGTCGCCCGCGATGAAGCGGTTGTCGCTGCCGCCGGGCCCGTTCTGGGACGCCTGCGAACCCGCGCAGCCCGCCAGGACCCCGCACATCGCGGCCGCGACGGCGATCCGGGCGGCGGCCGGGACGCGCCTGGGCCGGGACGGGGCGGCGCTCGGCACGGCGGAGATCCGGGGGCTCACCAAACCCTCCTACTACAGGACGTAGTACTCAATGTAGCGGCAGCATCAGGCCCCTGCGACACCGGGGTCCTTGGCCAGTCCGCCGGCCGGCTCGCAGTAGGAGACCTCCACCAGGCGGCTGCCCTCGAACGCCAGGCTGGTCACGCTGCATAGCCCGCACTCCCGCCTGGCCGGGTGGTGCCACAGGCGCCGGCGCTCGGCGCGGCGGCGCAGCACCCAGATGGGCAGCTGGTGGCTGACGCACACCGCCTCGTGGCCGCGCGCCGCGTCCCGGGCGCTGATCACCGCGGCCTTCATCCGGGCGGCGAGCTCGTCGTACGGCTCGCCCCATGACGGCTTGAACGGGTTCACCAGGTGACGCCAGTGCTCGGGACGGCGCAGCGAGCCCTGGCCCGCGCCGAACGTCAGCCCCTCGAAGTGGTTGCCGGCCTCGGTGAGACGGTCGTCCACCGTCACCGCGAGGTCGAACGCGTCGGCCAGCGGCGCGGCCGTCTCCAGCGCCCGCTGCATGGGCGAGGAGAACAGCGCGGTGACGTCCCGGTCGGCGAACCACTTGGCGGCCGCCTTGGCCATGAGGACCCCGTCCTCACTGAGCCGATAGCCCGGCAGCCGCCCGTACAGGATGCCTTCGGGATTGTGCACCTCACCGTGGCGCAACAGGTGAACGATCGTCTTGTCAGTCATGGCCTGGCCAGGTTATCCCGCGCGAGACCCCCGCCAGACCGCCGCCCGGCAGGTCAGCGCCGCGCCGACGCGACGGTATCGGCGATGGTCTTGACCACGCGGTCGAGGTCGGCCTGCCCGACGCCCTTGGTGTTCTGCATGAACCAGTACGTCAGCGCGGCGGTGCAGATGGACGCCCGGTCCCACGGCATGACGCACTGGATCGGCATCGGGACGCGGTTCTCGCCCAGGGTCGCCAGCGTGACCGACACGTAGGGGGACGGCGGCGTCTGCTCGCCCTCGGGCGAATCGGTGGCGATCATCGCCCGCGTGCCCGGCACGCCGGTCGGCAGGTTGCGCCGCGTCCGCAGCGTCGACGTGCAGTCGTCGCCGGGGCGGGGCTGCGCCAGGTCGGGGAAGTACTGGCACATGGACAGCTGGATCCCGCCGACCGAGCCCTGGAAGTTGTGCTGGACGATGCCGGTGCGCATCTGCCCGATCGAGGTGACCCCGCCGGCCGCGCCGAACGACCGCGAGCACTCCGTCCCCGCCCGGCCGATGATGTACTGCCCCTGCCCGTCGTCCAGGATGTAGACGCCCGCGCCCTGCGGCAGCCGGACCTGCGCGGGAAGCCGGACCTGCGTCGGCTGCCCGATGTCCGTGCCGTCGGCGCCGGCGGCGAACAGCCGGCAGGGCTGCGCCGTCACCGTCTGCGCGACGGGCCTCGTCGCCGAGACGCTGGGGGTCGGCCGCGCCTCCGCCCCTCCCCCGAACGCCTGCGCCCCCACGACCGCCCCGGTTCCGACGACGACCGCCGTCCCGACGGCCACCGCCGCCGTCGCCCCGGCGCCGCCGAAGATCGCCTTGACGCCTCCCGCGGCGGCCACCTTCCCGGCCACCCCGGCGGCGCCTCCGGCACCCCCGGCACCGCTGCCCGCCGCGCCCGCGGCACCCGCCGCCGTCCCGGCCGCGCCGCTCGCCGACGCGGCCGCGGCTCCCCCCGCACCGGCCGCACCAGCACCTGCACCGGCGCCCGCACCCGCACCCATACCAGCGGCACCGGCCCCCGCACCGGCGGCACCAGCGCCCGCACCGGCCGCGCCGGCACCAGCACCGGCGGCGCCCGCGCCCGCGCCCGCCGCACCCGCCGCGCCCGCACCGGCGGCGGCCGCCGTGCCGGCCGCGCCGGCGCCGGGCAGCATGAGGGCGGCGAGCGGGAACAGCGCGGCCAGCGCGACGGCGGCCCCGGCGAGCCTGCGGATGCCCCGGGTCTCCCAGTCCCGCCCGTAGACGTGCTGCGCGACTTGTTCCAGCTCGTCGACGAACGCAGCCGCCCCGTACGGCCGGTGTTCCGGGTCCTTGGCCATGCCCCGGGCGACCAGCGGACGCAGCGGCTCCGGCACCGTCTCCACCGGGACGGGCGCGGTCAGGTGCGCCGCGCGCAGCGCCTCCGGGTTCCCGCCGAACGGCCTGCGGCCGCTCACGCACTCCACGAACACGCACGTCGCCGCGTACACGTCCGCCGACGGCGAGGCGATCTGGCGGGCCCACTGCTCGGGCGCCATGTAGAGCGCCGTGCCCTCCCCCTCGGCGACCTGCCCGGCGGGGATCGCGATGCCGAAGTCGACGAGCTTGCTGCACCCGTCCTGCGGGACGACGACGTTGGCGGGCTTGTAGTCGCGGTGGACGACGCCCAGTTCGTGCGCCGCCGCCAGCCCCAGCAGCGACCCCTTGAGGACGGTCAGCGACGCCTCGGGGCCCAGCGCCCCGTGCCGCGCCAGGATCTCCTTCAGCGACGCGCCGTTCACGGCCTCCATGATGATCGCGGTGCCCTCGGGACGTTCGACGAGCTGGTAGAGCCGGGCGACGTGCGGGCTCTGCACGCGTCCCAGCATCTGGGCCTCGTGCCGCAGCCGCTCCCGGGCCTGCTCGCCGGCGTCCGCCGCCAGGTACTTGATCGCCACCGGGGTGCCGGTCTCGTCGTGGACGGCCAGCACCACCCGGCCCTGCGCCCCCGCACCGAGCTGCCGCACCTCACGGAACCCGGAGACCTGCCACTGCGCCGTCACGCGCCCTCCTCTGCCAGCCGATCGACCGCACCGGGACTTAAAGACGACATGAAAGCCGTGTCGGTTCGATCTTGCAGGCGCGGTTTCGGCGGCCGGCCGTTCAGAGGACCTCGGCGGCGGCGCCCCGGAGGGCCTCCAGGGCGGCGCGCAGGGCGGGGCGGCGGGCGGCCTCCTCCCGCCACAGCCCGTAGACGCGGCGGGTCAGCGGCGTCTCCAGCTCGACGAGCCGCACGCCCTCGGGCACGTCGCAGCGGCCCAGGCGGGGCAGGATCGTGTTGCCCAGCCCGGCCGCGACGAGGGCGAGCTGGGTGGCGAACTCGTAGGCCATGTGGTCGATGCGCGGCTCGGCGTCGATGGACCGCAGGGTGGTGGTGAGCCAGTCGCAGCAGATGCTGCCGGGGGTGGAGGCGATCCACGGGTCGCCCGCCAGTTCCTTCAGCTCGACCCGTCCGCGTGCGGCCAGGGGATGGTCGGCGGGCACCGCGACGTCCGCCACGTCGTCGCAGATGGCGCCCTTGTGCAGCCCGTCGGGGATGGGCAGCGGAGCGTTGTTCCAGTCCTGGACGATCGCCATGTCGAGGTCGCCGCGCAGCAGGAGCGGGATGCTCTGCATGGGGTCCTCCTCGCGCAGCCGCACCCGCAGCCCCGGGTGGTCGGCGCGCAGGCGGCGCAGCGCGGCGGGCAGCAGCCCGCGCGCGGCCGTGGGGAACGCGGCGACCGTCACCTGCCCGACCACGGCCCCGCGATGCGCCTCCAGGTCGGCCTGCGCCCGCTCCACCAGCGACAGGATCCGGTCGGCGTGGTCGACCAGCAGTTCGGCGGCGTCGGTGAGGCGCACGCCGCGCCCGTTGCGTTCCAGCAGCTTCTGCCCGGTCTCCCGTTCCAGCTTGGCCAGCTGCTGGGAGACGGCGGAGGTCGTCACGTGCAGGACGTCGGCGGCGGCGCTCACCGACCCGTACGTGGCGACGGCGTGCAGTGCCCGCAGCCTTTCCAGGTCAAGCATGAAGCAATGCTAAACCGTCGAACCGTCGACCGCTAGACGAACCTAAACTCGCCGCGCCGCCGCCCGGCGGAACCGCCCGGCCACCGTGTGGAACGCCTCCTTCGGCTCCCAGTGCCACGCGGACTCGGGGTCGAACGGCTCGTCCCGGATCGTCTTCACCAGGCTGTATCCGGCCATGTCCAGGTCGTAGCGCGGCTCGGCGCGGTGCGGCAGCTCGGGGCTGACGAACTGGTAGACCATCGCCGCGTACAGGCCCATCGAGTCGAAGACGTCGAGCACCTGGCCGAGGTATTCGGCCTGCGTCCGCTCGCTGCGCACCAGATTCCCCCGGATCTCCGGCTCCGGCTTGGTGTAGTCGATGGCGTACCAGCCCATGCCGCCGCCCTGCGGCGCCCCCTCGTACGTGCACGACCCGCACTCGGAGATCGCGACCGGCTTGCCCCAGCGCCGGTAGTTCCGCAGTTCCCGGACGTAGTCCTCGCGACGCTCGTGGTAGGCGTAGTAGTTGACGCTGACGACGTCGAACAGGCTCCAGTCGACCTCGTCGTCCGCGGCCGCCCCGTACGTCAGCGGACCGTTGAACACCGACCTGCCGACCGCCGCCGCCCGCGCGATCACCTCGCGCAGCCGCCGCGCCATGTGCTCGGGATCGAAGTTGCCCTTCATCACGTTCTCGACGCGTTCGAGAACGTTGTCGCCCGGCACGATCCCCGGCACGAAGAGCAGGAACTCGGCGCCGACGCTCAGATGGACCCCGGCGCCCTGCCGCCGCATCCGCTCGGCGACCCGGCCGGCCTCCGCCAGGTGCTCCATGATCTCCGTCTCCGGTCGGTCCCCGAGCCGGGGCTGCAGCCACACGCTCAGGCCCCGCTCCGCCGCCTCCGAGGCCGTCGCGGCGAGCCGTTCGACGCCGTTCCCCGCGATCACCACGGAATCGGCGTGCAGCCCGTGCCTGATCGCCCGCATGTCGCGGCGCATCCGCGCGGCGTTCCACGCGGTCGCCGCTGACTCGCCGTCCCCCACCTCATAGAACACGCCCCGGTAGGTCAGCCCGCGCCGCGCGCCGTCGGCCGCCGCCGTCCCGCCGCCGAACGCCCCCGCCGCCGCACCTCCGACGACCGCCGCCGCCCCGGCCAGGAACCGCTTCCGGCTGATCCCCTCGTCCCGCACCCGTGCCTCCTCGGACGTCACGTCTCATGACGCGACCCAGCCTGTTGTCCGGGGGCGCCGCCGGGCGTCGGCCGAAGGTCTAGCACCGCGGAACCAATGGACGATCTCCCGCATCCCAACGGGCAGGCCCATGGTCGACGTTCGTCGGCCGAGTCCGGTGGCCGCGGCGGCCCGGCGCCGCGCGGTCACCATGGCGGCCTTGCCGAACAGGAAAGGGCGGTGAACGCGAGTGCCCCCCGTGCAGCACAACTTCAACGTGGATCTGCGCGGAGTCGTCGATCTGCTCAGCCGCCATCTCTACAGCAGCCCTCGCGTCTACGTGCGGGAACTGCTGCAGAACTCCGTCGACGCGATCACCGCGCGCCGGCGTGCCGACGCGGCGGCACCGGCGGTCGTCCGCATCGAGCCGCGTGAGACGACCGGCGACGGATCGCTGCGGATCCACGACACCGGCATCGGCCTCACCGAGCCGCAGGTCCACGAGCTGCTCGCCACGATCGGGAACTCCGCCAAGCGCGATCCGCTCGGATTCGCCCGGCACGACTTCCTGGGGCAGTTCGGCATCGGCCTGCTGTCGTGCTTCCTCGTGGCCGACGAGATCGAGGTGATCACGCGCAGCGGGGACGCGGAGACGGTCGTGTGGCGCGGGCACGCCGACGGCCACTACACGGTGGAGCGCGGGCCGGCGCGGGAGGAGCCGGGCACCACCGTCGTCCTGCGGGCGCGCCGCGACTTCGAGCACTGGCTCGGCGCCTCCACCGTCACCGAGCTGGTGCGGCACTACGGCGCGCTGCTGCCCTACGACGTGCGGGTCGGCGACGAACCGGTCACCGACGGCACGCCGCCGTGGCAGGCGGACCATCCGAGTCCGGACGCCCGCCGGGACGCCCTGCTGCGGTACGGCGAACGGCTCATCGGCACGGCGCCGTTCGACGTGATCGACCTGGCGGTCCCCGAGGCGGGCCTGACCGGCGCGGCGTTCGTGCTGCCGCACGCGACCGACCCCGGCGAGCGGGCCCGGCACCGCGTCTACCTCAAGCGGATGCTCCTCGGCGACCGGGTCGACGCGATCATGCCCGACTGGGCGTTCTTCGTCCGCTGCGTGATCAACACCGACGAGCTGCGCCCCACCGCGAGCCGGGAGCAGCTGTTCGAGGACGACCTGCTGGCCGCCACGCAGGAGGCGCTCGGCGCACAGCTGCGCGCCTGGCTGGTGCGTCTCGCGGCGACCTCGCCCGAGCGGCTGTCGGCCTTCCTGGGCGCCCACTACCGGGGCGTGATGGCGCTGGCCCTCCACGACACCGAGATGCTGCGGATCGTGGACGAGTGGGTGGAGTTCGAGACCAGCGAGGGATCGGTGCCCCTCGGCGAGTTCCGCCGGCGTCACCGGACCATCCACTACACGCCGAGCATGCAGGAGTTCCGGCAGCTGGCGGGCATCGCGGCCGCTCAGGGCATGGGACTGGTCAACGGCGCCTACACCTACCACGCCGACATCCTGCGGCGGCTCCCCCGGCTCGACCCGGATCTCGTCGTGCGGCGGCTGGACCCGGACGACCTGGCCACCCGGTTCGCCGCCCTGGACGCCGCCGCCGAGTTCGCCACGCGGGACTTCCTCGCCGTCGCCCGCGCGGCCCTGGCGTCCCGGGACTGCGAACCGGTGCTGCGTTCCTTCTCTCCCGCTTCGCTGCCGGTGCTGTACCTGGAGGGCTCGGACGCCCGGCTCGCCGCCGACATGCGCGCCGCCCGCGAGGAGGCGGACGGCGTCTGGGCCGAACTCATCGAAGCGGACGCCCCCGAACAGGACGAGCAGGCCCGGCCCCTGCTCGTGTTCAACTACCGCAACCCGCTCGTCGCACGCCTGACCAGCACCGTGGACACCCGGGTCGTCGAGCTGTCGGTCGAGGCCCTGTACGGGTACGCGATGCTGGCGGGCAACCGGCCGCTGCGTCCCGACGACGTGGCGGGCGTCAACCGCGCGTTCCTCGGCCTGGTCGAGCACGCCATCCACCCGGGACGGTGACACGATGCTGCTCGACCGGAACGAGATCGAGGCCAGGCTGGAAGCCGCCGGAAAACTGGACTCCGAGGACGGCGGCCCCGGCGGCGAGGTCTACGTGGAGGCGATGCGCGACATCCTCCCCCACGCCGAGGCCCTCGGCGATCCCGACCTGCTCATGCACGCCAGGCTGGGTTTCACGTGGGCGACGCTGCGCTCGGACAGGGAGGCCCAGGAAGTCTTCCGCGTGATCCTGCCCGTGCTGCGACGCTGCCTGCTGGACTGGCACGCCGCACCGCACCGCTTCCGTCCGGGCCTGGTCGAGGCCATGTGGAACCAGTTCTTCAACGTCTGCGACTGCTACGTCCGTCTCTTCCCCGAACCGGCACGGCGGATCCACCGCTTCCTGGACGAGCTGGAACGGTACTGCCCGCCGACCCGGCGATCGACGCGCTACGCCATCGACCAGTACCGGATGAAGGTCGAAGCGCGCCGGGGGGACCTCGACGCGGTGGAACGGCTGTGGCGGGAACTGCGCGCCCAAGGCGAGCCGGAAGAGCACTTCCACCTGGACGGCAAGATCGGCGGCGATGCCTTCATGTGGCAGCGACTCGGCCGTGACGACAGGGCCGTCGAGGTGATGGCCCCCGTGCTCGCCGGACAGATCGAGGTGCGGAACGGCCGGAACCGTTCCGACGCGCTGCTCCTGCCGTACCTGCGCGCCGGCCGCCTCGACGAGGCGGTGGCGGCGCACCAGTCCACCTACACCCGGCACCGCATGAGACTGGAGGAGCTCGGCGCGCATCTCCAGTTCTGCGCGCTCACCGGCAACGAGGAACGCGGGCTCGACGTACTGGACCGCAACGTCGACCGCTTCTTCACGCGCACCGGCGGCGTCGAGTGGCTGTGGACGGCGGCGGCCGCCGTGCTCCTGTGCCGCCGCGTCATGGAGAAGGATCTCGACCGGCAGTGGTTCCGGTCCTGCGAGTGCGACGAATCGCGATGCCACCACGGCGCGGTCATGTCCTACGCGGATCTGGGCGCGCGGCTGCGCTGGGCGGTGGTGGACTTCTCCCTCGAACTGGACGAGATGGACGAGTCGACCTTCATGAGCGAGCAGGTCTCCGCGATCATGCACGCCGAGCCGATCATGGAGAGCCTGGCCCTGCCGCCCGGCACCGCCGCGCCCCGTCACCACGAGACGCCACCCGCCGCTGGCCTCCCCTCCGACACGGATCCGGCCCGCGCCCTGGACGAGGCCGCCACGCTGGACACCTGGACCCGGTTCATCCGGCTCCAGCGGCTCCTGCGGGCCGCCCCCGCCGGAGACGAAACGGACATCCGCCTCGCGCTTCTGGACGAGCTGATGTCGCCGGAACTCCACGCGGAGACCTCTCACTGGCGCCACCAGCTGTTCGCCACCCTCGCCGAGCTCGTCCGGTCACATGACGCGCGCCCGTCGCTGCTCGGCGCCGACCGCCTGGACCGGATCTGGCGTGCGGTGCCCTTCACCCTGGACAGCGTCCTGACCCACCCGACCGTGCACGCGGCGCAGATCCGCGGGCTCCTGCGCACGCTGGAGCCGCACTGCCGCCCCGGCACCGACGACCTGCACCACCTGCGCTGGTTCGCCGTCGAACTGCAGGTGCGACGCGGCGACCTGGAGGGGGCCAGGGCCGCGTGGGCCGCGTTCGCCGACCTGCCTCCCAGCGACGCCTTCACCACCCGGCCGAACATCCTGCGCCGCACGCTCTGGTGGCTCGACCTCGGGTGCGACGACGAGGCGGTCGATTCCATGGCTCCCCTCCTGGCCGACGCCCCACCCGGCGCGGAGGACAGGGAGGACTACCTCCTGCTGCCCTACCTGCGCGCCGGCCGGCTCGACCGGGCGCGTGAGGTCCACGAACGCACCTACCGGACGGCCCAAGGGGCACCCGAACTGGCGGCGCACCTGGAGTTCTGCGCCCGGACCGGCGAACTCGACCACGGGCGGGAGCTGATCCAGCGCCACCTCGGCTACTTCCACGCCTGGCGGGCCGACCACGACTGCCCCATCGACCGCGTACGGGCCTACGGGGCGGCGGCCCGGCTGAGCGACCGCATCGTGGCGGACGGCCGCGACGAGATCTGGACGCGCCCCGCCGACGAGTGCTGTGAGGCCGAGGACGGCTGGAGCTACGCGAGGTTCGCCGCGTCCACCCGCTTCGAAGGCGATCTCTTCGTCACCCGATGGGACGAGCTGATGGGCACCACCGCCACCCGGACGCTGGTCGCGCGCTTCGGCCACCCCTGAGCACGGGCGGCTCACCGCCCCGCCCGAAAGCACGGTTATCCTGCGAGAACACAGCCCCCCGGCCGATGTCGCGCATGGGAGCGGGGGCGATGACCACCAAGCCCTTCGACTACGAGGCGCTCCTTTCCACCACGCCGACCAGGTGGCGGGAGCTGGGCCTGCACTGGCACTGCTACACCTGGCGCGGCACCGGCGAGGAGTGGGACGACGAGGCACAGCGGCAGGACCCGTCCTCGTCCCTGCCGCCCACCGCGGTCAGGGGCTGGCTCGGCAAGCCCGCCAGGATGATGCGCGCCGTCGAGCACACCCCCGAAAGCGCCGTCGCCTGGCTGTGCGCGCAGTGGACCCCGCTGACGCCCGACGCCCTCCACGGCGACCCGGAAGGCTTCCTGACCAGCGAGACCCGCTGGCGCCTCGCCCTCTACGACCTGCGCTCCGGCGTGGACCTCTACTGGACCCTGTGGACCACGGGCCCCTCCCTCCACGCCTTCGCAGTAATCGGCACGTCCACCCCCTGCCACCCCACGTGGTCAAGAGCCCGTTGACCCTGTCTCGTCCGGCGAGGCCGCGGCGGGCGGTGAGCGCCTCGTGAAGAAGGCCGCTGTAGGAGCGCTAAACGGTGGGGTCGACGGATTCTCGATTGTCCTCAAGAGCGGCCGCGAGGACGATCGACGGCATGACGTTGTGTGGGCTGCATGTGCCTGTGGTGACGCCGTTCACGGCGGCCGGGCGGGTGGACGCCGGGTCGCTGGAGCGGCTGGCGCGGCGTTGCCTGGACGCGGGCGCCGAAGGGCTGGTCGCGCTCGCCACCACGGGCGAGGGCGGGCTGCTGGACGAGGGTGAGCGGCGCCAGGTGCTGGAGGTGTGCCGGGCGGTCACGATCGAGTACGGAGCGATCCTGACCGTGGGCGCGGGGACCATGGGCACCGAGGAGTCGATCGCGCAGGCGCGGGAGCGGGCGGCCATGGCCGACGCGCTGCTGGTGGTGGTCCCGTACTACCTGCGGCCGACCGACGAAGGGGTGATCGACCACTTCGCGGCGGTGGGCAAGGCCGTCGACGTGCCGTTGATCGCCTACGACATCCCGTACCGGACGGGTAAGCGGCTTGAGTTCGACTCGCTGCTCCGCCTGCTGGATCTGGAGTGCGTCGCGGGCGTCAAGCACTGCCCGGGGGCCATCGGGCACGACACGCTGCGGCTGCTCGCGGCGCGGACGGGGAAGGCCGTGCTGTGCGGGGACGACGCCTACGTCCACCCGATGATGCTGCTGGGCGCGGCGGGAGCCGTCACCGCGTCCGCGTGCCTGGTGCCCGACGCCTACGTCGCGCTGGCGGGAGACCTCACCCCGGGGTGCGGCAGGAACACCGAGTTGCACGACGCGCTGCTGCCCTTGGTGGACGCGTTGTTCAGCGAGCCGTCCCCGAGCGTGCTCAAGGCGGTGCTGGCGGAGACGGGCGTGATCGAGCACCCCCATGTGCGGGCGCCGCTGCACGCGCCCGCGCCCGGAACGGTGTCGCGGGCGCGGGCGTGCCTGGAGGCGGTGGAGGAGATCAGCGGGCGGCCGCGGCGGCCGCGGCCGCGGCGTGCGGCAGGGCGTCGGTGATCCGCTCCAGCGCCTGGTCGTCGTGGGCGGCCGACAGGAACCACACCTCGTACGACGAGGGCGGCAGGTAGACGCCGCGTTCCAGGGCGGCGTGGAAGAACGCCGCGTAGGCCTTGGCGTCCTGGCGCTGGGCGGCGGCGAAGTCGCCGACGGCCTCGTCCGCGAAGAAGATCGAGAAGAGGTTGCCCGCCGTCTGCAGCCGGTGCGGGACGCCCTCCTTGGCCAGCGCCTCGGACGCGGCGGTCGACACGATGGAGGCGGCCCGGTCGATCGCCGCGTACACCTCGTCGGTGGCGCCGCGCAGCGTGGCCAGCCCGGCGGCGGTGGCGAGCGGGTTCCCCGACAGGGTGCCCGCCTGGTAGACGGGGCCGGCGGGCGCGAGCCGGTCCATGATCTCGGCGCGGCCGCCGAACGCGGCGGCGGGCAGGCCGCCGCCCATGACCTTGCCGAACGTCATCAGGTCGCCGGCCACGCCCTCGACGCCGTACCAGCCGGAGCGGGACGCCCGGAAGCCGGTCAGCACCTCGTCGATGATCAGCAGCGCCCCGCTGCGCTCGCACAGCGACTTCAGCAGCGCGTTGAAGCCCTCCAGGGGCGGCACCACGCCCATGTTGCACGGCACCGCCTCGGTGATCACGCAGGCGATCTCGTGGCCGTGCTCGCCGAACGCCTCCTCCACGGCGGCGATGTCGTTGTACGGCAGCACGATCGTGTCGGCCGTGGCGGCGCCGGTCACCCCGGGCGTGTCGGGGAGCCCGAACGTGGCGACGCCCGAGCCCGCAGCGGCCAGCAGCGCGTCCACGTGCCCGTGGTAGCACCCGGCGAACTTGACCACCTTGGAGCGTCCGGTGAAGCCCCGGGCCAGCCGGATCGCCGACATCGTCGCCTCGGTGCCGGAGTTGACCAGCCGCACCTTGTCGACGGGCGCGCGGGCGACGATCTCCTCGGCCAGCTCCACCTCGGCGGGCGTGGGCGCGCCGTAGGAGGTGCCGCGCGCGGCCGCCTCCCGCACCGCCTCCACCACGGCCGGATGCGCGTGGCCGAGGATCAGCGGCCCCCACGAGCAGACCAGGTCCACGTACTCGGTGCCGTCGGCGTCGGTGAGGTACGGGCCGCGCCCGGCGGTCATGAAACGGGGGGTCCCGCCCACCGCGCCGAAGGCCCGCACCGGGGAGTTCACTCCGCCCGGAATCACCCGGTTCGCACGGTCGAACAGCCCTTGGGAGTATTGGATGTCGGTCACCGGTACAGTCTCTCAGTTGCAGTTTGGCGACTCGGCTTGACCCGGCCCGTTTGCTGCCGATATTCCACCAAGTACGCGGTGCCGGAGCGGACGGACGGCGTCGCGGATGTCACCGGCACCGGCCGTAAGCGGACCTATTCGAAAGGGATGGCGCGCCAAGTGGTTGACGGCTGGACGGTCCCGGGCTTCACCCACGTGCGAGAGCTGGGCAGTGGTGCCTCGGGCCGGGTGGTGCTGGCGGTGGACGACGTGACCCAGACCAAGGTCGCCATCAAGTACCTCGACCGGAGACTGGACGGGGACGAGGCGTTCCTGTCGCGGTTCCGGCTCGCGGCCCGCCGGCTCGCCCAGATCGAGGACCCCAACCTGGTGGACTTCTACGACTTCGTGGAGGCGCCGCACGGTGGGGCCGCGATCGTCATGGAGTGGGTGGACGGCGTCAGCCTGCGCCGGGTGGTGGACGCCCAGGGCCCCACCGGGCCGCTGGCCGCGCTGTCCATGCTGGGCGGCGTGCTGGTCGGCCTGGCCGCGGCGCACGCCAAGGACCTGGTGCACGGGTCGCTGCGCCCGGCCAACGTGCTGGTGGACGGCGACGGCAACGGACGCCTGGTCGACCTGGCGCTGGCCCCGCCCGGCACCGAGGCGCAGAGCGGCCCGGTCTACGCCGCGCCCGAGCTGTGGGACGGCGTGGCCGCCGGCCCGGCCAGCGACATCTACGCGGCCACCGCGATCTTCTACGAGTGCCTGACCGGGCACCCGCCGTTCTCCGGGCGCAGCCAGTCGGCGCTGGCCAAGGCGCACCGGGAGGCGCCGGTCCCGGCCGACGAGGTGCCCGGGCCGCTGCGCGACCTGATCCTGGCGGGCCTGGCCAAGAAGCCCTCGGAGCGGCCCGCGTCGGCCGCCGACTTCCTGGGCGCGGTGGAGGAGGCCGCCGTCGCCGCGTACGGGCCCGCCTGGGAGGCGCAGGGCCGCAGCCGCATCACCGAGCTGGTGAAGCAGACGCAGGCCCTGCCCGAGCCGGCCCCGGCCCGCAGCGGGGGCCGCGCCCCGGCGAAGGCGCCGGCCGCCAAGAGCGGCGGGCGCGGACGGCTGGTGGCCCTGCTGGTCGCGGGCGTGGTGGTCGTCGGCGGCGCGGGAGGCGCCGCGGCGCTCACGCTCGGCGGCGGCGGTGACGACGACAAGAAGACGGTCCAGCCGCCGCCCTCCCCCGCGACGTCCGGCACGCCGAGCCCGGCCCTGCCCGCCGGTCCGGGGCCGGTGAACCCCGCGGCCGCGGCGGCGCTGGCCGCCCAGGTCGAGCAGGCCGTGGCACGCACCCCGAGCGGCGCGTTCAGCTACCGGCGCACGGGCGGCGCCGCGATCAAGGCGCAGGGGTCGTTCGCGGTGGCCGCCGCGGCCTCGCCCTCGTACCAGATGTCGGTGTCGGGGCAGGGCGCGGACGTGCGGCGCCCCGCCCAGGCACGGCTGGTGGCCGACACCACGTACCTGCGCTCGCGCAACACGTGGCGTCCCGCCGGGGCCAATCCGCGCACGCGCGGCTACGTCAACCTGGTGTCGCACGTGCGGTGGAGCAGTTCGGTGTCGAACGTGACGACCCTGCTGCGGACGAGCACGTCCCTGCGCAAGACGGGCGCGTCGACCTACCAGGGTGCGGTTCCGCTGGCGCGTCTGGCGCAGGCCTCCGGGCTGGGCCCCCTGTACGCGGAGGTGGCCAGGGCGACCGGCGCCCAGCAGGTGACGTTCGTGGTGCAGTTCGACAGCGCGATGCGTCCCCTGCAGATACGGGTGAGGGCGGCGGGCTCCGGCGCCAAGCCCCGCTCCCAGTTGCTGCACACCAGCTACTCGCGGTGGGGCCAGAAGGTCTCGATCCCCGCCCCTCGGGGCGCGGGCTGACCCTGCGGTCTCGCCCCTGGGGTCCCGCGCACGGGCCCCAGGGGTCGCGCAGGTCTCAGACGGCCTCACAGCTGTCGGAGAGGACCTCCAGCAGCCGCAGGGGGTCGGGCAGCGGGGAACCGTCCGGCGGGCGCACCCAGGTCACCTCACGCCCGTACGGGAGCACCGAGGGCGGCGCCACCACGTAGCTGTCGCGGCAGTGCCAGCGCATGCCGGGCGTCTCGGTCACCGTCTCGGGGAAGCAGTCCAGATGGCACGACCACCACTCGTCCTCGTCCACGGGCGCGCCACGGGTGGCCACGAAGAACAGGTACCGGTCGTCGCCCATCGCCGCCACGGGGCCGACCGGCAGGCCCTCCCGGGCGATGCGCGCCAGGGCCATCACCCCGGCGGCTGCGGGCACGTCGAACACGTCGAAGACGCGGCCGGTCGGCAGGATGATGTTGGCGTCGGGACGTTCGCTCCACCAGCGGTTCAGCACCTCGGGGTCGACGCTGGCCTGCATCGCCCACGTCGCCGCCACCGGGTGCGCCGCCGGGTCGGGACACCCGATGCGGTCGCACGAACAGGCCCGGTCACCTACGGCGCTCGGATGTGCGCCCGGGCTGCACGGCCAACCCAGCCCCGCGTAGTCGCGGGCCGCCGCCGCCATGTCGCGCTCGCGTCCGCGCTGGCGTTTGCCCCCCTGCCGTTTACCGGCCTTGCCGCCCTGCCGTTTCCCCCCGGAGACCGCCAGCATGATGCCCCCCTCACCCAACGCCGTACACGGGTCGTTGTTATCGATGATGCCGTTCACGCCGAAAGGCGGAGACAGCAACCCCCCGCAAACGACCCCAATTGACTAGGCAGGCCTAACCAGGCGGGCAGGCGGGCCCAAGGGCGCGGGCCCAAAGCGCCCGCGTCCCGGGGGCTCTGGGGCCCAGCGCACGGTGGGGGTCAGAGGCCGCGCAGGCGGCGGGCCACCTCGGTCGCCCAGTAGGTGAGGATGATGTCGGCGCCGGCCCGGCGGATCGAGGTCAGCGACTCGTCGATGGTGCGCTCGCGGTCCAGCCAGCCCTTCTCCGCGGCCGCCTCGATCATCGCGTACTCGCCGCTGACCTGGTAGGCGGCCACCGGCACGCGCACCTCGTCGCGGACGCGGCGCACGATGTCCAGGTACGGACCGGCGGGCTTGACCATCACCATGTCGGCGCCCTCGTCCAGGTCCAGCAGCACCTCGCGCAGCGCCTCGTCGGCGTTGGCCGGGTCCTGCTGGTGGGACGAGCGGTCGCCGAACTGGGGCGCGCACTCGGCGGCGTCGCGGAACGGGCCGTAGTACGCCGAGGAGTACTTGGCCGAGTACGCCAGGATCGCCACGTCCCGGTAGCCCGCGGCGTCCAGTGCCGAGCGGATCGCGCCGACCTGGCCGTCCATCATGCCGGACGGCGCCACCACCGCCGCCCCGGCGTCGGCCTGCGCCACCGCGATGGAGGCGTACCGCTCCAGGGTGGCGTCGTTGTCGATCTCACCGCGGGGGGTGAGCAGGCCGCAGTGCCCGTGGTCGGTGTACTCGTCCAGGCACAGGTCGGTCATGACGACCATGGCGTCGCCGAGGTCGGAGGCCAGGTCGCGCAGCGCCAGCTGGACGATCCCGGCGGGGTCGTCGGCGGCCGAGCCGGTCCCGTCCTTGACCGCGGGCACGCCGAACAGGATCAGCCCGCCGACCCCGGCCTCGGCCGCCTCGTGCGCGGCCTTGCGCAGGCTGTCGCGGGTGTGCTGGACGACGCCGGGCATGGACGGCACCGGCTGCGGCTCGGTCACGCCCTCCTTGACGAACATCGGCAGCACCAGGTCCGCCGGAGCGAGCCGGTGCTCGGCGACCATGCGGCGCAGCGCGGGCGTGCGGCGCAGCCGCCGGGGCCTGGCGACGGGGAACTGTGCGGACATCTTCTCCTCCAGGGCCGCGGGGACGGCGCCCGGCGGCCCGGGCTCGATCTGTGGACCGGGGCGGCTACCTGCGGCGGCGCGCACCCCGGCGCATCTGGCTCGGCTTGCGCAGCGGCGCGCCCGACTCGATCTGGGCCGCCCTGCGATTGGCACCGTACTCGGCCAGCGCCTCGGCCAGGGCCGAGACCGACGGTCTGGGCGCCATCACGTCCACGCGCAGCCCGTACTCCTCGGCGGTGCGGGCGGTCTGCGGGCCGATGCAGGCGATCACCGTGACGTTGTGCGGCTTGCCCGCGATGCCGATCAGGTTCTTCACCGTGGACGAGGAGGTGAACAGCACCGCGTCGAAACCGCCGCCCTTGATCGCCTCGCGGATCGGGGCGGGCGGCGGCGCGGCCCGCACGGTGCGGTAGGCGGTGACGTCCTCGCACTCCCAGCCCAGCTCGGTCAGCCCGGCGATCAGCGTGTCGGTGGCGATGTCGGCGCGCGGCAGCAGCACCCGGTTGATCGGGTCCAGGTCCTCGTCGTACGGCGGCCACACCTTGACCAGGCCCTCGCTGGACTGCTGCCCGGACGGCACCAGGTCGGGCTGCACGCCGAACTCCACCAGGGCCCTGGCGGTCTGCTCGCCGACGGCGGCGACCTTGAGCCCGGCGAACGCGCGCGCGTCCAGCCCGTAGGCGGCGAACTTCTCGCGGATGGCCCGCACGGCGTTCGTGGACGTGAACACCACCCACTCGTAGCGGCCGGTGACCAGGCCCTTGACGGCCCGTTCCATCTGCTGCGGGGTACGCGGCGGCTCCACCGAGATCGTGGGGACCTCCTCGGGCACCGCGCCGTACTCGCGCAGCTGCTCCGACAGCGAGGCGGCCTGTTCCTTGGTGCGCGGCACCAGCACCCGCCAGCCGAACAGCGGCTTGGTCTCGAACCACGACAGGGTGTCGCGGCGGCGCACCACGTCCCCCACGATGATCATCGCGGGGGACTCCATGCCCTTGGTGTCGGCGGCCAGCCGCTGCAGGGTGGACACCACGGTCTCCTGCTCGGTGGTGGTGCCCAGGCTGGTCATCGCGGCGGGCGTGGCGTCGGGACGGCCGACCGCCATCAGCCCCTTGGCGACCTCGCCCACGGCGCCCTCGGCGCCGATGATCACGAGCGTGACGTCCGGGGCGGCGAACCGCTCCCAGTCCACGCCGCCGGCGGAGGCGTCGACGATCCGCACCTCGCGGTGCTCGGGGTCGGTCAGCGGGATGCCCGCGTAGCCGGGCACGCCGGTCACGGCCGACACCCCGGGGACGATCTCGAACGCGACGCCGGCCCTGGCCAGCGCGTCGCCCTCGGCGGCCAGGCCGCAGCCCAGCCCGGGGTCGCCGTGGAACAGCCGGACCACGTACGCGCCCTCGCGGGCGCCGCGCACCGCGGCCTCGACGGGGTCGGCCTCGGCGGTGTCGGCGATCTCCACGTCCGGGCGGCAGTGCGAAAGGATCTCCGCCGGGCAGTACGCCCGGTTGACGACGACCAGGTCGGCGCGCTCCAGCGCGGCGACGGCACGCAGCGTCAGCAGGCCCGGGTCGCCCGGGCCCATGCCGACCAGGGCGACGCGGCCGGGGCCGGCCGTCCTGTCGTCGGCCCGCTCGTCGGCCCTGTCGTCGGCCCGCTCGTCGGCCCTGTCGTCGGCCCGGCCGGCCGCGTCGGTCTTCCCGGCCGGGTCGGCGCCGGCCGGGACGGTCGCGGTGACCGCGGTCTGCTCATCGGGGTTCAATGTCGCGTTCCCCCATCACCTGGTCGGCTCCCCGGTCGAGCAGCCGGGCGGCGAGCTCGCGCCCCAGCTCCTCGGCCCGCTCAGGGGAGCCGCTTGCGGACAGCCGGATCTGGCGGCTGCCGTCGTGCGCCACGACGGAGGCGGTCAGATGCAGCTTTTGTTCTACTTCGGCAGCGTATGCTCCCACAGGTGCCGAACATCCCGCTTCCAGCACGGCCAGCACCGTGCGTTCGGCCGTGACCGCCGTCCGCGTCGCCGGGTCGTCGACCGCCGCCAGCAGCTCGCGCAGATCCGCCCGGTCGGCCCGGCACTCCAGGGCCAGCGCGCCCTGCCCGGGCGCGGGCAGCATCTGGTCGGGCTCGAACACCTCGGCCACCTCGTCCAGGCGGCCGATCCGCCGCAGCCCGGCGTAGGCGAGCACCACCGCGTCCAGTTCCCCGGAACTCACCTTCCGCAGCCGGGTGTCGGCATTGCCGCGGATCGGGACGATCTCCAGGTCGGGGCGCAGCGCCCGCAGCTGCGCCACCCGGCGCGGCGAGCCGGTGCCGATCCGCGCGCCGCGCGGCAGGTCGGCCAGCTTGGCGGGACCGCACAGCGCGTCGCGGGGGTCGTCGCGCCGCGGCGTGGCCGCCAGCGCGATCCCCTCCGGCGGCGTGGTCGGCAGGTCCTTCAGCGAGTGCACCGCGAAGTCCACCTCGCCGGACAGCAGCCGGTCGCGCAGGGCGTTGACGAACACCCCGGTACCGCCGATCTGCGCGAGCAGCGCCCTGGACACATCACCCTCGGTGGTTACCCCCACCAGCTCCACCGCATGCCCCGTACGCTGGGACAACGCGTCGGCGACGAGCCCGGACTGGCTCATGGCCATCAGGCTGCGGCGTGTTCCCAGGCGCAGCGGCGCTCGCTCGTTCACGGCTCGGTTCCTTCGGTGATGTCGGCGCGCGTGACCGCCTCCGGCGCCTTGGGGTCGAGGTCGAACAGACGGCTGAGCGCGTCGGCGTAGGCGTCCCCGCCCGGCGCCGAGGCCAGCTCCTTGACCCGCACGGTCGGGGCGTGCAGCAGCTTGTCCACGACCCGGCGCACGGTGTGGGCGATCTCGCGGCGGTCGCGTTCGTCCAGGTCCGGCAGGCGGCCGCTGAGCCGGGCCAGCTCGGCCTCGACCACCTCGGCGGCCTTGCTGCGCAGCGCCACCACGGTGGGCGCCACGGCGGCGGCACGGGCGGCGCCGAGGAAGGCGGCCACCTCGTCGGCCACGATCCGGCGCACCGCCTCGACCGCCTCCGGCCCGATCGCGTCGGCGGCCTCTTGCGCGGTGCGCAGGTCGTCCAGCCCGGCCAGGGCCGCGCCGGGCAGCGCCCGCACGGCGGCCGGGTCGATGTCGTGCGGGAGCGCCAGGTCCAGGAAGAACCGGCGCCGTCCGTCGCCGGCGACGCCCTGAAGCTGGTCGGCGGTCAGCACCAGTCCGGTGGCGCCGGTGCAGGACACGACCAGGTCCGCCTCGGCCAGCGCCTCCTCCAGCCGGGACAGCTCCACCGCCCGCGCGGGCACCGGCGCCGACTCGGCCAGCCGCACGGCCCGCTCGTAGGTGCGGTTGGCCACGATGATCTCCCGGGCCCCGGCCCGGGCCAGCGTCGCCACGGCCAGGCCGCTCATCGAACCGGCCCCGACGACCAGGGCGCGGACGGCGTCCAGCGGCCCCAGGTGCGCGGCCGCGACCTCCAGGCCCACGCTGACCAGCGACGCGCCCGCCTTGTCGATGCCCGTCTCGTGGTGCGCGCGCTTGCCCACGCGCAGCGCCCGCTGCAGCACGTCGTGCAGGGTGCGGCCGATGGTGCCCTCGTCCTGGGCGAGCCGGAACGCCTTGCGCAGCTGCCCGAGGATCTGCCCCTCGCCCACGACCATGGACTCCAGGCCGCACGCCACCGAGAACACGTGCTGGATCGCCCGGTCCTCGTAGTGGACGTACAGGTGCCGCGACAGATCGTCCAGCGGCACCCCCGAGTGCAGCGACAGCAGCTCGGAGATCCGCGACACCCCGCCGTGGAACTTGTCGACCACGGCGTAGACCTCGACCCGGTTGCAGGTCGACACGATCACGGCCTCGGCCACGTGCGGCGAGTCGCCCGTCTCGTGCAGCAGCTTGACCAGGGAGTCGCCGGACACCGACACGCGCTCCAGCAGCGGAACCGGCGCGCTGCGGTGACTCAGCCCGACCACCAGCACGCTCATCGGCACCCCACCCTCTCGCGGACCCTCGCCACTGTCATAGCTCAACCGCCTCTACGTACTGGGCAGTCCCCGACGGTCGATCGCCGTCGCCCACCGGTTCATAGTCGCCCGGCCCACCGGCCTTGCGCTGCTCGTGGAATGCCAGGATCTGCAACTCGATCGAGAGGTCGACCTTGCGCACGTCGACCCTGTCGGGCACCGACAGCACCACCGGAGCGAAGTTGAGGACGCTGGTCACCCCGGCCGCGACCACCCGGTCGCAGACGCCCTGGGCGGCGGCCGCCGGCGTGGCGATCACGGCGATGGACACGCCGCGGTCGGCGATCACGTCCTCCAGCCGGTCGATGTGCTCCACGGTCATCCCGGCGATCTCCTGCCCGACGATGGCCTCGTCGGCGTCCAGCAGACCCGCCACGCGGAACCCGCGGGAGGCGAACCCGCCATAACCGGCCAGCGCACGCCCCAGGTTACCCACCCCTATGATGGCCACGACCCAGTCCTGGGTGAGGCCCAGCTCACGGGAGATCTGGTAGACGAGGTACTCCACCTCGTAGCCCACCCCGCGGGTGCCGTACGACCCCAGATGCGACAGGTCCTTGCGCAGCTTGGCGGAGTTCACCCCCGCCGCCGCCGCCAGCTCCTCGGACGAGACGGTGGCCACTCCGCGGTCCTGCAGGGCGTGCAGGGCCCGCAGGTAAACCGGCAGGCGTGCCACGGTGGCCTCTGGGATGCCGCGGTCGGCGCGGTCGCGGTTGCGAGTCTGTCGTGGTGTCACGGCCTGCTCTTCGGGGGCTCGACTCTGCGGGCGGGGCCCGCTGGCCCCTGCCCCCAGGTTAAGCCTTTGTGAATACATGCACGAAGTCGCCCCCCGGCGGAGCGTTCTACGCCACCTCGCCCCGAAGTGCCGTAAACGCCTTTAACGTGGGGCGTTCCTCATGAGGCCGGACGAAACGCTGTGACCGATCGGACATCCGGTTCGGGCACAGAACAACGCCGTCAGCGGCCGCGCAATTCCGCGATCGCCGCGCGCAGCCGGTTCTCGTCCACCCGCCAGAAATCGTGCTGCACCCCGTTGATCAACGTCACCGGGATCTGCTCCCAGTAGAGGCGGGTGTCCTCCTCCGACCGGGTGATGTCGCGCTCCTCCCAGCGCACCCCGGTGTCGGCGGCGACCCGCTCGATCACCGCGCGGGCGTCGTCGCACAGATGGCAGCCCGGCTTGCCGAGCAGAGTGATCACGATGTCCATGGGCCTTGGTGCGGGGTCAGGGGAAGTCGGGCACGCCGTGCGCGGACGGCGGCCTGGGCTGGGGCAGCGGCGGCAGCTTGGCGCTGCCGAGCCGCATCTCGATCACGTTGGTCGCCAGCACGTGGGTGCGCGACTCGGCCATGAAGCGCCGCAGGTGCGCCTGGCCGCGGTGCGCCGCGAACGCCGCCTCGTCGCGGAACAGCTGGTAGAAGATGCGCTGGGTGGGGGCGCCCACCACCTCGTGGCAGGCGAAGATCACGGTGTCCGGCTCGGCCGCGATGGCCGCCTGCACCAGCTCGTCGGCCAGCCGGTCGAACGCCTCCTCGCGCCCGTCCAGCAGCGTGTAGACGGTGATCTGGCCGCACGCCGCCGACGTCCTGCCGGCTCCGGCCCCCGCCGCCGCGGCGGCGGCCACCGCGTCGTCCACGGTGGAAGACGGGGAGGGCGGCTCGGCGAAGCGGGGCTCCTCGACCTGCTGCTCGGGGAAGCGCAGGTCACCGCGCTTGGCGGCGGGCGGTGCCGCGGCCGGGGCCTGCTCGGCCGCCGCCGCGCCGTACGCCTGGTCGGCGTAGCCGCGGTCGGGGGCGTCGGCGTAGCCGCGGTCGCCGCGGCCGCGCTCGTCGTACCCCTGGTCGTCGTAGCCCTCGTCGTCGTAGCCGGTGGCGGGCTCCTCGCCGTCGTAGGCCTCGTCGGCGTAGACCGGGATGGTGCGCGTCGCGCCGTACCACACCAGCCCGGCGGCGGCGCCGAGGGCGAGGATGGCCAGCGGGGCGGGCAGGAACCCGCGGCTGCCGCTGACGATCAGCACCCCGGCCAGGGCCAGCAGCGCGATCGGGATCAGCAGCTCGCCCGCCTCGCGGTCCTGCTTGCTCGCCAGGACGGCGGTGAACGCGGCGCACGCCACCAGCGCGACGACCGCCACCACGTGCGCGCCGTCCACCAGCAGCAGCGGGATCGCGTCGTAGGTGTCGCCGGGCTTGGGCAGCGACTTGCCGAACGAACCGCGCAGCGGGTCGACCAGCAGGATGACGGTGGCCACCACCGAGTACGACACCGCGAACAGCCAGGCCGCGAACCGCACCTGGACGTAGCGGGCGATCAGCTCGATCATGCCCAGCGCCAGCCAGACCGGCGCCAGCAGCGCCGCGCCGAGCTCGCTCACCCGGAACAGCGGACCGGCCCAGCCGAACAGGAAGCCGATCGCCATGGCCGCCAGCGCCAGGCTCAGCCCGACCATGGTCACCGACCACGCGATCAGGTACAGCGACCGGTCCTTGGAGGCGCGCGAGATCAGCAACCCGGTGGCCACTAAGGCACCCAGGGTCGCCGGCAGCGCGAGAAGAGCATCGACCATCGCGCCCCATGGTGCCCGATGCGGAGCGATGAAGGGTAACCGCTCCCGGGCCGGGCGCACCATTGCCTGTCGTACTGCTCGCTCTCTACAGTGGCTTTTCACGCCGGAGGTCGCGTACGCCCCGAGGAGAACTGCATGAGCAGCTTGACCCTCGATGCCCGAGTGGCAGCGATCCCGTCGATCCCCCGGCTGTCCCGGCGCACCGGCGCGGCCCGGCGCGAGGACGGACCCCGTGCGCGCGGTGCCTTCGGCCACGGCGACGCCTCGGCCTACGCCGACGCCATGAAGGCGCTCGTGCTGCGGGCCCGCGACGGCGACGTCGAGGCGTTCGGCGCCCTCTACGACCACTACGTCGGGCTGGTCTACCGCTACGTCTACTACCGGGTCGGCGCGCACCCGCTCGCCGAGGACCTCACCAGCGAGACGTTCCTGCGCGCGATGCGCCGGATGGCCGACTTCACCTGGCAGGGCAGGGACTTCGGGGCCTGGCTGGTCACCATCGCCCGCAACCTGGTCGCCGACCACTTCAAGTCCAGCCGCTACCGGCTGGAGATCTGCACCGCCGAGCTGCTGGAGCCGGACCTGCCACAGGAGGGTCCCGAACGCGCCGTGCTGGAGTCGATGACCAACCGCACCCTGCTGGAGGCGGTGCGGCGGCTCGGCTCCGAGCAGCAGGAGTGCGTGGTGCTGCGGTTCCTGCACGGGCTGTCGGTGGCCGAGACCGCCCTGGTCATGGGCAAGAAGCCCGGCGCGATCAAGGCGCTCCAGCATCGGGCGGTGCGCTCCCTGGCCCGGATGCTCCCGGACGACCTGCGCGCCTGACCGCACGCCGCGGCACAAGTGAGGACTGTCCCAATTCTGGAGGTAAGAACGGCCGCCGGGACGTCGTTGACTAGGCTCGGGCCCATGCGGCTTTTCTGGCAGCGCGGCAAGGACACCGACCACGTGAGCGCGGGCGAGGCGGCCGCGGCGGCGGCGGCCGGTCCCGGGCGCCCGCTGCCGGAGCCGGACCCGTCGTCGGCGGCGTTCTTCGACGTCGACAACACCATGATGCGCGGCGCGTCGATCTACTACTTCGCCCGCGGCCTCGCCGCGCGCAAGCTGTTCACGCTGCGCGACCTGGCGATGTTCGCCTGGGGACAGGCCTCCTTCCGGCTGCGCGGCACCGAGAACGCCGAGCACATCTCCACCGCCCGCGAGGCCGCGCTGGCGTTCGTGGCCGGGCAGAAGGTCAGCGACCTGGAGGCGCTCAGCGAGGAGATCTACGACGAGGTGATGGCCGACCGCATCTGGCACGGCACCCGCGGCCTGGCGCTGCAGCACCTGGACGCGGGACGGCAGGTGTGGCTGGTCACCGCCACCCCGGTGGAGGTGGCCCGCGTCATCGCGCACCGGCTCGGCCTGACCGGCGCGCTCGGCACCGTCGCCGAGACCCGCGACGGCGTCTACACCGGGCGGCTGGTCGGCAACCTGCTGCACGGGGAGGCCAAGGCCGAGGCGATCCGGGCGCTGGCCCAGCGCGAGGGCCTGGACCTGGCCCGCTGCCACGCCTACAGCGACTCGATCAACGACCTGCCGATGCTGACGTCCGTCGGCCATCCGAACGCCGTCAACCCCGACTCGGACCTGCGCGCGCACGCCAAGCAGAACGGCTGGCCCATCCACGACTTCCGCACCGGGCGCAAGGTCACCATGGTGGCGCTGCCCGCGGCCGCCGGTGCGGGCGCGCTGGCCGGGGGCGTCGCCGCGGGCATCGCGCTGCGCAAGCACTACCGCAACTGACGCCGCGCCCGCTCGGCGCTTCGCGGCGCCCTGGGGGACGGCGCGGTCAGAAGAAGGCGGGGCCGCGGCGCAGCAGCGTGTCGTACACCATCTGCTGGACGTTCTCGCGGACGTGGTCGGTGATGTTGAAAACCGTCATCGGATCGTCGGCGGCGTCCGATCCGTACTCGGCCAGCGTCATGGGCTCACCGAACTGGATCATCCACTTGGACGGCAGCGGCACCAGCCCGGCCGGGCCGAACAGCGGCCACGTCGGGGTGATCGGGAAGTACGGCAGGCCGAGCAGCCGGGCCAGCGGCCGCAGGTCGGCGATCTTGGGATAGATCTCCTCGGCCCCGACGATCGCGCACGGGATGATCGGCACGCCGGTGCGCAGCGCGGTCTCCACGAACCCGCCCCGGCCGAAGCGCTGCAGCCGGTACCGCTCGGCGAACGGCTTGCCGACCCCCTTGAACCCCTCCGGGAACACCCCGACCAGCTCGCCCTTGTCCAGCAGCCGGGCCGCGTCGGACGGGCAGGCCAGCGTGTGCCCGGCCTTGCGCGACAGGTGCCCCAGCAGCGGCACCTGGTAGATCAGGTCGGCGCCGAGCAACCGCAGGTCGCGGCCCATGTGGTCGTGCATCGCCACGGTGAGCATCAGCCCGTCCAGCGGCAGCGTGCCCGAGTGGTTGGCGACGACGAGCGCGGGCCCCTGGGACGGAACGTGCTCCAGCCCGAACAGCTCGGTGCGGAACCAGTGCCGGTACAGCGCCCGCGCCAGCGGCAGCAGCACGGTGGCGTTGAGCTCGGGGTCGAAGCCGAACTCGTCCACCTCGTACTCGCCCACCACGCGGCGGCGCAGGAACGCCAGCCCGGAGGCGATCCGGCGCTCCAGCGACGGCCCTTCGGACGGCTCGGCGTCGTGGACGGCGGCGCCGGCGTGCCGGGCCGAGTCGAGCCGGATCACCCGCGCCCCCTCGGCGGCGTCCGCCGCGTCCGCGACGTCGTCGGCCGTCGCGGGCGCGTCCGGCGGGACACGCCGGTCGTCCTGGTCGTGCTGCGCGTTCATTCGTCGGGGACCTCCCTCCGCACGAGCCGGGACCCGCGCCTCCGGCCCATCGTTCCCCTCGGCGCCCGCCCGTGAACGCCGACCCCCGGCACCGTCGCGCCGGTGCCGTCCGTCAGTGCCGTACCAGCGCCGCGCCGAGCCGCTCGAGCAGGCCGAGCGGGCCCGGCTGCCCCATGCCGTTGGCCGACAGGAACTCGGCGAACGCCGCCTCCGTCGAGTGCTTCGGCCGCCACGACAGCTCGGCCACCAGCCGGGAGTTGTCGACCACCCGCCCGTACATCAGCAGCCGCAGCAGCTCCGGGGAGAACCCGGTCTGCCCGGCGAACCTGCGGCCCATGTCGCCCAGCACCGACAGCGACTGCGCGGGCATCGGCACGAAGGGACGCCCCGCGCGGCGCAGCGCCTGCGACAGCAGCAGCACGCCGTCGCCCGCCACGTTGAAGGTGCCGGGATGGTCCTCCACGGTCATCCGGCGCAGCACCTCGACGCCGTCGTCCTCGTGCACGAACTGCAGGCGCGGGTCGAACCCGAGCACCGTCGGCACCACCGGCATCCGCAGGTACCGGGTGAGCGGCGAGTCCACGCCCGGCCCGAGGAAGTTGACGAAGCGCAGCACCGACACCGTCAGGTCCGACCGGCGCCGCTGCAGCCCGCGCACGTAGCCCTCGACCTCGACGGCGTCCTTGGCGTACCCGTGGGCGGGCGCCTCGACCGGCTCGTCGCGCTCGGTGAACACCGCCGGGTCCATCGGCGAGGAGCCGTACACCGCGGCCGAGGACCGCACGACGAGCTTGCGCATGTCCGGCGAGCGCTGGCAGGCCGCCAGCAGCTGCATGGTGCCGATGACGTTGAACTCCTTCACCTTCGACCGCGGAACCGACTGGGCGGTCACCAGGCTCAGGTGGACCACCGTGTCGACCCCGGCCGAGGCGATGACCTTCGCGATGCTCGGCGTGCGGATGTCGACGCGCACGAACTCGGTGCGTCCGAGCGGCGTCGTGGGGGGGACCGTGTCCACGCCGATGACCCGCTCGATGCCGGGATCGGCCTGGAGGGTGCTTGCGACCCGCGCTCCCAGGAACCGGGAGACTCCCGTGACGAGAACCACACGGGCCGCGGCGGTGGGCATGGATGACACTGTGCGTCCCACCCCTTACGGCTGAATGGCCAGCGTGTTTACTTCTTGTTGCGCCGCTGGATGCGTGTCTTCTTCAGAAGCTTGCGGTGCTTCTTCTTGGCCATCCTCTTGCGGCGCTTCTTGATGACGGAGCCCACGGGACCTCGCTCGGCGAATCGGGTGACAGGAAAGAAGGGCCGTGCCGCCACCCGGCCCCATGTCCCATGGACGCCCGGCGGTCGCGCACGGTCCGCTGACAAAGGGTACCGCTGTGCCGCCCGCGCTCGGCCCCCCGCCCACCGGCGTGCCCGTACCCGGGCCGTTGCCAGGCCGTTGCTCGCCCGTCCGTACCAGGTCGCCTGTCCACGCGAGGTCGCCCGTCCACGCCAGGGCGTCCGTCCGCGCCCTGGTGCTCGTCCGCACCACGGCGCGCGCCTCTGCGGAGTGCCGCGCCGGGAGAGGCCTCGCGTCGGCGTGGTGACGTGCGGTCACGGCGCTGGGGTGATACGGCCCGGCGGGCATGCGGACATGACGAACCGCGGGCCCGGCGCGTACCCGCCTGCGGCCGGCGGCGCGCCCGGCGCACACGTCGGTGCGGCCGCGCCCGCCGACGGCGAGGTCGGCGCGGACCCCGCGATCACGGTCACCGGTTCCGGCGGCCGGGTGGCCGCCGGCCTGTCGGTGTCGTGTCGTGCCCTGTCTCCTCGGCTTTCCTGCCCCCGTGCTGGCGCCCCCTGCACGACCGGATACCGGGTGAACGGCGAGGTCATGGGTCATGACCCCGCCCTACCCCGTTATCCGGCTTCGATGAACGCGTCGCGCAGATAGTCGTGAACGGCCTGCTCGGGAACCCGGAACGAGCGGCCCACCCGGATCGCGGGCAGCTCGCCTGAGTGGACGAGGCGGTAGACGGTCATCTTGGACACCCGCATCACCGCCGCCACTTCGGCCACAGTCAGGAACCTGACCTCGCTGAGAGGTCGCTCGCCTGAGCTCATCGGACGCCCTCTTCCACACGTGCCGCGCACCGGCCCTTTGGGTGACTTTGATCACGCACGTGTACTTCCCCCAGCGTAAATCGTGTACCGACAGTCGCAAGAGGGGAGTTCCACCCATTTGCGTATCCCGACCTGTCTTGATGGCCACAGTCTGGTTTCGCCCCGAGGGTCACACGGTGGCACGGGCGGTTTCGCGGCCATCGGATGTGAGCCGGGACCCGGCGGCGACCGGCGACCCAAACACCAACGCACACCCACGAACGACACATTCGCCCCTCTACCGTGCTTCTGTCACAACCAGTGACATGCGCAGCGAGGGCCGGGAGGCGGTTCCGAGGGTCAGACGAGGCCGGCGCAGTGCAGCAAATAGGCGGTCAAAGGGGCGTAGTGCTGGGAAGATATGCCGTCGTCCAGCGGCACCACCGTGTGGATCTTGCCCTCGGCGGCGCCGGCGAACAGCGCGGGGTCGTTACAGTCCGCGAACCCGACGGCGTCGATGCCCGCCTGGCCGGCCGCCCCGGCCCAGCCGTGGTCGGCGATGGCCAGATCCGGCCAATTGCCTGATTCGGCTGCGAGCTCGCCCAGCATCGCCTCCATGGGGGCGGCGTCGTGGGTGTGGTGGGTGCGGCCGCCGTCGTCCTCCAGCATCGCCACGCCGCCCGGCGCGTAGACGATCCGGCGCCGCTCGACGCCGCCGTAGTCCTGGTCGATCTCGTACGTCCAGCCCGCCGCCGGCGTCAGCACCGCGCAGCCCGCCTCCCGCAAAGCCTCGGACACGGCCTGGTAGATCGGGGTGAGCGTGGCCGGGTGCCCGGTGGCCAGCACCACCCGCTCGCGGCGCCGCGCCGCCTGGCCGATCCGGTCGCCCATCGACTCCAGGGCGTCGATGGTCAGATCCGGGTCGATCGTGTCGTCCCCGTAGACGTGGCGCGGGTCGGGGTTGACGCCGCAGCGCTCCACCATGAGCGCCAGCACGTCGGCCTCGGTCCACGACCGCTTGAGGTCCAGGCCGAACTGGTAGTACGGGTCGCCCGCGACCATCCGCCGGTAGTGCCGGAGGTTGTTCTGGCGGGGCGTGGCCACGTCACCCGCGATCATCGTGCGGACCAGATGGGCGCGCAGCTCGGCGCGGGACGGGGGCGTCAGGGTTTCACTCACGTTCTCGCTCACGGGTTCACTCAGGGGACGGTCACGGGGGCGCGGGGGCGGGGTCAGGGCGGTCGGGGGCACGGCGGACGCGGGGCGGCGGTCAGGCGTACATCAGCGGATCCAGGCCGTGCTCGGGGAAGACCTCCCGCCGGGTCGCCAGCACCGCCTGGTCGACCGGGTTCGCCGGGTCGTAGCCCTCGGCCCAGGTGCGCACCTCGACCACGCTGGTGCCGTCCGTCATCCGCAGCGGCGCGATCTCCTCGGTCCGCAGGCGGACGAACTCGCGCCAGTCCCGGGGGGTGGGCGTCTCGGGCGGGATCGGCCGTCCGGACGCCTCGGCCAGCAGGTGCGTCCAGGCGCGCGGCACCACCTGGACCAGCTCGTAGCCGCCGCCCCCGGTGACGACCCACCGGCCGCCGGCGGTCTCGTGCGCCAGCCGGTGCAGCATCGCGTACGCGGTGCGCTGCCCGTCCACGCTGAGGATCAGGTGGGCCAGCGGGTCGAGCGCGTGGCTGTCGCAGCCGTGCTGGGTGACCAGCACCTGCGGGCGGAACGCGCGCAGCAGCGGCGGCACGACGGCGTCGAAGGCGCGCAGCCAGTTGGCGTCGCCGGTGCCGGGCGGCAGCGCCACGTTGACGGCCGAGCCCTCGGCGCCCTTGCCGCCGGTCTCGGTGGGGAAGCCGGTGCCGGGGAACAGCGTGCGCGGCGTCTCGTGCAGGCTGATCGTCAGCACCCGGGGGTCGTCGTAGAAGGCGGCCTGGACGCCGTCGCCGTGGTGGACGTCGACGTCCACGTAGGCGACCCGTTCGGCGCCCTGGTCGAGCAGCCAGGCGATCGCGACGGCCGGGTCGTTGTAGACGCAGAAGCCGCTGGCGGCGCCCGCCATGGCGTGGTGCAGGCCGCCGGCGATGTTGGCGGCGTGCGGGCTGCGGCCGGTCCACACGGCGCGGGCGGCGGCGACCGAGGCGCCCGCGACCAGGGACGACGCCTCGTGCATGCCGATGAACACCGGGTTGTCGGCGGTGCCGAGGCCGTGCCGCAGGTCGGCGCGGCCGGTGGCGCCCGCCTGCCGGACGGCGGCGATGTAGGGCGCCTCGTGCACCAGCCCGAGGAGGTCATCGTCCGCGGGGTCGAACTCCTCCAGCCGCACGCCGGGCGCGTCCAGCACCTGCAGCTCGCGGGCCAGCGCCATGGTCAGCTCGACGCGCACGGGGTTGAGGGGATGCCCGGCGCCGAAGTCGTAGGAGACGAGCTTGTCGTCCCAGAAGACCCGGAGTCCGCAGCTGTCGGAGGCAGGAGACGGCGCGGGGCTGCTCATGACGTTCACGGTATCGCCCCGCCCCTGGTCAGGCCGTGTGGCCTGAATCACATGCGCGCGGATCCGCCCGCGCCGTCGCGGCTGCGCCACCTCCGACGGCGTCACCTGCGGGAACTTCCCTGTGACCTACCTGACATTGGACTGTGCTTTACGTAACATGGGCGAAACCTGACTTTTGGGATGCGCATGGACAAACATCTCATTGCTGATGACGTACCCGAGCCGCCGGACGAATCCGGGACCGGCGGGGCGTCGGACGGTGCGCTTCCCGGCGAGCTCGCCCGGCAGGCGATTCATCAGCAAGCGGTTCCTTACGACGGCGGCCCCAGCCCCCTCAGCCGGGCCATCTCCGGCACGCTGCGGCTGACGCTCGGCCCGATCGTGCACCACGTCCCCGGCCACTCGCTGATCATCCGGACGGCCCGCACGACGGTCGACATCGCGTCCCGGCTGGTCAGGGCCGACCCGCGCGTCCGGGTGCGCCTGGCCGACGACCTGCCCCGCGAACCCGGCCGGCACGGCACCGGCCGCGTCCTCGGCGAGTGGGTGGAGCCCCGCGACGCCGGGGACGAGCCGCTCGACGGCGCCATCCTCTATCTGCACGGCGGCGGTTACGTCGTGTGCTCCCCCCGCACCCACCGGCCGATCACCGCGCGCCTGGCCGCCGACACCGGCCTGCCCGTCCTGGTGCCCCAGTACCGGCTCGCGCCCGAGCACCCGTTCCCGGCGGCACTGGAGGACGCGCTGGACGCCTACCGGCTGCTGCTGGACCACGGCGTCCCGGCCGACCGCGTGGTCATCGCGGGCGACTCGGCGGGCGGGCACCTGGCCGCCTCCCTCACCGGCGAGCTGTGCCGGACCGGCCTGCCGCGCCCCGCCGGGGTGGTGCTGTTCTCGCCCTGGGTGGACCTGACGTGCGAGCTGTCGACGCGCGAGCAGCGGCTCGCCCGCGATCCGTACATCAGCGCGTCCACCGCCCGGCGCGTCGCCCGGCTCGTGGTCGGCACCGCCGACCTGCAGGACCCCAGGCTGGCCCTGCTGGCCTGCCGCTGGACCGACACGCCGCCGGTCCTCATCCAGGTCGGCAGCCGGGAGGTGCTGCGGCCCGAGGCCGAGGCGCTGGCCGGGGCCATCAGCGAGGGCGGCGGCGACTGCCTGCTGCAGGTGTGGAACGGCCAGATGCACGTGTTCCAGATGCTCAACCGGGTGCTGCCCGAGGCGGACGCGGCGATGAGCGAGACCGCCCGCTTCGTCCGCTCGGTCCTCGCCGCGCCCGCCGCACGGGGCCGCACGCCGGGCAAAGGCCGCACGGCGGGCAAAGGCCGCAGACGCACCGCCGCGCGAGGCCGCCGCGCGAACGGAGGCCGCGGCGGCGACGGGGGCCAGTCCGGTGCCGAGGCCGTCGCATGACGGCCCCCGGACGGCCGCCCGGCCACAGGACTTGAGGCTGCCTCCGCACACCCGCCTGGTGCACGAGGCCGCGGGGAGTGCGGAGGCGCCTCGCCAACCTCGGCCCGCGCCTCGCGAAAGGCCCTCGCACGGGAAGCCCTCGCGCAAGACCCTCGTACGGTGAGGCGCTCGTACCGTGAGGCGCTCGTACGGGAAGGCCCGTGCGGACGCCCTCGTCAGGCGCCGCGTCAGCCCTCCGCGGCCGCCTCGGGCCGTTCGCCCGGCCGCCGCGACGAGCGCCCCACGGTGAGGAACCCGGCCAGCGCGGCCAGCGCGGCGACGCCCTCGCCGACCAGGCTGGCGGTCTTCTCGCCGTACCAGACCGGCTCGTACATGTTCGGCAGCGGGCCGAGCGCGCCCACGTCGACGGCGTAGTAGAGCAGCAGCGCGCCCACCGCGCTGCCCGCCACCAGGAACGCGACCGCGTACGTCCAGCGGCGCGCCAGCACCAGGACCAGCACCGCCGCCAGCGCGGCGGCCACGGCCTGGACCCGGAACAGCACGTCGCCGCCGATGCTGCCGCCCTCCACGAACTTCATGTCGGGGGCGAACCGCCAGTGCACGAAGGCGTCGACCGCCAGTCCGGCGGCCACGAGCAGGCGAAGCGGGATGTCCATGTCCCTAACACGGTCGCCGGGGCGCATCGGCTCAAATTCGGCGCGATCCGGCCCGGATTCGTCCGGCGGTCAGCCGCCGGCGAGCTCGCGGCCCCGGTCGCGGGCGGCCTCGATCGCCTCCAGGACGGCGGCGCGCACCCCGTGCTTCTCCAGCTCGCGGATGGCGGCGATCGTCGTCCCGCCCGGCGAGGTCACCGCCTCGCGCAGCAGCACCGGGTGCTCGCCCGAGTCGCGCAGCATGACCGCCGCCCCGACGGCCGACTGGATCACCATCTCCAGCGCGGCCGCGCGCGGCATGCCCAGCAGGATGCCCGCGTCGACCATGGCCTCGACCAGGTAGTAGAAGTACGCCGGGCCGCTGCCGGACAGCGCGGTGGCCGCGTCCTGCAGCGACTCGGGGATGCGCAGCACCTTGCCGACCGGGCTGAGCAGCTCCTCGGCCAGTTTCAGGTGCTCCTCGCCGGCGTGCGAGCCCGCCGAGATCACGCTCATCGCCTCGTCCACGAGCACGGGCGTGTTGGACATGACCCGCACCACCGGCAGGTCGGCGGGCAGCCGGTCCTGGACGAACGACGTGGTGATGCCGGCCGCCATGGAGATCACCAGCCGTCCGGACGGCACGTGCGGGGCGATCTCGTCCAGCAGGGCCCCCATGTCCTGCGGCTTGACGGCCAGCACCAGCGTGCTCGCCGTCCGGGCGGCCTCCACGTTGGTGACGATCTGGACGCCGTAGCGTTCGCGCAGCAGCGCCCCGCGCTCCTCGCGGCGGACGGTGGCCATCAGCTCGGCCGGGCGGCGGCCGGCCCGCAGCACGCCGGACAGCAGCGCCTCGCCCATCTTCCCGGCACCCAGAATCGCGATCATTTACGCACCTTGACGTGGGGTTTCTCCTGACCACGCCAGACTATCGAGGGGCCCCGCGGCTAGGAGCGCGTGGCCACCGAGCGCAGGAAGAAGCGCAGGTTGGCGGGCTTCTCGGCGAGCCGCCGCATGAAGTAGCCGTACCACTCGCCGCCGTAGGCGACGTACACGCGCACCCGCTCCCCCTCGGCGGCGAGCCGCCGCTGCTCCTGCGGCCGGATGCCGTACAGCATCTGGTACTCGTAGCTGCCCGGGGCGCGGTCGTTGACCAGCGCGAACGTGGCGGCGATGCTGATCAGCCGCGGGTCGTGCGTGGCCAGCATCGGGTAGCCCTTGCCGTTCATCAGGATCCGCATGCACCGCACGTACGACCGGTCGATCTCGGCCTTGTCGGTGAACGCGACGTGCTCGGGCGCGGCGTAGGCGCCCTTGCACAGCCGCACCCGCGACCCCTCGTAGGCCAGCTCGGCGCAGTACTCCTCGGCGCGGCGCAGGTACGACTGGATCACCGCCCCGGTGTCGGGGTGGTCGCGCCGCAGCTCCTGCAGGATGCGCAGGGTGGAGTCGACGGTGGTGTGGTCCTCCATGTCGAGGGTCACCGTGGTGCCGGCCGAACGGGCGGCGGCGCACACCCGCCGGGCGTTCTCCAGCGCCAGATCCTCGTCCAGGGCCTGGCCCACGGCGGTCAGCTTCAGCGACACCTCGGCGCGGCCGCCCAGCCCGGTGTCGGCCAGCCGGCCCAGCAGCTCGACGTAGTGCTTGACGGTCGACTCGGCCTGGCCCTTGTCGTGGACGTCCTCGCCGAGCACGTCGAGGGTGACCGCCAGCCCCTCGCCGGTCAGTTCGCGGGTGACCCGCAACGCGTCGTCGATGGTGTCGCCCGCGATGAAGCGGCGCACCACGTCGCGGGTGAACGGAGCGGTCTCGACGAGCCTGCGTACGCCGCCGCGGCGGGAGGCGACCAGAAGAGCCTGACGAAGCACTGGCAACCCCTTCTCCGGTGGGACGACACTGTCCGCTGTCCCGGCGTCTCCAGGTTAACGCCCGGAGAAGGAGTCACGATCACGACACGGTTCCGGTCCGGTTGACCCCTCCGTACCGCTGCACGTACTCGGCGATCTTGGCCGTGCGCACCGCCTCGAACAGCGCCTTCCCCTTGGTCCGGTCCAGGAGCACCACGCTCTGCTTGCCGCGCATGGCGCTGCCCTTGTTGGGGACGGTCATGAACACCACGTCCGAGGCGCGCACGCCGCGCATGCTCAGCGCCAGCGACCGCAGGTCGCCCGCGGACACCTTGTCGTCCACGCTGATCGACTTGGTGAACGCGGTGAGGAAGCGGTCGAGCTTGAGCGGGTTGCTGATCGTCCCGCTGTCGGCGGCCTTCTGGGCGAGCGCGCGCAGGAACGCCTGCTGCCGCTTGATCCGGTCGAAGTCGCCGTTGGGGAGGTTGTAGCGCTGCCGGACGAACAGCAGCGCCTTCTCGCCGTCCAGCTTCTGCCGGCCGGCCTCCCAGCGCATCTTGCGCGCCGGGTCGTAGACGCTCTGCGCGATGTCGACCTCCACGCCGCCGAGCGCGTCGGTCATCGACTTGAACCCCTCGAAGTCGATGGCGCCGAAGTGGTCGATGCGGATGCCGGTGAGGTTCTCCACGGTCTGGATCAGCAGCGGCGGGCCGCCGAACGAGAACGCCGCGTTGATCTTCTGGTTGCCGTAGTCGGCGATGTCCACCCACAGGTCGCGGGGGAAGGAGATGATGTAGGCCTTGCTGCGGTCGGCGGGCAGGTGCAGCAGCATGATCGTGTCGGACCGCTGCCGGCCCGGCTTCCACACCCCGCGCCCCTCGCCGGTGGTGCCCATGTCGGCGCGGGTGTCCGAGCCGACCAGCAGCCAGTTCTCGGTGCCGGTCACGTTGGGGCCGGGCCGGTTGCCGGTGGGCATGGCCCCGGGCATCCGGTCGATGTTGCCGTTGTAGGACGACTGCCGCTGCCAGGCCAGCCCGGCGACCCCGGCCACGGCCAGCAGGACGAAGACCACCACGCCCGCCAGCACCCGCGGCCAGCGCTTCTTGCGCCGCCGTCCCTCGCCGTGCCGCCCGAGCCCCTCGCCCAGGGGGAACTCGTCATCCGGGCCGTTCGGGCCCTGGGGGCCGCTCGGGCCGTTCGGAGGGACTCCGTGCCCGGCCGCCGCTCGTCCCGGCGCCCCTCCCTGGCCCGTGGGGGCGGAGGGCGCGAACGGGTCGTCGTCGTGCTGCCTGTGCGCCTGGGGGCCGGGGTGGTCTTCGGGGGTCATGGCGCCGGAGATTATCAGGCAAGTCACCCCAGACAGGCAGGTTTACCTCGTATGACGTCCGGTGGCGGTCAGCGCGCGTGACGTTGGTTACGGCCCGCGTCGGCGGGACGTCACGGCGTGCTCCGGCCGGGCGTCACGGCGTGCGGCGGCGCAGGGTGGCCGCGCCCAGCAGCAGGGCCAGCAGCGTGCACCCGGCGATGACCACGATGTCGCGCACCAGCTCGCCGCCGACGTCCGGCTCCCGGCTGACCCGCTGCATGGCGTCCACCGCGTACGTCAGCGGCAGCGCGTTCGAGATCGCCTCCAGCCAGGACGCCATCTGGTCGCGCGGCACGACCAGCCCGCACAGCAGCGTCTGCGGCAGCACGAACGCGGGCATGAACTGCACCGCCTGGAACTCGCTGCGGGCGAACGCGCTGGCGAACAGCCCCAGCGCCATGCCCAGCAGCGCGTCCAGCACCGCCACCAGCACCAGCGCCCACCCGGACCCGGCCAGGTCCAGGCCGAGCCAGGTCAGCGAGATCGCCAGCACCACGCCGACCTGCGCCAGCGCCAGCACGCCGAACGCCAGCGCGTAGCCGACCAGCAGGTCCAGGCGGCCCATCGGCATGGTCATCAGCCGTTCCAGGGTGCCGCCGGCGCGTTCGCGCAGCGTGCCCACGCTGGTCACGATGAACATGATCACGAACGGGAACAGGCCGAGCAGCATCGGCCCGATCCGGTCGAACAGCGCCGGCCGGTCGAACACGTACCGCAGCAGGATCATCAGCACGGTCGGCACTCCGACCATCAGCCCGATCGTGCTGTGGTCGTGCCGCAGCTGCGCCAGGATCCGCCGGGTGGTGGCCAGGGTGATCACCAGGCTCATGACGTCCGGGCCTCCGTCCGCTCGTTGATCAGGTGCAGGAACGTCTGCTCCAGGTCGTCGGTGCCGGCGGCGGCGCGCAGCTCGGCGGGGGCGCCGTGGGCCAGGATCCGGCCCTCGCGCATCAGCAGCAGCCGGTCGGTGCGGCCCGCCTCGTCCATGACGTGGCTGGAGACGATCAGCGTGACGCCGCGGTCGGCCAGCCGCCGGAACAGCGCCCACAGCTCCTGGCGCAGCACCGGGTCGAGGCCGACGGTCGGCTCGTCCAGCACCACCAGCTCGGGCGTGCCGAGCAGCGCGGCGGCCAGGTTGACGCGGCCGAGCTGCCCGCCCGACAGGGTGGCGACGAGCTGGTCGCGCTGGCGTTCGAGCCCCACCTCGGCGACCACGCGGTCCACGTCCCGCCGCGGGGCGCCCAGTACGGAGGCGAAGTAGCGCAGGTTCTCGGCGACGCTGAGGTCGGCGTAGACGGCGGGCTTCTGGGTGGCGTAGCCGACGCGGCGCCGCAGCGAGGGACGGCCCGCGGGCTCGCCGAGCACGGTCACGGTGCCGCTCGTGACGATCTGCACCCCCACGATGGCCCGGATCAGCGTCGTCTTGCCGCATCCGCTGGGGCCCAGCAGGCCGACGATCGAGCCGCGCGGCACCTCGAACGTCACCTCGTGCAGCACTTCCCGGCCGCCTCGCCGCACCCGCAGGCCGGCGACGCGCACCGCCGGACCCAAAGAATTCATCATGTGTTGAAATTAAGCCCGCACGCGGCCCGGGTCAAGGAGCCGTCGAGAGGTCAGGAGGGTTCGTCGAAGTAGCGCTGGATGGTGGGGGCCAGCAGCTCCACCAGCTCCTCGCGGCCGGCCGAGGCGATCGGCTCGACGCGCAGCACGTACCGCAGGAACATCACGCCGATCATCTGGCCGGCCGCCGCGTTGAGCCGCAGCCTGGGGATGCCGCCCAGTTCCGCCACCCGGCCGAACAGGGCCGAGGTCACGAACTCGCGCACCGCCACCGCGGCCCGCTCGTTGGTCATGGCCGAGCGCAGCATCGCCAGGATCGGGGCCCGCCGCGCGTCGTCCTCCCAGACCGTCAGGAACGTGCGGACCATCGCCTCGCCGAGCCGTTCGCGGGGCGTCGCCATGACGCGCGGCAGGAACTCACCGGGGTCCACCGGGAACCGCATGGCCGCGGTGAAGACCCCCTCCTTGTTGCCGAAGTAGTGGTGCACCAGCGCCGGATCGACCCCCGCCGCCCGGGCGATCGACCGCAGCGACGTGGCGTCGTACCCCTTCTCGGCGAACAGCGCGCGGGCCGCGTCGAGGATCTCGTTGCGGGTCTCGGTCAGCCCCGGACGCCGACCCGGACCCCGCCGCGCGCGCCCGCGCGGCCGCTCACCCGCGTCGCCCGGGTCGCGTTCGGGGCGCGCGACCTCGGTCATCGCGCTCCCCGCGGGGAGATCTCACCGCCCGGAGTGACCTCCCAGGTGCGCGTCCGCTCCTCCAGGGCGGCCGCCGCCAGGTGCAGGCGGGCGAACGCCAGGGCCTCGGCCAGGTCCTCCATGCGCTCGGCGCGGCTGTTGGCGCGGCGCGTGTTGACCTCCAGCACGATGTGGCCGCGGTAGCCGTCGTCGGCGAGCCGCTCCAGGAACGGCCCGCACGGCTGGTTGCCCCGCCCCGGCACCAGGTGCTCGTCCTTGTTGGTGACGCCGACGCCGTCGGCCAGGTGGACGTGGCGCAGCCGCTCGCCGAGCCGCCCGGCCATGTCCAGCGCGTCCGAGCCGGACACCGCGGTGTGCGACAGGTCCAGCGTGACGTACGGATAGTCCTGGTCGATGGGGTTCCAGTCGGGGGCGTACATGCCCGCCTCGGCGCCCCGGGCCTTGAGCGGGAACATGTTCTCCACCGCGAACAGGACGTCCGTCTCGTCCTGCATGCGGGCCAGCCCCTGGACGAACTCGCGCGCGTACTCGCGCTGCCAGCGGAACGGCGGGTGGACGACGACCACGTCGGCGCCCAGGGCCTCGGCCACCTCCTTGGAACGCACCAGCTTGCCCCACGGCTCGCGCCCCCACACCCGCTGCGTGAGCAGCAGGCACGGGGCGTGGATGGAGCGGATGGGGACCTGGTGGTAGTCCGACAGGCGGCGCAGCACGTTGAGGTCCTGCGAGGACGCGTCCGTGGACACCATGATCTCCACGCCGTCGTACCCCAGCAGCGCCGCGATCTCGAAGGCGCTCGGCACCTTCTCCGGGTAGACCGACGCGGTGGACAGCGTGATCGGCGCGTCCGGCACGCGAATCGCGGGCGGAACGGCGCCGTTGTGCTGCGGGGTCAAGGCTCCCTCGCCATAATTTCGCTCGGCAGTATGTCGCTCGGGTGTCCGTCGTGCGCTCCGCCGCACGGACCGGAGCAGCGGGCCCGTCCTGGGTCCGCGGTCCCGCGCCCTCGGGTCGTCCTCCCGGGGCCGGACCGGCTTCGGCGGCCCCTGGCCCCGGTCCGGGGCTCCGCTCCGCCGACGGCGCTCACGCAACGCAAAGCCTATGCGCCCGAACGCCCGAAGTTACCCTCCGACCCAGGTGATCTTATTTGGCGCGGCGCGGGATGACTACGCTCTGTCCTCGTGGCCGAGATCGCTGCGGGCGCCGTGCCCAGCCCCAACATCTGGAACTCCCCCCAGGTCTACGAGATCGAGAACCGTGCCGTGGACCCCGACGGCACGCTGGAGTCGGCGATGTGGGCGATCCGCCCCTGGGCCGGTGCGACGGTGCTCGACCTGGGCTGCGGCACCGGCTTCCACCTGCCGCGGTTCGCCCGCGAGGCGGCGCGGGTGATCGGCGTGGAGCCGCACTCGGCGCTGGCCGCCGCGGCCCGGCGGCGGGTGCGCGACGAGCCGAACGTCACGGTCCGCGTCGGCGTCGCCCAGTCCATCCCGCTTCCGGACGCCTCGGTGGACGTCGCGCACGTGCGGTGGGCGTACTTCTTCGGCCCCGGCTGCGAACCGGGGCTGGCCGAGCTGTCCCGGGTGGTACGGCGCGGCGGCGCGATCTTCATCATCGACAACGACGCCACCCGCTCGACGTTCGGCCGCTGGTTCCGCCGCGGGCTGCCCTCCTACGACCCGGCCGCGGTCGAGCGGTTCTGGTCCCGGCAGGGCTTCGCCCGTGAGCCGCTGATGATCCGCTGGTCGTTCGCCGACCGGGACGACCTGGCCGCCGTGCTGCGCATCGAGTTCCCCGCCGAGCTGGCCGCGGAGTTCCTGCGCGAGCACGAGGGCTGCGAGGTGGACTACGCCGTCAACCTCTGGTGGCGCCGCACCTGACGCCCGCCGCCTGACGCGCGCCGCCGTGCCTGCGCGGCGCCGCACCGGAGGGCGTCGAGGAGGTGGCGCCGAGGTCACCGCCCGGTTACTGACTGGTTGGTCACACCCGTCCGGCGGGTCTGGCCGCCAATGGACGCGCTGTACAACAATTCAACCGCCATCGCATCCCGACGGGAGGGGACCCGACATGGGCCGTACCGCACGGACGAGCCGAGCCATCCTCACCGCCACCGCGCTGGGCGCGGGCGCCGCCGGCGTCGGGCTGGCCGCCCAGCGCCGCGCCGTACGCCGCCTGCGCCTGCGTCCCGACCCCTACGCCGCGGAGCCGTTCGGCTCCCTGCGCGGCCGCCCCGTGCCGGTGCGCGCCGACGACGGCACCCGTCTGTACGCCGAGATCGACGGCGAGGACCGCACCGACCTGGCGGTGGTGTTCTGCCACGGCTGGACGCTCACCCAGGACTCCTGGCACTTCCAGCGCAAGGCCCTGCGCGGCCGCGCCCGCCTGGTGTTCTGGGACCAGCGCGGTCACGGCCGCTCCGACGGCGGCGACCGCGACGGCTACGGGCTGCCCCGCCTGGCGCACGACCTGGCCGCCGTGATCGACCAGACCGTCCCCGCCGAGACCCCCGTCGTGCTGGTCGGCCACTCCATGGGCGGCATGACGATCATGCGCTACGCCGACGAGTACTCCGACCGGATCGGCCGCAAGGTGGTGGGCGTCGGCCTGGTGTGCACGTCGTCCGGCGCGCTCGGCGAGGCCCCGCTGGGCCTGCCCGCCGTCCTGGCGCGCACCACGCAGCGGGTGATCCCCCGCGCCCTGCGCGCGGCCGGCGCGGGCTCGGCCCTCATCGAGAAGGTGCGCCACCTGGGCCGCGACGGCTCCCTGCTGGTCGAGGACCTCATCGCGTTCGGGCCGGACGCCAGCCCGGCCGCGCTGGAGTTCAGCGAGCAGATGCTCGCCGAGACCCGCATGGACGCGCTGTTCGACTTCCTGCACTCGATGATCAGCACCGAGGTCATCAGCGAGTGCGCCACCCTGGCCCCCGCCGAGACGCTGGTCATCGGCGCGGAGAACGACCGCCTCACCCCGGTCGAGCACAGCATCAAGATCGCCGACTGCATTCCGTCGGCGCGCCTGGAGGTCGTCCCGACGACCGGTCACATGGCCATGCTCGAACGTCCGGACGTCGTCTCCGGCCACCTGGGCGACCTCATCGAACGCGTCCGCGAGTCCGCCGCCGCCTGATCCGCGCCGTGGCCTGAGCCGGGCGCGCGGCCCGGCTCAGGCCAGGTTCCTCCTGTCCAGCCTGCTCCTGGCCAGGACGCCCACCACGCGGTCGGCGACCTCCCGCATGCCTGCGGCGTTGGGATGCACGGGCGCGGCCACGCTCGACGGCAGGATGCCCTCGACCCACCTGCGCCCGGCCGGGGCGCACATGTCGTGGCCCTCGCCGCCCTGGTAGGCGTCGACGAAGTCGGCGCCGTGGGCGCGCGCCCGCTCGGCCAGCACCCGGTTCAGGTCGCGTTGCAGGTCGTTCAGGAACGCCAGGTCGCCGCGGGCCACCGGGACCAGCGGCCAGCAGCCCGGCGCGTCGGGCAGCAGCCGCAGGTAGCCGACGACCATCACGCGGGCGCGCGGCGCTCGGGCGCGGATCTCCCGAAGCACGTCGCCGACCAGCGGACGGATCTTGTCGGGCCGCTCGTTGTAGGTGTCGGCGTACCGGCCGGCGCACGGCGCGCCCAGCGGGTTGGTGGTGCTGGCGAGGCCGCAGGCGACCGAGATCGATTTGAACCCCAGGTCGTTGCCGCCGATCCCCACGGTGACCAGGGCGGTGTCGCGCGTCAGCGCGTTCAGCTGCGGTGGGTTGGTGCCGAGCGGGGTGCGCTGCGACGCGGACAGGTCGCGGACGCGGGCGCCGGTGCAGCTGACGTCGGTGAGCCGCAGCCGCAGCCGCGCGGCGACCAGCGCCGGGTAGTTGCGGTTGGAGCGCAGGCATCCGGCCGGTGTGCCGTACTGGCGCGGGATGAGCGGCCCGGCGGTGAAGGAGTCGCCGAGCGCCACGTACCGCTCGCCCGCCGCCGTCCGGGCGGCGTGCCCGGCCGCCGCGGGCGTGCCCGCCAGCAGCGTCGCCGTGAACGTGCCGACCCCCAGAACCCGTTTCCCCCGCATGATCACCGGTCCTCTCGATCGAGCCGCGGACGATCACGCGGCCTTCGTCCAGGAGCACACGACCGGACCGACCCTACGCGATCAACACACGCAAAGTCATCAGTCGATTACCGAGGGCAATGCGATCCTTTACCGCCGGGCAAGGTCGGCGGGGGCACCGGACGCGCGGAGTGTCGGCCGCGGCCCGTACTGTTCGGGCCATGGCGAAGGCGAAGACGGCGAAGGCCACCTACCGCTGCTCGGAGTGCGGCTGGCAGACCTCCAAGTGGGTGGGCCGTTGCGGCGAGTGCCAGACCTGGGGTTCGGTCGGCGAGGCGGGCACGGCCGCGCCGCCCCGGGTGGTGACCGCCGGGCCCGTCAGCGCGCCCGCCCGGCCCATCGGCCAGGTGGACGTGCGGACGGCGCAGACCCGTCCCACCGGCCTGGACGAACTCGACCGCGTGCTCGGCGGCGGCATGGTGCCCGGAGCCGTGCTGCTGCTCGCCGGCGAGCCGGGCATCGGCAAGTCCACGCTGCTGCTGGAGGTCGCCGCGCTCGCCTCCACCCGCGCCGACGCCCGCGAGTCGGCCGACGGCGCCGTCCCCCGGCAGGACGGCCCCCCGGCCGTCCCCCGGCAAGGCGGCCCTGCCGACGTCCGCTCCCCCGAGGGCGGCCGCACGCCCGTGCTGTACGTGACGGGCGAGGAGTCGGCCGAGCAGGTGCGGCTGCGCGCCGACCGGGTCGGCGCCATCACCGACGACCTGTACCTGGCCGCCGAGACCGAACTGTCGGCGGTGCTCGGCCACATCGAGGCCGTCGAGCCCACGCTGCTGGTCGTCGACTCCATCCAGACCATCGGCAGCGCCGAGGTGGACGGCGCGCCGGGCGGCGTCACCCAGATCCGCGAGGTCACCGCCAACCTGATCCGCGTGGCCAAGGAACGCGGCATGACCGTGGTGCTCGTCGGCCACGTCACCAAGGAGGGCGCGATCGCCGGGCCGCGGCTGCTGGAGCACCTGGTCGACGTCGTCCTGTACTTCGAGGGCGACCGGCACAGCCGGCTCCGCATGATCCGCGCGGTGAAGAACCGCTACGGCCCCACCGACGAACTCGGCTGCTTCGACCTGTCCGAGGTCGGCATCGTCGGGGTGGCCGACCCCAGCGGGCTGTTCCTGACCCGCCGCGACGAGCCCGTCCCGGGCACCTGCGTGACGGTGACGCTGGAGGGCCGCCGCCCGTTGGTCGCCGAGGTGCAGGCGCTGGTCGCCAAGTCCTACCTGCCGTCCCCGCGCCGCGCGTCCTCCGGCCTGGACTCCTCGCGGGTCGCCATGGTCCTGGCGGTGCTGGCCCAGCGCTGCAAGATCTCCATGCACGAGCAGGACGTGTACGTCTCCACGGTCGGCGGCGTCCGGCTCACCGAGACCTCCGTCGACCTGGCGCTGGCCCTGGCGGTCGCCGGGTCCACCGTCGAGCAGGCGCTGTCGGCGCAGCTCATCGCGCTCGGCGAGGTCGGCCTCGCCGGCGAGGTGCGGGTCGTGCCGGGCGTCCAGCGCCGCCTGGCCGAGGCCGCCCGGCTGGGGTTCAAGTACGCGGTGGTGCCCCGCGGCTCCCTCGAACTGGGCGACGGCACGCCCCTCAAGCGCGCCGATCCGCAGCTGACCAGCTACGAGGGCATGAAGGTCATGGAGGTCGACAGCCTCACCCAGGCGCTGCAGGTCGCCTTCACCGCCCCCTGACCGCCCCCGGCGATCAGTTCAGGGGGGCATGACCGGGACGTCAGGACCCGCGTAATATCACCAGGGCCGCCGAACCGGCGGCGACGGCCTGTGGAGACCACGGAGGACCGCGACGCGGCGGCCCGGGGTCGGCGAAGCAGGACCCGCCCGCGGCCGCCAGTACGGCGTGACGGGCGGCATCCCCCTCGGCCCGGAGGGGGACAACCAACCACGGGAGAAACCCGTCCGCGGGCTCCTCGATAAACTGACGCCGACCAGAGACCTCCGGGGGCCAGGTGCCAACACACGACAAGGGTCATGACGAACGACGCCGCGCCACGCTCGCCGCGGTAGCCCCGGGCACCGCGATACGAGACGGACTGGAGCGCATCCTGCGGGGGCACACCGGAGCCCTGATCGTCCTCGGCTACGACAGGCTCGTCGAGGACCTGTGCACCGGCGGGTTCGAGCTGGACGTGCAGTTCTCCGCCACCCGCCTGCGCGAGCTGGCCAAGATGGACGGGGCCATCGTCCTGGACGACACGCACACGCGGATCGTGCGCGCCGCGGTGCACCTGGTCCCCGACTCGACGATCCCCACCGAGGAGTCCGGCACCCGGCACCGCACCGCCGAGCGGGTCGCCCGGCAGACCGGCCACCCGGTGATCTCGGTGAGCCAGTCGATGCACATCATCGCGCTGTACCTCGACGGCACCCGCTACGTGCTGGAGGACTCGGCCGCGATCCTGTCCAAGGCCAACCAGGCGCTCGCCACGCTCGAACGCTACAAGCTGCGGCTGGACGAGGTGTCCGGCACGCTGTCGGCGCTGGAGATCGAGGACCTGGTCACGGTGCGGGACGTCAGCGCGGTCGTCCAGCGCCTGGAGATGGTCCGCCGCATCGCCGACGAGATCGAGGGCTACGTGGTCGAGCTCGGCACCGACGGCCGGCTGCTGTCGCTGCAGCTGGACGAGCTGGTGTCCGGGGTGGACGTCGACCGCGAGCTGATCGTGCGCGACTACCCGTCCGAGGACGCCCGCGCCCGCGGCGTGGCCGCGGTGCTGGCCGCGCTGGACGGGCTGTCGGCCAACGAGCTGCTCGACCTGTCCACGGTCGCCGAGGTGATGGGCTTCGCCGGCCCGGACGCCCTCGACCTGCCCGTCAGCCCCAAGGGCTACCGTCTGCTGGCCAAGGTGCCGCGGCTGCCCGGCCTGGTGGTCGAGCGGCTGGTCGAGCACTTCGGCGGCCTGCAGAAGCTGCTGGCGGCCGGCATCGACGACCTGCAGGCGGTCGGCGGCGTGGGCGAGTCCCGGGCCCGCAGCGTCCGCGAGGGCCTGTCCCGCCTCGCCGAGTCCTCGATCCTGGAACGCTACGTCTGACGTCCCGGCCGTCCCCGAGACGGCCGGCCGCTCCCGCGTTCCGTCCGCTCAGCGCAGATGGAACACCCGCCTGGCGGGCTTGAGACCGTCCACCCGCACCGTGGCGACGTAGGTGCCGGGCCGCGCGGGCAGCCCCCTGGCCCGGCAGTCGCCGGACGAACGCCTGCGGTCCCAGGTCACCGTCTCGACGTGCGGGATGCCGCGGCGCAGCGTCCGCTCGGCGGAGCCGCCGCGGGCGCAGCGGGCCGACGACCAGACCCGGTCGGGTCCGGACGTCACCCGCACGTCGAGGACGCCGTCGAACGTGCACGCGCCCGGCCCGGTGTTGACGACGGTCGCGGTGAACCGCGGCCGCTGCGCACCGGCGTAGGTGTCGCGGGCCGTGGTCAGCCCCACCACCAGATCCTCCCCGGCGCAGGCGTCCCCCTCCGGCCGGGCGGGTGCGGGCCGGACGCTCCGCGTCGCGGTCACCGTGACGGTCGGCGCCGCGCTCGGAATGGTGGGCGCGTCGGTGGGGCCGTCGGCCGCGTCGCCCGTCGTGCCGTCGTCCCCTCCGCAGCCGTAGGCCAGCACCACCAGGACGCCGAGCACGACGGCGAGGACGGTGGCCCGCCGCCGCCAGTACCGGTCGACCACACCGTCGTCACGTCCGGTGTCAGCGCCCATGCGGACAGTATGCAGAGTCGGCGCAGGCCGGACCGGCGACCCGCCGTGCGACAATGGCGAGTCGTCATGGAGACCACGTACACCGAGCCGATCCTCGACTGGTATGCCGACAACGCCCGGGACCTGCCGTGGCGCGCCCCGGACGCCACCCCGTGGGGCGTCCTGGTCAGCGAGATCATGCTGCAGCAGACCCCCGTGGCCCGCGTCCTGCCCGTCTGGCGGGAGTGGATGGCGCGCTGGCCGCGGCCGGCGGCGCTGGCGGCCGAGCCGTCCGGCGAGGCGGTGCGCGCCTGGGGCCGCCTCGGCTACCCGCGCCGGGCGCTGCGCCTGCACGAGAGCGCCCGGGCGATCGTGGAACGGCACGGCGGGCGGGTCCCCGAGTCGCACGCGGATCTGCTGGCGCTGCCCGGCATCGGCGCCTACACCGCCGCCGCCGTGGCCAGCTTCGCGTTCCGGCAGCGGCACGCCGTGCTCGACACCAACGTCCGGCGGGTGCTGGCGCGCCTGGTCTCCGGCGAGGAGTACCCGCCGCGCTCGCAGACCGCCGCCGAGGTCCGGCTGGCCGAGTCGCTGCTGCCCGCCGACGCCCCGACCGCGGCCCGCTGGTCCGTGGCCGTCATGGAGCTGGGCGCCCTCGTCTGCACGGCCCGCACGCCCCGCTGCGTGGACTGCCCGGTGCTGTCGTCCTGCGCCTGGCACGCCGTCGGCCGTCCCGCCTACGACGGCCCGCCCCGGCGCGGCCAGACCTACGCGGGCACCGACCGCCAGTGCCGGGGCCGCCTCCTGGCCGTCCTGCGCGACGCCGACGGCCCCGTGGAGAAGTCGGCGCTGGACGTCGTGTGGTCCGACCCCGTCCAACGCGAACGCGCCCTGGACGCCCTCGTGGCCGACGGCCTGGTGGACCCCCTGGACGACGGCCGCTACGCCCTTCCCGCCTAGCCCTGGCCCGCCGAGGCGGGTGCACGCGCAAGAGCCCGCGCCGTTCCGGGGCGTTCTCTAACGGTTGTCGCAACACATCGCCGTAGAGATCATCCCGGCCTAGAAACGGTCCGCGTGCTCCTTCGCCCACTCGGTGAACGTACGTGCTGGACGACCGATCACCCGTTCCACCGTGTCGTCCACGGTCGTGGCGGCATCACCGGGCTCGGCATACCAGCCGATGACAAACTCGGCGTCCGCCCGGGACACACCGGTGGCCATCAGCCTGTCGATCGCCTGTTCGTGCGTTATCGGCTCGAAGGCGATGTCGCGGCCGATCACCCGGGACAGGATCGCGATGCGGTCGGTCGGTGTCAGCGGTTCGGGCCCGGTGAGGTTGTAGGACCGCCCTGCGTGGCCGTCATCGAGCAGTGCGACGGCTGCCACGGCCCCGATGTCGGCCTCGTGCACCAGCGCGCTGGGGAGGTCGTACGGTTCCCGGACCACTCCCTCGGCCCGGATCGATTCGGCCCAGGTCAACGTGTTGGACATGAACTCCTGTGCTTCCAGCCGTGTCCATTCCACGCCCGAGTCCGCCACCGCCTGCTCGACCGGGCCCACCCAACCGCCCCACAGCACGGTGATGCGTTGGACGCCCGCGGCGACCGCCCGCTGGACCAGCTCGGGCCCCACCTCGGCCAGTCCCGCCGTCACCGTGATGTGCAGCCGGGTGACACCCTCAAGCGCGGTGTCCAGCGTTTCCGGTGCGTTGTGCGTGCCGGCCACCAGCTCCACCTCGGCCGGAAACCTCCCCGCGTTCGCCGCCGGGTTTCGTGTCAGGGCCCGAACCCGCTCTCCACGGCGAACCAGCTCTGCCACAACGTGCCGGCCAGTGTTCCCGGTGGCACCTGTCACCAAAGTCGTCACAGTCGAGTTCCTTAGGTCGTGTTGTCCGGAGGAGTCACAGACGAACCTAGAACCTCAATCACTCTTGAGGTCAAGAAGCCCGCTCGACTGCCGGTGCGCCTGCCGGGCCGGCTTGGTCACCTGACCCGGTGATCTCGACCTAGATCGGTCTGTCGGTGGCGAGGGTGAAGGCGCCGTGGGAGCCCATTTCCGATCCCTGGTCCCAGGTGAGGGATCGCAGCAGGTGGCGTGGCAGGGGCGTGATGGTCCGGGTGAGAGCCTCGCGCATCAGTTCGGCGCTGCGGCCGTGCGGGAGGCGGATGAGCATCACCCAGCGGGTGGAGTGCCCGAGGAGGGTGCCGATGGCGGACCGCCGATCGATGTGGAGCCGCTCGGTCTCGTTCAGGTAGCGCCCGCGCACGGCTAGGGGCGCCACCGATGCGATCGGTGGCGCCCCCAGGTGGTTGCCGGTCCTCCCAGATCTCCAAGTCCATCGCATCCCTCAACCGGGGTGTTGCGACGATCACTAGAAGAGAACGGGGAACTGCGCGAACCCTTCGTCGGCTCGCGTGACGGGCGTCAGTCCTTGTTGAAGTTGACCGCGCCCTCGATCGGGGGCGGGCTGTCGGGCACGCCGGACGGCTTCGGCACACCCCGGAAGGTGAACTTCGCGTCCTCGCCCTCACCCTCGGTGCCGACGATCACGATCTGGCCGGGCTTCAGCTCGCTGTAGAGGATCTTCTCCGACAGCGCGTCCTCGATCTCCCGCTGGATCGTGCGGCGCAGCGGACGCGCGCCCAGCACGGGGTCGTAGCCGCGCTCGGCGAGCAGCTGCTTGGCCTCGGGCCGCAGCTCGATGCCCATGTCCCGGTCGCGCAGCCGCTCGTCCACCTTGGCGATCATCAGATCCACGATCTGGATGATCTCCTTCGGGGTCAGCTGGTGGAACACCACGGTGTCGTCGACACGGTTGAGGAACTCGGGCCGGAAGTGCTGCTTGAGCTCCTCCTGCACCTTCGCCTTCATCCGGTCGTAGGACCCCTGCTCGTCGCCCTGACGCGCGAACCCCATGGACACGCCCTTGGAGATGTCCCGGGTGCCCAGGTTCGTGGTCATGATGATGACGGTGTTCTTGAAGTCGACCACGCGGCCCTGGGCGTCGGTCAGCCGACCGTCCTCCAGGATCTGCAGCAGGCTGTTGAAGATGTCCGGGTGCGCCTTCTCGATCTCGTCGAACAGCACGACCGAGAACGGCTTGCGCCGCACCTTCTCGGTGAGCTGGCCGCCCTCCTCGTACCCGACGTAGCCGGGCGGGGAACCGAACAGCCGCGAGACGGTGTGCTTCTCCATGAACTCGCTCATGTCCAGCTGGATGAGCGCGTCCTCGTCCCCGAACAGGAACTCCGCCAGCGTCTTGGACAGCTCGGTCTTACCGACACCCGACGGGCCGGCGAAGATGAACGAGCCACCCGGACGCTTGGGGTCCTTCAGCCCGGCGCGGGTACGGCGGATCGACTGCGACAGGGCCTTGATCGCGTCGTGCTGGCCGATGACGCGCTTGTGCAGCTCGTCCTCCATGCGCAGCAGCCGCGAGGACTCCTCCTCGGTCAGCTTGAACACCGGGATGCCCGTGGCCGTGGCCAGGACCTCGGCGATCAGCTCCTCGGTGACCTCGGCGACGACGTCCATGTCGCCGGCCTTCCACTCCTTCTCCCGCGCGGCCTTGGCCGCCAGGAGCTGCTTCTCGGAGTCGCGCAGGGCGGCGGCCTTCTCGAAGTCCTGGGCGTCGATCGCCGATTCCTTCTCCCGGCGCACACCGGCGATCTTCTCGTCGTACTCGCGCAGGTCCGGCGGCGCGGTCATCCGGCGGATCCGCATCCGCGACCCGGCCTCGTCGATCAGGTCGATCGCCTTGTCCGGCAGGAAGCGGTCGGAGATGTAACGGTCGGCCAGCTGCGCGGCGGCCACCAGGGCGCTGTCGGTGATCGACACCCGGTGGTGCGCCTCGTACCGGTCCCGCAGACCCTTGAGGATCTCGATGGTGTGGCTCAGCGACGGCTCCGCCACCTGGATCGGCTGGAAGCGCCGCTCCAGGGCGGCGTCCTTCTCCAGGTGCTTGCGGTACTCGTCCAGGGTGGTGGCACCGATGGTCTGCAGCTCACCGCGCGCCAGCATCGGCTTGAGAATGCTGGCCGCGTCGATCGCGCCCTCGGCGGCGCCCGCGCCGACCAGCGTGTGCAGCTCGTCGATGAACAGGATGATGTCGCCGCGGGTGCGGATCTCCTTGAGCACCTTCTTCAGGCGCTCCTCGAAGTCACCGCGGTA
>NZ_JBEYTB010000024.1:0-120675 GCF_040642915.1 Actinomadura sp. NPDC047616
CTGGAACAACTCCCATAGCTCGTCAGGAACCAGTCGCTCAGTGAAGCTCGCCACGCCTGATCAAACGAGTGATCGCCAATCAAGACACGGTCTAAGGACACACGTGAGGGCGAGCGCTTGAGCGGGCCGGGCTACCACGTGAGTGTCCTGCTGGCCAGCCAGGACTTCTGGGACGATCGCAGTGAGGAGACCGTCGAGGCGGCCGAGGAGGAGATCGACGCCGCTCTTCATGAGCTGGTGACCGCGTTGACGGCACGGTGGGGCAGGCCGGAATCGATTGATCTGGAACCTTATCTGTGGGGTGAGAGCCCGGCTCCGGAGCCGATGCAAACGCTCTGCGTTCTCAGCGGCGAGATGCTCGTCTGGCGGCGGCCGGATGCCGGCCGGTGGATTGCGCTCGCCGTTGGCCAGAACGATCCGGAGTTCCCCATTGAGTTGCTCGCGGCGGTCGGTGAGGCTCCGATTCCCTCCAGCAATGATCATTGACGCTCACAATTGATCCGCCGCGCGTGGTCCTCTGCAGTGGTGGCGACGTTTGATGTGCGTGCGGCGGTTTCGCGCCTTCGGGTGCCGTGGGTGCAGCAAGTAGGTGGCCGACAAGGGATCGGGGCGTCGTGCTCGGCCCTGGTGGTGCCGTGGCATGGGCTGACCGGCCTGGACTATGGCCGCCGCCCCGGTCTGCGACATTGCGCGCTGGAGAAGTAGCAGGTCGGCATCGGATGCGCGGCTCCAGCCGCTCGGCGGCGTATGGCGAGGGCCCGGCGGCCCTCCAAGTCACGTCGCTGCCCCCTGCCAGCGGAGATAGACGCACTGTGCGCTCCCTCGCATTGCCCGCGTATTGCGAGGCCTGGATCCGTGGGGCGACGCGGCCCCCAGCAATGACACCAAGCAGGATCATGCTGAGGAACAGGGAGGCGTGGCGGCGCCGGCCGGGGCGGCGGGGGCGACCGAGGGGTGCAGGTGGTTGATGCTGCGGTCGGGGGGCGGGGGCTCGGAGGCGCCCTGGGGGTCACCGGATTGCCGATGCCGAGACGTGGGCAGGGCGCCTCCGAGGTGGGTTAGATGGTGCGGGAGAGGTTTTCCCAGTGGACGGTCCAGTCCTTGGTGGGGAAGCCGGGGGCGTGGCGGTTAGGCGCGTTGTCCCAGCCTGCGCACATGAGGGCGACGGCGTAGAGGAGGCCGCCTGCGCCCGGGAAGTAGGGGGAGGGGACGCCTTCCTTGCCGCTCGCCGGTAGACCCTCGTCGGTGAAGCCGAACTTCGGGTGCAGGAGGAAGTCGACGGCGCGGGCGGGGTCGCCCAGGCGGGCGGCGTTCATCGCCAGGACGGGGAAGTCCCAGCTGTAGAGGTCGTCGACGGGCCAGCTCTCGTACACCTGGTGGGCTGTGGCTCGCATGGTGGGGACGTCGACGCCGTCGCCGGGGAGCATCGCGTAGGGGGCGATCGGGTCGGGGTGGTCGGTGGTGTGCTTGGTCCACATGTCCTGGACGCCCTCGTACAGCACGTACTTGCCGTCCTGTACCGGAAGGGGCGCCAGCCCGGCCAGGACCTCGTTCCAGCGGCGGTCGGGTGCCAGGCCGAGCCGCCGGCGCCATGCCGAGGCGGTTCGCAGGCCGAAGCGCCAGTACGACAGTTCCATCACCGGGTTCTTGGTGACGGCGGGGTCGCTCTGCTCGTTGGCGGGGATCACCGGGGGGCCGAGGACGTAGCGGCCGGTGGAGCGGTCGTGGAAGGCGTAGGAGGCGAGGAAGTCGGCGGTGGCGAACACGATGTCGCGCCACTTGTGCAGTGTGGCGCGGGTCGGGTGGGCGCGGTAGTCGAGTTCGGCGAAGAAGATCGGGTGCGGCATCTGCCAGAGCAGCAGCGCGTTCTGCAGGCCGGGCGAGTCGCGTCCCTCGGGAGCGGTCATCTTCGGCCAGCGGGCGCCGCGGAAGCCCTGTTGCTTGGCACGTTCCAGGGCGGACGGCAGGAAGCTCCGGTAGACGCCGAGGCTGCGGTCCAGCAGCGGCCAGCGGTTCCACAGCGCGTAGTGGGCGCCGTGCCACACCACCATCTCCATGTGGAACTTGCCGTACCAGCCGTTGTTGACCAGGCCGGACTCCTGCGGCGGGTACGCGCCGCTCTCGTTGACGGCCAGCGCGAACTGGCTGCGCACGATCCGGCGTTCCAGTTCCTCCCAGCGCGGGTCGCGGCTGCCGGACAGGTCGACGGCGCCGCCGGAACGCCAGAAGTCGGGCCACCGCGCGGCGGCGGCGCGGCTCACCGCGGCGGCGGGCGGGGCGCCGATGCGGGTGTCGTCCGGGGTGAACAGGCAGGACAGTTCCAGGCGTCGACCGCGTGCGCCGGTGAGGGTGTAGCGGTGCCGTCCGGGGGCGTCCCGCGTGAGCTTTCCGGCGGCGGCGTTCCAGGTCAGCGCCGCGTGGTAGGTGGTGTCGTCCATGCGGTGGGTGATGCGGGCCCGGGTCGCGCCCTGCGGCGTCAGCGTCGTCGTGTGGGCGTCCGGACGGTCCCAGAAGCCGACGAACGGCGCAGAGAACTTGCCCTGGCCCTTGGCGGTCGCATACGGGAAGTCGACGTAGACGGTGAGACGCCCCGTTTCGATGAGGGGTGAGTCGATCCGTACCGCAATGGCGTCCAGCGTGGGGTGGCAGGCGGTCTCGACGGTGACGGGTGCGCCGTCGAACGTGAACCGGCTGGTCAGGATGCCGGTCCACAGGTCGAGGCGCTGGTGGCGGTCGGTGAGGTCGTCTTCGGTGGCGTCGCGTCCGGTGGAGGTGCGCAGCGACAGGCCGATGCGTGCGAGGTTGATGCGGTGGGGGTTGCCCCGGAGCCAGTTGTAGAGGTCGGGGTGGCCGGCCTCGTCAGTCCAGTAGCGGACGGGACGGCCGTAGGTGTCCCAGGCCGTTCCCTTGTAGTCGTCCAGGTTCTGGCCTTCGGGCAGGGGATCCTCGTGCCAGCCCCATTGGGACATGGTGGCGAACGGCAGGAACGTCTGCAGTCCGGTGATGTCGGCGCCGAACGCGATGTCGCCGTTGCCGACCTGGAGGGGAAGCTCCGGGTCGCTGGCGGTGCGTTCGATGGCGTGCCGGTCGACGACGGCCTTGCGGTCGATGCGCCGGGAGGGCTGCCCGGACTTGGACGTCCGGTCGGCGTGCGCCGTGGCGGGGGCGGCGATCAGGGAGGCGGCGGTGCCGCCGACGGCTCCCCTCAGCACCGTTCTGCGCTGGATCAAGCGGAGCTCCTCGGGTGGCGGGGGCAGGGGCCGACGTCCGCGACCGTCAAGATCGACGGACGTTCTTGATCGCGAAAGTACCCGAGGTTTCGCCGCCGGTCAGCCCCCTGACCGGCGGCGAAACCCGCGCGAACCTAGCGACGCGCCCCGCGGCGAACCCGGCACCGGGGCATTGGCCGGGCCGACCGCGCCCGACACCCGAGGAGCCCGCGGCTCAGGGACGGACGAGAATCTTGACGTTCTCCTCCTTGTTGTCGATCAGCTCCCGGAAGCCCTTCTTGACGATGTCGTACAGGTCGATCCGTCCGGTGATGAACGGGTACGGATCGATCCGCCCGTTCGCGATCATCTCGATGGTGGCGGGGTGGTCGCCGGCGTAGGCGAGGCTGCCGATGACGGCGACCTCGCGGAACACCAGGTCGTTCATGGCGACCTGCGCCTCGTGCCCCCAGATGGCGACGTTCACGCAGGTGCCCCCGGCGCGGGTGGACAGCACGGCCGACCGCAGGACGGCGTCGGCCCCGGCGCACTCGAACGACACGTCGGCGCCGCGTCCCTTGGTCGACTCCAGCACCGCCTCCGTCGCGTTCACGCCGGACGGGTCGATCACCTCGTCGGCGCCGACCGCGGCGGCCTTGTTCTTGCGCGCGGCCGCGGGCTCGACGGCGATCACGTGCTCGACCCCGGCGGCGCGCAGCGCGGCGATGACGGCCAGGCCGATGGGGCCGGTTCCGAAGACGGCGGCGGTCTGCCCCGGGCGGGCGCCGGACAGCCGCACCGCGTGCCAGGCGACGGCCAGCGGCTCGACGAGCGCGCCCACGTCGGTGCCGAGGTCGCCGAGCGGATGAATCCATCGGCGTTCGGCCACCACGAAGCGGGAGAACCCGCCGCCGCGGCCGCACAGCCCGACGAATCCGAGGGATTGGCAGACGTTGTACCTGCCCTGCTCGCAGGGGTCGCAATGGCCGCAGACGATGTACGGTTCGACGGCCACGCGCTCGCCGGGATGCAGGTCGTCCACCCCGTCGCCCACTTCGCGGACCACTCCGGCGAACTCGTGCCCGAGTGTGACGGGCAGCGTCTCGCCGGTGAGCGGATGCGGCGCGCCGGCGGGCGGGACGAAGATCGGCCCTTCCAGGTATTCGTGCAGGTCGGTGCCGCAGATGCCGCACCACTCGACCTCCACGAGGACGGTCCCCGGCAGCGTCCGCGGCTCCGGAACGTCGTCGATGCGGATGTCGCCGGGCCCGTGGAAGCGGGCTGCCTTCATCGTTGATCCTCCTCGTTCGTGTTCGGCCTGGGGGTGAGATGAAGGGCCTGCGTGCTCAGGAGAGGTGGTGCACTTCCTGCAGGCCGTACACGGGGGTGGGGATCCCCTCGTACCTGGCCTTGAGCTGCAGCGCCAGGTAGAGGGAGTAGTGCCGGGACTGGTGCAGGTTGCCGCCGTGGAACCACAGCCCTTCCTGCTGGGTGGGCTTCCACATGTTGCGCTGCTCGCCCTCCCAGGGGCCCGGGTCCTTGGTGGTGCCCGAGCCCAGGCCCCAGCACTTGCCGACCTTGTCGGCCGTCTCCCGCCCGACGAGGTCGGCGACCCAGCCGTTCATCGAGCCGTATCCGGTGGCGTAGACGACCAGGTCGGCGGGCAGTTCGGTGCCGTCCTCCAGGACGACCGCGTCGCGCGTCAGGTGGGAGACCTGGCCGCGGGCGAGCTTGACGTCGCCGTTGATCACCAGGTCGGACGCGCCCACGTCGATGTAGTAGCCGGAGCCGCGGCGCAGGTACTTCATGAACAGGCCGGACCCGTCGTCGCCCCAGTCGTGGGCGAACCCGGCCTTCTCCAGGCGGTCGTAGAAGTCGGCGTCCCGCTCTCTGATCTTCTCGTACAGCGGGATCTGGAACCGGTGCATGATCCGGTACGGCAGGGACGCGAACACCATGTCGGCCTTGTCGGTGGTCATCCCGTTGCGGACGGCCTCCTCCGAGTACAGGGCGCCCAGGCCGATCTCCATCAGCGAGTCCGACCTGACGATGTGCGTGGACGAGCGCTGCACCATCGTCACGTCGGCGCCGTGCTCCCACAGGGCCGCGCAGATGTCGTGCGCCGAGTTGTTGGAGCCGATCACCACGGCCCGCTTGCCCGCGTAGGCGTCCGGGCCCGGATGCTGGGACGAGTGGTGCTGCTCCCCCTCGAACACGTCCATGCCGGGGAAGGACGGGACGTTCGGCTTGCCGGACATCCCTGTGGCGAACACCAGATGCCGTGGCGTGAGAACGATCGGCTCGCCGTTACGGTCGACGTGCACTCTCCACTGCTCGGTGTCGTCGTCCCAGGACGCGGAGGTGACGTTCGCCCTCGTCCAGTAGGGCACCTCCATCACCCGTACGTACATCTCCAGCCAGTCGGCGATCTTGTCCTTTGGGGCGAACACCGGCCAGTTGTCGGGGAACGGCAGGTAGGGCAGGTGGTCGTACCAGACGGGGTCGTGCAGGCACAGGCTCTTGTACCGCTTGCGCCAGGAGTCGCCGGGACGATCGTTGCGTTCCAGGACGAGCGCGGGCACGCCGAGCTGCCTCAACCGTGCGCCGAGCGCGATACCGCCCTGGCCGCCCCCGATGACCACGACGTACGGCTGCTCCTCGACGCCCAGCCGCGCCCTCTCCAGCGCGCGCTCCTGCCCCCACGACGTGCGGCCGCGGACCACACCGTGCCGGACACCCTTGGGACGACGCTCCCGCATCGGCTCCTCGTGCCCCTTGAGCTCGCGCAGGCTGGTGAGCAGCGTCCACGCCCCCTCGTCCGTCAGCCGCAGGTGGCCCATGCCGCGTCCGGTGGCGGTCTCGAACGCCAGCCACGCCTCGACGACGCCGTCCGCCTCCACCGGTTCCTCGGTGATCGTGAAGCCGGACGGGTCGGTGCCGTCCAGGCAGGCGGCCAGCATGCCGGCGACGCCGTCGCGCCCCTCCACGGTCTTGATGTTCCAGGTGAAGGCCACCAGGTCCCGCCAGTAGCTGTCGGGCGCGAACATCGCCGCGGCGCGGGCCACGTCGCGGGCGGCCAGGGCCGACTCGAAGCCGGCCAGCCAGGACCGCACCCGCGTCCGCGCGTCGATACCGGCGGTGGCGGCGGGCGTAGCGTTGCTCACCTGCGCCTTCCCTTCTCCGTGGTTTCTCCAGGGGGTCTCGGGATGTCTCCGGATGTCTCCGGGCACCGGGGATGGATGTCCGGACCCGTCCGGTCTCCGGTGGACGGTGTAACACCGATCACATTCCGCACGGAGCGCGGGCGACAAGGGTTGCAGCGGATTGCACGAATTGTGGCCAGGGTCACAATTTGCGTTTATGCTTCGGGAAATCTGGGGCAACGCACCGGCCTGGGAGGTGGGCCGGTGCCAGCCGTAACGCCCGACCTGGGAGGTGAGGTCGTGCGCGTGCACGGGGCCGTCCGTCCGGGGACCAGCCTGCCCGACTACGCCCGAGAGCTGGTCCGCACGCATCACGCCGTGATCGGCGGCGAGCGGGCCGCGCCGCCGGTGCGCCCGCGCGCCGTGGTGGCACGGTCGTGGTCGCGGGTCATGCGTCTGGGCCTGGACCCGGACGACAAGAACATCCGCGACCCGCTCAACGCCGACGAGCTGGCCCGGCGGCGGCACGGCTCGCCGCTCCGCGAGGTGATCGACGAGCTGGGCCAGCTGATCGGCTCGGTCGCCGACGCCTCGCACATGCTGCTGGTGGTGACCGACGCCGACGGGGTGATCCTGTGGCGGCACGGCTCCTCGGCCGTCCGCCGCCGCGCCGACGACCTGGGCTTCTGCGAGGGCACCACCTGGACCGAGGCCCGCGTCGGCACCAACGCGATCGGCACCGCGCTGGCCGAGGCGGCGCCGGTGGAGCTGTTCTCGGCCGAGCACTTCGAGCAGGCGCAGCATCCCTGGTACTGCTCCGCGTTCCCCGTCCACGACCCGCGCACCGCGGAGCTGCTGGGGATCATCGACGTCAGCGGTCCCGCGCTGACGTTGCATCCGGCCGTCGGCGCGCTGGTGAACACCGGCACCCGGCTGGCCGAGTCGCGGCTGTGGCAGCGTCACCAGCGGCGGCTGGAGCGGCTGCGCCAGTCGGCGGCGCCGCTGCTGGCCACGTCGTCCGAACCGCTCCTGCTGGTGGACGACCACGGCTGGGTCGCGCACAGCTCGGGCGTGGCCGCGACCGAACGCGTCGCGGTGCCGGCCGAGGGCCGCGCGCTCGCCGTCCCGGGGCTGGGGGTGTGCGTTCCCGAACGGCTTCCGGACGGCTGGCTCGTCCGCCCGTCCACCCGCGCCCGGCCCATGATGCTCGACCTCGACCTGGCGGACGCGCCCGTCCTGCAGGTGCGGTCCGGCGACGCGCGGTGGCGGTGCGCACTGACCACCCGGCACGCCGAGATCCTGCTCCTCCTGCACGCGGCCGGGCCGGACGGGCTGTCGGCGCAGGCGCTGAGCCGGGCGCTGTACGGGGACGCCGAACACGTCGTCACCGTGCGCGCGGAGGTGTCGCGCCTGCGCCGTTCGCTGGGCGCGTTCGTGGAATCCCAGCCGTACCGGCTGGCCAGGGGCGTCCGCATGGGCCTGCGGCAAGAGCTTTCGGCCTGCCGGTTCGTCCGGGAGTCCGCCACCCCCGGAATCCGGGCGCTCGCCGCCCGGCCCGGGGCCGAGCCGTGACGGTCATGGACCCGATGCACGACACGGTGTAACAATCGGGCCTGTCGGGCTTGTCCGGCCAGGAGGAATCCAGATGGCGGCACACGGTGCTCTGCGGGACCGGCGGACGCGGCTCGTCCGGGAATGGTCGCGGCTGGTGGCCGAGCGCGTTCCGCATGCCCGGACGCGCCACGACCCGGCGCTGCGCGAGGAGATCGCCGCGTCCTGGAACCGTTCGCGCGTCGTGGTCGACCCGCACCGCGACAGCGCACCGGCCGTGCCGGACGTGGCGGACCGCTGGCGGTCGTCACCGCTGGCGGGGCCGGTCGCCGAGATCGCCGGTGAGCTGCGCGCGATCGCCGACGAGGCCGGCTTCGTCGCCGCCGTCACCGACGCCGACGGCACCATCCTGTGGACCTACGGCGGCCGCGTCATGCGGCACCGCGCCGAACGGGTCAACTTCGCACCCGGCGGTCGCTGGGACGAGGCGGCGATGGGCACCAGCGCCCCCGCCCTCGCCCTTCGCGACCGCCGTCCCGCCACCGTCTTCTCCGCCGAGCACCTGGTCGAGGCGCTTCACGGCTGGGTGTGCTACGCGGCGCCGCTGCGCGCCCCCGGCGGACGGCTGCTGGGCGTCCTCGACCTGTCCAGCACCTGGGACCGCTCGCACCCCATGGTCATGCCGACCGTGCGCACGCTCGCCGCCAGCATCGAGGACCGGCTGGCCCGCCTGCCCGCCGCCGCGCTGCCGCCCGTCACCGCGCCGCGCGTCCGGTTGGACTGCCTGGGCGACGGTGTCCGGGCGCTGCGGGACGGCGCGCCCCTCCCCCTGCGCCCCCGCCAGCTGGAGATCCTCGCCCTCCTGGCGTTGGAGCCGGACGGCTTCAGCCCGGAACGCCTGCGCGAGGCCCTGTACGGCGACCGTCCGGTGACCATGACGTCGTTGAAGGCGCAGGTCTCGCACCTGAGGGCCGCGCTCGGCGGCGCGTTGGCCCAACGCCATTACGTCCTGACCGAGCCCATCGTCTGCGACGCGTCCGCCGTCCTGGACGCCCTCGCCTCCGGCGACACCACCACGGCGGTGCACCGCTACACCGGACCGCTCCTGCCCGACTCCGAGGCCCCCGGCATCGTGCGCTGGCGTGACTACCTGGAGGTCGCGGTACGCAAGGCGGTGCTGGCCTCGCCCGTCCCCGAGCACGCCCTCGCCTATGGCGAACGTCACCGCTACGACCTGGAGGTCCACCAGCACGCGCACAGGCTGCTGGCCCCGTCCGACGGCCGCCGCGGAATCACGGCCGCCCGCATCGAAGCCGCCCTACGCGACTGACGCCCAGCGGACGCGGCCGGCCGCCCCCGCACCCCGGCGGCACCCCGGCGCCCGCGGCAACCTTTCGGCAACCTTCCCGTCGCAGAGTGTCCTGCATCACATCGGTTCACACCGGGTGCGAGGAGGACATTCATGGTCTACGCCAAGCCGGGCGCCGAGGGCAGCGTCGTCGCGTTCGCCGACCACTACGACAACTTCATCGGCGGCGAGTGGGTGCCGCCCGTCGGGGGCGAGTACTTCGACAACCCGTCGCCCGTGGACGGTCAGGTGTTCACGCGGGTCGCGCGGTCCGGGGCCGCCGACATCGACAAGGCGCTGGACGCCGCGCACGCCGCCGCCGACAAGTGGGGCGCGACGTCCGTGGCCGAGCGGTCGCTGATCCTCAACCGGATCGCCGACCGCATCGAGGAGAACCTGGAGAAGCTGGCCGTCGCGGAGACCTGGGAGAACGGCAAGCCGGTCCGGGAGACCCTGGCCGCCGACCTGCCCCTGGCCGTGGACCACTTCCGCTACTTCGCCGGGGTGATCCGCGCCCAGGAGGGCGGCATCAGCCAGATCGACGAGGACACCGTCGCCTACCACTTCCACGAGCCGCTGGGCGTCGTCGGCCAGATCATCCCGTGGAACTTCCCGCTGCTGATGGCCACCTGGAAGCTGGCCCCCGCCCTGGCCGCCGGGAACTGCGTGGTGATCAAGCCGGCCGAGCAGACGCCCGCCAGCATCATGCTGCTCATCGAGCTGATCGCCGACCTGCTGCCGCCCGGTGTGGTGAACGTGGTGAACGGGTTCGGCGTGGAGGCGGGCAAGCCGCTGGCGTCCAGCCCCCGCATCGCCAAGATCGCCTTCACCGGGGAGACCACCACCGGCCGGCTGATCATGCAGTACGCGTCGCAGAACATCATCCCGGTGACGCTGGAGCTGGGCGGCAAGAGCCCCAACATCTTCCTGCCCGACGTGCTGGCCGCCGACGACGAGTTCCTCGACAAGGCCGTCGAGGGCTTCGTGATGTTCGCGCTCAACCAGGGCGAGGTGTGCACCTGCCCGTCCCGCGCCCTGATCGCCTCGTCCATCTACGACGAGTTCATGGCCCGCGCGCTGGCCCGCACCGAGGCGATCGTCGCCGGCAACCCGCTGGACCCGGCCACCATGATCGGAGCGCAGGCGTCCAACGACCAGTACGAGAAGATCCTGTCCTACATCGACATCGGCCGGAAGGAGGGCGCCCAGGTCCTGACCGGCGGCGGCCCCCGCACCGTGGACGGCCTGGAGGGCGGCTACTACATCGAGCCGACCGTCTTCAAGGGCACCAACGACATGCGGATCTTCCAGGAGGAGATCTTCGGGCCGGTGGTGTCGGTGACCACCTTCGACTCCGTCGACGAGGCCCTGAAGATCGCCAACGAGACCCTGTACGGCCTCGGCGCCGGCGTCTGGACCCGCGACGGCTCCACCGCCTACCGCATGGGCCGCGCCATCAAGGCCGGCCGCGTGTGGACCAACTGCTACCACGCCTACCCGGCGCACGCCGCGTTCGGCGGCTACAAGCAGTCCGGCATCGGCCGCGAGAACCACCGCGCCATGCTCGACCACTACCAGCAGACCAAGAACCTGCTGGTCAGCTACTCGGCGAAGCGCCTGGGCTTCTTCTGATGGTGGAACGCGTCCGGCTCACCGAATCCGCCGCGCGCGTGCTCGCCGGTCTCGTCGCCCGGCACGGGCCGGTGATGTTCCACCAGTCGGGCGGCTGCTGCGACGGCAGCTCCCCCATGTGCTATCCCCGGGACGAGTTCATGGTCGGCGCCTCCGACGTCCTCCTGGGGCACGTCGGTGACGACACGCCCTTCTGGATGAGCGCCGCCCAGTACGAGTACTGGAAGCACACCCACCTGACCGTGGACGTCGTCCCCGGCCGGGGCAGCGGGTTCTCCCTGGAGGCCCCCGAGGGAGTCCGCTTCCTCATCCGCTCCCGCCTCTTCACCGACGAGGAAGCGGAGGCCCTGGAGGCCGAACCTCCTCCCCCCACCGGGGCCACCATCGGGTAGGTCTCGTTCCCCCGGGCCTGGTCCCCCTGCCGGGCCAGGCCCGGGCCACCGGCGGATCGCCGTGCCCGCCGAGACGCGGTTCGTCGAACGCGCCCGCCGGGGGCGGCGAGTCGTTCAGTTCACGGTACGGGCAGCGAGGAGACCCTTGATGAACTCGCGGCTCTCCTCCGGGCAGAGGGCCGAGCCCTGCTCGATGTGGGTCCAGGTGTCGGTGAGATCGGCGTAGGCGAAGCCGATGCCGAGCATGCTGTGGCACAGGCTGATCCGGTCGCTGACACCGGGGAACTCCAGCACGTCGAACGAGTGGGCCCGGTCCTCGTAGAACGGTGCCGCGGAGGGGACGACCCGGACGCTGGCGTCCGGATCGGCGCCGAGAGCCAGCAGATGGCGAAGCTGCGGGACCATCACGTCGTCGGCGAGCCGCAGCGTCAGCGCCATCTCGTCCACGATCACGTCGAGGAAGCGGCGCCGCCCGCCCGGGCGGTAGGTCTGCCGGTTGCGCAGCATGTCCCAGTGGACGTCCGGGTCGGGCTCGCGGAACGACACGGACGCGATGAACCGGGCGTACGGCTCCGACTGCGCCAGTTCGGGGATCTGCTGGACGCCGTAGGTGCGGATGACCGACGCCTCCGACTCGGAGATGAGCGCGTCGCGCTCCTCCGCCTTCATCCCGTCCAGATGCGCCGCCAGCCATCCGGGTCCGCGCGGCCGCGACGCCAGGTCGATCATCAGGTCGGCGACCTCGGCCCCCCGGACCTCGTAGCGCTCCAGCAGCAGTTCGACCTCGCCGGGCGACGGTTCGAGGAACCCGGTCTCCACACGGACGAGCCAGTCGGAATGGCATCCGGCGCGGGCCGCGGCCTCGTCGTACGAGAGCTGGAGCAGTTCCCTCGTCCGCCGCAGGTACAGCCCGAGACGCCGGGCGTTGATGTTCGGGGCGCGATAGTCCGTGGGCATCCGAACCTCCCGCCGTCATCATCCCCGGAGGGACCGCGCGACGTGCCTCTTTCACGGAAGGCGACGCGAATCTAACGCTCTGGCATGTTCCCGCCGCACCATCAGGCGCCGCCTGCGCGCGGGGTCAGGAGGATGGACGGGGGTCGAAGCGGCTCGCCAATGGAACGATCACCAGGACGAGGACGGCCGCCACCAGGTAGCACGCCCAGTATCCGGACACCGGGGCCAGCGCGGCGACGAGCCCTGTGCCCGCCACGGCGCCCAGGTAGTTGAAGACGCCGACGCGCGCGACGGCGACGCCCTGTCCGACCGGGTCGTGACGGGCGGCGGCGGCGTACGCGCTGGGCGCGACCGAGCACAGCCCGAGGCCGGCGACCGCGAACCCGGCGATGGCGATCCACGGGTCCGGCGCGAGGACGACGGCGGCCAGGCCGAACGCGGCCAGCACGGCGCCCGCGCGGACGAGCCACGCCGCTCCCCGGCGGCGCACCACGAGGTCGGCGATCGCCCGTCCCGTGACCGTCGCGGTCGCGAAGGCCGTGATGGCCAACGGGGCGAGGGTGTCCGCGCCGCCCAGTTCGTCCCGCACGTACTTGACGGCGAATCCCGCGATCGCCCCCTCGGCGACGTACGCGCACCCCAGCGCCGCGCCGAGGACGAGCAGCGGCCGCCACGGCACCCCGACGACCGGGACGCCGCGACGCTCGCCCGCCGCGTCCCCGTCCGGCGCGAGCAGGCGCCGCACCGCCCGCGCCGCGCGTCGCTCCGCCGCCCGTGCGAGTGAGCGCTCCGCGTCCTTGCGCAGCGGCATCCGGACGGTCGCCACGGCGATCAGCAGGCCGATCGCCGCCGGTACCGCGAAGCCCGTCAGCAGCGACAGCTCGGCGCCGTTGGCGAAGGAGATCCACAGGGAGCCGACGATGCTCGCGCCGCTCCACACCGCGAAGAACCCGTTGACCAGTGACCGTCCGGCGTGCCGTTCGATCGCCACGGCCTGGGCGTTCATCGACGCCTCAACGACCCCCATCGCCACGCCGAACAGCGCGACGGACGCGACCAGCGCCCCCGTCCCGGGGACGGCGCCCAGCAGGACGACCGCCGCGAAGAAGATCGGCTGGGCGCACCGCAGGACGAGACCGGAGCCCGTCCGCCCGTTCAGCCCGGCCGCGAGCAGCCCGCCGGCGACCGCCAGCACCGGCACCAGCGCCACGAGCGCGTTGATCGCCTGGTCGCTCAGCCCGTGCGAGCGCTGGACGTGCGGGATGCGGGCCATCACGGCGGAGAACGCGAGCGCCTCGCCCGCGTAACACAGGTAGATCGCGCCCCGCACCCGCCGGATCGGCGGTGCGCCCACGAGCGCGCGTTCCGTCATCGTTCCGGGAGGGTCGTCCTCCGCCGAGGTTGAGCCGACCGCGCCGCGCATCGCGTCCGTCCCGCTCCTGACTCGTGGGTAAATCCGAGTCATGTTATACCTGGTAGCGGTGTAAGCGAGGAGTGCCGTGGTCGCTCACCGGCCGAACGGTCCGGGCCGGCTCAACGACGGAGGCGGCGGGTGAACACTGCCAGGCTGCGATTCGGCGTGCTCGGTCCGCTGCTCATCGAGGCGGACGGCGCCCCGGTGCGGCCGCCCCGCTCGCCCATCCTGCGGGGCCTGCTCGGCGTCCTGCTGGTCGCCGCCGGCCGTTCCGTGCCCGCCGACCGGCTCGTCGAACTGGTCTGGCGGGAGCGTCCCGACGAGGTGAACCCGGGGTCGGTCCAGGTGGCGATCTCCCGGCTGCGGCAGTGGCTGCGCAGGATCGATCCGACGCCCGACCCGTCCTGGAGCCTCGATCACGACGGCTCCGGCTACCGCCTCACGTTCGCGGACGAGCGATTCGGCCAGGCCGTCGACCTCGGCGGTTTCCGCGTTCTGGCGGCGCAGGCCCGGGCGGTCGGCGACGCCCGAGACCGTTCCGAGCTGCTGGAGGCGGCGCTCGCCCTGTGGCGCGGGCCGCTGCTGGCCGACCTACCGATTCTGGACGTGCAGGATCCGCTGTTGCGGTCGGTGACCGAGGAGGTCAACGCGGCGGCCGCGGACCTGGCGGCGGCGGCCGCCGCGGCGGGCCGCGCGGGCGCCGCGCTCGACCGTCTCGCCGCCCTCGCCGAGGCGCATCCGCTGGACGAACGGCTCGAAGCGGGCATGGTCGAACTGCTGGCGGCCGACGGACGCACCGCCGAGGCGCTCCGCCGCTACCAGACGTACCGGGAAAGCGTCGCCGAAGAGCTGGGCGTGGACCCGGGAGAACGCATGCAGGCCGCCTACCTGGCCGCGCTCGCCCAGGACGGCCGCACCCCCGAGGCCCTCGGCGTCTCCCGCGCGCCGCCGAGCGTGCCGGCGCAACTTCCGCCGCCCGTCCCCGACTTCACCGGCCGCGACGACCAGGTACGGGCACTGACCGGCCTGCTGACCGCCCGCGAGTACTCGCCGGTCACGGTGATCACCGGAATGGGCGGAGTCGGGAAGACCACGCTGGCCCTGCACGTCGCGCACCACCTGGCCGCGCGGTTCCCCGACGGACAGCTGTACGCCAGGCTGCGCCGCCCGGACGGCGCCTCGGTCGACCCGGCGGAGGTCCTCGGCGGTTTCCTGCGGGCGTTCGGCCTCGGCGGACAGGACGTCCCGCCGTCCCTGGACGACCGGTCCGCCCTGTTGCGGACGGTCCTCAACGGCCGCCGGGTGCTGATCCTGCTGGACGACGCGTCCGATGAGGGCGAGGTGCGTCCGCTGCTGCCCGGCACCCCCGGCTGCGCGGTCATGGTCACCAGCCGCGTCCCGCTCGCCGGCCTCGAAGGCGCAGGCCGGATCGACCTGGACGTCTTCGACCAGGAGCAGGCCGTCGCGCTGCTGGCCCGCATCATCGGACCCGAGCGCGTCGCCGCCGAACCGCGGGCCGCCGCCGACGTCGCCCGCCTGTGCGCGCACATGCCCCTCGCCGTCCGCATCGCCGGGACGCGCCTGGCCCGCAGGCGGCACCGCACGCTGGCCTGGCTGGCCGACCGCCTCGGCGACGCGCACCACCGCCTCGACGAGCTCACCGCGGGCGACCTGGCGGTCCGGGCGTCCTTTCGGCTCAGTTATCTGCGGCTGCCCGACGAGACACGCCGCCTGTTCCGCCTGCTCGGCCTCCTCGAAGCCCCCGACTTCGCCGAATGGGTCGCGGCGGCGCTGCTCGGCGGCTCCTACCGGGACGCCCAGACGCACCTGGAGGCCCTGGTCGACGCCCAGCTTCTCGTCGTGTCCGGAACCGACGCCAACGGCTGGACCCGGCACCGCTACCACGACCTCGTCCGCATCTACGCCCGCGAACGCGCCGTCGAAGAGGAAAGCGACGCCGCCCGGCTGGCAGCCGTGCAACGGGCGCTCGGCGCCTGGCTGGCGCTGGCCGAACGCGCCGCGGAAGGCGTCCCCGGCCCCTGCTACGCCCCCATCCACGGCAGCGCCCCCCGCCACGAACTCCCGGCCGACGTGGTCGACCAGCTGCTCGCCGACCCCATGGCCTGGTTCGACGCCGAACGGGCCGCGATGGCCGCGGCCGTCGAACACGCCTGCGCTCTGGGCTTGGACGAATACGCCTGGGACCTGGCCGCGTCGATGGAGAAGTACCTCGACGTCCGGAGCCTGGCGCAGGACTGGGTCCCCCTGCACGAGAAGGCCATGGCATTGTGCGCCGCCAAGGGCAACCGTCTCGGCGAGGCCGTCCTCCTCCGCGGCCTGAACGACATGACGACCTGGCTCTCCATGGAGCGCCCCGGCGACGCCATGGGCACCTCCTACGACGCGTCCACCCGCCTGTACCGCCTGTTCGCCGAGGTCGACGAACGACGCGGAATGGCCGACGCGCTGGTGGCCCAATGCTGGGGCCTGACGGCCCGCGGCGACTCCGAACTCGCCCTGGAAACGGCCCGCCGCGCCCTCCGCCTCGCCCAGGAGACCGACCACCTCGGCGGCGAGGCCCGCGCCCACCACATCATGGGCGTCGCCTACGGGGAAGGCCGTCCCGAACAGGCCGCCGAACATCTCGAACGCTGCCTGGAACTCGCCCGCCTCCACGGCAACCCCCGGTTCGAAGCCACGGCCATGCAGTTCCTCGGCGCCGCCTACTGCCTCACGGGCCGCATCGAGAACGGCCACGCCCTCCTCGTCGGCTCCCTGCGCATCTCGCACACGCTCAAAGACCACTACGCCGAGGCCTTCTCCCTGCTCTACCTCGCCAAGCTGTACGCCGCCCTCGGCGACGAACGCGCCCTCCCGACCGCAAACTCGGTCGTCTACCTCAGCCGCCGCCACAACCTGGAGCATCATCTCGCCGACGCCCTGACCGTCCTGGGCCAGTTGGACCTCACCGCCGGCCGGTACACCGCCGCCATCACCAACCTGGAGGAGTCCGTCCGCCTCTGGCGCGCCCGCGGCTGGCACTCCTTCCTGGCGTCCACGCTTCGCCTCCTAGGACAGGCCCACCGCGAGAACGGCGAGGAGGAGGCAGCCCGGAAGGCTTGGAGCGAGGCCCTGAACGTCTACGAACGCCTAGGGGACACGCCGGCGGCCACCGAAACGGCCGCCCTGCTCAACGAACGATGAACGCCGACCCCGCTTCGGCGTCCACCGTCCGCCCCCGCCCCGGGCCTGACCTGCATACTCGCAACGTTCCCTAGGCGACCGAGTACGTCCCCGTAGCACTCGACCACCGCCGACATCCCTCATCCTGCCAACCGGCCCTTACCAATCGCTTACCGAAACTCCCCCGCCTCCTTGCTGGAGGACCCGTCGCGTACGCGGCGTCACCCTCCCAGGTGCGCGGCGGCCACCCGCTTCGGCACGACCATCCGCCACGCCTCCGTGACGATCTCCGCGAGTTCTCCGGCATCCAGTTCGGCGAGCCGCGCCTGCACCCAGTTGAAACGCTCGTCAGAAGGCTCAGGCATCAGGAACTTCTCCGGGTCGGAGGCCACGAGCGCCGCCCGCTCCTCCCGGGGGAACGCGAACCCCATAACGGTCTCGTCCCGGGACAGCGCGACATAGACGATCCGCCCCACCCTGAACTTCACCCGATCCCGAATCAGGTGCTCAGTAGTCCGAGGCAGCTCCAAGGCCACTCGCCGCACATCCTCAACGGTCACCACGCCCACATTCCTTCCTCTACCGAAAACACCCGCCATCGGCGGGCTCGCCGACGTCCGCACGACCCCGTTGCCAACCTGCCGTCAGCAGGCGTTCTGGGCGAGCTCGGCGACGGCGGCGACGAGCTCTGGACCGTCCAGCAGCACCAGGTCGTTGTGGTCGGCGCCGGGCACCGCGACCACCCGTACCGGGCCCGCCGCCCGCCGGGCGACCTCGCGGCTCTGCTCAGGAGGGACGATCGAGTCGGCCGTCCCGTACACCACCACCGTGGGCGTCCGAATGGAGGCAACCTGTTCGGCCACCGGATAGCGGTCCTTCAGCAAGGCCCGTACCGGAAGGAATGGGTAGTGCGCCCGTCCGACGTCGGCCAGTTCCGTGAACGGCGACCGCAACAGCAGACCCGCCGGAGGATCGGTCACGGCCAGCCGGGTGACGACCGCCGCTCCCAGGCTTTCGCCGTAGTAAATCAGCCGCGTCCGCGGAACCTTCATATCCGCCGTGAGGTAACGATGCGCCGCGCGGATATCGCGGTACAGGCCCGTCTCGCTGGGGCTCCCCGGGTTACCTCCATAACCGCGGTAGTCGACCAGCAACACCGCCAGCCCACGAGCCGACAAAGCAGCCGCCAGCGAGGCACGCACCGCCCGGTTCCCCGCGTTCCCCGGCGCGACGAGCACGGTCGGAACGTCGGCGGCGTCCTCCGCGCCCTCCGCAGGGACGAACCAGGCGGCCAGCCGCAGACCGTCCTCCGTCCGGAAGGCGACCTCACGCGCACTCGGCAGCGTCACCCGCGGCAGCACCGGCGCCACGGGATCCGGGAAGTAGATCAGCCTCCGCTGAGCCGCCCACAGCAGGCCGCGAACCAGCACGCCCCCATTACACCGCGCGCTGCGCCCGGCAACCGGTGAGGGGCGCGTGCGGGCTCAGAAGTAGTTGCCGTACAGGTCGGTGGACGGCCAGGTCGTCACGGCGTTGGCCGCCTTGTGCAGAGCCAGGTCGATGTCGCCGTAGCTCTTCCCTGACGCGTCGTCGCGCTGGTTGAACAGCGCCGCCCAGGTCAGACCGTCGTAGCGGCGCACCAGAATCGTGTGGGTGCCCGGCAGGCTGCCGGTGTGCCAGGTGTTGCGCCCGCCGGTGACGTTCCGCACGCTCCAGCCGCAGCCGTACCACCACCCGTCGGGCTGCACTCCGATGCTGGGCTTGGCGAACGCCCGCCCGATGGACGTGCTGTTGAGCACCGAGTTCGCGGCGTCGAACAGGCCCGCGAAGCGGACCATGTCGACCGCGGTGCTCAGCCAGCCGCCGTGCGCGTCCATGTTCTCCAGGTTGAACCCGCCGTAGGGAGCCGGCACGGTCGCCCCGGTCGCGTTCATGACCGTGGAGACGTTGTACTGCGAGTAGTACGGGACCTCGCCCGCGGCCGCGTTGGCCTTGAGGCTGCGGCCGAGCTTCATCCGCTTGATGCCGCGCGGTCCGAGGATCTTGTTCTGGACGTACGTCTGGTAACCGGTCCCGCCGACCTTCTCGATGATCCGGCCGAGCAGCAGATAGCCGTAGTTGCTGTAGGCGTACTTGGTGCCCGGGTCGTGGTCCAGCCGCCGGCCGTTCATGTACTTCATGATGTTGGCCCGGCTCACCGGCAGCGGCACGCCCAGCGCGGACGAGATCGCGACGTCGCGCCGGTACATCGGGTCGAAGCTGACGTCCCGGTCCCAGCCGCCCAGGTGCTGCAGCAACCGCCAGACGGTGACGTTCTTGAGCCGGGGATCCAGCGTCTGGCCGCTCGGCGGCGTCAGCGCCAGCAGGTCCGTGACCCGGGCGCCGAGGTCGAGCTTGCCCTCCTGCGCCAGCCTGAGGATGGCCGCCGCGGTGACCGGCTTGCTCAGACTCGCGATACGGAACAACGACGTCGGCTGGGTCTTGAGCGTGGAACTGGTCGTCCACGTGTAGCCGCGCGCCAGCACCAGCTTGCCCTTGCGCACCACGGCCAGCTGCCCGCACGAGATGTTGCGGGCCTGCATGAAGCTCTTCATCGTCGAGTCGAAGCTGCCCAGCCCGGCGCCCCGCTGCCCGGTGACCTTCCACGTCTTGGCGGCCGCCGCCGACCTCGCCTGGACGGACTCCTCCGAGCACCCGCCCAGCAGCACCGCCCCGGACGCCCCCATGCCCGCCAGCCCGGCGGCCTTACCGAAGTCCCGCCGCGTCAGCCCCGCACCCATCCCAAACCCCCGCAAGATCGGTTATCGCGGAGCCAACCTACCGATCAACCCCACCACGGAGCACCAAAACCCCCACATCACCCCCACCCGACCAGCCGATCCACGGTCTCCCCCTCCACCTGCGCCCCCGACCGGTCGTACGTCCTCTTTGAGACACGCCTCGCCCAGGGCAGCCGCGCCTCCCGAAACACCGAAACGTCCTAGGAACCCCTGTACGGCTCGTCCGGCCCCGGCCGCTCCTCTTGTGGAGCAGGCGGAGCCGGCGGTGGGACGTACGGCGCCGGCGGCGCGTACTGCTGCCCGAAGGATCCCTGCGCCGGGTCGTAATACGGTTGCGGCGGCGGCAGGGCCGGGCTGGGGTCGGCAGCCTGGAGCGGCGGCGTCTCCCCACGCGCCCGCCCGGAACGGCGGTCGTGATAGGCCCCTTTGATCCGGCCGCCCAGCCGCTTGCCCATGCCCTGCACCTGCTGCGCACGCTCGGACTCCAGGACGCGCCGCACCTGCTCGGACTGTCCGAGGCGGGTGGTGTTCTCGCGGGCGACGTCCCGAGCGACCCGTCCGGCCGCCTGCGTGCCGTCCCATGCCCGTCCGGCGCCCTGCACCGCGGCGGCCACGGCACGCTGATACGTCCCGGCGCGGACGACGGCCGTCCCGGCCAGCCTGTCGGCCAGCGTCCGGCGGCGTCCGCCGAGCATCGCGGGCAGGCTGTTGGCGGCGAAGACCACGACGGCGAGCAGCCAGACGAGCAGCGCGACGAAGAACAGGCCCTCCAGAAGAACGATCCAGGCCAGGCAGTAGAGTCCCGTCCCGCCCGCGGTGGTCACCACGGCACGGCGGAACGCGCGCCCCTTGCCGGGTTTCCGCGCCTCCCCTGTGGCGGCCCGCACGCGGATGTCCATGACCGCCTTACCGAGCGTGCGCCCCGTCCAGGTCTGCGCCACGAACTGGTACAGCAACTCGACCAGGACGAGAAGGGCCAGAGCCTGATAGATGGCGCTGGTGAACGTCCCCCATACTCCGGCGCCGAAGTCAGTGGTGGCCTTCTGAACGTCCCCGCCCGAGAACAGCAGGCCACCGGTAGCCGCCAACGCCTTCTGCGGAAGATCCTCCGCCACGTAAGCGTGCAATCGCCCCCACGTCATCATGCCGAGCAGAACAGCGACGACGCACAGCAACGCGGTGTCAATCCCCCAGGCCACCAACCGCCGAAAACGCGGCGCGACACTACCCCCGCCCGGCTCGACTTCCGGCCCCGGCGGCCCGCTGAACGGCACGGGCAACGGCGGAGGCGGCGGGGGTGGCGGCGGATGACCATACACGAAGCGGGAGTGTAGAGACGCCCGCCCTCAACTGCTACGCCCTTCCTCCCGAAACCCCAATAGTCCGCGCCCCCCTCAAGCTCTGCCAGCGACGATCGGCCCACCGCGGCTACGGCTCAAGCATCACCGCCGGCACCCGGCTAACCGCCCCCTGCCAGGCACTCCACCCAAGCAACCGACGACTCTTGTCGAACCACAAACACGATCACAGCTCCCACACCAGCGCCCTCGTCCACGGCCGGGCTCGCGCAGAGAGTCGAAAAGAGGCCAGATGCGGCCATCCCACAACCCTCGATCAGAAAATGAGAGTCGCCACCGCATTCCCGGCGGGCGCCGCTGCGAAGCCATTCACCTGAAAGCGACACGGCTCAACCGCGTCCTCCAACTTCTGGATCACGCGTCGCGTACGAATTACCCGGACGCAGTCACAGCCAGCGCTTCAGCCACCTTGCGCCAACTGCCGATGCGGTCGGCCCATCCGGACGGCGGCTCACCACCGTTTCCGGGGTCACCGCCAAGGTCGTGCTCGAACGCGAGGTGCACAACCTGCGCGCCTTCGAACGCGAGTACCACAGCCGCCTGCCTGGAGGGACAGCTGCGCGACCTGGAGGCCGGCAGCACTGAGACCGGCGCGTTCCAGCCCGGCGCCCCCGCGCAGCCCGCCCCGGCCGCCACCGGCCCGCAGAGCACCCTCGCCCACGCCAGCCGCACCGGCGCCCCCGGCGCCTCCGCCCCCCACCGCCCCCTTCCCTCCGCCCGCCGACCATGGGCGCGTCCCTGCTCGGCAGCTCCACCCCACTGAAGATCGCCGCGGTGGAGTTGGTCCCCGCACGAAGGAGATGGAGACCTGGCGAGCCTGGCCGTTGGAGAGCGTGCACCCGCTGGGACCCCGAACGCGCGGTTCCGCCAGGGCCGCCCGGGCGCTCCCCTCCGAGCAGGCCGCGCTCAAGCTGCTCTACCTGGTCATCCGGCAGCCGCTGCGGGCGTGACTGGCACGGGCTGGAGGGCCGCGCTCAACGCGCTGGCGCCGCACCACGGTTACCGCATCGCTCTGAACTCCAAGCTGATCAGCGCCTCGCCCACCGACTCCCGGACAGTGCCCCGGAACTCAGTGTCCGAGCGCCGCACAGTGGTGGTGGGACGCGGTAAGTGACCTCTTGTCAGCCTTGTCGGCGTCATGTATACAAGCTTCCTATGAGCGGTCTACGAGATGACGGAGGGTCTGCTCAGGATGTGGCGTACCGGTGGCTCAAGCAGCACATCGCGCGTTCACCGCGGCATGTGGGCATGTTCCTGAGCGAGGCGGAGGTGGCACGGGAGACCGGCACGTCGCGGACTCCGGTGCGCGAGGCACTGCTGCGGCTGGAGGCCGAGGGCTTCCTGCAGATCGTGCCGAAGAAGGGCGTCTTTGTACCGCCGATCACGGACGACGAGGTTCGTGCGGTGATGCAGGCGCGCGAACTGGTCGAGGACTGGTGCGTCCGGCAGGTCACACCCGCGAGCACGGGCCTCATCAGCGAGTTGGAGTCGTTGCTGGCCGAACAGGAGCGGATGATCGGCGATCCGGTCACCTTCATTGAGCTGGACCGGGCGTTCCACCGGGCGATCGTGCGTCGGGCCGGCAATCCGGTGCTCGCCGAGTTCTACGAGTCGTTGCGGGAACGGCAGGTCCGGATGGGCCTGCACGCGGTGGCCAACGAGCACGACCGCGCCCGCGGCGTCCTCGATGAGCACGCCGCCATCGTCGCCGCGCTGCGGACCGGAGAGGCGACGGCCGCCGGTGCCGCGCTGACCGCGCATTTGTCCAGCACGATGGCGGCTCTGCACCTACCCGATGTCTCCGGTTGGAACGGTACAGAGCATTCCGTGGTGGGCCTGTCATGAGGGTCGCGCTGGTACAGGTGGCCAGTCCCCCGGAGGAGCCGCCGGCCGAGCGCCGGGAACGGGTGGCCGCGATGGTGGCCCAGGCTCGGGGCGCCGACCTGGTGGTGCTGCCGGAGCTGTGGGCGGCCGGATACTTCGCGTTCGACCGCTACACCGAGCGGTCCGAGACACTGGCCGGCCCGACGGTGACCGCTGCCCGCGAGTGGGCCAGAGAGCTGGACGCATACGTCCACGCGGGCAGCATCGTGGAACGGGATGACACCGGCCGGCTGTTCAACACCGCGGTGCTGATCGCGCCGGACGGCCAGATCGCGCACACCTATCGCAAGGTGCACGTGTTCGGGTACGCCTCGCGGGAAGCGGAGCTGCTGACACCCGGTGACACGCTGGACGTGTGCGCGACCCCGTTCGGGCCCGTGGGTGCCACCACGTGCTACGACCTGCGTTTTCCAGAGTTGTGGCGGGACCTGGTCGACCGGGGCGCGCAGACGGTGGTGGTGCCGGCCGCATGGCCGGAGGCACGGCGTGAGCACTGGCGCCTCTTCACCACCTGCCGTGCCGTCGAAGAGCAGGTGCTGCTGATCGCGTGCAACGCGGTCGGTGTCCAGCACGGTGGCGTCGTGCTCGGCGGGCACAGCCGCGTCGTCGACCCGTGGGGGACCGTCCTCGCCGAGGCGGGCACCGCGGAGGGCGTCACGTTCTGCGAGATCGACCCGGCCGTGGTCGGAAAGGTGCGCGCCGAGTTCCCGGTGCTGGCCGACCGCCGGTGGCCGCACGCCGGGCAGAGCCGAGAGGTGAGGAGATCATGACCGACCGTCCCGCGCCGGTGACCGTGCACGTCGCCGGTTCCGGCGAACGACTCACGGTCGTTCCGGACAAGCTGATCGTCGCGGGGTACACCGCGCGCGACGTGGCGGCCGTCGAGGCCCACATCACCGAGCTGGAGGCGATCGGGGTACCGCGTCCGCCGAGCGTGCCGGCCTTCTACGATCTCGACACCGCCCTGCTGACCACCGAGCCGGTGGTCGAGGTCGACGGCGCGTCGACCTCGGGGGAGGTGGAGCCGGTGATCATCCGCACGGGCGGGCGCTACTTCCTCGGTGTGGGGTCCGACCACACCGACCGTGAGCTGGAGCGCACGGGCGTCGCCGAGTCGAAGGCCGCCTGCCCGAAGCCGATCGGGAACACCGTCGTCGACCTCGGCCCCGACCTGGCCTCGCTGGACTGGGACGCGTTGGTCGCCGGCTGCACCGTGGACGAGGCGCCGTACCAGCACGGCAGCGTGTCCGTCCTGCGGCATCCCGCCGAGTTGCTGGAACAGATGAGCGACGTGGTCGGTGCCGTTCCGCCGAGCGTGGTCCTGTTCTGCGGCACGCTGCCGCTCCTCGGCGGGACCTTCGTCCATGGGACCCACTGGCAGATGCGCCTGGAACTGCCTGGAGGAGAAGCCCTGACCCACGTCTACGAGACCAAGCAGAGGAACTTGTGATGCGAACCGGATCCGATTACCTGACCTCCTTGAAGGACGCCCGCCGCGTCTATCTCGACGGTGAAGCCGTGCAGGATGTGGCCCACCATCCGGCGTTCGCGCCCATCGCGCGTACGATCGCCGAGCTGTTCGACATCGCCGCCGACCCGGCGTCCGGCCTGACCTGTACGGACCCCGACACCGGCGCGACCGTGAACCGCCTGTTCACGATCCCGCGCAGCCGAGCGGACCTGACCGCGTTCCGCGAGGCGGCCACCGCGTGGGCGCGCCACACGCACGGCTGGGTGGGGCGCAGCCCCGATCACGTCGGCGCGTTCCTGGCCGCGTTCGCGGCGCACCCGGAGGCCTTCGCCGGTGGCGATCACGACTTCGCCGCCAACGTCGCGGCGTACCAGCGGCGGATCGTCGAGGAGGACCTCTACGTGTCCTACGCGATCATCCCGCCGCAGGTCTCGCGGGCCACCACCGCGCACGCGTGGGACGGCGAACTGGTCCAGGCCGGTGTGGCCGAGGAGCGTCCGGACGGCATCGTCGTGCGCGGCGCGCAGATGCTGGCCACGGGCGGCGCGGTCGCCGACGAGATCTTCGTGTCGTGCATCAAGCCGTTGACGCCCGAGGACACCGACTTCGCGATCAGCTTCGCCGTGCCGGTCGCCGCCGAAGGGCTCAAGCTGTACTGCCGCCGCCCGTACGCGCCCGCGGCGACCAGCGGTTACGACTATCCGCTGACCACCCGATTCGACGAGACCGACGCCCTGCTGGTGTTCGACGACGTGTTCGTACCGTGGGAGCGGGTGTTCGTCTACCGGGACGTCGCCGGCCTGCGGCGGCAGTTCTTCGACACCGGCGCCCACGCGTTGGGCAACTGGCAGGCGCAGATCCGCTTCTCGGTCAAGCTGCAGTTCCTGGCCGGACTGGCCCGCAAGGTGGCCATGGTGAACGGCGTCGACAAGTTCCCCGGCGTGGTGGAGAAGCTCGGTGAGCTGGCCAGCCTGGTCTCCCTCGTCGAGTCCGCGGTGCTGGCCGCCGAATACACCGCCGCCCCCGACGAGCAGGGCCTGTGGCGCCCCGGCGCGCGAGCCCTCTACGGGGCGATGGGCCTGCAGTCCGAACTCTATCCCCGCGTCCTGGCGATCCTGCGGGACCTCGTCGGCGGCGGCGTCCTGCAGGTTCCGTCCAGCGTCGCCGACATGACGAACCCGGAGACCCGTGCCGACATCGACCGCTACATCTACAGCCCGAACGCCCCCGCCGAGGAACGCGTGAAGCTGTTCAAGCTCGCCTGGGACGCCATCGGCAGCGAGTTCGCCGGACGCCATCACCAGTACGAACTCTTCTACGCCGGCGCGCCGTTCGTCGTGAAGGGCTACGCCTTCCGCAACTACGGCTTCGACCAGCCCGTGGCCGCCGTCGAGTCCTTCCTCGCCGGCTACGACATCGCCGACCGCGCCTGACATCCGAGGGAGCACCATGAGCAAGCCCGAGCGGGAATTCTTCCCGGTCACCGACGTGGACTTCACCATCTGCCCGGGCGACGACCCGAAGATCCTCGAACGGATCCTCGCGGCGGACCCCGACACCGGCGTCGCCACCCGCATCCTGCGCTACGAGCCGGGAGCCGACTCCACCCCGATGGGCGTGCAGAAGCACGACTTCTGGGAGGAGGTCTACATCCTCGAAGGCTCCTTCACCGACCTCACCCTCGGCAAGACCTTCACCAAGGGCATGTACGCCTGCCGTCCGCCGGGCATGCCGCACGGCCCCTGGCGCACCGACGAAGGCGTGTTGACGTTCGAAGTGCGCTACCGCGCCTGATCACCCTGGAGGCCGCATGCCTTCCACCGACCTCGCCGCCGCGAACGCCGCCATCGACCCGCTGACCATGCGCCGCGCCATGGGGCGCTTCGCCACCGGCGTGGCCGTGGTCACCACCAGTGTCGACGGCACGCCGCACGGCATGACGGTCAACTCGCTGACCTCGGTCTCGCTCGACCCGCCTCTGTTGCTGGTGTGCCTGACCATCGGCGCGCGCAGCACCGACGCGGTCACCCGGGCCGGACGGTTCGCGGTCAGCATCCTCTCCGCCCGCCAGGAGCAACTCGCCCTGCGCTTCGCCCGGCGAGGGGAGGACCACTTCGCCGGGCTCGAAGTGACCTACGAGCGGCATGAGGTGCCGGTGATCCCGGACGCCTTCGCCCACCTGGAATGCGAGGTGGAACGGCACTTCGTCGCCGGCGACCACGTCGTCGTCATCGGACAGGTCCGCAGCATCTGCGAGCGCGAGGGCGAACCCCTCGGATTCCTCGCGGGCAGGTTCAGCGACATCGTCGACCGCGGACACGAACCCGTCCACTGGACCTTCTAGCCTCAGCACCCCCAGCCCCGTCCGTAGCCGACCAGGTCATGCCCCGCACCGCCGAGTGCCGTCCAGGCCACGAGCCGAGGCAGCCGAGGCGGCCACGCCCAAGGCCACCGGCCTAGGCCACCGACACGATCCGATCTCCCCCGGCCTCAGAGGCCCCGGCGGCTGCGCCCACAGCCGCCGGGGCCGACAGGTACCGATCCACGCTCTCCCACCCAGAGCCTCGTCTCCACCAACGCGCTCGGACTCGACCCCAGGAGGTCGACATGACCGACACCGCTGTCCAACCTAGCAAGCGCACGGCGCATACCAGCCTGCCGCTCATCGCCGGCTCCAGCCTCGCCGGCACCGCCGTGGAGTGGTACGACTTCTTCCTCTACGGCACCGCCTCCGCACTGGTGTTCAACCAGCTCTTCTTCCCCAAGGCCGATCCCCTGGTGGGCACGATGCTGGCGTTCGCGACCTACGCGGTCGGGTTCGTCGCCCGCCCCGTCGGCGCGGCCGTTCTCGGCCACTACGGCGACCGCAGGGGGCGGCGCGCCACCCTCATCGCCAGCCTGCTGCTGATGGGGGCCGCCACGTTCCTCATCGCGCTGCTCCCGCCGTACTCGGTACTCGGCGCGGCCGCCCCCGCCCTCCTGGTCCTGCTGCGGCTGGTCCAGGGATTCGCCCTGGGCGGCGAGTGGGGCGGCGCGGTCCTCCTGGTGTCCGAGCACGGTGACCGGACCCGCCGGGCGTTCTGGGCATCCTGGCCCAACGTCGGGCCGCCCCTGGGGAACCTCCTGGCGGCCGGCGTCCTGGCCCTGCTCGGCGCGGTCATGTCCGAGGACGCCTTCCTGGACTGGGGCTGGCGCATCGCCTTCGCGCTCTCCGCCCTGCTCGTGATCATCGGCCTGTGGCTGCGGCTGTACGTCGCCGAGACCCCGCTCTGGAAGCAGGCGGAGGCGGCCCAGTCCGGCGGGCCGCCGCGGCTGCCGGTCGGAGTGGTCGTCCGCCACCACTGGCGCCAGGTCGTGCTGGCCGCCGCCACCCGCTTCGGCGAGAACGCCGGCTTCTACATCTACTCCCTGCTGGTGATCACCTACGTCACCGAGATGCTCGACCTCGACAAGTCCATCGGGCTCACCGCGGTCATGATCGGCCAGGGCATCGCCGTGGTCACCATCCCGCTGTTCGCCGTCATGGCCGACCGCGTGGGACGCCGCCCCATCTACCTCGCCGCCTCCGTCGCCACCATCATCTGGGGCTTCGCCTTCTTCGCCCTGCTCGACACCAGGAACACCGGCGCCATCATCGCGGCCGTCGCCGGCGGACTGCTGATCTTCGCCGCCTTCAGCGCGGTCATCGGCGCCTTCTTCTCCGAACTCTTCCCCACCGAGATCCGCTACTCCGGCATCTCGCTGGCGTACAACCTCGCGTCCGTGCTCGCCGGCTCGCTGGCGCCCATCATCGCCGTCGCCCTCTACAGCCGGTTCGGCACCGGTTACGCCATCGGCGCCTACCTCGCCGCCATGGGCGCCATCTCCCTGGTCGCCACACTGATCGCCAAGGAGACGCGCACCATCGACCTGGCCAACGTCGACGTGCCGAACACGCCCGAGCCGTCGCGGCAGAGCTAGAAGGCCTCCTCGCCGAGGCGAACAGCTCCCGGCCCCCGCGCGCCCTCGTACATCAATCTCACGGCGCGCACTGCCGGCACACCACTCTCCCCCCGATGATCGAAAGGTGCGCCATGGTCAGAAAGTCCAGGTCACTCGTCCTGACGTCGGTACTCGCGAGCTCGTTGCTCGCCGGCGTCGGCGCCGCCACGGCAGGTGCCGCCGACGCTCCACCGTCCGCTTCGACCCGGGCGGCGGACATGGTCCTGCGGAACGGCCAGATCTATACGGTCGACAAGCGCAGGAGCTGGGCCCAGGCCGTCGCCGTCAAGAACGGCAAGATCGTGTACGTCGGCTCGAACCGAGGCGCCGCGGCGTTCACCGGCTCGAAGACCAAGGTGATCGACCTCCGCGGCAAGATGATGACGCCCGGCTTCGTCGACGGCCACAACCATGCCTACCTGATGGCCGAAAGCCTGTTCTGGCTGAGCCTGAACCCCCATGACACGGTGGCGAAGCGACAGGACGCGATCCGGAAGTGGCGCGCGCAGAACCCGGACGCCAAGCAGTTGCGGGGCGTCGGGTGGGACAGCGCCGCGAGCGACGCCAAGGCGGCCGGCGTGATGCCCAGGGAGCTTCTCGACGCGGTGGTGCCCGACATCCCCGTAGTGATCATCTCCAACGGGCACCACAGCCTGCTGGTCAACTCGAAGGCTCTCGAGCTCGCCGGCATCACCAAGGACACGAAGAACCCGCCCGGCGGCATCATCGAACGGGACGAAAAGACCGGTGAGCCCAACGGGATCGTCCACGAGTTCTCGGCACAGAACCTGATCATCAACGCCCTCCCGCAGCCGGACTTCACGGTGGACCAGTACCGGCAGACCATCGAGAAGTGGCAGCAGACCGCCGCCGCGGACGGCATCACCTCGACGTTCGTCCCGGTGCACTACCCGACGGTCAACCTCCTGAAGGCGTTCGAGGCGATGGACGACGCCGGCGAACTGACCGTCCGGTTCGATCTCGGACTCTGGGCCGACGAGAACCGGGGAACCGAGCAGGTCGACGACCTCGTCGCGCTGCGCGCCCAGTACCAGGGCGAGCGCTACAAGATCGACACCATCAAGATCTTCGCCGACGGGGTCGGCGCCGGTCAGCTGGTGTGGGACCAGCGGGTCCTGGAGCAGACCGTCGCCGCACTCGACAAGGAAGGATTCCGCGTCTACGTCCACGCCATCGGGAACCCGGAATTCTATCCGTCGAGCAATGCCCTGGACGCTTTCGAATACGCCGCCAAGAAGAACGGGAAGCGAGACTCCCGCCATGTCGTGACCCACGCCGACTGGGTGAAACAGGACGACGTGAAGAGGCTCCAACGACTCGGGGTGATTCCGGTTCCGCAGCCGCCGTGGTTCGGCAAGGACTGGTACGACGATGTGCCACGGAACAAGCTGAACAACCTCAACCGCTTCAAGAGCTACCTGACCGCCGGCATCCCGGTCGTCTCGTCGAGCGACTTCCCCTCGAGCGACACATTCGAACAGGACATGTACCCCCTCACCGGCATCGAGGTCGGCATGACCAGGCTGGACCCCACCACGACGCGCGAGGAGGACCTGGACCAAGCCGCCTGGCCGAAGGAGCGTGCGACCCTGCCCGAAATGATCACCAGCTACACCATCAACGGCGCGCACATGATCTTCGCGGAGAACGAACGAGGATCGATCGAGGTGGGCAAGAAGGCGGACCTCGTCGTGATCGAGCAGAACCTCTTCGCGACTCCGGTCACCCAGATAAGCGAAAAGAAGGTGGTGCTGACGCTGTTCGAGGGCAAGGAAACCTACCGCGGCCCGTCCTTCGGGTAGCAGGTACCAGCAACTGCGGTGGCGACTCCCTCAGCCGCCACCGCAGTTGCCACCAACGAACCCGAGCCGAATGAACAGGGCGGCGGAGGCACCCACGCGTCGCGTACCCCTCCGCCGCCCTACGGCCCCCACAGGCAGGGACGAACCTCAACCAAGGACAAGCAGCACCCAACCTGTCGCTTCCGCACCACCTCGCCAGCAGCCAGGCTGCAGCACACCGCTTGCCGCTACGCCCTCCCTCGCGAACCCTTCATAGCTCGCGCACTCCCCCGGCCGACTACCGCGCCGCCGCCCTGCAGCTCACGCATCCCCCGGCTGACCGCCCCCTGCCTAGACAGTCCACCCCGCGTCGAATCACAAACAAGCCTCACAGCAGCTCGTCCACAGCCGTGCTCGCGCAGAGGGCCGAAAGAGGCCAGATGCGGCCACCCGCACATCAGAGATCAAACTCGCCGCCGCACCCTCGGCAGACCAACCGCCAAGCCATTCGCGTGAAGGTCATAAGAACCGACGGGTCTTTCGAGTCGTGATCAGGCATCTCCCATCGGCGACCTCGACGCAGTCACTGCCGGTGTGACCATCTCGCCCTCGCGCCGTATGCCGACCACAACGTGAAACGTCGACGCTGGGATGGCGGCGCCTCTCCTTCAGACCGCTGCCGCGCTCGATTTGCGTCCCACAGCGACCGCAACCGGCCACCGGCGCCACCGCTACCGCGCGGGCGACTGAACAATCATGGGCGGCGACGAAAGGACCCGATCGTGGCCGATCCCCTCCGTCCTCCCCGTACCACCCTGCAGGTCCGGTACAACCCGCCCGTCGCATGGTTGTTCCTCGTCCTCGGCGTGGTCAACTTCGTGCTGGGGCTACTGGCCCCCGGACTTGTCAACCTGGTGCTCGGTGCGCTGTTCATCGTGCTCGGCGCACTCCTCCTGACCCGCACGTACTTCACCTACACCACGCACACCCGGACGTTGGAGGTGATCGCCCCGATCGGCACCCGCCGCTCCTTCCAGGGGACGAGCGACGACACCCTCATCGTGGATGGACGACGAATCGTCCTGGTCCAGGCAGACGGCAAGCGCAAGAAACTCCCAGTCAACCGCTGGATGTCCCGCCCCGACGAGTGGGACGCCGTCACCGAAGCAATCAGCCAGCCACCAAAGACGACCTGAGCCAGCCCGCATCAAGGAGATCACCACCCCCTGGCGCCACGCCCCCGACGAGACGGCCCACACCACGCAAACCGACTCCACATCGCGCCACCCCACGCCACCGCATCAACCACCTTGAGGGAGCGTGCGCCTTGCGACCGGCTACCGGTCACTCCACGCTCCCCTTCAGAGGTCAAGCGCCCCGCCGCGGGCCTGACGAACCAGCCCCTGCCAGGCACTCCGCGTCAGCACGAGATGAGGACCCTCCGGATCCTTCGAGTCCCGTACTGCGATCGCCTGGTGTGCGCCAGCTACCTCGACGCAGGCATTGGAACCCTCGCTGCGGCGGCTCTTGCGCCATCTGGCGCGGTAAAGGTCAGGTGCGGTCATCCGCGTCTCCTTCGCTGTCACAGCCGTTCAGCCGACTCGGTGATGAGCTCTACGGACTCGTCCGGGCCAAGCGCTATGGCACGTAGTTGGTTGAACGCCAGGTTATAGCGGTGAACGTCGCTTTCATCCTCTACATACAGACTGCCGGTCATGGTCTCCACGTAGACGACGTCCGCGTCGTACTTGCCAGGGAACTTCATGATCGAGAAGGTGCCCGAGAGAGCGGGATGGGCTTCGGGACGGGTGTGCAGTACCTGGATGGTGACGTTGGGTCGCTGCGCGACCTCGGCGACCTTCTCCAACTGGGCGCGCATGACTTCAGGACCGCCGATCATGCGGCTCAGCACGGATTCGTCAATGACCGTCCAGAGCGAGAAGGACTCGTCTCGGGTTAGGAGTTCCTGTCGGTTCATACGTACCTCGACACGGCGGGCGACCTCCTGCGGAGGTGCCAACGACATCAGTCCGCTGCGTATGACGCGTTCCGCGTACTCCGGCGTCTGCAGGAGCCCGTGGAAGACCATCGACTCGTAGCAGTCGAGGCCCGCAGCCTCAGCCTCCAGACTCAAGTAGTTGGTGAGTTCGGAAGACAGTGCGCCAGCGTACGTGTCCCACCACCCGGTCTCACGCGATGAACGAGCAAGGCTCAACAGACGTTCACGGCGCTCACCCTTGACGCCGTAGAGATCCAACAGCTCAGCGAGTTCCCCCGCCTTGATTCTTCGCTTGTGGGTCTCGATACGGCTGAGCATGCTGATCGACCAGCCCAGACGCTTGTTGACCTCGACGAGCGTCAATCCTGCGGCCTCCCTCGCCTTCTTGATCTCGGTGACGAGTCGGCGTTCGCGAATGTTCGGCGATCGCTCAGCCATCGATAGCTCCATCTGTCGGCCTGGATAGTCCACCCGCTACGGAGTGACATCAACCTAGCGCAGTACGTTGCCACACCTCTGAAAAATTTGCAGAGAAGACTTGCGTCGTCGTTGCACCCCTAGGACTATGAGTGAGCGTTGATGACGCACCGTACGCGCAAGGTCACAGATCCAGGACGACCGGAGCGCATTGAGGCCGACAGAAATCCGACAAATAGGCAGCCAGGGAGCAACGCGATGTATCCGCCCTCAGGGACAGCGGGACTTGGCCTAGAAGCGCTGACCTCTGACTAGGGCGGCCCCGGACGCGGTGCGGCATCACCGGCCGGGGCCTTGATCGAACTCTGGAGGTTCAATCCATGGGCAATCCTACGAAGAGCTGCGCCAGTCCGGCGGAGCCTGTCGCCACCCGCAGGATCTCGCGGCGCGCCGCGTCCTCGCGCGGAGGCGTCTCATGGGTGTCGTAGCGGCCGCGCCCCCATGGGGCGTGGCCGTCCTGGACCCTGACCAGGAAGTGGCCAAACTCCGGACTCGCTTCCCGGAAACCCCCATCTGGTACGGCGACTTCACGGGCGAATACTGGGCGCTGGCGCTTGACCGAAGCGGACGCCACCACCTCATCAGCGCGGAGCACCCAACCGAGCTGAGCCGCCAACTCGCCACCATGACTCGCGAAAGCGGCCGACCACCGTCCCTGCGACCGCAGCTCCCCACGCCTCGGCGCCAACCGCAATGGCGAAGCGCTCCGCCTCCGACTCACGCATACCGGCAGCAGACGGCACCGGCCTGCGGACGCCACGAGAAGCCACGCCGCCGTACGACGCTCCGGACGATGCTGCGCCGCCTACTTCCGCTGCCCAGCACCCACAACCTGCGGCCGGCGAGCGCCGTCGCGTTCTCCACGGGGAGACGCCCGCGATGACCGTCCCCCTCCACCACGCCCTGCAGGACGGGGGTGCCCGCGCCTGGCAGTTGCCCGTCGACGCCAGTTGCGCGGGGATGGCAAGGTCGCTGCTCACCTCCACGCTCGTCTCCGCCGGCCTGCCCGAAGACCTGATCGACGCGGCAGCCCTCGCCGTCAGCGAACTGGCGACCAACGCCCTCGTCCACGCCGCCTACGGAGGGTCGCCCCAGTCGCGAATGACCATGGAGTTGTGGACGTACGCGCGCATGTGCCCGAAGCCGCAACTGGTCGTATCAATCTTCGACGCCTGCCGACGATGGAAGAACGGCCGCAAGGACAGCGACGCGTTCGAGGAGCACGGCAACGGCCTCACGATCGTTTCCGCAGTGACGGAAGGCTGGGACGTCCACCTCACCCGCGCCCGCCTCGCCCCGTCACCGACACCGGGCAAGGCCGTCCACTGCGCGCTGGCCCTCCCGTCCAACTGGCTCAGGCCCTACGCGGCCGACGTCACCCCCGCTCAGGCGGCTCGCCGACTGGCCAACTTCCTCACAGCGCGCGGCATACCCCTCGATCTCAATGGCGGTCTCAACGGCGTCTACCTACTCCGCGTCCCACCGGACCTGAACGTGTGGATAGAGCCCCAAGCCTTCGCCTTCAAGCCAGGCGACGCCGACCGTATCCGCCGCCCGTTCTTCGACCTGGAGTCGGTCACCGAGTCCGTCCTGCACTACCACGAACAACACACGGCGGCCCGCGCACCAGGCCCGCGTTGAGCTCACCGGCCGTCCACGCCTCTCGCCGACAGCGCCGCACAACCAGCCCACTGCCGAGGGGTGCCCGGTCGCATTCTCATCCGACCGGGCACCCCTTCCGGCTCACCCCATAGAGACCCGCAACCGCGAATCCCCGACCACCACATCTCAGAACATGTTCGACATGCCCCGTACCGTCCACCACGTTGGCCTGCGCCTGGCCACCATCGATGCCGCCGAAGCATGGCGACGCGCCCGTAGCCACTTCAAGGAAAGCGGGGAGGAAGAGCCGTTGATCTCGATCCAACCCTTCCCCGAAGGCTTCCTGGCTCGCCACGTCCACACGGCTCTGCCCGCTCCCCCGGCCCTGCCCGAGCCGAGCACCGAACGCGTCCTGGTCGTCGATCGGATCACAGGCCAGCTGACGGTGTGGCCACTGATGCCCCTGACCACCACCAGCACGCAATACCGCCGGTTCAAGCGCGGCGAACCCATGACCTTCGAATGACACGGACGACGGCCACAAGGCCCTGCTCTTCCACCGCCTCAGATCACTTCACGGTGATGATCTCGTGCATGCCCTGGGCCGCGTGCATGCGACCCGTGCGGTAGTCGGTCATCCAGGTCACCAGCGCGTACGTGCCCGGACGCAGCGCAGCGGAGATGACGGTGGAACGGCCCGGCGACAGCGGCACCATCCCCACAGGACCGGCGACGAACGGGTACGGAGCCGCCGGCCCGCCCTCCATGGCGGCAAAGAAGGCGCCGACTTGCGCGCGGGTCGTCCCCTCGCGCACTGGCATGAAGATCGCCTCATTGAACTGACGGGAATGGTTGGTCACCCGCACCGCGGCGCCGGCCCGCAACTCTGCCGGGGCGCGGAAGCGGGGCCCGTCCACAGTCTGCACCTGCACGATCTCCGCCTCGGCGCGGGGCACGGCCGCACCACCGTGCCCGCCGACGACGCGCAGCTTGCGCACCTTGTCCGCCAAGCCGGGAGAGCCGACGTCCTTGAAGTCGATCAGGTAGTACGTGCCGGGCCGCAGCCTGGGAGTGAAGGTGACGGAAACATCGGGCAGCACCGCCGCGCCGCCGTACATCACCGCGTCACGCTCGACGGCCCGCGACCCGGCCATGGCCGCTTCGCGGTCGGTGTCGTCGTAGGCCTGTTCCAGATCCGCCAGGTAGCGCTGGAGCGACACCCCCTCCCGCAGCCCGATCAGCCCGATGTAGGCGCCGTCGGGATCGGTTGTGGTCACCCGGAACGACGTGGCGTCCTGCGGCACCACGGCCGGGGCCGTGAACCCACCGGGCGCGACAGTGATCGCGGAGAACCGAGCCTGCGGCACGGCGGCGTGCACAGTCCGAGCCTCCGCGACCGCGGTACCAGTGGCCAGCAGAGAGACAGTGAGAGCGGAAACAGTGAGGATTCGCATGAGCCGACCCTCTCCCGCCCATGATCACCCCGGCATCCGGCTCCGGCCGTAACCCTCCCCAGCACCCTTGCAACCCCAGATGTAGCCACAACACGACCACACGGGTACACCGTTGCGCCTCCAGCCCGCACATGCGACTTGCTCGGGCCCCCAACGCAGCAGTCGGCCGGGGTCCGCCCCTCAGAGCAGATGAGATTCAATGTGAGATCTCTGACCAGGCGATTACACGACCCCTGAGCTAGGGTATCCCCGCCGGATCGCCGCCGGCATTCCCCTCCAGAAGAATTCGTTTTGACGTTTTCGTCACGTGATCAATTGGAAGCATTGAGGCCGGGAACGCCGACGAAGGTCTTGCCGTCCCAGTAGGCGAGAGCAATTTCGAGCGACTCCAGCAGAGCACGCAAATCGTCATGGGGTTCCTCCGGCAAGAGCACCGCCAGCTGGGGTCCAGCGGGCTTGACGTGCCTGCTGTAGTCGAGCAGCTGACCGATCGCCATCCGCACCGCCTCCCGTGTGCTGGCGCCCTTTAGTTCATAGAGCACGTGCGCCTGCTCGTCGTACAGGTCGGTCAGCAGGGTGCTTGTCAGGCCCTTCACCTTGATCTGGAACCGCGCCAACTTGCGCCCTCTGGCGCCCATGAAGGCCTGGAACTTATCCGCCAGCTCAGCCTCACGCCGCTCCGCCACCGTTTTCGGGGCTGCTGACCGAGAGCTCTTGGTCTTCTTGTTTGTCTCAGGCTCCACGACCGCGCTGTTGGTCACCTCGGCCGCAACAGCGACCGCCTTCGTTTCCGGTGCCGGCGGGATCACGTCCTCGTTCCGCCGCTCAAACTCCTGCCCAACGGGCCGCAGGCGGAACACAATCACCCGCCGCATGATGCCCTTGTCGTTCAACGCCTCACGCATCACGTAGGGCTGGATGCTGTCTAGTTCGAACTGTCCGAGGTAGCGCTGACGCTTGGTGCCGCTGCCGGGAACCTTCCCCACCGCTTTAAACAGCCGCAGCGCCCGGCCATCGTCGACATGATGCAAGATCGCCCGGTTCCCTGTGCCGTGTCGCCCAACGAAGGTCTGATCACCCGGACCGTGCCCTGTGTACTCAAACACCGGTCCGTACTCGTCTTCCTCCGCCAACCACCCATCGTGGTACCCCAGGGCTTCCCCGACCTTTGGGTCCGTGAAGACCAGCACATTCGCCGTCGTAGCCGATGGACAAATCCCTCCCTGAGTACCTCCTCCGAACAGCACCTTGAGCTCTGCCCGAGTCTTGACCTGCCCGGGCACTATCTGCGCAGCCACCATGCCCGGCACTCTAAACCACAATGGACATAGGGTGCAGAAGCCTCATGCCGCCCAACCCAGTCAATCTGGCCAGCATGGAGTGCAGCCGAGGACCTGTCGCAGCACCCTGGCGGGCTAGAGGGTTCTGTTTAGCCGTTGGCAACGTGCGAAATCCAAGTGCTGTGGCGCGCTCGGGCCTCGATTCGGAGAAGTTCACGAAGCTGTCCGCTGGTCCGACCACGGGTCTTGATGGCGTGGCAGTTGGGGCAGAGGGCGATCATGTGTTCGGGGTGGTCGCGGCCCCAGTTGGCGCGGTCGTCGATGTGGTCGATCTCGAGGATGGGATCGCCGGAGTCGGTGACGTCGTCGGGTTGGCCGGTGCAGAGGGGGTTCTCGCAGCGGCCGTTGCTGCGGAGGAGGACTGCTCGCCGCGAGTCGTCGGATCTGACGGGCTGCGTGCGAGTGTTGCTTGTCGTGCGGTTGTGGTCGCCACGGGCTTCGGCGGCTTCGATCTTTCGGCAGAGGCGTAGGTACTCTTCGACGGGGCTTGGTGGCTGTGCTGGTGGACGGACGGGGCCTGTTGGCAGGAGACCGACGTCCTTGAGGAGTTGGTCGGGGCAGGGTCCGTCCCAGAAGCGATGGCCTAGCTCGTCGATGACGGCGGCGCGGGCTGTCTCGGAGGTGGCGACGAGTTCGTAGGCCCAGGTTGTGAGGCCGCCGTGGGGGTTGTGCGCTTCCATCCACTTGATCGGCTCGCCGCTTGCGGGAGGGATGTCGCCGGTGTGGCCGTGAAGCTCCCACAGCTCGGTGCGCGCCAAAGCCAGCCAGGGGAATTCCGGTCTTGGTCTTGAGCTCGCCCGACCGTATTCGCGGAGCAGGCCACGCAGTTCCGTGTGGCTGTTCTCCCAGGTCACCAAACGGGGGCGGCGGTGGGCGGCGCGGCCCAGGGCCCAGAGAAGGGTGAGGGGCTGGTGTCGGGCGGGGCCGTCCGGAGTGCCGGCGACGCGCAGCCCTTTCACGGCCGTGAGTAGTCGTTGATGCGGCGTGGAGGGTTGGTCCACGATCACCTCGAAGCCGAGCTTGGTGAGGAGGCGGCCGACGGTTTGCTGGCCGCCGGAGAAGTCGGCGGCCGCGAGGGGGTTGCCGGAGACGTGGCGGTACGCCACACCGACGATGGCCTTGGAGTCGTAGTACGTGCCGTTGTGGCGCAGCCAGTAGCTACGGGCGGGGTCGTAGCCGTACTGGTCGAGGAAGCGCTCCCGGCCCAGTCGGTCACATTCGGCGATGGCGTCCAGGACGGCCTCACGGGTGATCGCCGAGAGTCTCATGCGGGCGATGCTATGCCTGAGTTGGGACAATTTCTTCCGTTAGGTGGACTGTGTCGCTGGCGGCTTCGGCCCGGCCGGTCGCCCGGGCGGATGTCGCACGGCTCCCTAGAAGCGTTGATGCCGCCGACGTTCGGGGAGCTGCACTTGTGGACGCCTTGGATCGCTGTTGCCGTACATCGCAGACCTGGGCACCTGTCCTTTGCTTTCGCTGGGCACTGGGGCTTGGGCAGCGGGGCTGATGCCTGGCACGGGCGAGGTGGGAAGCGCGCGACGTTGGGTGCCGTACGGCGGCTTCCCGGTATCTGAGGTGCGTCATGGCTGTCTCTGCAGCAGCTCAGGAGGACATCTGGGTCTTTGGGTGGGGTCGTCACATCGAGTGGAGGTGATTCGTCAGGGAGAGGTGACAGTCGTTCGGTTGAGGCGGGCGGCTGCAGGAGACCTGAGGAGAGTGGCTGTGGTGACCCGGATGACGAATGCCGCCTACGTGCTGCCGGAGGCGATGAAGGGCGCCGGGAGTCTGTTGAAGGCGGTCGATCAGGGTGGGCTCTCGCAGGGGCTGCAGGAGATCGTGGGACTGCGGGCCAGCCAGATCAACGGGTGCAGTGCGTGCGTGCACGCACACGTGATCAACATGAGAAAGGCTGGCGAGAGCGAGGAGCGGATCGCGGCGGTGGTGGCGTGGCGGGAGGCGCCGTTCTTCAGCGACGCGGAGCGGGCGGCGCTGAAGTAGACGGAGGCCGCCACGCGGCTGGCGGACCGGTCGCATGAGTCCGTCCCGGACGAGCTGTGGGACGAGGTGGCCGACCACTTCGACGAGAAACAGTTGGCGGCGCTCATCCTGGTGATCGCGACGACGAACTTCTTCAACCGGATCAACACGACGATCAAGGAGCCCGCGGGCACGACCTGGGGCTGAGGTTCGGAGCGCTGCGACGCCGGGGCGCGCGTCCAGGGGTAGCACCGGCCTTGAGGGCTGTTTCTGGACGTGTCGCTCCGCTGCCAGGTCTTGGCATCTGTCGTCCAGCGGGGATGGGCGGGCTCGCCAAGGTCCACAGAAAGTGCGTCGTTGGGGTGTGGAGAACGTGTTCGGGCTCCACCGCTGGGCGGATCGACTGAAGAGGTCTGCGGCGGGTGGTTGCGCGGCGCTCGTACTTGCGAGTGAGGTTGCCGGTCCTTGGGCTGCGCAACATCTTCTGGAAAGCCGGCGCCTGTGGCGGGCCGCGGGTGGCTGCCGGGCCGCGGAGGGTCGGGGGCGGGGCGGCGGGCGGGTGGGGGTGGCTTGGGCTGCTTCCGGGGGCAGGTGGCGGGGGCGTGTGTGAATGGGTGTGAAAACGGGGCTTGTCTCTGGAAAGCGCTTTCCTTAGCCTGGGGCGCCCGTACCAAACGCGGAGAGGTGGAGCATGGCGTTTCTCCGGTGCGTCGGCGTGATGGGGTCGGTGCTCGCGGCGGCGGCGGTGGGGGTCGTCTCGGTGGGGGCGACGTCCGCGCAGGCGGCGAGTGAGTTGTATGTGGCGACCAATGGGAGTGACGGTAATCCGGGGACGCAGGCCCAGCCGTTGGCGACGATTCAGAAGGCGGTCGACCTGGCGCAGGCGGGGACGACCATCTACGTCCGGGGTGGGACGTACGCGCCCAGCGCCAACGTCCAGTTGAACAAGAACGGGTCGGCGAGTGCCCCGATCACGTTGACGGCCTACGGCAGTGAGCGGGTCGTCATCGACGGGGAGAACATGCCGTACACGCCTGGTGCGGTGGGGTCGAGCATTCCGCGGGGCGCAGCGGGGCGCGCTGCACATCGAGGGCCACTACTGGCGGGTCGTCGGGCTGGAGATCGTCCACGGGCCGTACGGGATCTTCGGGCTGGACGCCGGCAACAATGTGTTCGAGCGGCTCACGACCAGGGACAACTACGAGAGCGGGCTGCACCTGCAGGGCTCGTCCGGCAACAACCAGATCATCAACCTGGACAGTTACGGGAACCGGGATCCGCGCAAGAACGGGGAGAGCGCGGACGGCCTGGCCATCAAGGAGGGGTCGGGCACGGGGAACGTCGTGCGCGGCGCCAGGTTGTGGAACAACTCCGACGACGGGTTCGACGCGTGGGAGTTCCTGTCGCCGATCCGGATAGAAGGCAGTGTCGCGTACGGTAACGGGTTCAATCGGTGGAACCTGCCCGACTACACCGGTGACGGCAACGGGTTCAAGATGGGCGGCGGCGACCCGGATCCGGCGGCGAATCACATCGTCCGCAACAGCATGGCCTGGCAGAACGCCGTGGCCGGGTTCATCGACAACGGGAACCCGGGCTCTCTGACGATCGAGCGCAGCACGGCCTGGAAGAACCCCGGCAACGGCTTCGACTTCGCCGACTCGGACTCGACGCTGACGAGGAACCTGTCGGCGAGCAACGGCACGGCCGTTTCGCTGGGGTCGAACTCGGGCGGCAGCGGCAACTCGTGGAACCTGGGCGGCACCTGGAACGACGCGTCGTTGGTGAGCACGGACGCCTCGGTCATCACCGGGCCGCGGAATGCGGACGGGTCGATTCGGTCCTCGGAGTTCCTGCGTCCCAAGAACGGGGCGGACCTGGGGGCGCGGCTCTGAACTCGGCGGACGCCGTGGTCGGCCAAACGGTGCGGTGTTCGTTGATCGCCGGGCTGGGCCGCCGGGTGGGAGTAGCCGGCGGCCCGGCCCGGCACGCCAGGCGGAGGGCTGAGCGCGGCCGAGGTACGCCTACGACGTGGCGTGGGAGCACTGCCTCAGATGCCTGCTCAGGGCGCCACGCATCGTGCGGTCACGGCGGCGTGGGCGTCACCAGAGCGCGGCCTGGAGGGGTGTCAGGGCAGGTCGAACGGGGGGAAGGTGTAGCCGTTCCAGAGGGCTCGTTCGTTGCCGCGTGGGTCGTTCGCGATGGTCGACGAGGTGTTCCACATCATCGTCGCGCGTTGTGGTGCTCGGTACGCGGGCCAGTACGGGCGGGCGGACGCCTGGCTGCGGTGGGGGGCGTGTCCCTTGTTCGGGGTGCCGGTGCGAGCGAAGGTCGTCCAGGCGTCGAGCATCTGATCGGAGAGTGTGGTGAGGCGGGCGCGGTCGGCGGCGAAGCCTTCGGCGCCGCCGAGGATGCCGTTGAAGCGGAACGTGCCGAACATGAAGGGCAGTTCGATCGTGTGCACGGCTCCGAAGCCGGACGGGGGACGCCAGCCGAACTCGTAGACGTAGGTGGGGCGCCACCGGCTCTGGGCCTCGGCCAGGCGGAGGGCGGGGACGCGCATTCCCTGGTCGGTGAACATCGCGAGGGAGGCGTCGAGCGGGGAGCGTCCCCTGCGGTAGACGGACGTCATCTGTTCGCGGCGCGCGGCGAGTTCGCGGGGGAAGAAGACGTCTTGGTACTGGGCGGCGATCGCGCGCATGGCGTCGGGGCCCAGCTGGCCGAAGAAGTTCATTTCGTCCTGGGTGGTGCCGAGCAGGATGTCGACGCGGCGGGCGTTGCCGGCGGCGACGCGCTCGGTCACCGGGCCGCGGACGAGCGTGCCGTCGACGTACGGGCCGAAGTGCAGGGCGCCGAGGACGCCTGGTGAGGCGGTTTCGATCGTCTTCTCCTGCATCTCGAGGAGCCGGGCGACCGGCATGCGTCGCAGCTCCTCGATGGATTTGACGGGGAGGGTCGCGGCCATCCGGCGCTTGTACGCGGCGGACTGGACGAGCGCGCCGCTGCCGCTCTGGAGGACGACGCGGCGGAACAGCCGCTCGGGGTGGGCGGTGGCGAGCATGGCGCTGAGGGAGAACGCGCCCGCCGATTCGCCGACGGCGGTGATGTTCGCGGGGTCGCCGCCGAAGTCGGCCACGTGGTCGCGCACCCAGGTCAGGGCGGCGATCTGGTCGCGCAGGCCGTTGTTGCCGGAGCCGCGGTAGGAGGGGTCGAGGTCGCCCAGTTCCGTCCAGCCGAGCATGCCGAGCCGGTAGTTGAGGGAGACGACGACCGCGTCGCCGCGGGTGGCGAGCTGCGAGCCGTCGTAGCGGGGCTCGTTGGCGGTGCCGAAACGGGCGGCGCCGCCGTGGACGAACACGATGACGGGCCGTTTGCGCTGGTCGGGACGCGGCGTCCACACGTTGAGGTAGAGGCAGTCCTCGTCGGTGTAGACGGAGCGGTCGTCCGGATAGTCCTCGGAGAGGCCGTCGCGGTCCTGCGGGCAGACGGCCTTGTCGTTGGTGGCCTGGAGCGTCTTTCCGCGCCAGGAGGCGACCGGCTGGGGTGGGCGGAAGCGGCGGTCTCCGGTCGGCGGTGCCGCGTAGGGGATTCCGCGGAAGACGCAGAGGCCGTTGCGGGCGGCGCCGCTGATCTTGCCGAGGGTCGTCGTCGTCTCGCATGACGCGTGACTCGACGCGGCGACGGACGTTGCCGACGCCGAGCATGCGGACGTCAGCAGCAGGGCGGCGGCCGCTGCGAGTGCGGCGGTTTTTCGCATGAGCAGTCTCCTGTGTTCGAAGGCTGCTGCGAGGTTCGGGCTTCGGGGTGCTCGGCCGGATCGCCGGGAAGGGCGATGTGCGTCTCCCTCGCGTGAGGGAGATCAGGCGTCGCCGGGGACCACGAGGCCGGACTCGTAGGCGAAGACGACGGCTTGTGCGCGGTCGCGCAGGCCCAGCTTGGTCAGCACGTTGCTCACGTGGGTCTTGACGGTGTGCTCGCTGACCACCAGTTCCGCGGCGATCTCGGCGTTGGAGCGGCCCCTCGCCAGTTGCCGGAGGGTGTCGACTTCTCGTTCGGTCAGCTCGGCCAGGCGGCGGCTCAGCCCGGGGCGGGCGCGGCCCCGGCCGACCAGGTCGGCGATCAGCCGGCGGGTGATGCTCGGGGCCAGCAGCGACTCGCCCCCGGCCACCTGCCGGACGGCGCGCACCAGGTCGTCGCGCCGCACGTCCTTGAGGAGGAAGCCGCTGGCTCCCGCGCGCAGCGCCTCGTACACGTACTCGTCGACGTCGTACATGGTCAGCACCAGAACCTTGGCGGTGGTGCGGCGGCACACCTCGGCGGTGGCCTCGACGCCGTCCACGCCGGGCATGCGGATGTCCATGAGCACCAGGTCGGGTTCCAGTTCGACGGCCTTGGCGATCGCCTCGGCGCCGTCGGCGGCCTCGCCGACCACGGTGATGTCGTCGTGCGCGTTGAGGATCATGGCGAAGCCGCCGCGGAAGAGGTCCTGGTCGTCGGCGATGAGTACGCGGAGCATGTCGGCCTTCATCCGATCGGCAGTCTTGCGGTGACGACGAAACCCGGTCGTCCTCGGCGCACGTCCAGGGTGCCGCCGCAGGCCGCCACCCGTTCGCGCATTCCGATGATGCCGTGTCCCTCGCGGGGTTCCTCGTCGGCGCCTGGGCCGTCGTCGGTCACGGTGAGCTCCAGAACGGTGGGCGACCAGCTGAGCCGTACGCGCACGGATTGCGCGCCGGAGTGCCGGATGGTGTTGGTGAGCGCCTCTTGGACGATGCGGTACGCGGCGACGCCCACGTCGGACGGGACCTTCGAGGGCTCGCCGAGCGTTTCCAGTTCGGCGTCCAGGCCCGCCCGGCGGGCGTTGGTGATCAGGGACGGAATACCGTCCAGCCCGGGCATCACGGCGGCGCGCTGGGTTCTGGCGGAGGTCGCGTGCTGCGTGGTGGCCGGCGCCGTGCGCGGGGACGTAGCGGAGGACGTTCGTTGCGTGGTCGGGGCAGGCTGCTGCGCCAGTGCCGGTCCGGATGCGGCCCGGGCAGGTGGGACGGGCGGCTTGCCTTCGGGGTTGCCGCGCAGGGAGCCGAGGATGAGGCGGAGCTGGGCGATGGCGTCGCGTCCTGTCTCCGCGATGGCCTCGAACGCCGCCTCGGCCTGCGCCGGGCGGTCGCGGACGACCAGCGGCCCGGCTTCGGCCTGTACGACCATGAGCCCGACCGAGTGGGTGAGGATGTCGTGCATGTCGCGGGCGATGCGGGTGCGTTCGCGTTCCACGGCGGCGGCGCGTTCCTCGACGAGGCGGCGTTCCCGCTCACGTTCGGCGAGCCGTGCCGCGCGTTCGGCCGCCTCCGCCGAGCGTTTTGCGGCCTCGGCGGAGCGCCTGGCGCGTCGGCCCAGCCCGAGCGCGTACGCGGCGACGACCGCGGTGACCAGGTAGCGGGACGTCTCCAGGTTCTCGTGCGGGACGACGAGTGACACCACCACGCCGATGACGAGGGCGGCGGTGCTGACCGCGCGCGGCACCAGGGGCATCGTGCGGGCCGCGAACGTGAAGACGCAGACCAGGACCCCGTACGGCAGGAGCAGCAGAGGCGGGTCGGGCAGCACCTTGTAGGTGAGCGCGAGCGTCATCATCGCGCCCCCCACCACGGCGCCCACGGCGAACATCGCCCTGTTCCGCCACAGCACCGGCACGGACGTGAGGACCGCCAGCGTCACCACCCACCACGGCTGCACGTGCGGGACGAACGCGGGCGTGACCGTCAGCAGGATGACGACGGCCCCCACGGCGGCATCGGTCCGGGACACGCTTAGGCCCAGCGGCACACGCAAGCCCATCGTCTACCCACCTTTCTCGAGATTCGCACAGCCGCCGCCATGAGCCCCTCAGGGCGCATACACCACCGCACCTGTTCGCACGTCTCTGGGACGTCCCACGCCTGTGAGGACACTGGCCGGCGCGTACGCCCCTGCATGCGAAGCCAGAGGCTCTCCGGGGTTCGGGGAGTGGGGTGCGGGTATCGCCGCGGTGTACGGCGCCATCCTGCAGGAGGGCGCCGCATCCGGGAAGGGCTGGAGCGCACGGGCGCCTCCCCTGGTCGACGAAGCGTTGCCAGCGTAGGCGTCCGGTACGCGGGGGCACTTCGCTCGTGTGAGGGATCCGGGATCCCCCGGGCGGACGAGCAAGCGCCCCGGATTTCGATCTTCTTTATGTCGTCCCTTCTTGGATGGGCGTCGACGACGCCGAAGGGAGCGGAATGACATCCGAAGGGATCGGACGGCGTGACGCCCTGCGGGCCTCGCTGGCGGGCGCGGCCGGCGCCGCGGCGGGGGCCGCGGCGCTCGGGGGCCCGCGGAGCGCGGCGGCGGCCGAGAGGACGGCGCGGCCGCCGCGTGGAGCGTACGCGCACAACGTGGAGGCGGTCGGCTACAGCGATCTGGACCATCGGCCCGCGTTCAAGATGGCGATCCGGGAGGTGAAGGGGCGCTGGTACCTCTACACCGGGCATTTCTGGCACAGCGGGTGGAGTGTCGTGGACGTCACCGACCCGCGTCGCCCGGAGGTCGTGGCGTTCGTCCCGGGGCCGGCCGACACCTGGACGCTCCAGGTGGACCTGCACGGCGACACGATGGTGACCGCGCTGGAGAAGGTCTTCCCGAACTTCGGCGGCGACCCGTCGGCCGACTTCGAGGACGGGCTCTACATCTGGGACATCGAGGATCCCGTCCGGCCGCGCCGCCTCAGCCACTACCGCACCGGGGGGACGGGCACGCACCGCAACCTGTATCCGGGCGGACGCTACGTCCACCTGGCCGCCGGGCTGGAGGGCTTCACCGGCAACATCTACGTCATCCTCGACATCGCCGACCGGTCGCGTCCACGCGAGGTGGGGCGCTGGTGGGTGCCGGGGCAGAAGGACGGCGAGCCCAAGGAGAAGACGACCGAACGTCCGCACTCGCACGGGTTCTGTTGCGGCACTGCCGGTGACGTCTCCCTGCACGGCCCGGCGTACCCGGTGGGGAACCACGTCTACCTGCCCTATGGCGGGGCGGGGCTGGTGGTGCTGGACATCTCCGATGTGTCTCGTCCCCGGCGCGTAGGGGGGCTCAGTTTCAGTCCGCCGTTCCATTCGCGGTTCGGTGTGCACGGCGTCCTGCCGTTGCCGGGACGCGGGATCGCGTTCGCCAACTCCGAGGACGTGTCGTACGGGAAGGGGCCCGCGCCGCACGCGTCCATCATCGACATCTCCGACCCGGCCGAGCCCTGGCTGCTGTCGACGTTCCCCTCGCCGGTGCCGCCGGACGACGCCCCCTACGACGACTTCGCCACGCGGGGCGGCTGGAGCGGTCCGCACAACATCAACCACCACCAGCACCATCCCGACGTGCAGCGGCAGGGCGACCTGTTCTACATCGCGCACTTCAACGCGGGGCTGCGTGTGTACGACGTGTCGAACGTGCGGCTGCCGCGCGAGGTCGGCTACTTCGTCCCACCGGAGCCGACACGCCGGTACGGCCCCATGCCCGAGGGCGACCTGGTCCTGCAGACCGAGGACGTCGTCGTGGACCGCCGTGGCTACATCTACATCTCCGACAAGAACCAGGGGCTGTGGATCCTGCGCTACACCGGTCCGCGGGTCTGACCTCGGCAGGGCGTCCCGGGTGATGGCGCGGCCGATGGTGGACGATCTTCGGTTTGCCCTTCTCCGCCACTTCGGCCCCGAATTACGGTGACTGTCGAGGGTTGTCACGGAGTCCGAAAGGTCGTCATGACCGACAACAGCACGTCGTCGTCCAGGTCCGCCGCTCCCATCGACATCACGCGGCCCCACCAGGCCCGGCTGTGGAACCACTGGCTCGGCGGAAAGGACAACTACCCGGTCGACCGCGAGGTCGGCGACAAGATCATGGAGGTGTATCCGGAGATCGCCGACGTCGCCCGGCAGTCGCGTGCCTTCCTGGTCCGGGTGGTGCACTTCATGACCGGCCAGGGCATCCGGCAGTTCCTCGACATCGGCACCGGGCTTCCGGCGGTCGACAACACCCACGAGGTGGCCCAGCGGGACGCCCCCGAGAGCCGGGTCGTGTACGTCGACAACGACCCGCTCGTCGTGGCGCACGCCCGCGCGCTGCTGACCAGCGTCCCGGAGGGCGAGTGCGCCTACCTGGAGGCCGACATCCGCAGTCCCGAGACGATCATCGAGCAGGCGGGGGCCGTTCTCGACTTCACCAAGCCGATCGGGTTGCTGCTGCTCGGCATCGTCGGCAACGTGCCCGACGAGGACGACCCCCGGGGCGTCGTGCGGCGCCTGGTCGACGCGTTGCCGTCCGGCAGCTACGTGTCCGTCAACGACGGCACCAACGTGCTGGGCGTCGACGAGTGGACGCCCGCCGAGGCCACCGCCCGCGGCGAGGCGCTGCGGCTGTGCGCCGAGGCCGGGACGGTGCCGTACCACGCCCGGACGCCCGAGTTCATCGAGTCCCTGTTCGAGGGCCTGGAACTGGTGGAACCGGGCGTCGTCTCCACGCCACTGTGGCGTCCCGACTTCCCCCAGATCGAGAACCTCCAGCCGATCGACTCGTTCGGCGGCGTGGCCCGGAAGCCCTGACCGCCCGAGGGGGCGAACGACCCGTCCGCAGCACGTACACGGCCTCGGCCGGCCGGTCGGCCCGCACCCGGCCGCCGAGGCCCGTTCACGAGCGTCAGCGCCAGGCGGGGTTGTCGCTGACCCGGAAGGTGTTGCACAGCGATTCGTACTCATCACCCTCTGGGCCGAGCAGCACGAAGTCCGGTGCCGTGGCCGTCACAGCCGCGTGCAACGCCGCAAGCAGCGCCCCCACCGGGATTCGGCCGAGCCCCAAGGTCGCGCGCAGCCGGGCCTGCCGCTCCTCGATATCGGGGGTGTCCTCAACGAGTTCCGGTTCGCAGCGCAGGGCGGCCGAGCGCATCTCCTCCAACCGCCCGCCCGCCGAGAACTTCAGGCAGTCCCGCCAGAACGGCGCACCGACGATCAACTCCATGGCGGCCGTCAGGTCCGCCGCGATCAGGCCGGCCTGACCTTCGGACGTGGCGTACAGGACCGGACGGCGGCCGCCCTCTCCACACAGGAAGTAGGAGCCTCCCGCGCCGTCGCCGGCGATGACGTCGAGCTTCGCGCCCGAGGCCAACCGCACCGGCTCGACGGGAGCGGTGCGCGACACGTCGAACTCGAACACCCCCGCCAGGAGATCGACGGCCGCCGGATCGCTTCGCAGGCGTTTCAGCATCGATTCGTCGGACACGGCGCGCACCATACCGGCACGTCCGCCCGGCCCGGCTCACGAGCCCATCGCATGCAGACGGTGACCGTTTCCTACAAGATCTCGCGGCCTCGGCCAGAGCATGCTGTTGGCATGACCATCGATGTTTCCGCGGCCGGCGCGTTCATGGCCACGCATGCGCGTGTCCTGGACCGCCGCCGTTTCGACTTGCTGACGTCCGAGACCGGCGATCCCGCCCCCGTGCTCGCCGCCCTCGACGGGTACCGGAACGCGGACGGCGGCTACGGGTGGGGGCTGGAGCCGGACCTGCGTGCGCCCGAGAGCCAGCCCGGGGCGGCGCTGCACGCCTTCGAGGTGTTCGAGGACATCGCTCCAGCCACGGCTCCGCAGGCCGGCGCGTTGTGCGACTGGCTGGAGGCGGTCACGCTGCCGGACGGGGGCCTGCCGTTCGTTCTGCCGCTGTCCACCACCGCCGGTACGGCGCCCTGGTGGGCGGGCGCCGATCCCACGGTGTCCTCGTTGCAGATCACGTCGGTGACCGCTGCCGCCGCCCACCGCGTCGCCGTCCACGATCCGGCCGTGGCCGGGCACCCGTGGCTGGAGCGCGCCACCCGCTACTGCCTGGACACGATTTCGTCCCTTGACGAGACGCCCCACGCGTACGTGCTGGCGTTCGTCGTCCGTTTCCTGGACGCGGTGCACGACACGCACCCGCAGCAGGCCGCCGAACTCCTTGACCGCATGCGGCGGCACATTCCCGAGGACGGACGAATGCACGTCGAAGGCGGCACCGAGGAGGAGACCCTCCACCCGCTGGATTTCACGCCGCTGCCCGACCGTCCGGCACGCGCGCTGTTCGCCCCGGACGTCATCGCCGCCGACCTGGACCGTCTCGCCTCGCTCCAGCAGGAGGACGGCGGCTGGATCGTCGACTACGCCCAGATCTCGCCCGCGGGCGTCCTGGACTGGCGGGGCCACACCACCGTCCGCGCCCTCGACATCCTCCACCGCAACGGCCGCCTCTGACCTGCCCCGCGACGGACGCGCCCGACCGGCCGGAGCACACCTTCGCCGTAACGGCGACGACGGTCGTCGCTCCACCGGTGCGGCCGGGCGTGACGTGACCTATCGTCCTGCGGCATCGCTCTTCACAGCGGACAGCAGCCGGTGACGCCTCTCCGGGCGCGACGGTCGTGTGCGGCGGCGGTCGCCCGATCGGCCGCGACGGTCGGCTCTGGGCGGCCTGCGATGGCGGTTTCTGATCGGTGGCGGCGGGGCGGCGCCTAGGCTGGGCGGGATGGACGTGTTGCCGTGTGGACATGTCGCCTATGCCGGTGAGCGACGGCTCTGTCGGCACCTGGTGGGCGAGCGGGCCGACGACCACGACAAGGTCTGGGTGCTGCGCGGTGTCGGGGTGGAGTACGACCTGTGCTGCGCGGACTGCGGGCAGGCCGACGGGCGGCCGGAACTGATCGTCGCCTGCGAGGGCTGCGTCGACAGGGCCGACGACGACGCGGTGGTCGCGGTGGTCGGGGAGCCGGAGGTGCGCCGCCGTCCCGAGCCGGTCGACGGGTCGGTGGACGTGCGGCGGCTGCCGTTCGCTCCGCTGGACGTCGCGCCGGTCGCCGACCGCGCCGGGGAATGGCTGCTGCTCGACGGCTCACGGCTGGTGCGGTGGAACGCCGGCACCGGCGAGGTCATCGGCACCTGCGACGTCCGGCTGCCGGACATGGATTCCCGGCGGACCCCGCGCGACGCCCCCCGGTATCGGCTGCACGCCTCGCCCGACGGGGATTACGCGGCGGTCGTGGTGGACTTCGGGCGCTACGGCACGGTCGTCGAAACGTCCACGGGACGCACCCCCATGCGCTTGGACCGCGGCCACTACCACGTGGAGCAGACCCCGTTCCCGGCCGCGTTCACGCGCGTCGACGGCCAGATCCTCCTGGCGCACGGGTCGGCGTGGAACCGGGTGGACCTGTCCGACCCCGCCACCGGTGAGAACGTCACCCCGCGCGAGTTCGAGCCCCCCGGCAAGAAGCGCACACCGCACTACCTCGACTACTTCTACGGCACGCTGTGCCCGTCCCCAGACGGCAGGTGGATGGCGTCGGACGGCTGGGTCTGGGCTCCCGTGGGCCTGCCGCGCCTGTGGGACGCGCACGCATGGCGTCACGAGAACGTCTACGAGTCCGAGGACGGGGCGTCGGTCCGCGACCTGCGCCTGGTGCCGTACAACTGGAACGTCCCGATGTGCTGGCTGGACGAGTCGCGTTTCGCGATCAGCGGCATCGGCCGCGACGACCAGGCGATGATCCCCGGCGTGGAGATCTTCTCCGCCGAGTCCGGCACGCGCATCGCGCGGTTCGCCGGGCCGGAGGGGCTCCTGCACGCCGACGGCCGCCGCCTGTACTCGTCCGCCCCGGACGGCCTGCGGATCTGGGACCACAAGACCGGGGAGCTCACCGGTGAGGTCCCCGGTTTCGTCCCGACGCATCACCATCCGGCCGACAACCGCCTGGCCGAACTCGACGCCGACCTACTCCGCCTCTGGCGAGCGGGTTAGCCGCCGTTGAGGATCCAGGAGAGGTTGAACTTGCGGAAGATGATCGAGCGGTAGGACGTGCCGTTGCTGGAGGTGTCGAGGTTGCTCTCGACCAGTGCGGCGATGCGGTAGTCGGAGGTCTTGGCCATGCTGGAGTAGCCGCCCTCGGTGCCGGCCCCGGCGGGCAGCGGGCCGTCGCTGAGGGGGCGGCTGACGGGCCAGGTGCGGGCGTTGTCATAGCTGATGCGCACGCGCATCTTGTCCGCGCGCTGCACGGTGCTGGCCGGGTTGAGGAAGACGGTGCGGGCCGGGGCGTCGTTGTTGTACTGCAGCACCGACGCCTCGCACTTGGGGTCGAGCAGGGTGTCGTCGGGGGCGAAGGCGGAGAACGTGCCGGTGGCGCTGCCGCGTGACACCCAGCGGCGCTTGGCGGTCTCCCAGGTGGACGTGGTGGGACGGTCGTTGCGGTAGAGGGTGCCATCGGCGAGCTGGGCGATGGTGGCCTCGCCGGTCTGTTCGCCGAGTTTCTGCACCCGCCAGGTCTGGCCGTGGTCGGTGCTGACGATGTTGCGGTGCTGGGCGGGGACGACCAGGTGGCCCTCGCTGGTGTAGACGCCGTTGCCGGGCCCCATCGCGTCCCACGCCCATTCGGCGCCGTTGGCCTTCTTCTTCGGGGTGAGCGTCTCGGTCATGTCGGTGGGGGTGGACGTGCCGTCCAGGCCCTTGAACGACAGGCCGTCGTCGGTGCTGCGCATCAGGTAGGTGCGGCGGTCGCCCCACTTGGTGATCGGTGTGGTGGTGGTGCCGGTGTCGGGGTCGTAGCCGCCGGTCTGGCTGTAGCCCGCCGGGTTCCACGACATGAACATCCAGATCGTGCCGGTCTGCATGTCGACGACCGGGGTGGGGTTGCCCCAGGTTCCCTGCCCCGCGCCGACGACCTCCTTCAGGCCCGACCACGACGCGCCGTTGTCGGTGCTGCGCTTGTAGACGAGGTTGATGTTGCCCCAGTCCTTGTTGCTGGACGCGCGTCCCTCGGCGAACGCCAGCAGCGTGCCGGCCTTGGTGCGCACGATCGACGGGATGCGGAAGGAGTGGTAGCTGATCCCGTTCAGCGACTCCGTGCGGCCGCCCTTGAACAGCACCGTGGCGGAGTGGACGGGGGTGGCGGACTTCGCCGGGTCGTCCGCGGCCCGCGCCGGAACGGCCGTCACGCCGACGAAGGCCGTCGCGCCGGCGAGGGCCGTCCCCGCGAACAGGAGCGCCGCCGCGGGAAGGGCCGGGGCCCGGAACGCCGTCTTCATTTGTCCTCGCTTCCCGGGCCGGACACCGAACCGCCCATCCCCGTCGAAAGTCGATCAATCAGGACGATACGCGGCGAACGACCTCGGCACAGCGGGGCATGATCAGAATTCAGGCGGAGTTCACCAACGCCGAGGCGTCGGCGGGGGCGTCCCAGTCGATGCGGTAGCGCTGCTCGGGTCCGAGGGTCTTCTCGCCGCTGAGGAACGTGCGGGTCGCGATCGGCATGAACAGCCGCATGAACGCGGTGCCGACCGGGCCGAGCGCCTTGGTGCCGTTGGTCTTGGCGGCGCGGGCGGCGATCTTCTCCACCCGGGGACGGCGCAGCCGCTCGTAGGCGGCGAACGCCGACGGCACGTCCGGCAGGTCCCGCAGGCAGCGGGCGAGCTGGACGGCGCTCTCCACGGCCAGTGACGCGCCCTGCCCCGAGCTGGGGGACGGCGCGTGGACCGAGTCGCCCACCAGCACCATCCGGTCGCGGTACCAGCGCGACGCGCTCGGAATGATGCCCATGGTGCCGAGCACGATCAGGTCCTCCGGGTCGGTGTGGGCGAGCAGGTCGCGGCCGGGCGTCTCGTCGCCGACGACCTCGCGCAGCCGGCGCAGCCACTCGTCCGGGGGCGTGCGCCGGGCCTCGGCCGTCGTGGTCCGCGCCCGGTGCGGGAGGTTGACGAACCAGGCGGTGGTGCCGTCGAGCTGCGGCCAGTAGCCGAGGAACGCGCGCCTGCCGAACACGAAGTACATGTTCTCCGGGTCGCCGGGGACGGTCGTGCGGGCCGCGGCGCCGAAGTTCAGCAGCGGGACGTGCTCGGGCTCGGGGGCGTCCGGGTCGATGAGGGTGCGGACGGTCGAGCGGATGCCGTCCGCGCCGACCAGCACGTCGGCGGTCGCGGTCGTGCCGTCGCCGAACCGCGCGGTGATCCCGTCGGGCCTCTCCTCGACGCCGACCAGGCGCTTGCCGTGCTCGAACGTGATGCCCTGCGCGAGGGCGGTGTCGCGCAGCGCCCGGTGCAGGTCGGTCCGCCACAGCGCGACGCCCGGCGGCAGCCCCTGCGGAGCCAGGAACGCGCCCATCCGCCTGCCGCGACCGTCCGTCATGAGCATGTTGCGGGCGGGCTGGCCCACGGCGCGCACCGCCTCGTCGGCGCCGATGATGCGGAGCGCCTCGATGCCGTTCGGCGCGATGCCGAGCATGGCGCCGACGCCGTCGGCCGACGACTCCGCGTACGCCTCGTACACGACCGCCTCGATCCCGGCCCGCCGCAGCGCCATCGCCGCCGCCGGACCGGCGATCCCGCCCCCGATGACCAGCGCGGTCTTCACCGTCGTCATGTCTCGTCCCCTCCCGCTTCGGGCGAATAGTTGCTTACAACTATGTGCGACCGATTAGTCGATGTCAACTATCTCGGATCGCGAGAGGATGCGGAACGGTCTAGCCTGCCAACGGCGGCCGCAACCCGCCGGGACCCACGAACGGAGGACGACCATGCGCAGCCGCGTGACCGTCGTCGGCGAGGTGCTCGTCGACCTGCTCTGGAGGGCCGGCGCCGCGCAGGTGCTCCCGGTGCCCGGCGGCAGCCCGGCGAACGTCGCGGTCGGGCTGCACCGCCTCGAACGCCCCGTCACCCTCGTGACGACCTGGGGCGACGACCCGCCCGGCGCGCTGATCGGCGCCCACCTGGACACCATCGGCGTCGAGGTGCGGCGCGCGCCGAGCGTCACCGAGCGCAGCACGCTGGCCATCGCCTACCTGGGCGAGGACGGTTCGGCGTCGTACGAGTTCCTCGCCGCCTGGGATCCGCGGGCGCTGGACGTGCCCGCCGACACCGCCGTCCTGCACACCGGCTCGCTGGCGCTGGTGGTCGAGCCCGGCGCGTCCGACGTGCTGGACGCCTGCCGCCGGGTGCGCGAACGGCCGGGCACGGCGGTCGCCGTCGACCTCAACGTGCGGCCCGCCGTCCAGCGCGACCGCGCCGCCTACCGCGCCGCCTGCGACCGGTTCGCCGAGGTCGCCGACGTCGTCAAGGCCAGCGACGAGGACCTGGCCTGGCTCTACCCGGACATGACCGCCGAGCACGCCGCCCGCGACCTGCTGGCGCGCGGCGCCCGGCTGGTCGTCGTCACGCTCGGCGCGGACGGCGCGTTCGCCCTCACGGCCGACGCGCACGTGCGCGTCCCGGCACCGTCCGTCGAGGTCAAGGACACCGTCGGCGCCGGCGACGCCTTCCAGGCCGCCCTGCTGGACGCCCTGGCCTCCGGCGCCGCGACCGGCGACCGGCTCGTGCTGCCGTCGTCGGCCGAGGAGCTGACGGGCGTGCTCACCCGCTGCGTCACGGCCGCCGCCATCACCTGCACGCGCGTCGGCTCCGACCCGCCGACCGCCGCCGAACTCCAGGCCGCCGCGCCGTCCCCACACGACGGGTAGTCCCCGCGCTCCCGCGGACGAGGCCGACGCGGCCGGGTATGCCCGGCGACCCGAGCTGATCACGCGCTGGAGACAGGCGATCACGCTCCAGTTGCGCGCGGCGACGGACGGATGTTATGCATGAGTCATGCATGATAGGCAGCGGACGGCGAACCTGCTGGGGGCGACCGCTCTGGCCGTCACCGACCTGGCCCTGTCCGGGGCGACCCGGGCGGCCGGTGTCAGTGCCAGCGGTGCCGCCGCGCTGGTGGTCCTGTCGGCGGGCGGCGGGGTGAGCGTCACCGAGCTCGGCCGCCGCGTGGGGCTCAGCCAGTCCGCGGCCGCCCGCATGGTCGACGGCCTGGAGGCCGCCGAACTCGTCGAACGCCGGCCCGGCCTGGGACGCATGGTGACCGTCCAGCCCACCGCGGCCGGCCGCCGGGTCGCCGGCGAGCTGCTGCGGGCACGCGGCGCGCCCCTCGCCGACGTGCTGGACGCCCTCGACGACGACGAGCAGCAGACCCTCGCCGCCCTCCTCGCCAAGCTCCTGACCCGGCTGTACGACGTGGTCGGCGACGCTCAGCTGATGTGCCGTCTGTGCGACCGCCACTCCTGCGTCCAGCACGCCACCTGCCCCGTCGGCCAGGCCGAACGCGAGCGGGAGCGCTGACCGCATGGGCGTGCTGCTCGCCCTCGCCTCGGCGGTCTGCTACGGCATCGTCGACTTCACCGGCGGCCTGCTGTCGCGCCGCGCGAGCTTCGCCGTCGTCGCGGTGGCCGGGCAGGCGGGCGGGCTGGCGCTCACGATCCTGCTCGCCCCGGTGATCCCGGCGTCCTCGGTGACGTTCGCCGACCTGGCGTGGGGAGCCGCGTCCGGCGTGGGCACGGCCGTGGGCATGCTGTTCCTGTACCGGGGCCTGAGCCGGGGCGCCATGAGCGTGGTGGTGCCCGTCAGCGCGGTGAGCGGCGTCGCCCTGCCCGTCGTGATCGGGGTGGCGGTGCTGCACGACAGGCTGTCGGCCGCGTCGTGGCTGGGCGTCGCCGTCGCCGTCCCGGCCCTGTGGCTGGTGTCGCGGACCGCTGACGACGACCCGTCCGGCACCGCGGCCGCCTCCGACGGGCTGATCGCCGGGACGGGAGTCGCGCTGCAGTACGTCGCGCTCGCCCAGGCGGGCTCCGACGCGGGCATCTGGCCCGTCCTGGCCGGACGGGTCGCGGCAACCCTCGTCCTGCTGCCGCTGCTCGTCCGCGCCGAAAAACCCTCGCTCGTCGCGACCCTCCAGGCCGCCGCGATCGGCGCCACCGCCGCGCTCGCGCTGACCTTCTACCTGGCCGCCACCCGGCAGCAGCTCATGGTGGTCGCCGTGGTGCTGTCGTCCTTCTACCCGGCGATCCCCATTCTGCTGGGCGTGACGGCCCTGCGCGAACGCCTCACCCGGTGGCAGACCCTGGGCCTGACCGGCGCCGCGGCCGCCGTCGTCCTCCTCACGACCGGCTGACCCCCCACCGCAACAACCTGTCCACATGCCGCCACCGCAACCCGTCCCCCGGCCGCACCTTCACCAGCAACATGCCCCTGTGAAGGAACGCCTGCCTCCTGACCCTCATGGGCATGACGTCGTCGACCCAGGCGAACCTGCGTCCGTCCGCATGCCGCAGAATCGGCGCCCACTTCCGCATTTGAGGGATCAGCAGCGGCGGGCACTTGGGATCGTCCGGCCGGGCCCGGTAGCCGGAGAAGTCCACGTACGGCAGCTCGGGGAGCCCCAGCAACGGCGCGATGTACTCGTTGGCGTAACGTTCCCAGGTCGTCGCCCACACGAGGTCATAGGTCCCGCGGAGCCGGACGAGCCATTCCGCGTGCTCGTCCGACACCCTGACCGTCAGCCTTCCGACGGCATGCTCGGCGAATCGGCCGGGATCGCGCGGATTCTCGGGATTGAGCACACCGTCCACGTCCAGGTACAGCAGAGGGCGCGCCGAGACCCTGCTCCCGGGCCGGGGCGCACCGGCGATTCGCCGCGCCACCCCGCCAACGTACCGGGGGCGGAGGGTCATCTATGCTGGCGGGCCGGAACCATGCGAACCATGGGGTCGAACGTGGGGTCGATCCGACAAGGAAGCCGCGCATGACTGATCTTCCCGTCCGTCACTTCCAGGGCCGCGACGGCGTTGACCTGGTGTACCGCGAGGTGGGCGAGGGACGGCCGCTGGTGCTGATCCACGGCTACTTCTCCACCGCGACGGTCAACTGGATCCGCTACGGCCATGCCGCCGAGCTCGCGGCGCGCGGCCATCGCGTGATCATGCCGGACCTGCGCGCGCACGGCGACAGCGGCAAGCCGCACGACCCCGGCGCCTACCCGCCCGACGTGCTGGCCGACGACGGGTTCGCGCTGCTGGAGACCCTCGGGCTCACCGACTACGACCTCGGCGGCTACTCGCTGGGCGGGCGCACCGTCGTCCGCATGCTGGCGCGCGGCGCGACCCCCCGCCGCGCGATCGTCGCGGGCATGGGCCTGGACGGCATCGTCAACGCCGGCGGCCGCAGTGACCACTTCCGGCACGTCCTGACCAACCTCGGCACGTTCGAACGCGGCTCGGCCGCGTGGAAGGCCGAGGCGTTCCTCAAGACGGTCGGCGGCGACCCCGAGGCGCTGCTGCGCCTCCTGGACTCCTTCGTCGACACCTCCCCCGAGGAGCTGGCCCGCATCACCGTCCCGACGCTGGTGCTGTCAGGTGCCAAGGACAACGACAACGGCTCCGGGGAGGCCCTCGCCGACTCCCTGCTGAACGGCAGCTACGTCGAGATCCCCGGCGACCACATGAGCGCCGTCACCAAACGCGACCTCGGCACCGCCATCGCCGACTTCCTCGCGTCCTGACCCGGACGCCGCGGCCCGGCGGAATTGTCGGTGGGCGTGTCTATAGTCGCGGCATGGCCGAGGATCAGGAGGCGTGGGACGAGCTGCACGCGGCGGGCTTCCTGCATGCGGCGCGTGAGGCGCACCGGGAGGCGACGCTGGCCGTCTTCGGCACGCTGAGCCGTTCGGCGGGGTTCAAGGAGCGCTCGTTCGGTTACGCGTCGTTCGACGTGCTGGAGAGCTGGCTCGACCGGGTCTTCCGCATCGGCCGCCGCGCCGACGGCGGCGACCGTCCGGCGGTGGTGCGGGACGACCTCAACGGTTCGCCCGGGTGGCGGTACGGGCGGTACCGCGTGCTGCTCAAACGGCACGAGTTCGGCGCCGTGCGGGCCATCCGCTGGGACCGGTCCAGCCCCACCAAGCAGGCCGTGGCGCGGCAGGACTTCCCCGACGACCCGCAGCTCGCCCTCGATCTGGGCATCGAGCCCGCGCGCGACACGCCCGGGGTGGTGACGCTCGTCCTCGCGCACAGCGCCACCGAGGAACCGCTGGACATGGAGCTGTACCTGGGGCGTCCCCGGCTCAACGCCGACGGCGGCCCGGCCTGGCACTGGCTGCGGCCGTTGGACGACGACGCCCTCGGCCCCGATCCACGGCGTAAGCTCGTCGAGCCCACCCTGCCGTTGTGGACCGACGACGAGGCGGACGCCCCCGTACGCCTGCGCGAGCGGCAGCAGCGGCGGCACGGCACCACGAGGAGACGGACGAGCATCGAAACGGCCAAGTGAACGACCCCACCACCGACGACCGCACGGCCAGGCGGCTCGCCGAGGCACGGCTGCTGTTCGACTGCGAACGGCTGACCCTGGCGCGCCGGCTGCGCGGGCTGCGCAAGAACCAGCTCGCCCAGGCGGTCGGCACCACCCCGGCCGCCATCGGCCGCTACGAGGGCGGCGTGCATCCGCCGTCCGAGGTCACGCTGTCGCGGCTGGCGATCGCGCTCGGCGTGCCGGTGGAGTTCTTCCACGCCGGACGCAGCCCCGTCACGCTCGACACCGCGCACGCCCACTTCCGGTCCCTGCGCTCGGCCACCCAGATCGAACGCGACCAGGCTTTGGCCTTCGGGCGGATCGCCGCCGACATCGTCGCCGCCCTTGAGGACCTGGTGGAGTTCCCGCCCGCCGACCTGCCCGAGTACCCGGTGTCGCCGGAGGAGATCGCCGGGCCCGGCCCGGTGGAGGCGGCGCGCCTGGCCCGCAAGGCGCTGCTGGACGAGCCCGGCCCCGTCCCGCACGTCGTCCGGCTGCTGGAGAAGCACGGCGTGATCGTGCTGATCCTGCCGCCGTCCACCGAGCGGGTCGACGCGTTCAGCATCGGCGCCCACCCCCGTCCGATGGTGCTGTTCAACCCGGCCAAGGGCGACTACTGGCGCAACCGCTTCGACGGCGCCCACGAACTCGGCCACCTGGTCATGCACGCCGACGCCGAACCCGGCAGCAAGGTCATCGAGGACCAGGCGCACCGCTTCGCCGCCGAGTTCCTCATGCCCGAAGAGGACATCGCCGACCAGCTCCCCCGCACCGCCGACTGGGACCGCCTGGCCGACCTCAAGGCCACCTGGGGCGTCAGCATGGCCGCCCTCCTCTTCCGCGCCCGCACGCTGGGCATCATGACCGAGTCCGCGTACCGGAACGCGATGAGCGCCATGAGCCGACAGGGCTGGCGCCGCCAGGAACCCGGCCCCGCCCGCCCCCTGGAAGGCCCCACCATGCTCACCCGCGCCGTGGAACTGACCACCGAGACGGGCATCGACCGCGACCACCTGGCCGAACGCGCCCACGTCACCCGCGCCGACCTGGACCTCCTCGTCCCCACCCGCCCCCACTAGCCCCTCCCCCGCCCAGGCACCGCCCCAGCCACCGGCACAGCCCCAGCCACCGCGCGACCCGACCACCGCGTGGCCCAGGTTGGCGGGGTGCCTGGTGGTGGGGTGGGTTGCTCACATCCTCAGCGTGCATGGGGGGCGGTCGCGGCGGTTGTGTTGAACGGTGTTTAATGCAATTGGACATCGTTCAAGGAGGGTGTGGTGACGGACATTCACGTGACCGTGTGGGACGACAGCGGGGGTTCGGCGCGGGTGGCGGCGGTCTTCGTGCACGGTGTGATCAGTTGGGGTACGGACGACCGGTACGGGTTCGGGGCGCAGCGGCCGCTGGCGGACGCCTACCGGCTGTTGATGGTCGACCGGCGCGGGCACGGCGCCAGCCCGGACATCGACCGCACGGACTACGAGGTGGACGCCGACGACATCGTCGGCCTGCTGACGAACGTCCCCGGCGGCGCGCACCTGGTGGGGCACTCCTACGGCGGGGTGGCCGCGATGCTCGCCGCGGCGCGCCGGCCGGACCTGGTGCGTTCGCTGACGCTCATCCAGCCCGGGGCCCTTCGCCCGGCGGCCGACCATCCGGTCGTGGCGGAGGCGCTGCGCCGCAGCCGCCAGGCCACCGCGGAGCTTCCCCCGGACCTGTCGCCGGAGGACTATCTGCGCATGTCGACCGAGGGACTCGGCCTGCCCATGCCCGAGCCGACCCCCGAGCGCCTGCGGGCCACGCGGGCGGCGATGCGCGAGCGCCCCTGCTGGGACGCCGACGTGCCCCTCCAGCCGCTGGCGGACGCCTCATGGCCCACCCTGATCATCACGGGGACCTGGGAGGACGCCCCCGAGGCGTATCGCCGGTACGCGGGTGAGCCGCTGCTGGCCGCCGCCGACTTCATCGCCGACAGGATCGGGGCCGAACGGCTGCGCGTCCCCGGGTTCTATCCGCACACCGAGCAGCCGGGGCTCATCAACGACGCGCTGCGGAACCTGTGGCGACGCGTCGACGCCGCGTCCTGACCCGGGACGGCACGAACGCCCACCGCACCGGCCATGCGCCGACGACCTGGGGGTCGACGGAAAGGCCGCCGGCCTTCCGGACGCGGTGCGGTGGGCAGGCCTCGCGGGACAGGAATCCGCCGTCCGGATGTCCGCTTACCGAACGACGGGAGACACGACACCCCGACGAGACCACTTGATTACTCTACGCGATGATCGCATTACCCTGGGCGGCGTTTCTCGATCCTCCGCTTGAGATTCTCAGCGCGCCGCCCCGTCCAGCAAAGGACGGGAGGCCGACGCCCGCCATCCTGAGGGCAGCGCACGCCCGTGACCTGGGCATGCCAGACGGCGCCCGGTCTCGCCGCGCGTGGTCTGGCGGTCAGCTCACCCAGGCCAGAAGAGGATCCCGCCGGGACGGATCGCGCAGGCGCGCCAGCGCGCCCTTCTCGAGCTGGCGGACGCGTTCGCGGGTGAGGCCGATCCGGTCGGCGATGTCCTGGAGGGTGTGCGGACGGCCGTCGTGCAGCCCGTACCGCAGGGTCAGGATCAGGGCCTCGCGCGGCGGCAGCTCGTCCACCAGGGCGCGCAGCTCCTGCGCGAGGTTCTCGAACTCCAGGACCTCGGACGCCGGCACGGTGGTCGCGTCGGCGATCAGGTCGCCGACGCGGGTCTCGCCGTCCTCCCCGACCATGGTGTCGAGGCTGAGCGTCTCGCGCGCGGCCCGGCGCAGGTCGACGACCCTGTCGACGGGCTGTCCGGCGGCCGCGGCCACCTCCTCGGCGGTCGGCTCGTGGCCCGCCGTCTCCAGGCGGCGCTCGATGCGCGCCAGCCGGGTCAGCTCCTCCAGGACGTGGGCGGGCAGGCGGACGGTGCGGGCCTTGTCGGCCAGCCCGCGGCCGATGGCCTGCCGGATCCACCACATGGAGTAGGTGGAGAACTTGTATCCCTTGGCATAGTCGAACTTCTCGACCGCGTGGATCAGCCCGAGATTGCCCTCCTGGATCACGTCGAGCATCGGCAGCCCGCGTCCGGCGTACTTCTTGGCGGCCGACACCACGAGCCGCAGATTGGCCCTGATCATGTGGTCCTTGGCCAGCCGGCCGTCCCGGGCGAGCTCCTCCAGTTCCTCGCGCGTGGCGTCGGCCGTACGCGGCGTACGCCCGCTCTCTCCCGCGTCGAGCAGGTGCCGTGCGTACAGCCCGGCCTCGATCCGCTTGGACAGCTCGACCTCCTGCTCGGCGGTCAGCAACGCCGTCGCACCGATCTGCGACAGGTACTGCCCCAGCAGGTCCCGCTCCTCGTCGGGCCCGGACGGCTCGTACCGCGGATGGTTCTTGTAAGCGCGGGCCACCCTGCTCACCCTCGCTCGTCGCGATGGCGTTTGGACGCGGGCACCCCGTAGCCGGGCTTGGGGTGGGGCCCGCCGTCCTGCTGCTTGCCGCGGTGGATGTCCTCCAGCCGGTCGGCGTGCCGGTGCGGCTCCTGGCCGGGCCGCGTGTGGGGCTGTTTCGAGGCGCCGGTGGTGACGTTCTCGGCGCTCGGCGACGAACCCGCCGCCCTCGCCTCACGGGCCTTCTTGCGGCGCTGGGTCTCGTCGCCTTCCATCTTCTTGCGAACCATGGGCGTCCCCTCGGCTCGACTGCCTTTTCCGGGAGGCGCCTTAAATACCCGCAGAGCACACCCCAAACCCGGAGAAGAGGGATTCTCAGCCCGGCGTGCAGGCGGTTCCGTTGAATGTGCAGGAGTACGGACGCAGCGGATCGCCGTTGCCCTGGAAGAAGATCGTCGTCCTGCCGCCCCTGGGCAGCGCCCCGCCGCTGACCACGATCGTGTGCCCGAAGCGCTGCCACGCCTGCGGCCACAGCGCCGTCAGTTTCCTGGGCGGATAGCTGAACGTCAGCCGCCACGACGACAGGTCGGAACCGCTCTCGTTCGCCACGACGTAGGAGCCGTGGAAGGTGCCCCGCCAGTCGTTGGCGGTGACGTACCTGATTGTGACCCGCCCGTTCGTCCGGGACGGCTTCGACGGGGACGGCGAGCGGGTCCGGCTCCGCGTCGCCCGTGGCGTGGGTGACGTGGAGGAGGGCGAAGCGGAGGACGGCGACGCGGACGGAGAGGGGGACGCGGAGGCCGACCGCGTCGGGCGCGGCTCGCTCTTGTGATCGCGTCCCGTCGGCCCTTCGCTCACCTGCGGGACGGCCGGCGACTCGTCGGCACACGCGGACGGCTCGCACTCCGCGGCGGCCTGCGGGACGCGTGCGTCATCGCCGCCCCCGCCGCCCCCGAAGACCATGCTCATCACCAGGATCGTGGCGACGAAGGTGACCAGCCCCACCCCGCCGGCCGCCCACGCGACCCCGGACGGCCGGAAGCCGTGCACGCTCGCCAGCGTCCCCGCCTTGGGCCGCCGCCGCGTTCCCCCCTGGCGGCGGCGCCCCGTCGATCCTGCCCTGCGTTCTGCCATGGCGTCCCTTCCGGTCGTACCAAGAAGGCCACCGAGCGTCGTCCCTCACCCGGGGAACACCGTCCCCGCGCCCCCACCCACGCACAATGCCGCGAAGATCTTAATGGACGAAGGGGGCTCGGAATGCCCAGAACGCGTCCGTTCTCGCCGGCTGCTTGCATCTCCGCGACAAAGTCCAACCCATCGCGAACAAAACGACACGTTGGGTAGAACTTTCGCCGCTTCCGTCGACCGGCAAGTGCGCATGACGTCGCACCTCCCGCCCAGGGCGATGGCGCACAATCCACAGAAGACGACGCCCACCTTGTTGCGGAAACACATTCCGCTATGCCTCACGCACACCCCGCGACTCCGCCGCTCATCCCAGGACGCCGCTGCACCTCCGGCACAACTCCACCTGTTCACGCACGTCAGCACCGCAGACGGAGGGCCCGGCCAAGGCCCACATTCCGGGGCGATCAGTTGATGCGGCCGTCCGCATCGTCACCCACCGTTTGATCCCACGCAGTCACCCCCCGTGCAGTCTTCTTGCGCCCGCGCGGGGGTTTCGCGATGCGCAACAGGCCCGTTGGCGGTACGGACGCTTTGCGGAAGCACGCCGCCGTCCGTTTCGGCCGATGGCACGGCTACGTAAAACTGTGGACGCCTAATCGTGCGTTAGTCATGTCGGCATGGACGGGAGCGCGTCCGGGAGGGCGTCACCGAACGACCTCGGACCGTCCCGGACGTGGACACACGGCGGGCCTGGCCGAGCCGCTCATCGCGGTTCGGCGTCGCCGTTCTTGATGTGGTGGAGGAACGCGCGCCACTGCGTCCGTTCCAGGACGAGCATGCCGCCGGAGCGATCACGCGAATCCCTCACGAGCACGCGGTCTTCGTGCGCCGCCACCTCGACGCACTCGTCACCCTCCTGGCTTGCGCCGCTCTTGCGCCAGGCGAGCCGGCTCCTCGACGACGGACGATCGGCCATCCAGCACCCCTCTGTGAATGTCGCCGGCGGGGCCTGTCGCACGAGTCATCCAGACAAGATCACCCACCAGGCCCAAAGCCGAGCAGGGCATGACAAACCACGACCTTGTGGAAAATTTCCCGGACAAGAGTGTAAACGGTTTCAGTTATCCCGCCTACACCGGGAGCACAAGATCACATGATGTCGCTATGACGCCCACTCGGCCTAGGGGTGTCGGTGCGGCGCTCACCTCCGCGTCGATCGAGGTCAGGGATGCCGGAGCGGCATTCTCGGTCAGGTCATCAGGTCCTCGGCGGCCTGCCGGATCAGCTCGAGGGACTCGCCCGCCGGCAGCGCCTCCTCCAGCAGCACCTCGAAGTTGTCGCGGTACTCGGCGATGCGCGGCTCGTCGCCCGTGATCATCGCGCTGGTGCCCGGACGGCCCTCCAGATACAGGACGTCGCCGAGGCCGCCCTCGAACTCCAGGAGCGTGAAGGGCCCGTAGATGCCCAGGTGGGCCCCTCGCGAGAAGGGGATCACGCGGACGGTCAGCAGGTCGCTGCGCTCGGCGGAGTCGGCGATGTGGCGCAACTGGTTCGGCATGATCACCGGGTCGGTCTGGATGCCGACATGGCGGCGGATCACGGCCTCGTCGATGATGTAGTACTGCCGGGGCGGGTTCTCGCGTCTGGCGAGTTCCTCCTGGCGCTGCATGCGCAGCTTCACGGCGAGCGCCCGGCTCGTGGGATTGGCCATGCCGGTGGCGAGCACCTCGGCGTATTCGCGGGTCTGCAGGAGGCCGGGCACCACCGTGCCGTGGAAGTTCCGGATGAAGGACGCCCCGGCCGCGTAGCCGACGAAGTTCAGGAAAGTGTCGTCCAGCTCGTTCTTGTAGGCGTTCCACCAGGCGGGCTCGCGGGCGCCGCGGGCCAGGGCCTGCAATCGCTCCTGCCGGCTCTCCGACGTCACGTCGTAGACCATCAGCAGGGCCTGCAGGTCGGTCCGGGTGATGGCGTTCTTTCCGCCCTCGATCCGGATGACCTTGGACGGGGACCACTCCAGAGCCCGTGCCACCTGCTCCTGCGTCATTCCCTTCTCTTTACGGAGCCTGACGAGCTCACTGCGCAACAGCGCGCTCTGTACAACCGGGCCCTGATCACTAGCCATCGCAAACGCTCACTCTAGGTAGTCGCAGTGTGGTCGATATCACATGCCGATGTGCCACCTGGCAGTCGGGCACCTGGCGCGCCGGTCACCTGCAACTCGACAGCTGACCCCCGGCGTCGCCGTTCCGTTGTACCCCAACACCCCTCCGTCACGTGGCCGGTAACGCGGAATTCAGCTTGCGTACTGCTGCGCGGCACTAGACCATGTTGTACGGTGCTAGGTAGCAGATTAACAGGATACGCGCTGACATACAGCGTCACGGCATGTTAGAGTAAAGAAACGATCTTGACGCAGGGTCAGGATTCCGGGTCGACGCTCCACTCGGCCGGCCCGCACCGGCCCCGCCACGCCCGGGGCGCCCACGCCGGGCCGTCCGCACAAAGGAGGTCCCGCAGGCATCGACATTCCGAGCATTCACCTGGAAAAGCCAAGGGCCACCCTGCGCTCTCCATCGATCACCGGTAGCCAGCCAAGCGAATCGAAGGAAAGCGGAGGGCGACCCTTCGGAGCCGTCAGATGAGTTCGCCGAGCCGTGACCGCCCCGCGTCATCGCCGCAGTTCGGCCGTTTGACCAGGCAAAACACCTCCAGCGGACTCACCCAGTCTAACCGCGATCAAGCGGCAGAGGCTATAGGTGACCGCGACTTGCGCATTACACACCGCTCCATCGCCCGATATTCCCAGGCCACGCGACCGGATCCGGGTGCCCGCGCAAGCCGCCTTCGAGACTTGGGATTCTCGACCATGCGTACACAGCAGAATCCGCGTCGGAAAGCCGACGTCATTTCTGTGCGCCGTCGTCCCGCGGCCCCGACCGGGCCGTCGAGCTCCCTCACGACGTCGCTCCGCACCCCTCGCCGTACGCCCGTCCCGTCCGGTGTCCCCTCGCCCGGCCGCCCGCGCGCGGCACAGAGGGACGGCACCCGGCTCGGGAGGGCGCGATGATGACCTTCCACCCCCACCGGCACGACCCGGACGCGATCGTCAGCCGTCCGTCCCTGCGATCCGTGGACAGGACGCGCCGCCAGCAGGCCGTGCGCGAACATCACCACGCCCAGCCGGCAAAGCCCGCCGCTCACGTCCAGCCGACCACGGCGGCCCATGCCCAGCCCGCCACCGGCCGCGGGTTCTGGGGAGCCCTCACCCACGCCGAACGCAAAGCGTTCGCCAGGGACGCCGAGACGGTCGGGCTGCCGATCGGTCATGTGCTGTGGCGCGAGGGCGACGCCGCCGGCCACGTGCTGGTCATCCGGTCCGGCTGGGTGAAGATCTGCGTCCGGCGCAAGGGCTGGGAGCGGATCATCGCCGTCCGCGGTCCCGGCGACCTGATCGGAGAGCGCGCCGCCATGCAGGTGCGGCGGCGTTCGGCCACCGTGGTCGCGCTGGACACCGTCCACGCGCTGCGCGTGTCCACCGGCGCGTTCGCCGCCGTCCTGGCCGAGCATCCGCGCATCCTCCGCGTCATCGAGGAGCAGATGTACGACCGGCTCACCGAGCAGACCGCCACCTCCGCCTACGCGAACGACTCCCCGTGGCCCGTGGTGGCCTCGGCGGTGCCCCACCCGCGCGCGGCGGACGACGCCGTGGCGCCCTCCCCCGAGGCGTCCGCGCCGGTGACCGCGCCGGTGGCCGACATCCGCGCCGGGCAGAACTGCACGATCCTGTTCACCGACATCGTGCGGTTCAGCGGAACGCACCGCACCGACGACGACCGGCTCGTCGTGCGCCGCGTCATGTACGACCTGCTGCGCGGCGCGCTGGAGGACTCCGACGTCCCCTGGGAACCGTGCCACCGCGAGGACCGCGGCGACGGCGCCCTGGTGATCGTCCCCGCCGAGATTCCCACCCGCCGCCTCGTCGATCCGATGCTCGCGCTGCTCACCGCCGGGCTGCGCCGCCACAACCGCGCCGCCGGCGAGGCCACCCGCTTCCAGCTGCGGGTCGCGCTGCACGTCGGCCCCGTCGTGCCGGACGACCAGGGCGTCTCCGGCCTGGCGATCATCCAGACGGCGCGGCTGCTGAACGCGCCCATCCTGAAGGAATGGCTCGACCGGACCCAGGCCGACGTCGGCTTCATCGCCTCGGCCTTCGTCTACGAGTTCGTCATCGCGCACGCTCCGGGCCTGGTGAACCCGGCCAGCTACCAGCGCGTGACCTGCAAGGTGAAGGACGCGGAACTGACGGGCTGGATGCACCTGTCCAGCGCCACCATCCCGCCCGCGGCCTGACCGCCGCCTCTCACCGCTGCGCGCACCGCCGGGTCCACCCCGCGCCCGGCCTCTGCGCCCCCCGTCTCCGCCGCCGGGCGCTCATCATGAGGCGTCACCGGCCGCGTGTCACAGGACGGCCGTGCCGATGAGACCCTCTCGCGTGACCAGGGCCGCCAGCGCGTCCTCCGCCAGCCCCTCGGTGCCGTCGGGACGGCGCGGCAGCACCATGTAGCGCACCTCCGAGCTGGAATCCCACACCGCGATCTCGACCTCGTCCGGCAGGGTCAGGCCGAACTCGGCGAGCACCTCGCGCGGCTCCCGCACCACCCGGGCGCGGTAGGCGTGACTCTTGTACCAGGACGGGGACGGCCCCAGCAGCGACACCGGATAGCAGGAGCACAACGTGCACACGATCACGTTGTGGACGCGCGCGGTGTTCTCCACGACCTTCAGCCGGTAGCTCATCGGCACCGAACCGGACGTGCCGAGCCTCACCTCCGCGGCCGCGGCGTTGCCGTCGGACAGCAGGCGTTCACGGAAGGCGGGGTCGGTCCAGGCGCGCGCCACCAGCCGGGCACCGTTCGTGGGCGACGCGTCCCGCATGAACCGGCCGAGCGTCGCGTCCAGTTCCTGGTCACTGGTGAGCCCGGCCGCGATCGCCCGCTCCTCCAGGCGGCGGACGCGCGCGGCCACCGGCGAGTCAGCATGGCTCAAGGTAGGACTCCCACAGGTCGACGGCGACGGTGTGCCGGCCTGTCCCCCACAGGTCGCGGGCGGCGAAACGCACGCTGTAGACGGTCTCCACGCGCGGCGGGTCGATGCCGCGGACGCGGTCGTCCGGCAACGGCCACGCCCCGTGCGTCTCGACGACCTCGCCCACCTGGCCCCGCACGTAGCGCGGCACACGAGTGTGGTGCGGCGGGTCGACGGCGCGGACCCGCACCCGGTCCCCGGGCCCGTACACGGCGGCGCGTCCGTCGTCAGCCAAGGCCCTTCTCCTCCAGAAGGTTCTCTATGGCCTGCAGCCAGCGCTCGTAGTACGAGCTACGCAGATAGACCTCCGGCGGAAGCCTCTCGATGGCGTCGCGAAGCTCGTCCAGGTGGTACGCCCCGTTGCGCACCAGCGTCATGTTGAGCGCGTACACGCGAGCCTCCCAGTCGGCGTGGAACGGCGGCTCGTCCCCCACGACGACCGGCACGGGACCGAACCCGTCCTGGCCGCCCATGTCGTGCACCCTGCTCATAACCCGACGCTACCCCGCCCCCCGCCTCGATGCACAGGCCGCTGTGCGGGCCGGTAAATGGCCGCGCCGCCGACTACCCTTGCGGGGGTCGGCGGCGCGACGTACAGCCCGCGTGCCGAAGATCAGGCCGCCGCCCGCTCCCGCACGCCGCCGGTCAGGACCTGACGCAGCACGTCCGGCTTGTCGGTGATGACGCCGTTCACGCCGAGCCCGATGACGTTGCGCATCGCGGCCGGGTCGTTCACCGTCCAGGTGAAGACCTCCATGCCCAGCGCGTGCACCCGCTTGACGTACGCCGAGGTCAGATCGGTGTGGCGCGGGTTGATCTGGTCGGCGTCCGCGGCCAGGGCGGGCAGCTGCTCGACGGTGGGCGTGCCGAGCAGGCCGATCGGCACCCCCGGCATGATGTCGCTGAAGCGCTCCATCGACTCCCAGTTGAACGACTGCACGACCAGCCTGCGCTCACGCGGGTCGGGCAGCAGCCACAGCGGGTTGCGCCTGAGCTCGTCGGCGATCCGCTTCTCGATGCCGGGGTACAGCTCCGGCGACTTCACCTCCAGCAGCAGCCCGATACCGCTGTGCCGCATGGCGCGCAGCGACTCGCCCAGCGTCGGCACCGGCTCGCCCGCGTACTCGGCGCCGAACCACGACCCGGCGTCCAGCTTGCGGATCTCCGCGAGGGTGAAGTCGGCGACCCGCCACGGCGCCCGGTCGGGGAAGACCTCCTCCACGTTGGTGGTGCGGGCCAGCGTGGTGTCGTGGATGACGACCAGCTTGTGGTCCTTGGTCTCCTGCACGTCCAGCTCGAACATGTCGGCGCGCTGCTTGCGGGCCAGCTTGAACGCGGCGATGGTGTTCTCCGGCGCGTACGCGGAGGCACCGCGGTGCGCGACGACCGTGACCTTCCCGAGGTTCGACGTCGATGCGGCCGCGTCCGCGTCCGCCGCTGTACCGGTGACCAGCGTGGCGGCCACGGCGGCGGCGAGGGTGAGACCGAGCCGTCGGAACATTGGCACCCCTTGCAGGTAGGCGATGTCGGTCCAACCCTTGAGCCGTCCGGTGACACTCAAGTAACAGATCGATAGCAGCTCGCGTAATCCAGATGGACGAGACACGCCGCACCCGCCCTATCGGCCCGCCTTAATCCGCCCGCCTGCTCCCCCGCCACACCACCAAAGGCGACACATCACCCCCCGACACGCGCTCTGCGGCCCGCGACCCAAAAACGCCATCCGCCCACATTCCACCCGCCGCACGACACGGCCCCAATCAGCGAAAAGCCCCCCACCGGGTCCCGCCGCCACCGGCCCCACCCACCGCCCTGCCACTCAGCAACGCGTCGCCCCTCCCCTGGGCCGTACTACTGCGCTGGCGCCCCCGGCCCTCGCCAACCTTCGCTGCTGCTACACACACTGACCGCCTCGTCGCCCCCGCCCACCATCGTGCGCCACACCACGCCGCCCTGAACACCAATCCACCAACCGTCACCGGCAAAGACGCGCTCTCCCACACCTCACGAACAGGCCAGCACGAGCAGACACCAGAAAGGGAACCCACCAGGCACAACCACCGAACACCGCACCGGACGCCTCGACGCCGACAACCCCAACACCACGCGAACAACGCCAAACGGCCGCCGCCTATCACCCGGCCCGGCGCGATGAAATCAACCGTCATCCACCGTCGCGTCAACACCGGACAACGGCATCGACTCAACACCGCGCGACGGCATCGACACGGCCCCGGGCGAAGGTTTGGGTTCGGTGCTGGGCGAGGGTGTGGGTTCGGTTCTGGGTGGGGGCACTGGGTGGTCGTTCGCTATGGGGCGTGCAGGGGTGGGCGCGGACTTGATCTGGTTTGGGCGGGGTGCATCGTCTGCGGATTCGGATCGCTTGAAGGGCCTGAGGCCGGGGATTCTCGTGCGGGACGGCTTCGCCTGCCGGACGATCCCCGGCCACGGCGACGTGTCGCCCGCAGGAAGCCGTCGGCGGCGGACGACGCGGGGGCGCGGGAGAAGGCGCCGCCGGGCGGTGGGGACGAAGGGCGGACGAGGCATCGCGAGCCTGGTCGGCTTGCTGCGGCCGCGCAGGATGACCGAGGCGCCGAGCTCCCACTCCTCGGCCTCGGCCGGGCGGGCCTCCCGTAGCAGGGCGCCGGAGGCCAGGACCCGGCCGGGGAAGGTCTTGGCGAGGTCGCTGAGGCGGGCGGCTTCGTTCACCGGGTCGCCGATCACCGTGTACTCGAAGCGCTGCTCGGCGCCGATGTAGCCGGCGACGACCGGGCCCGCCGACACCCCGACGCCCGCGTCCAGCTGCGGCACCTCCGTGCGCAGCCGGGCGGCCAGTTCCCGGGCGGCCCCCAGCGCGGCGCCCGCGGCGTCCGGGAGACGGGTGGGCGCGCCGAAGATGGCCAGCGCGGCGTCGCCCTCGAACTTGTTGATCCAGCCGCCATGGCGGCCGACCACGTTCACCACCACGCCGAAGAACGCGTTGAGCAGTACGACGACCTGGTCGGGTGAGCGGCTGTCGGCGAGGCGGGTGGAACCGGCCAGGTCGACGAACAGCACGGCGACCTCGCGGGTCTCCCCGCCCAGCCTGATGTCGCCGCTCTCCAGCGCAAGGTGGGCGACCTCCTCGCCGACGTGCCGTCCGAACAGGTCGCGCAGCCGCTGGTGTTCGCGCAGACCGGCGACCATGTGGTTGAACCCGGCCTGCAGCTGGCCGACCTCGCTGGCGTCGTACACCTCGACCTGGGCGCCGAGGTCGCCGCGTTCGACGCGGGCCATGCCCTCCCGCACCGACGCGATGGGGTCGGCGACGGCACGGGTCGCGATGTAGGTGACCTGCATCCCGACCACCAGCGCGGCCCCGCCGAGGCCCAGCACGGTGATGGCGAGCTGCGCGGTGCCGATGCCGGGCGTGACCAGCGCCGCGATCGCCACGCAGATCAGGCCGAGGATCGGGATGGCGGTGCCGAGCGCCCAGGCGAGCATGACCCGCGTGGTGACGCCCGGCAGCCGCAGGCCGCGCGGCGGCTCGCTGGCCAGCACCAGCGCGGCCGCCGGGCGCAGCAGCCGTTCCGACAGCAGGTAGACGATGGTGCAGGTCGTCATCGCGCCGAGCAGGCAGGTCAGCCCCGCCTTGACGGCCAGCCGGCCGGTGAACAGCGTCAGGTCGAGCACGGCCCAGCCCGCGGCGCCGCCGCCCCACATCACCCCCACCAGCAGGGTCAGCCGCAGCGGCCCGAGCAGCACGGCGCGCCGCTGCGCCGCGTCGGGGACGCCCTTGTCGCGGACGAGCCGGACGACCGGGCGCCACAGCCGCAGCCCGACGAGCAGCGTCACGGGCGCGGCGACCACCGGATAGCTGAAGAACGCGACGGTGTTGACGACGCGCGCGTACTCGGGGTCGGCGAGCGGCGGGTCGGGCACCACGAAGATGGCGAACAGCAGGACCACCGCGGCGCCGCCCAGGTTGGCCAGGCCCACCACGACCAGCAGCACCCAGCGGACGCGCATCTCGAGCATGGTCCGGGGGACACCGGGGAGGTCCAGGCGGGCTCCGAGCCCACGTGCCACCGCCCTGCCGGTCACCTCTGCCCTCCCCGGTCTCCCGAGGTCCATGACGGCCGTCGTCCCCCGACCCCGGCGACACATTCACCCTAAAGCGCCCCGAAGTCGACGCGATGAAAAACTCCTCACCGCGAGGACATACGGCTGGACGCCGCCGTAAGGACGATGTGTCCCTACGGCGGCGCCCCGGTCAGGTGGTGTTGCGGGCGGTACTACTGGCAGATGCCGGGACGGCGGCCACAGGGGCCTGCTGGGAGCCGCGTCGGACGAACGGCCATCCCGCGACGACGAGCACCAGCCAGCCCGCCATCACGTACAGCGCGACACGGGTGTCGGCCTCCCACGCGATCAGCACGGTGACGAACGCGAAGAACGCCAGCACCAGCAGGCTCGTGAACGGCGCGCCCGGCATGCGGTACGGGGCGGCGGCCAGCCGTCCCGCGGCGACCGCGCGGCGGTAACGCATATGGGCGACGACGATGACCGCCCACACCATGATGGCGCCGCCGGTGGAAACGGAGGTGATGTACTCGAACGCCTTCTCCGGGACGACGGCGTTCACCACCACGCCGATACCCATGACCACCGCCGAGATCACCACCGTCAGGACGGGCACGCCACGGCCGTTGAGCCGCGCCAGGCTCCGGGGACCGTCGCCGTTGGCCCCCGCCGTCCGCAGCATCCGCGACGTGGAGTAGAGGCCGCCCGCGTTGCAGGACGACAGCGCGGCGGTCAGGACCACGAAGTTGACGATGCCGGCCGCGGCCGGGATGCCGATCTTCGTGAAGGCCAGCACGAAGGGGCTCGTGCCCTCCTCGAACTCGGTCCAGCTCACCACCGACAGGATCACCAGCAGGGACCCCAGGTAGAACAGCGCGAACCGGATCGGCAGCGCGTTGATGGCGCGGGGGATGTTCTTCTCGGGATCCTTGGCCTCGCCGGCCGTCACGCCGACCAGCTCGACGCCCAGGTAGGCGAACATGACCATCTGCAGCGTCATCAGGGTGTGGCCGAACCCGTTGGGGAAGACCCCGCCGTGCGACCACAGGTTCGTCACCGAGGCGGTGCGTCCGGCGTCGGTGAACCCGAAGATCAGCACCGCCAGCCCGACCAGGATCATCATCACGATCGCGGCGACCTTGATCATGGCGAACCAGAACTCCAGCTCGCCGAACAGCCGCACCGAGATCAGGTTGATCACGAACAGCACGACCAGCGCGATCAGGGCGGTCTTCCACTGGTCGAATTCGGGCCACCAGTACTGCACGTACTTGCCCGCGGCGGTCAGCTCGGCCATCCCGGTGGTCACCCAGATGACCCAGTACGTCCAGGCCGTCGCGTATCCCCAGAACGGCCCGAGGAACTCCCGGGCGTAGTCGGCGAACCCGCCCGGGGCGCGCCGGTAGGTCAGCAGCTCGCCGAGCGCCCGCATCACGAAGAACAGCGCCAGCCCCGCGACCGCGTAGGTGAGGATCAGGCTGGGGCCGGCCTTGGCGATGTTGGTCCCCGCACCGAGGAACAGACCGGTGCCGATGGTGCCACCGATCGCCAGCATCTGGATCTGCCGGGTGCCGAGCGCCCGGTGATAGCCCTCCCCGGCCGGTTGAGCCTCCTCAGGGGGCCTGTCGGCAGTGTTTGGAGCCATGTGCCTCTGGGCCTTTCTCTTCTCCGCCGTCCGATGGAACGGCGGCGTCTGCAGTCCCCTTGTGGGTGACCCCGGTCATACTAAGTACTCGCCCAAACCAGCAGGAACGCCGCACCGCCACATCCGAATGTCACCGTACGCGACGACACCGACACTTTGCGCGGCGCCACTGGCGCCCACCCGCCCGAAGCGGCTCCCACCAGCACCTTCTCCCTCTCAACACCCGTCCTCACCGTCCCACCCGGCCCCCCGGCGGCCGCGATATCGAGTTGGCGCTCACCTCGGGCATCGCGTATGCTCTCGGTCGTTGCCAAACACCGGCGAGGGCCGGTCAGGGAACACCTCCGGAGCGGTTAGGCTCAGGAGAGCAAGGTCCTGTGGAGCAGTTAGGAGTGCTCGCCACCCTGTCAAGGTGGAGGCCGCGGGTTCAAATCCCGTCAGGACCGCCAGGCGTGCCGCCGTCTCCGGCGCGTCATGGGCAGGTAGCTCAGTCGGTACGAGCGTCCGCCTGAAAAGCGGAAGGTCGGCGGTTCGACCCCGCCCCTGCCCACACCCTTGGAGCAGCCAGAACGCCCCGGAGCCAGCAGGCCCGGGGCGTTGTCGTTGACAGCAACAACCACCATGACACAGCGGACGGTCGGCCACTGATATGAGCTAGAGGTTATATTGGCGGTGCGGCCTGGGACGTCATCCTCCTGTCGAGAGCTGGTTCCTCAAGCTGTGCGAGTCCGACGTGGACACCGCCGCGTTGATCGAGCAAGCCATCGACAGGCTGGCCGAGGTCGGGCCGACGCTGGGACGGCGGCTCGTCGACACCCTCGACACAGCGAGCTCCGCAACCTCAAAGAGCTGCGTCCCGGCAGCCGAGGCCGATCCGAGATCCGCATGCTGTTCGTCTTCGATCCGGACCGTGCCGCGATCTTCCTCGTAGCAGGAGACAAGGCCGGGCGGTGGTCCCGCTGGTATGACGAGGCCATCCCACTGGCCGAAGCCCGCTACGCCGAGTACCGGGCCGCGAAGGACAAGGAGGCCGGACGATGAGCACTGGACGCCGCTGGCAGGACATCAAGGCCGAAGCACACCGCCGCAACCCCGAACTGGCCGACCCCGAGCGCCAGGCCCGAGCACGCGCCGAACTGGACGCCTACGTCGACGGCCACCACCTCAAGGAACTTCGCAAGGCCGTCGGCAAGACGCAGGCCGAGGTAGCCCAAGTTCTCGGAGTTTCGCAATCCCGGGTTTCCCAGATCGAGAACGGCGATCTTGAAGCCATGGAGTTGGAGACGCTCCGCGCCTACGCCACCGCGCTTGGGGGGCATGTTGACATCACCGTCAGCGTCGGCCCCCACTCCATCAAGGTCGCCTGAGCCGCCGAGGCTGACAGCAACAGCGGCCACCAGCCCCGGCCACGGGCGCACTCCGGCAGCCGGTCGGCCTCGGTCGATGTCTCACCGGCAGGGGCGTTGTCATAGCTGAAAAGCGGAAGGTCGGCGGTTTGGCCCTGCCCCTGCCCACATCCGGTGAGCAGCAGAAACGTCCCGGAGCTGTGCGGCCCGGGGTGTTTTTGTTGACAGCAACCCGTGGGCGGCAGGCGGCCGGTCAGCGAGGCTGATATGAGCCAGAGGTTAGATCGGTGGCGCCTCTCGTCCTGGAACCTGTCGAGAGCTGGTTCTTCGGGAGGATTCGCACTGCTGCATTGGTCGAGTAGGCCATCTACAGGCTGGCCGAAGTCGGGGTGACGGTGGGACGGCCGCTCGTCGACACCCTGGAACACGGCGAGCTTCGCAACCTCAAGAAGTTGCGTCGCGGTAGCCGAGGTCGGTCACTCCATGTGGGCCTGCATTTGGCGTGCTCCATACCTCTTGTCACAGGTCGAGCTGGCTTTCCTAGAAGGACATGGCTGGGAAGGGCTTCTCCGGGTTGGGCTCAGTCTTTTTATGGAGGGCTGAGGACTGTGCGGTCGCCGTCCCGTTCGTAGGCCACGACCTGGACGACCGGGAGGCGGGCCGTCTCCGGGGGTGTGCCGCCAGCGCGTGGGCCCGGTACCACCAGCAGCGGCGACCCGCCCGGCCGGTCCTGGCCCTTCTCGTGTGAGCCCAGTTCGCCGACCGTCTTCAGCCGTACGACGCTCGGACCCGCCGCCGCCACCAGATGCCAGCGCTGGGGCGACCGCCACCACAGGACGGCGGCCATCGTCCCTGCTGAGGAGGTGGTGTCGCTGTTCGTCCTGCCCCGCTCGGACAGTGCCCGTCCATCGTCGGAGATCAGGATCGAGATGCCCGGGGCGCCCCGCGGCGAGGACGCGTCCACGGTCAGCAGCGTTGCCCGGTCGCCGCCGTCAGGCAACTCGCCGCTCCACAGGTGGCCCAGCAGCAGGTCGCCCGACTCGCTCAGCGTCATCGCCGACTCGCAGGCGACGGCGTGCAGCGCCGCCCAGCGGAACCGCTCCTTTTGTTCCGGCGGGTCGCGGAACCACACCCGCGGCGCCGGGGACCGCGGGTTGTTCGAGGCGAGCTGCGTGACCGTCTGTTGCCGCCCGCCGGTGGCCGGACGGAACGTCATCTGGAAGACCACGTAGTTCTGGCAGCGCGGTGTGAACCAGTGCCACGGCAACGGATCGCTCAGCCCGTCCCGGACCGTCACCGGCAGCCAGTCCGGAGAGCGTTCGGACGGCACCGCCGCCCGAACGTCCCCCAGCCATGGCGGGACGAGGTAGCGCCACGTCATGCCCAGCATGATGAGCTGCCCCGCGCCCGTCCCAAGTCGGCCGACCGACTCCACGCCGCGTGACAGGCGCCGCTCGAAGTACTGCGCCACGCTGGGCGTCTCCCGCGGGCCGGGAGAGTCGCGCAGCACGACGAGGGACGCGCCGTCCACCATCCCGGCGTACAGGACGACGACGCGGCCGATCGGCGGGTCGCGGCGGTCGGCCCGCCAGGCGTCGGCGGCCCGGCGCAGCAGCCTCGCGTCGTGTCGCAGCCCGCCCTGGGCGGGCCACTCGTTGATGGTGGGCGTGCCGGTCGTCCGCCACGCGCGCGGGTCGATCGCGGAGGGCTCGCCGGCCCCCTCGTCCGGCCGGGTGAGGACGAACCCGGCGACCACCAGCAGCGCCCCCGCGAGCACGGCCGCCACGGCGGTGCGCCAGGCGGGCGGGCCGGCGGGTGGCGGGCGGAGCCGGACGAGGTCGGGGTCGAACGCCTCGATCTCGGCCCGCTGGGCGGCCTCGTCCAGTCCCGTCCGGCCGTCCACGGCGGCGGTGGCCCGGTCGACGTCCCGGAAGTCGACCTGGATGTGGACGCCCAGCTCGGCGGCGACCTCGGGTGCGGTGAGGCCGTCGCGGCGCAGCAGGTAGGCGAGCCGCTCGTGCGGCGGCAGTTCCAGCAGCGCCGCCCGGACCGGCCCCGGCGGGGTCCGCGCGGGCTCGAAGACAAGGCGGTGCAGCCGGTGCCGCCCGGTGGGCGGCTCGGTCAGCAGGATCGCGACGAGCCGCGCCCGCATGGCCGGGTAACCGCCGCGCCGCACCCGGGCCGCGCCGGCGGCGACGCGACGGGCGCGCATGAGCGGGGCGTCGCCGTCGTCCAGCACCAGGTACGCGAGCCGCAGAAGGTTGGCGTAGTGCTCGCGGTCGACCATCCGCATCGGGCACCTCCCGCCCGCATTGTGCGCACCGGCCGGTAACGGCTGGATTGAGATGGCCGTCGTATGCGCCGCGTTGAGGCCAATCCGGCAACTTGGCGGATACGGCCCCCGCTCCGACGAAGGTTGCCCGGTTTCAGGGAGTGTCGATACGGGACGGGGAAGACCGGCCCATCTGGCCGGTTCGGCCAGGTTTTTTGCGTTCGGCTTAATGCCTCGGGCCGTGACGCGCGAGGCGGATAGCGGGATGATGCGCTCGGGGTCGTCGGTTTCGGCCCGGACGAGCACAGCGCCCACCGCTCGCGAATGAGAGTTCTCTGTCGCTGCCGGAAGGAACAGCCCGGTGCCGGTCGACGAGAGGCGGTATTGCCCGTCCTGGAACCCGAACGCGGGACGGATGTCGCAACGCGGCGGCGCGTCGGCCACTGGATGCCTGTGGCGGGTCCGGTTTTAGACGCCGCGCACACCGCCTGGCTGAACCCGGTGGCGGCCTACCGACTGTTCTTATTCGAGCGCCGGGCGGCCGAGACGGGCTGGAGGTCGTATCCCTTACGCCTCTACTTGTGAGGCGGAACGGTCAGGGCCGTGGGATAGCTGGGCTTCGGCGTTGTCCAGCCACTGCCGGTACCACCGGGCGAATCCCATCGGGGTCCCATCGGTGTCGAGCAGCGGCCGGAAACCGCAGCCGTCGGCGGTGTCGTCAGCCCACATCTGGCCCCTTGCCGGTCCGCTGACGACGAGCGCCTCGCGATTCGCACAGCCCAGGTGGCACAGGTAGAGAAGCCCGATCGAATGCTCAGGCCGGTAGACGACCTCGTCGTGCTTCTCCCAGTAGGCGTCCTCGGCTGCGTTGAAGGCTTCCAGCGAACTGTAATCCTCTTCGTCGGGCGGGTCAGGCAACGCGTCGGCCGGGTTGAAGGCTTCACTGTGCGGAAAGGGCTGCGCCAGCGTGTCGAGGTCGGTGAGATCGGCGCCGTCGCCCTCCCAGCGCCATCGCCCATCCACTCGACGGACCGGGAAGAGGCCATACGCGGGGCCCGCCCCTCCTCTGCCTGCCTCCAAGAGGAACGATCGATACTCGCCAGGCAGCTCCACCCTCAGCTGCTCCTCGATCTCTCTTATCTCGGCGGCGCTCAGCGGCGGCTCAAGGCGCCATCCGTGACTCGTCGCCCCGAAGACATCGCCTGCGTCTGCGTCAGCGGCCAGGCGCGCGAGCCGTTCACCTACATCCGACCAGTCAGAGGGCGTCACGGTCGGCACGATATCTCAGGGCCGTCCCACCTCACGGGGTAACAGCGACGCGTTCACGTCGGTCGGGGCGAAGGGCTTGGAGCCGCGACGGCGCAGGCATTTTTGAGCAGGTCAGCGAGCCGGGCCGAGGTGGTTGGGGATGCGGAGGGGCTACGGGTGCTCGTGGGAGGGGCGGGGGGTGGTCAGGAAGGCCGTGGCGGCTGCCAGGGTGGCTATTCCTTCGCCTATGAGGCTGATTGTTTTCTCGGTGTACCAGGCGGGGTCGTGCATGGCGGGGATGGGGCCGAGTTGGCCGACGTCCACGTAGTAGTAGAGGAGGAGGGCGCCGACGGCGCTTCCGGCGACGAGGAAGGCGACCGCGTAGGTCCATTTGCGGGCCCAGGCGAGGACGAGGACGCCTGAAACCGCGGCGAGGACGGCCTGGGCTCGGAAGAGGTCGTCGCCGGGGATGGTGCCGTCGCCGCCGCCAGGGCCGGGGGCCATGTCCGGTGCGAACTGCCAGTGGACGTAGGCGTCGGCCGCCAGGCCCGCGGCTGTGAGTAGACGCAGCAGGATTCCCATACCAATGGAACGGTGCGCCGGCCGCTGACGGATCAATTCAGTGGCCCGGGAAAGCCTGGGTGTGGTTGGTGATGGCGGGGGGGCGGTCGGCTCCTCGGCGAGGCTGGCGGCGGTGGTCTGGTTGGTGAGCTGTTCGATGAGGTCGCCTGGGTGTCTTCGCGGGCGGCGGTGCTGCCGGGCTCTTGGTGGCTGCCGTCCTGGGGTTTTGGGTTGTTTGCGCCGGTTGGGCAGGGATGTTTGTGATTTGGGGCGTGGCATTCGGGCATTTCGGGGTGCGTTCGGTGTGTATGTTCTGGGGGCATGCATCTGGCGCGGGTGTTCGACGAAGGTGCGGGTAACGGGAAGCGGCCGTCGGTGTCGCGGCCTCCCGTGCCAGAGCACGAGGTCGAGCGGGTAGTGCAGTACCTGCGGAACGGAAAGGTGGTCATGGCGGCGCGGTCGTACGCGCCGGACCAGGTCGATCCGTCCCGGGGCGACGAGGTGCCCCTGGTCTTTCACACCGACGGGACGTGGGTGTGGGCGGGGGCCGTCTACTACTACCTCAAGGAGCACGGCATTCCACCGCAGCCCGAACTGGTCCATCACATTCGGGCGCGGAACTTCCAACCGGCTGAGGTGGACGACGCCACGATGGATGTGGCGATCGAAATCGCGACCGGTCAGCCGGAGCCGGATCCGCCCGCGCCGCTGCCTCCCCCTGGGCCGCCCCAGCCGGGGCCGCCTCCGGCACCGTATCCGGGGCCGTTCCAGGGGGCGCCGGGGGCGTACGGGCCGGGTGCAATGCCTTTCGCTGGGCCTCCGCCCGTTCCGCCCGCGCCCGCGTGGCCGCAGGGGTACGGACAGCCTTTCCCGGGTGGGCCGGCGCCGTTTCCTGGGGCGCCGCCAATGCCACCGCCTCACGCCCCCGTACCTCCGCAGCCGGCTCCGCCGGATGAGTGGGCGACGGAGGTGAAGCGGCGCTTGAAGGAACTGGGCGTGGACTCCGGCGCGTACCGGATCGGCGAGGTCGTGGACGGCGCCTGGTGCATGGTGTCGGAGGGCGGTCGCTGGGCGGTTTTCCAATCGCGTCATGGGGAGCGCCGCAGGCACGCCATGTTCGACGCCCCTGAGCAGGCGGCGACGTATCTCGTCGGTGGTCTGCTGTTCAAGCCCGGGCGCAAGCGTAAGGACGGGTCGATCGAGCCGCTTCCGGGTGAGCCCCCACTCAATCTGTTCCGTAACCGGCAGATGATCGAGCTTCCTCCGGGGACGACGGTCGATCGCTACGGCGACAACAGCGGGAACGTGGCGTTCACCGCGGGCACGCCCGTGCCGCAGCGGTCACTGCCACCGGACTGGGCGAACCGTCCCTACCAGGCGTTCCGGTTGCAGCGGCCGCTGAAGGTGCTGATGGGCGTGACGCTGCCGTCGTTCGAGCAGCCCGGGGGCGGCACCGCGTACATCTTCGAGCGCTCCATCGCGGAGTTGCTCGCCGACGGTTCGATGGTCGTCGCTCATTAGGTGTTCGCCGCACGGCCCCTCATGTCGGTGGCTTCGGCAGGGTCAGGGCGGCTGGGGCGTCGGGTGGGACGGCGGGGCTGCGCGGCGGGACGCTTTGGACGCGGCGGTAGGGGGTCCCCAGCGGGGGGCGTGGGTCGGTGTCGCCGCGGTTTGGCCAGAAGCTCATGGCGCGTTCGGCCTGGGCGGTGATGGTGAGTGACGGGTTGACGCCCAGGTTCGCCGTCACGGCGGATCCGTCGACGACGTGCAGGCCCGGGTGCCCGTAGACGCGGTGGTACGGGTCGATGACCCCTGTCTCGGGGGAGTCGCCGATGACGCAGCCTCCGATGAAGTGGGCGGTGGTCGGGATGTTGAACAGGTCGAACCACGTGCCGCCAGGGGTGGCGTCGAGTTCTTCTGCCAGCAGCCGCACGGCCTTGTGCGCGACGGGGATCCAGGTGGGGTTGGGTTCGCCGATGCCTTGGCGGGCCGTCAGGCGGCGGCCTAGGAGGGTGCGGCGTTCGGTGACGGTGATGGAGTTGTCGGCGGTCTGCATGACGAGGGCGATGATGGTGCGCCGTGACCAGTCCCGTAGGGAGAGGCCGCGTAGTACGACGTCGGGTCGCCGTAGGGCATGGCCCAGGAACTTCGCCCAGCGCGGGATGCGGCCGCCGCCGTCGATGAGAAGGGTCCGGATGAGCCCCATGAGGTTCTGGCCCGGCCCGTAACGCGTCGGTTCGACGTGCGTGTGCTCGTCGGGGTGGAAGGACGAGGTGATGGCCAGGCCGGTGCTGTGGTCGACGTCCTCGGAGCGGTGCCGCAGGGTCAGGCGTTCCACGCCCAGGAGCGCTTCGGAGTTGGTGCGGGTCAGTTCACCCAGGCGTGGGGACAGGTGGGGCAGAGCGCCCTTGGCCCGCATGCGGTGGAGCAGCCGTTGGGTTCCGTACGTTCCGGCGGCGAAGACGACGTGTTGCGTGGTGAGTCGTACCCGGCGGCGGCCGGGGAGCGCCCTGGAGCGGACGGCCTGTATGTCGTAGCCGCCGTCCGGGCGGGGGGCGACAGCCGTGACGGTGGTGTCGGGGACGATTTCGGCGCCGGCGCGCTCGGCCAGGTAGAGGTAGTTCTTGGTGAGGGTGTTCTTCGCGCCCACCTTGCAGCCGACCATGCAGCCGCCGCAGGCCGTGCATGCGCTGCGCCGGGGGCCGGCGCCACCGAAGTAGGGGTCTTCGGTCTCCTCCCCCGGCTTGGTGTGCGCGTCACCGAAGAACACCCCGACGGGGGTCGGGTGGTAGGTGTCGCCCACGCCCATCCGTTCGGCGACGCGGCGCATCGCCTCGTCCGCTGGGGTGACCAGGGGGTTGAGGGTGACGCCGAGCATTCGGCGGGCCTGGTCGTAGAACGGTTGGAGTTCGTCCTGCCAGTCGGTGATGTGTCCCCATTGGCGGTCGGTGAAGAACGGGCGGGGCGGCTGGTAGAGGGTGTTGGCGTATACGAGCGAGCCGCCGCCGACCCCGGCGCCGGCCAGCACCAGCACGCCGGCCTTGCCCCGCACCAGGTGCATTCGTTGGATGCCGCGCAGGCCGAGGCGTGGCGCCCACAGGTACCGGCGCAGACGCCAGGAGGTCTTGGGCAGGGTGGACTCGTCGTAACGTCGGCCGGCCTCCAGGACGGCGACCCGGTACCCCTTCTCGGTCAGCCGTAGCGCCGACACGCTGCCGCCGAACCCCGATCCGATCACGACCACGTCGACGTCGAAGCCGCCGGGGTCAGCCGCCATGGGCAACCTCCCGAGTACCCCCTGAAGCCAGAACACGGTCTCCGACTATCGGCCTGTCGCGGTGCCGCGCACCACGCAGAAAAGGTGGCAACTATGGGTGAGAACTGTGAGCAGCGTGATAAATGCCGGCTAACGGCCCATCCGAAAGGGCACCCAGTGGAGGGGCGGAATCGAGGGCCTTGCTCAAGGTGTTTGTTCGACGTTTGGGTGCACGCTTCGGATGTCAGCCCTCATACGGAACTTGTACGTTGACCGCGCGCGCTTGGCCCGGCCAAGCTGGGCGGCCGCTCGCGGGCCACTCGATGCGGTTCGTCTGGCGTGGCATGGACGGCGTACGTGCGCGGCGCCGTTCGTGCCTGGGGAACGTCAGCACCGCCAGCACGGCCGACAGCACCGCGGCGGCACGCAGCAGGAAGAGGGCGCGGTCCTGGGGCCAGGGCTCCCCGAAGATGAGGGTCGCCGACAGCAGCAGGTGAATCTTCGCCGTCAGCGTGAGGACGGTGACGAACACGCCCAGCCGGCAGCGTTGCAGGCCGATCGACAGCAGCCCCAGGCCGAGCAGCCCGGCGAGCAGGAACAGGTAGGGATGCGGGGTGCGGTGCACGCCGAGGCGTCCGTCGGCGAGCATCAGGGCCGTGCCCAGGCCGAAGACCTCGGCCGTGCCCAGGAGCACGCCGGCGCCCACGCCGTAGGCGATTCCGGTCAGGCGGCGGGCGTGGCGTCCTTGGACGGCGCGGTCGCCCACGCTGAACATCCACAGCGGGATGACGAGCGACGGCACCACGACCACCGCGACCGTCCACCAGGGCGCGTCCGGCGCGGCCAGTGCCTCGTCCCTGCCGGGGAGGGCGAAGGCCGCTGCGCGCGTCTCGAGGACGACGGACGCCGCCGCCAGGACCATCGCGGTGACCGTGAGGGCCACCCCCAGCCATTCCCGCCCGGCGAAACGCTCGCCGAACCACCGGTGCCCCACGAACAGCACGAGGGCCAGGCCGAACCCGTACGCGGGCAACGCGGCCACCAGCGGAAGGCTGAGCAGCGCGACGTCACCCATGGCGAACCCCGCGACGAGCAGCAGCAGGCCCAGCAGCCACAGCGCGCTGCCCGCCGCCTGCGTCAGCACCGGCAGGGGGCGGCGTCCCGTCAGCGGCGACATCGCGCCTGTGGCTCTTTTGAACAAGACGAACGCGACGATGTAGACGGCCTGGGCGGCGCATGCGAGCAGTACCGCTGTCACGGCGCACCTCCGGGGGCGGGGCTCACCACAGTGGGGGAGCCGGGGTGAAACCGGCGGGCGGCGTCCGTCCGGCCGTCGACACGGAAGGAATACATACCGCCAACCGGTGGACACCGCCCGTGATAGCGATGTTGGCACAAGCGTCCGGCCGTTGAATCTGCGTGAATGACGGAGATTGTCGTGGATATGTGTGCCGGATTGAGCAACTCGACACCCGAATGACGTCCTGTGGGCGCATGGTTTGCAGGCGTGTCCACATCAGGTCAACATCGGTGTGCGCGCCACATTGCCCATCACTCAGCGCAGGGGAATGATTGCGGTGCGCACCCGACCGCGGAATGGTGATCACGTGATGCTCGGCAGGACGAACCCGGCCCCGGCCCGACGGACGCGGGACCTCCCGCACTCCGCCGCGCGGCGGCCCCTACCGGCAGTGACGCCATGACCGCCGCGATGGACGCCCTCGGCGACCGGCTGGCCCTCACCGAGGGCGCACGGCAGGGACGGGCCGCCCGCAGGCTCGTCCGGGAACGCGCCGCCAAGGTGGTGGGCGATCCGGCGGCGCTGGACGACATCGAGCTGATGACCGCCGAGGCCGTCGCCAACGCCGTCCTGCACGGCACCGGGGTGGTGCAGATCGGCGTGGCCACGGACGGCCGGCGGCTGCGCGTCGAGGTCCGCGACGAGGGCCCCGCGCGGCGCCCGGGTCACGCGTCCGAGGACGGGGACGACGCGCCGTTCCAGGCGGGATCGTTCCAGCCGAACCGCCCCGCGGCCCCCGAGGCCGCCCGCGCACCGGCCGGGGACGCCGACTCCTCGTGCCGGCACCCGGCCGACCATGGCCGCGGGCTGATCGTCATCGACAGCCTCGCCGAAGAATGGGGCCTGGAGCAGACCCCCACCGAGACGCTCCTCTGGTTCGTCATCAACGCCTGACGCCGCTCGCCTCCCGACGACGCCGAAGGGGAGTGACAAAAGCGCCTGCGCGCGGGTGCCGCAAAGGGACTCACGACGGCTCAGTGGCGGGATGGTTTCTTGTCACCGGAGCCCATAGTTCTGATCGTCTTGAGCGTGGACACTCCCCCCCGGGAGACGCGCGGCCGTCTGGGGAGCGCGCAGCGTTGCGAGTGGGGGACACATGACACGCTCCGTCCGTCGCGGGCGGTACGCCCAGGTGGGAGACGTTCCACACCCTTGAGGTCCGGCAGCTCATGGAGCGCAACTACCGGGCCGGTGGCGCGCGCGCCGTGATCGGGAACTCGTCCGGCGGCGGCGGCGCGATGACCTACGCGGGACGTCATCCCGGCATGTTCAAGTACGTGGCGTCCCTGAGCGGTGTGCTGTCCATGCGTTCACCCGGTATGCCGGTGATGCTGGTGCTCACCAACGCGGGCAACGGGCAGGACCCGTTCGCCATCTGGGGCATTCCCTATGCCGACGACGCCAACTGGGCCGCGCACGACCCGTACGAGCTCGCGCCCAAGCTCCGCGGCACCGGGCTGTTCTTCTCCGCCGGGACCACCGGTCGCCCCGGGCCCGGCGACCCCGACGTGGCGCCCTGGGACATCGGCCTGCTCAGCGAGATCGCCATCGGCGCCAACAACAAGGACTTCCGCAAGCGGCTGGACGCGTTGCGCATTCCCTACACGGCGCACATCTACGGCGACGGGCGGCACAACTGGCCCGCATGGCGTCGTGAGGCGTCGTCCGTGTGGCCGGCGATGATGAAGGCGATCGGCGCCAACAAGGTCTGACCTGACGCTCAGGTCCTCGGCACGCGGATCGTCTCGGCCCAGGACGGCGGCTCCGGACCGCCCGCGCCGATGAGCACCGCGATCAGCCGGCACGTGGCGGGCTCGTCCGGCCAGGGCGTGTAGCCGTCGGTGAGGACGATGACGACGCTGGGCGGGTGCGGCGCGTCCAGGGCCCGGCGGATCCCGACGCGCATGTCGGTGCCGCCGCCGCCCTTCAGCTCGATCTGGTCGGCCGTGGTGACCCGCGACGCGGCCTGCACGTCGGCGTCGACGCTGAGCACGGTGACGCGGTCGCCGCGCACGCCGACCTCGCGCAGCACCCCGGTGACCTCGGCGAGCGCGGTGGCCAGCGCGTCGTCGCCCATCGAGCCGGAGGTGTCGATGACGACGGCGACGCGCGGCAGCGGGCGGCGCAGGCTCGGCAGGACGACGCCGCGCAGGGCCGGGCCGCGGCGGGACGGGCGGTGGTAGGTGTAGTCGGCGGCGCCGCTCGCCCACGACAGCGCCTCGCGGACGGCCCCGGCCAGCACGCGCCGCCAGTCGACGGTCGGTTCCAGCACCTGTTCGGCCCAGCGCCGCCATCCGGCGGGGAGGTTGCCGCGGCTGCGGTGGTGGGCGCGCATGGCCTCGGCGGTGTGCCTGCGGATCGCCTTGGCCTCGGCCTCGGTGACGCGCGCGGCGTTGCCGTCGGTGTCGCCGAGGTCCCACGGGGCGGGCTCGCCGTGGGCGCCCGATCCGCAGTCGAGCGCCCCGCCGGAGGCGGGCACGCCGGACAGGTACTCCTCGAACAGCCGTCCGGGCGGCAGGTCGTAGGTGGCGGGCGTGACGCGTCCGGCGGGCAGGCTCAGCCCGTCGGCGATCAGGTCGTCGTTGATCTCGCAGTCCTGGGCGATGTTGACGCGCAGCCGGTCGCGGCGCAGCCCCGGCGCCAGCAGGTCGGCGCGGCCGTGGTGGTCGCGCAGCAGGTGCGCGGCCTCGTGGATCCACACGCCCGCCAGCTCCTCCACGGGGGTGGCGTCGACGAACGCGGGCGACACGTAGCAGCGCCAGTACCGGTCGACGCCCATCGTCGGCACGGCGGTGGTCGGGACGACCGACAGCGAGTACAGCGCGGACGCCAGGTAGGGGCGTTCGGACGCGGCGCGGAACCGGGCGGCCAGCAGTTTCGTCCGGTCCAGATCGGGTGCGTGCCCGGTCATCAGCGGTCGCCGGTGAGCGCGCCCGACAGTTGCAGCAGGTCGACGAACGCGTCGATGCCGCTGGGCACGGGCCAGTCGACGTCGCGCAGGGCGGCCAGGTCGACCGCCGCGCGCGCCGCGACGTCCGGGACGCCCGCGTCGACCGCCTTGGCCAGCACCGTCCAGCCCGCCTCCCAGCGGCTCTGCGTGAGCCGTCCCTGGACGGCCGCGACCACCGAGGTCAGGAACGCCAGCTGCCGGTCGCCGCGGTCGGGCAGCGCGAACGCGTCCGGGTCGGCCAGCACGCGGTCGGGGTCGGGCAGGTCGAGGTTCTCCAGGTAGGACAGCAGTTCCAGGCCCGCGCCCTCGCCGACGGCGCCGACGACGACGGCCGACAGCGCCTCGCGTCCGGCGCCGGTGGCGTATCCGGTCGCCAGCAGCCGCAGCACCATCTCCCAGCTGCGGGGCGACGGCCAGGCGCCGCCGCGCGCCTCGGCGTCGCCGGGAAGCTGGTGGGTCAGGCCGGGACGCGCGGTGAGGAAGCCCGACACCGCGCCGCGCGCCCGCGCCACCGCGGACGGCATCCGCGCGGGCTCGATCTTCGGGACGGAGACCTGCGGCCAGGTGCCCGCCATGCCGCGCGCCACCGTCCGCGGGTCGTGCGTCCAGTGCAGGTGGACGAACCGGTTGGCCAGCGGCGGGCTCAGGTGCCAGCCGTCGGCGGCGCTGGACGGCGGGTTGGCGGCCGCGACGACGCGCACCGGCTCGGGCAGGGTCAGGCTGCCGACGCGGCGTTCCAGCACCACGCGCAACAGGGCCGCCTGGACGGCGGGCGGCGCGGACGACAGCTCGTCGAAGAACACCAGGCCGCGTCCGGCGCGGGCGACGCGCACCGCCCAGTCCGGCGGCGCCATCGGCACGCCGGTGACCGCCGGGTCGTCGCCGACGATCGGCAGCCCGGCGAAGTCGGACGGCTCGTGCACGCTGGCGATCACCGTCTCCAGGGGGACGCCGAGGCCGTCGGCGAGCTGGCGCATCCCGGCGGACTTGCCGATGCCCGGTTCCCCCCACAGCAGGACGGGCAGGTTCGCGGTGACCGCGAGCGCCAGCGCCTCGAACCGGTGGTCCTGGGCGGGTTCGGTGCGCCACGCCCCGGCACGCCTGTTGAGCTCGTCGGCCACGGCCAGGGCGTCGTGACCGCTGGTGGGTTCGTCGGTGGTGGCGGTCATGTGTTCCTCTCCCCCTGTGCGGCGATCCGCTCCTTGAGGAAGTCCAGGTCGCGACGCCTGCGGATGTCGATCAGCTCGGCGAGGTTCACGTCGCCCCCCGGGTAGACGTAGCCGTGGACGTCGGTGCGCGCCCCGGCGTCCACCAGGGCCCGGACGACGTCCGCCGAGGCGCCCCAGGCGACGGCGCGGAACAGCGGGGTGTGGCCGCGTTCGTCGGACGCCTCCAGGTCGAGGCCGGCCGCCAGCAGGCGCGGCAGCAGCAGCCGGTGGTCGACGTGGCCGATCAGGTGCAGGAGCGTGGTTCCTTCGCCGTCGCGGGCGTGCGGGTCGTGGCCGAGGTCGAGCATGCGCAGCACGCCGGGGGTGTCACCGTGCCGCATCCTGTGGAACAGCTCGTTGCGCTGGACGCGCAGGGCGCGTGGCATCCGTCCGGTGGACGTCCAGCCCTGCCGGACGGCGAAGCAGCCGACAACCTTGCCGCCGAACGCCTTGAGCGCCTGCTCGCGCCGCCGTTCCTCCTCGGTGTGGTCGTGCGTGTGCAGGACCCCACCCTGGTACGACACCCTGTGCCACACGCCTCGGCAGCGGACGCGGATGACCGGAAGCGGCCCGGGGTCGGGCGGGCCGATCGGGCGGCCGTCGCGGGGCGCGTCCCGTGCCGGGAACAGCGCCGAACGCACCAGCGGGTGCAGGTCGTCGGGGGTGAGCCGTCCGGCGCGCAGCAGCTCCAGGTCGGGCAGGCGTCGCCAGTACACATCGGGCAGCGGGACGGTGGCGACGGCGGGGCGGCCCTGCCGCCGGCGCTCGGCGGGACTCATCTCGCGGTGGAGGGTGAGGCGCAGGCCGTCGCCGGGGCACGTCGGGTCGTCGGTCTGTTCCACCGTCGCGACGAAGTAGCGCAGCACCCAGTGCGTGACCTGCTCGCCGATCGGAACGTGCCAGTTCCGGACGATGCCCTCGCGGGCGAGTCGCCGCAGTTCGGGACGCAGCCGGTGGAGGGCCAGCACGCTGGAGCGCAGCGCGTCCAGCAGATCGACACCGTGGCGGCGGGCCTCGTCGATCTCCAGGGCGACGTTCGCGGCGACGAACGCCCGTTCGACCTCGCCGCGGTCGTGCAGCAGCGTGATCCATTCGGCGAGGCGGACGGGATCGTCCGGGCCCGGGTTCTCGGTGGGCAGTTGGTCCGGGCGGCGCGGGGTGCCGTCGGCGTTGAAGAACGGGGCGCGGTCCAGGCTGCCGTGCCGGGCGAGGAGTTCGTGCGCGTGCCGCACGTCCCAGACGTGGCGCGCCGCCGACCAGTCGAGCTCGGTCCGCGAGGTCTTCGCGGTGCCGACGGCCACGGAGCCGAACCGCAGCGTCAGCCGTTGCCCGCCGACGCCCTCGGGGGTGACGATCTGCAGGGTGGCGCGCAGCCGCGGCCGGTCGTAGGCGCGCAGCACGATCACGCGGCGGGGCGTGATCATCGTCTGCGTGCTCCACTGCGGCTCCAGGCGGGGCAGGTGCCAGCGCAGCAGGTCGGGCGCGAGGTGCCGCAGGTCGTCCTCCAGCGCCTCGGCGATGGCCGGGCCGTCCTGGCGGGCCACCTCGGCGAGGTCGAAGGCGACGTCGACGCCGGCGGCGGCGCAGGCGCCCCGCCAGTCCCCGGCCAGGCGCCGTTCCGCCGCCTCCTCGATCATCCAGCGCGGCACCGCGTACCGGCGGGTCCGGGCCCACATGCCCGCGCGTTCACGGTCGAACGGTGCGCACGCGTTGGTGCCCGGTTTCGGCTGGACGGGGGTGTCGCGCTTGCTCACCGATAGACGCTCCCGATCAGCTGAATGTCGGAATGGGCCGGGGTCAGGGGACGCATCAGCGCGTTCAGCGCGCGCTTGACGCGGCGCGGAACGTTGGGGCCGAGCCGCACCCGCTCCAGGCGCGTCGCGTTGCCGCTTGCCCGGGCCAGCAGTGCCTTGGCGCCGCGTCCGGTGATGCCGGAGTGGGCCAGGTCGAGCGTGCGCAGGGGGCTGCCGGGGAGGGCGTCGGCCAGCGCGGAGGCGCCTTCGTCGCCGGTGGCGTTGGCGGGTGCGCCCAGCGCGCGTTGCGAACGTGGACGCCCCAGGTCGAGCGTTTCGATGCCGTCGAGGGCGTCTGCCAGAGCGCGCGCGCCGTCAGGGCCGATCCCGTTGCCGCCCAGCCCGAGCCGTACGGGACGAGTCGGGTCTGCCGCCCCGGCCAGGGCGGCGGCGCCCGCGTCCCCCAGGTGGCTCGACGAGACGTACAGTTCGCGCACGCCCGCGTCGCGTATGAGGGAGGCCAGTAGGGGCGCCGCGTCGGCGGCGAAGCCGTTGCCCCCGAGGAAGAGGCGTTCCACCGGTTGCGGACGTTCTGCCAGCGCGTCCAGCAGCACGCGCAGACCGTCCACGGTGATGCCTGTGTTGACCAGGTCGAGGGTGCGGATCGTCGTGTTGCGGCGGAGCATGGCCGCGAGCGCGCGCACACCCTCGTCACGGACGGGGTTGCGCTTGAACCACACGGCCCGCACCGTGTCGTCGTCCGCCAGCCGTTCGGCGAGCATGGCGACACCCTCGCCGTCGATACGGTTGCAGCCCATGTAGAGCGTTTCGACGCCGTGCCCGGGGACGAGCGCTTGGGCGATGGCACGCGCGCCGTCGTTCCCCATGGCGTTGGTGCCCAGCAGCAGGTGCACGGCGTGCGGCGACGCGGCGGCCACCGGCAGGAGGCGCGCGGTCCCCTGCGCACCCAGGCCCTGCTTGCACAGGTCGACACGACCGTCCGGACGTAGCGTGCCCAGGGGGAACGTCTCGTCGGCGTCGACCGCGGCCGCGTCGCCCAGGCGTACCAGCAGCGGTTCCAGGGCGGCCGGGTCGGCCGCCGGGACGTCGGGGTGTTCGATGGCGGGGCAACGCACCGGGGTGGGCCGTGTCTCGGGCTCAGTCATCACCACTCCACTGGGCGGTAGTCCTTGAGGAACAGTCCATGGACGGGTTCGCCGCGCACGCCCCGCACGATGGGGTCGTACACGCGGGCGGCCCCGTCGATGACGTCCAGCGGGGGGCGGAACCCAAGCGCGCGCTGCGCCGTCCGGCTGGGATGGGGCCGCTCGTCGGTGACCCAACCGGTGTCCACACTGTTCATGTAGATGCCGGACGCGGCGTAGTCGGCGGCCGACGTCCGGGTCATCATGTTCAGCGCCGCCTTGGCCATGTTGGTGTGCGGGTGGCGGACGGACTTGTAGGCCCGCGAGAAGCTGCCCTCCATCGCCGACACCTGCACCACGTACCGGTCCGGGTGCGGGGACGCCTCCATCAGGCCGCGCAGCCGGGAGGTCAGCAGGAACGGCACGAAGGCGTTCACCACGTGCACCTCCAGCCATTCCCCGGGCGGCACCTCCTCCAGCCGCAGCACCCAGCTGTTGCGGTCGCGCAGGTCGAGCGGCTGGCCGGTCTCGTCCGTCCGCCCGGCCGGGAACAGCGCCTCCCAGCCCGCGTCCGGCAGTGCCTCCAGGGCCTGCCCGGCGGTGAGCGCGGGACGGGCCGCGCCGGAGACGGTGACGCGGGCGGCGCCGCCGGTCAGCGCGCGGTCCTCGGCGGCGCGCACCTCGCGGTGGTAGGCGGGCGGGCGGCGGATCGTCTGGGCGGCGTTGTTGACCAGGATGTCGAGGTGGTCGAACCGCCGGTGCGCCAGGGCGACGAGGTCGGCCACGGCGGGCAGATCGAGGAGGTCGACGCCGTGGACGTGCAGGCGGTCGAGCCAGTCGTGCGCGTCGGCCACGGCGGCGAACCGGCGCGCCGCGTCCCGGGGGAACCGGGTGGTCACCAGCACCTCGGCGCCGTCGCGCAGCAGCTTCAGCGCCGTGTGGAAGCCGATCTTCACCCGTCCGCCGGTGACCAGTGCGCGGCGTCCGCGCAGGTCGGCGCGGGCGTGCCGGCGGGCGGCGTTCTCCTGCGCGCACGGCGGGCACATCATGTGGTATTGCGGATGCACCTGCCGGTAGGGCGTCTTGCAGACGTAGCAGCGCCGCGCGCCGATCAGCCGCCGCGGCGCCTGCCCACGCGCGGGGCCGGGTGCGGGGCCGGGAGTGGGGCCGGGTGCGGGCTCGGGTGCGGGATCGGGCGCGGGGTTCTGCTCGCGGTGACGTTCGGACGCGGCCAGGGCCTCCCTGTCGTGCCGCCGCCGCTCCTCGCGCCGCGCCGCCTTGCGCGCCTTCTTGCCCGCCCGGTACGCGTTGCCGACGGCGCGCCGGACGTGCAGCCAACGCGGATCGTCGGGGTCCGCCGAGGCCGCGTGCTCCAGCACCCGCAGGCACGTGTCGATGTCGGCCTGTGTCGGCTCGGATTCGGTCGACGCCACCGCGCTGGCTCCCCCACGGACGAAACGGGGTGATGGACCGGCCGGATTCGAACCGGCGTCCTCCCGCTTGGCAGGCGGGCGTGACGACCTCTGCACTACGGCCCATCACCGACGGTGAGCCTACCGACCGACCTGCCGGACTTCTTCGGATTCATCCCTCGTGCCGTTGCAGTTCGTCCAGCACCTCGGCCAGAGCGGCGCGCGGATCGAACAGCCCGGTGCCCATGGCGCTGCGCACGTGGTGGTGGACGTCCACGGCGGTGCGCAGCCACCGCGCGGCCTCCTCCAGGCGGCCCTGGCCGCGCAGCGACAGGCCCAGCCAGTAGGCGGCCTCGTGCAGCGGACGCTCGTCGTGGCGGCCGTCCCAGGCCAGCCGCAGCAGCGGCTCGGCCTCCGCGTACGCGCCGCGCCGCACCATGCTGCGCCCCGCCGGCCAGCCGCACCACGCCACCCCGCGCCGCGCCGCCAGCGCCCACATGCGCTCGGCCTCCTGCACGTCGCCGTACTCGTCGGACCTGTCGCCGCACCACCACGCCGCCTTGCCGTGCCCGAGCCGGGCGGCGCGGCGCAGCCACTTCTCCGCGTTGAACGCGTCGTTGGCGATCATCAGCAGGTGCCCGACGCGCTCGACGAGCCCCACGTCCTCCTCGTCCGGCTCGGACGCGGCACGGGCCCGTTCGTAGGCCGCCTCGGCCGCCGGAAGGAACCACCCGACCACATGCCGCGGCTCGGCCTCGCAACGTCCGTAGAGCAACTCCCCCAGAGCCAGCCCGGCCGCGACGTCCCCCCGCTCGGCCGCCATGCCGTACCAGTGCGCGGCCTCGGCGAACCGTCCGGCCTCTTCGAGCAGCCCGGCCAGTTCGACGGCCGCGTCCACGTTCCCGCCCTCGGCGGCGGCGCGGAGCCCCTCCAGCCGCCCGGCGTCCGCCGCCGTGACCGCTCCGGCCGTCCGCCGCAGCGTCTCCACGCGCTCCAGCGCTCCTTCGACGTCGCGGTTGTCGTTGTCACCGGCGTGCTCGCCGTAGGCCGCGTACCAGTCGCGCGCCTCGGCGAAACGGCTCTGGCGCAGGCACAGGCCGGCCAGCTGCCACATCGAGGACGCGTCCGCGAGGGCGGCGCCCCTCCTCAGCCAGTGCTCGGCCTCCCCCACGAGCCCCCGCTCCCTGCACAGGACGCCCAACGTGAACGGCGCGTAAGGCCGACCGGGAAAACGCCGTGCCGCCTCCTCCAGCGTCCGGTGGGCCTCGTCCCATCGGTCGACGCGCTCCAGCAGCAGGCCCTTCCAGACGAGCGGCCTGTCGTCGTCCGTCAGGTCGGCGACCTTGTCGAACAGTTTCACCGCGTCGTCCTGGAAGTACGGATGGGCGCGGAAATCGGCGACGTCCTGGCCGAGTTCGGCGACGGCCTGAAGCGCCGCCGCGTAGTCCCCTCCCGCGATGGCCTCGGCGACCATGTCCTCGCGCTCGTAGACGAAGGAGCGGAACCGCTCCATCGCCTCCAGGGCGTGCCCGGCCGTCTGGTCTCCCCGCGCCAGGGCCTCCTCCAGACGCCGCTCCGCCTCGTCCTGCCGCCCCTGCGCGGCCAGCAGCAGCGCCCCGTTCGTCCGGCACTCCGCGCTGCCCAGCTCGGCGCCCCGGGCGTACCACCGCGCCGCGCCCGCCGTGTCGCCCGACTCCTCCAGCAGCGTGGCCAGGCCGAACGCGCACCCGCCATCGCGCTCGGCGGCGACGCGGTACCACCGCTCGGCCCGCTCGTACTCGCCGCGGTCCCGCAACGCCGCGGCCAGCGCGCGGACACACCACGCGTCCCCCGCGCGCCCTGCCTGTTCAAGCCAGGGCAGGGCCCCGTCGATGTCTCCTCGGTCCAGAAGCCGCCGGGCGTACGCGGCCGCATCGTGCATGCGGTTTTCGGTTGAGGGCGGGGAGGCGAATACGGACATCCGGCATAGGTACCAGAGAACACCGTGACGCGTCCGCGATTCCCCGAGGGGCGGGCCGACCGGATTCGAACCGGCGTCCTCCAGGTTTGGGAGACCCGGCGCGACGACCTCTGCGCTACGGCCCGCCGCCCCGCAGCATAACGGCAGCCCCACCCGGCCGGCCGTTACGGCATGACGACCGGACGCCCCGAAGAGTCGCGCACGTCCAGATCACAGCCGAGTTCCCGCATGCGCTGCAAACCGGGCCCGTCGCGGTGCCGCGCCCGGGCCATCACCTCACGCCGGTAGGCGCGCAGGCGCCTCGGCAAGCGGACCGTGCCCTTCCCCCAGGCGTCCAGGACGGCGAAACACCCGGAACTCCGGCCGCCCAACGCGGCCATCGCCTTCTCACGTAGCCATTCGCCGTCGTGGTGCCTGGCAGGACGCAGAACACCGTCCACCATCACCAGTTCGTGCCACTCCCCACGGCACCGCACCCGCACGACAGGAGGCGGACCCGGATCAGGCGGACCGACCGGCCCGTCCGGGGCGGGCCGTTGCGGGAAAAGCGCCGAACGCACGAGCGGATGCAGTTCGTCGGGCGTGATGCGTCCCGCCCACAGCAGGTCCAGATCCACGTACCGCTCCCAGTACACGCGGGGCAGGCGGCGGTGAGGCCCGTGGAGCCGCGGGGGCGCCTTGGTCACGCCCAGCGTCCCGCCGTCCTCGTCCCACTGGAAGTGCAGGGCGAGCCGCCCGGCGCGGTCCTGTCCAGCCAGATAGTGATAACCGAAGGCGTCGATCGCGTCCTCTACGAGGAAGTGGCGCGCGTTCCATCGGCTCATCACCTGCTTGAGCCGGAACGGAGCCAGGGGAAAACGATGCGCCCGCTCCAGGGGATCGCCTTTGGGGTCTGTCTCGATGCCCGCCACGGCGAAGGCCGCCGCGATGTCGCCACGCTGGTGCAGCAGCGTGATCCATTCGGTGCGTCCCACCGGATCGGCAGGGCCGGGATCACACGCCGGCAGCTCCGATGCCGTGAGCGGCGTGCCGTCGGCGTGGAAGAACGGCGCCCTCCCGTCGCCGCCGCACCAGGCGAGGAGTTCGGGGACGCGCCGCGCATCCCACAGGTGCCGAACCCCGGTCCAGTCGTTCGGCGTCTCCGGCCGCCGCCCACCCAGGTAGACCTCCAGGACGACGCCGTGCAGGTCGGACCCGTGACGTGCGGGGCGCACCCGCAGCAACGCGCCCTCGTAGGAGGCCAGCACCAGTGGCGAACGCAGCGTTATCTCGTCGTCGCCCCACAGGGTGCGATCGCGGGGCAGGTGCCAGCGCAGCAGGTCCGGGGCGAGATGGCGCAGGTCGTCCTCGATCGCCTCCGCGACCGCCGCGCCCCGCTCACGGGCGACGCGCGCAAGGTCGATGCCGGCCGTGTCGACGTTCGCGACGGCGCAGGCGCCCCGCCAGTCCCCCGCCAGGCGCCGCTCGGTCGCCTCCTCGATCATCCAGCGCGGCACCGCGTACCGCCGCACCCGCGCCCACACACCCGCCTGCAGCCGGGGGAAGAACGGGCACGCGCCCCTCCACGACGTCACCTGCACCTCCACAACCATGTGGGCCGACCGGATTGAACCGGCGTCCGCCTGGAATGCGGTTCCAGGCGCGACGACCTCTGCGCTACGGCCCACCGGGCAACGCCTTCGGGGAGCGGACCGGCCGGATTCGAACCGGCGTCCTCCCGGATGCGCCGCCGGGCGCGACGACCTCTGCGCTATGGCCCGCCGCCCGGCAGCTTAGGGCCCACCGGTGCACCGCGAATAGCGATAAAGGATGCGGGCACGACCCAGAACATGAGCAGACCGGCCAAGCCCAGGGTGCGCCGGGCCTACGACGAGCCCGAACCCCAGGACGGCACGCGCGTCCTCGTGGACCGTCTCTGGCCACGTGGCCTGTCCAAGGACTCCGCGCGGATCGACGAGTGGCTCAAGGACGTCGCCCCGTCCACCGAACTACGCCGCTGGTACGGCCACGACACGTCCCGCTACGAGGAGTTCTGCCGCCGCTACGAAACCGAACTCGCCGACGAGGCCCGCACCAAGGCGCTGGACCATCTCCGGGAACTCGCCGCGTCCGGCCCCCTGACCCTGCTCACCGCCACCAAGGACATGGACCACAGCCAGGTCCCCACTCTCCTCAAGGCCCTGTCAGGTTGAGCAGGGGGCGCCTCCCCACCTGCAACGTTGAATGTCAACGCGGATGTCCTTGGGGCGTCGTGGTGCCGTGGGGGCTCGGGTGGATGCCGTGTGCGCGGATGGCCCGTGCCGCCTCCTGCGGATGCGTCGACTGCAGGTGGTGCCCCGCGTCCGCGACGACCGTCACGATTTTGGGATGACGGGCTCGCGCGGCGAGCACTGAGGAAGCTTCCCCGGTGGGAGCCTTGGCGGACGTGTCCCGCAACGCGCCCTGAAAGCACTACGCCATCCAGGCCCCGCTCGCCGCGTTCACCGAACGGGAACTGACGGACCGGTGCACGGCACTGGCGTGGAACAAGGAGGCTCCGCGAACGAGGTCCTGCGCACGTCCCCGCACCAGTACGTCGCCTGGGCGCTGGAGCACCCGGCCCGTTCAATCCCACCCTTCGGCACCCGGTCAACGACGCGCCATGGTTCGCAGCGGGACTCGCCTGACGCCACCAGCCCAACCGGCACTATGGAAAGGGTGAAGGACATCTTCTTGGCGCCGCCGACTTCCGAGCCGATGGAGTTCGTCTCGGACCTGCTCGGAGACCTCTCGGTGCCCGACCCGGACGCCCGGACGCTCACCGATCCGCGGGCAGCCGCGAAGCTGATCGCGGACGAGACCCGTTCCCGCGTGCAAGCGGTGCTCGAACGTTTCCCCGGCACCCCGTCGATCTTGCTCAGCGGGGGCGTCGACTCGATCTACGTCGCCGCCATGGCGGCGGATCTCGGCGTCCGCGCGCGGGCGATCACGATCGTGACCGGCGATGGGGCGGACAGGCCCCATGCCGCCGCCGCAGCGGCCGCGCTGGGGCTTCCGCACGACATCATCGAGCTCACGGCTGATGAGGTCGTCCAGCTCGCACGGGACGTGATGGGCCGGATCGGAACGTCCGAACTGTGGGAGGTCACCGCCGGCATCCCCTTGCTCGCCGCCCGCCGCAGCCTGGACCGTATCGCGAACCCGGGGCCGATCCTGACAGGCAGCGGTGCCGACGCCATCTTCGGCGGTGGCAGGAAGCCGACTCACCCTCTGGACAGCGACGAGGCCCGGGCCGAGATCGATCGGCTGATCCGTGAGGAGTCGGCGGCGAACTTTCGTTACGACCGCCTCGTCCCAGATTTCTATCCCGCCCTCCTGGACCGCTACGCCGACCGCCTGATCCATGTCTTCCAGACCGTCCGCTGGTGGCGGCTCGCCGCGCGGTTCGCACCGCGCGCCCTGTTCGGCGACCATGACGGCAGCCCTGTCGACAAGCTCGCGCTTCGGATCGCCTGTGACGCGCTGTTGCCCAGCGGCGCGAAGCACCTCGCGTGGACCGCTAAGTCGCCCATACAAAGGGCGTCCGGCTTGATGGGCGCGCTCGCCACCGCCGCCCGCGCCTACGCGGCCGGCCTGCCCGGTGCCACGACCTACACGAATCCGAAGACGGAAGACCCCGAGGCCGTGGCCACCCGGCTCTATCTCGCCATCCTGAAGGGCGACTAGCTCGACCTGTTTCCGCTGAGCCGAAGTGCCCGTCCGCGCGAACGGCGGCGCGGCCCCGTGCGCGTGTCGCCGAGGCGCTGGTCGCTGCGTCCGACCATGAGCACGGTCGTTCCGGCGGCCGCGAGCGAGCGTGCGATCGCCTCACCGATGCCGGAGGTCGCTCCGCTGAGGCCGCCGCGAACCCCTGACCAGCTGATCGCGGCACGCCTGCTCAACGATGGCCCGTGGGCACGGGCCGGGACTTGGCTTGCAGTTCGGCAGCGGTGCGTCCGGCGGCTGCCAGGAGCCGTGGCGCGGTCGATCACCCCGTCGTTCCGGGCGCTCACCGAGCCGGTGAGCTTCTTCCCTTCGGGCGCGTAGAGAAAGACGTCGAACATCATCGTCATGGCGCGTGACTGTAACGGGGAGGGGCTTGGGCTGAGCGGGTGACGTCTGCGTCTTCCGGGCAGGAATGGCGGACGGTCGTTGAGGGGGAGGGTTCACATGGGGCAGACGGCGGGGTTCTTGTACGAGCTGGGGCTGCTCAAGCGGTACAAGCGGACCGGCTGGCTCATCGCGGGTGTCAGGGATCCGGAGAGCATCGCGGAGCACTCGTTCCGGGCGGCGGTCATCGCCAGTGTGCTCGCCGAGATGGAGGGGGCCGATCCGGCGCGGGCGGCCCTGCTCAGTCTGTTCCATGACAGCCAGGAGACGCGCCTCACCGACATCCCCTACCTGGCCAGGCCCTATGTGACGAAGGCGTCCAACGAGGAGGTCACCGGGCATCAGGTCCGCGGCCTGCCCGAACCGGTCGCCGAGATGATCAAGAGGGTCGTCGGGGAGTACGAGGGCAAGGCCAGCGCCGAGGCCGTGTGCGCGCGGGACGCCGACAAGCTCGAATGCCTCCTCCAGGCCGTCGAGTACCGGGAGCAGGGCAACCAGAACACCCAGCCGTGGATCGACAGCTCGCTGACGCAACTTCAGACCGAGTCGGCCAAGCGGCTCGCCAGGGAGGCGCTGGAGACCGGGTCGCTGGAGTGGCTGGCGCGGGCGGTGAACGGAGACTAGCCAACGCACCAGGGCGCGCACACGTCTTGGGCGTTCACTCCAGGCAGCGGCGTGGCCCGGCCCCCGTGCCAGGCCCGAGCCTGCCCGACGTGCCGGGCCGGTCCGTGTGCGGCGAGCCGGGCCGGAGGGTGCCGAGCGAAACGGCGGTGGGTGTGCCTGGTCGAGCCACGTCCGCCGTGTCCAGCCAGGTCATATCCGCGGGACAAAGCCAGGCCGCGTCTGCGGCTCCGGGCCGGGGCGTGTCCGGAGCGCCGGACGGGGGCGTGTCTGGTGCGCGGCCGGGAGGCAAGGACCCGGAGGGGTGATCTTGCTTCCCCCGTGTGGGGGAACAGGTCGCCGGCGGTTCCTACCGTGGCGGGTCCCGCGCGGGCGGTGGGTCCGGAAGGCTCGCCGGTGTCCAGATCGGCCGGCGCGCGGGGAGAGTTCAGCGTGACGCAGGGATCAGCGGCTGCGGCGGGAGTCGGTGCGCGTTGGAGCGCGGTGCGCAGGGTCGCCGGTTACGCCGCGGCGCTCAGCATGGCGCTCTACCTTGTTGTCAAAATCCTCTGGGTCGTCGCCGCCCTGCTCGGGCACGGTCCGGACGACTTCGGCACCGCGGACTGGGTGGTGCTGAACTTCGTCACCGTGGTGATGGCGGCGACCGGGGTCGCTCTGGGACTGGCGCTGGCCCAGCGCTGGGGGCGTCGGCTGCCCGCAGCGCCGGTGATCTTCTTTTCCTGGGTGGGCGCGGGTTTCCTGGTCCCGATGCTTCCGTACGCGCTGATCAGCGGAATTCTCGGCGCGTTCGGGGGCGAGCGGGGTGACGGCGGCGGATCCGACGCGGCTCCGCGCTGGGAGACGGTGTTCATCACCATCGGGTTCGCCGGGATGGCCGTGGGCCTGGCGGTGGCCCTGCCGATCTATCTGAGGGAGAGATGGCCGCGGGCCTTCCTCGGACGGGCCGGGGACGGCCGTGCCCGCCCGTCGCCGGTCGTGACGGTGGCGATGGCAGTGGCCGGCGGCCTGGGTCTGCTCTGGTCTTACCGGGCGCTGGGCGGGACGCTGGGGCTCGATCCGGCTCATCGCGATCACTGGGATCTCAACGGGCGGCTGCTGAACGCCAACTCGGGGCTGTGGGCCTTGCTCGGCGTCTGGGGCACCTGGGCGCTCACGCACGGTCGGCCCGCCCGGCTTCGGGTGTGGATCGCCATGACGCCGGCCTACGCGGCTTCGGGCTCGTTGTTCGCGTGGAGCTGCTGGAAGCTGCCGATGGTGATCCTCCAGCCTGGAGGCTTCGTGGCCGCGGAGTACACGACGTTCGCAGTCGTTCAGCACGTCCTGGGCATCGTCGTGGGCCTGACGCTCGTGGGCGCCGTCCTGCGCTCCATCCCAACGGCGCCGGGAGATTCCGAGTAGTTAATACATGTATTAACTATCGGCGGCTAGCCTGGGCGCATGGCGGGTGAGGGTGGGACGGACGCTCTGGACTTCTGGTCGTTCGTCGAGCTGGCCGAGCGGAGGCTGGCGGAGGAGTTCGGGTTCCGGCACCGGACGGCCACGCGGCTGTTGCTGACGCTGAACCGGGCCTCGGCGATCGTCACCTACGACCTGGAGGCGGCGGTGCATCGGCCGCGCGGGCTGTCGTGGGCGGGGTTCCGGCTGCTGTTCGTCACCTGGCTGGCGGGTCCGCTGGAGCCGGGACGGGCCGCCGCCGTGGCCGGGATGACCAGGGCGGCGGTGTCCAACCTGGCCAAGTCGCTGGAGGCCGACGGGCTGCTGGTGCGGTCGCCGGGCGAGCGGGACGGCCGGACGGTGGTGCTGTCGCTGACCGAGCAGGGGCAGCGGGCGATGCTGGACGTGTTCGCCGCGCAGAACGCCCGCGAGCAGGAGTGGGCGGACGCCCTGACCGACACCGAGCAGCACATCCTGATCATGCTGTTGAACAAGCTGATCGCGGGTCGCCAGCGGTTCGACGTGCGCGAACGCAGCTGACGCACCGGCCGGCGCGGTCGCCTGGCCGATGGTTCGACTGCCCGGCTGAGCGCTCCAACGGACGCACGTCCGGTTCGCCCCTCCCGGGGGGGTGGCGGACGGCGGCGGGCGGTGCGATAGTACATGTGTTAACTACTTTGCCCCGGTGGCGGCGAGGAGGGACGCATGGCGTACTACCGGCGGGTCGGCGACGTGCCGCCCAAGCGGCACACCCAGCATCGGGACGGCGGCGGACGGCTCTACTTCGAGGAACTGATGGGCGAGGAGGGCTTCTCGGCCGACTCCTCGCTGCTCTACCACCGCGAGATCCCGTCGGCGATCGTGGATTCGCAGCCGTGGGAGATCCCGGACGTGACCACGACGCCCAACCATCCGCTCAGGCCCCGGCATCTGAAGCTGCACGACCTGTTCCCCAAGGAGACGTGGGGCGAGACCGACGTCGTCACGGGCCGCAGGCTCATCCTGGGCAACGGGGACGTGCGCATCTCCTACGTGGTCGCGGCCGCGCCCTCGCCGCTCTACCGCAACGCGCTGGGCGACGAGATCGTCTACGTGGAGTCGGGGACGGCGACCGTGGAGACGGTCTTCGGCGCGCTGCGTGCAGAAGAGGGCGACTACGTCGTCATCCCGACGTCGACCACGCACCGGTGGCTGCCCGAGGGCGACGGGCCGTTGCGCGCGTACGCCATCGAGGCCAACGGGCACGTCGCACCGCCCAAGCGCTACCTGTCGCGGTTCGGGCAGTTCCTGGAGCACGCCCCGTACTGTGAGCGCGACCTGCACGGCCCCGAGGAGCCGATCCAGCGCGACGAGACGGACGTGGAGGTGCTGGTCAAGCATCGGACGTCCGCCGGGGTCGTCGGCACCAGGCTCACCTACGCGCGGCACCCGTTCGACGTGGTGGGGTGGGACGGCTGCCTCTACCCGTTCACGTTCAACGTGAACGACTTCGAGCCGATCACGGGACGGGTCCACCAGCCGCCGCCCGTGCACCAGGTGTTCGAGGGGCCGGGGTTCGTGGTGTGCAACTTCGTCCCGCGCAAGGTCGACTACCACCCGCTGGCCATTCCGGTGCCGTACTACCACTCGAACGTCGACTCCGACGAGGTCATGTTCTACTGCGGCGGCGACTACGAGGCGCGCAAGGGCTCGGGCATCGCACAGGGGTCGGTGTCGGTGCACCCGGGCGGGACCCCGCACGGGCCGCAGCCCGGCGCCTACGAACGCGGCATCGGCGTCGAGTTCTTCGACGAGCTGGCCGTCATGGTCGACACGTTCCGGCCGCTGGAGCTGGGTGAGGGCGGCCTGGCCTGCGAAGACCCGGCCTACGCGTGGAGCTGGGCGGGAGGGCGGCGATGACCGTTCCCGCCTTCGCCCGAGGGCTGTGCGATGACGCGGCGGTGTTCCCCCCTGGGTCGATGCCGCTGCCCGACGCCGTTCCCGCGCACCGCGCGCACAAGCGCGCCGGGTACGCCGAGCTGGTCGGCTCGTTCGTCGTCGCGGCGCCCATGCTGGACGACCTGCGCGCCCTGCCGGGAGATCCGCTCTCGCTGATCGTGACGGCGCCCGAGGGGCCGCGCCAGGCCGCCGAGGCCGCCGGGGCCGAAGGCGTGCGGTCCGTGGAGGTCGCGGTGCCGGCGGGCATGCCGGTGGACGTGTTCTTCGCGGAGTTGCGGCAGGTGAAGGGCACGACCGTGGTCGTGGAGGTGCCGCGGGACGAGCGGCGGGCGCAGATCGTCGCCGGGCTGGCCGGCACGGACATGAAGGCCAAGTTCCGCACCGGCGGCGTGCGGGCCGAGATGTATCCGGACGAAGGCGAGCTGGCCGCCGCGATCAAGGCGGTGGTGGACGCGGACGTGCCGTTCAAGGCCACCGCCGGGCTGCACCACGCCGTGCGCAACACCGACCCGGAGACGGGCTTCGAACAGCACGGCTTCCTCAACGTGCTGCTCGCGGTCGACGACGCGCTCGACGGGCGTTCCGAAGGCGAACTGGCGCGCACGCTGGGCGAACGCGACGGCGCCGTCCTCGCCGACCGCGTCAGGCGGCTGGACGGGGCGCGGGTCGCCGCCGTCCGGAGCCGGTTCCTGTCGTTCGGCACGTGCAGCATCGCCGATCCCCTGACCGACCTGGTGACGCTGGGGCTGTTCCCGGCGGCCCTCGCGGAATCCGAAGGAGATGTCCGATGACCCGGATCGACGTTCCCGACGGCTCGCCCTTCGGCGTCGGCAACCTCCCGTACGGCGTTTTCTCCACGCCCGGCACCGAGCCCCGCGTGGGGGTGCGCCTCGGTGACTCGGTGATCGACCTGGCGGTGGCGCTGGACGACGACGTTTTCGCCCGGCCCACGCTCAACGCGTTCATGGCGCAGGGCCCGCGCCGCTGGGCGGAAACACGAGAACGGATCGCCGAACTGGCGCAAAGGGACGTACCGGACGCGGCAGTTCATGAATCGTCCCAGGTCAGGCTGCATCTGCCGATCGAAGTGGCGGACTACGTCGACTTCTACGCCTCCGAGCACCACGCGTCCAATCTGGGCCGGTTGTTCCGCCCGGATTCCGAGCCGCTCATGCCGAACTGGAAGCACCTTCCCGTCGGCTACCACGGCCGCGCCGGGACGGTCGTGGTGTCCGGCACCGACATCGTCCGGCCCAGCGGGCAGCGCAAGGCCCCGGCCGACGCCGCGCCCGAATTCGGGCCGAGCCGCCGTCTCGACATCGAGGCCGAACTCGGATTCGTCGTCGGCGTCGGTTCGCCGCTCGGCAGCCCGGTGGCGTGCGAGGAGTTCGCCGAGCACGTTTTCGGCGCGGTGCTCGTCAACGACTGGTCGGCCCGTGACATCCAGGCGTGGGAGTACGTGCCGCTCGGGCCGTTCCTGGGCAAGAGCTTCGCCACGTCGGTGTCGCCGTGGGTGGTGCCGCTCGCCGCGCTGGAGAACGCGCGCGTCCCCACCCCGCCGCAGCAGCCCGAGCCGCTGCCCTACCTGCGGGAAAAGGAGCCGTGGGGGCTGGACATCGAGATGACCGTCACCTGGAACGGCCAGGTCGTCTCGCGTCCGCCGTACCGGGAAATGTACTGGTCACCGGCGCAGATGCTGGCGCACATGACCATCAACGGCGCCAGTGCGCGCACCGGCGACCTGTTCGCCTCCGGCACCGTCTCGGGCCCGCAAAAGGAGCAGCGCGGCGCGTTCATCGAGCTGACCTGGGGCGGCCGCGAGCCGCTGCGGGTCAACGGCGAGGAGCGCACCTTCCTGGAGGACGGCGACGAGGTCGCCATCTCCGCGACCGCGCCCGGTGCCGACGGTTCCGTCGTGGGGTTCGGTGAAGTGCGCGGACGCGTCCTCCCGGCGGCGTCCGGCCGCCGGAGCGAGTGACCGCCGTGATCGACTGATTCCAAATCGTAATGTCGCGGGCCGTCCCCGCAGTCTGAACAACCGGTATTTTTCCAACATCATCTACTTTTGACCTATCATTCGAGGTCACTCCTGTCCTATCTGCAGGGCGGGAAAAGTCGGGGACGGCCTGGGGTGGCACAGTTGCGCACACGCGGCATCGCTAATCGACGTTGGGCGGCCGGAATCGTTCTGCTCGTCGGAACGCTGGGGCTGACGGCCTGTTCATCCTCCGAAACCCACGAGACCACCACGGCGGGCGGGGACACCAAGGTGCCCGCCGCCAAGGTGACGATCACCCCGGCACAGGGCTCCGAAAAGGCGCGCCCCGACCGCGGCGTGGTGGTGAAGGCGGCCGGCGGGACGCTGCAGTCGGTCAGCGTCACGGCGGGCGGCAGTCAGGTGGAGGGCGCCTTCAACGCCCAGCGCACCGAGTGGCGGTCCAAGTGGACGCTGCGCCCCGGCACCAACTACACGGTGACGTCCACGGCCAAGAACTCCATCGGCACCGTCTCGCAGGCCACCAGCACGTTCCGCACGCTCAGGCCCACGGCCGCACAGACCGCGACCGCCTCCCTGGACTGGATCCTGGAGGGCAACCGCGGCAAGACCTACGGCGTCGGCACGCCGATCATCGTCGACTTCAGCCGTCCGGTGGCCAACAAGAAGGCGGTCGAGCGGGCCCTGGAGGTCACCGCCGAGAAGCCGGTCGAGGGCGCCTGGCGGTGGATGGGCGACCAGAAGGTCATCTACCGCACCAAGACGTACTGGCCCGCGCACCAGACGGTGAAGCTGAACGCGCACCTGGCCGGGGTTCGGGTCGCCAAGGGCGTCTACGCCACCAAGGACCTCAACCGCACGTTCAAGATCGGCGCCGCCCGCATCACCACCATCAACATGAAAAAGCACCGGATGGTCGTCAAGGTGGACGGCAAGAAGGTGCGCTCGGTCCCGGTCAGCGGCGGCAACGGCACCACGCTGGAGTACACCACCACCAGCGGCACGCACCTGACCATGGAGAAGGGCAACCCGGTCCGGATGATCGCGCCCGGCCGTAAGAAGGGCGACCCCGGCTACTACGACCTGCTGATCAACTACGCGGTCCGCATCTCCAACAGCGGCGAGTACCTGCACCAGACGGCGGGCGAGGAGTACTGCCTGGGCCGCGCCAACTGCAGCCACGGCTGCGTCCGCCAGCCCGCCGACGACGCCCAGTGGTTCTACCGCACCGTGCAGCCCGGTGACATCGTCAACATCACCGGCACCCGGCGCAAGCTGCAGTACGACAACGGCTGGTCGTTCTGGCAGCTCCCCTTCGAGACCTGGAAGAAGGGCAGCGCGCTGCACTGAGCCCCCTCCCGGCCCCACCGACGGACGCGGTCACCGGCGACGGTGCCGCGTCCGTCGGCGTTCACGGGTCCACGCCCCCCGCGACGCCCCCTAGTCACCGGACGGGAGGACGGGCTTGATCGTCATCTCGTCCGGGACGTGCGGCAGGACGTTGCGGAAGTAGTCGCGGGCGGCGGTGGTCGTGCCGACGTCGCGGCCCAGCTTCTCCGACAGGAACCAGCGGTGTTCCAGCACCTCGTGGAACAGCTCGACCTCGTCCAGGCGGCCGCGCAGGTCGTCGGGGACGGCGCGCACCACCGGGTCGTACACCTCGGTCAGCCACCTGCTGGCCGCCACCGCCTCCGGCACGGGACGGCCCGACTCGCGTTCCAGGTGGCCGCGGTAACCGGCGATGTCGTTGAGCAGGCGGCGGGCCTGGTTCTCCTGGGCGTTCAGGCCGGTGCGGGCGAACAGCAGCCGCCGGTGGTGGCCGGGCTCGGCGACGAGCGTGCGCACCCGCAGCATGTTGCCCGGCCTGCCGTCGGCGGTCTCGCCCGCGTCGACCAGCTCCACCTCGTCCACGTCGAAGCCCAGCTCGTTGATGCGGCGCAGCCGGTCGGCGATGCGGAAACGCTGCTCCTCGGGGCCGATGACCTCCTCGCGGGTCAGCTCGTCCCACAGCGCGGTGTACCGGCGGACGGTGTCGTCGGCCACCGCCACCGGGTCCAGCTCCGGCGGCAGCAGCCCGGCGGCGTGCAGGTCGAACAGCTCCCCGGCGATGCGCTCGCGGGCCAGCTCCACGTCGTAGGTGCGCTGCCCCTCCGACAGCGACGGATGCAGCTCGGCGGTCTCGGCGTCCACCAGGTAGGCGGAGAACGCGCCCGCGTCCAGCCGGAACAGCGTGTTGGACAGCGAGCAGTCGCCCCACATGAAGCCCGCCAGGTGCAGCCGGACCAGCAGCTCGACCAGGGCGTCCAGCAGCCGGTCGGTGGGGTGGTGGCCGCCGCGCGGGTTGGCGAACAGCGCCCGGTACGAGCTGGCGTAGTCCAGGAACCGCGTCACCAGGACCGCGTCCTGCCCGTCCGGGCGATCCACCACGATGCCGGTCACCTCGACGGCCGGGATGCCCAGCTCGCGCAGCCGCCGCAGCAGCCGGTACTCGCGGCGGGCGAGCCGCTCGTCCAGCTCCTTGAGCGCGTAGACACCGCCGGCCTCGGCGACGAACCGCACCGTGTGCCGGGACAGGCCGCGGTGGCGGATCTCCACCAGGCGCTCCTCGCGCCACTGCCCCAGCGGCCGGTGCCACGGCAGGCTGAGCAGCCCGCTCGCCGCCTCGGCCGGCGGTTTGAAGACGAACCTCATCCGCCGCCTACCCGGCCGCGGCCTCGGCCCCGTCGCTCTCGGCCCCGGACGCGGCCGTGCCGCCGGACTCGGACGGCGTGCCCCGCTGGACCCGCCGCTGCGCCTCGCGCTCCTTGTCGGCCAGCCGTCCCAGCGCCGCCACGCGCTCCTCGTCACGGGTGAGGTTCTCGCCCGTCGCCGGGTCGAACAGGTGGATGCGCGAGGTGTCGATCCACAGCTCGGCCTCGTCCCCCGGGCTGATCAGGCTGGACGCGTCGAGCGCGACGACCGCCTGGGTGCGCATCTGGTCGCTGTCGAGCTCCTGCGACAGCTCGCGCAGCTGCGCGGCCACGTCGGCGGGCGCCTCGTAGGGGATGTAGGCGTACAGCTCGTTGCCCAGCCACTCGGTGACGTCCACGTGCACCCGCAGCACGGAGCCGCGCTCGCGCCGCTCGTCGCCGACGAGCGAGGCGTCCTCGAAGTGCTCGGGACGGATGCCCACCAGCACCAGACTGCGGTCCCCGACCGCCTCGACCTTGCGCCGGTCGCCCACGTCGAAGCGGCCGAGCGGGGTGTCCAGGACGGTGCCGTCCACGGTGGCGGGCAGGAAGTTCATCGACGGCGACCCGATGAACCCGGCCACGAACAGGTTGGACGGCTGCTCGTACAGCTCGCGCGGGCTGCCCACCTGCTGCAGCACGCCCTTGCGCAGCACCGCCACCCGGTCGCCCAGCGTCATCGCCTCGGTCTGGTCGTGCGTGACGTACACGGTCGTCACGCCGAGGCGCCGCTGCAGCCGGGAGATCTCGGTGCGCATCTGCCCGCGCAGCTTGGCGTCCAGGTTGGACAGCGGCTCGTCGAACAGGAACGCGTTGGCCTCGCGGACGATCGCGCGGCCCATCGCCACCCGCTGCCGCTGACCGCCCGACAGGTTCGCGGGCTTGCGCTCCAGGTGGTCGGTCAGCTCCAGCAGCTCGGCGGTCTCGTTGACGCGCCGCCGCACCTCGTCGTCGGGCGTCTTGGCCAGCCGCAACGGGAAGGCGATGTTCTCGAACACCGTCAGGTGCGGGTAGAGCGCGTAGTTCTGGAACACCATCGACAGGTTCCGCTCGCGCGGCGCGACCCTGTTGACGACCTTGCCGCCGATGCGCAGCTCGCCGGAGGTGATGTCCTCCAGGCCCACGATCATGCGCAGCAGCGTGGACTTGCCGCAGCCCGACGGGCCGACGAGGATCATGAACTCGCCGTCCTTGATGTCCAGGCTGACGTCGTTGACGGCCGGATAACCGTCGCCGTACCTCTTGACGATGTTCTTCATCGTGATCTCGGCCATGGCGCAACCCTCCTCGTGTCAGCCCTGTCAGCCCTTGACCGCGCCGGACGTCAGCCCCGCGACGATCCGCCGCTGGAACAGCAGCACGATCACCACGACCGGGATCGTCACCACCACGGCCGCGGCGCAGATCGCCGTGGTGGGCTGCTCGAACTGCGACTGACCGGTGAAGAACGCCAGCGCCGCCGGCACCGGCCGGGCCCGGTCGGTGGAGGTGAGCGAGATGCCGAAGACGAAGTCGTTCCAGCAGAAGAAGAACGTCAGGATCGCCGCGGTGAACACCCCCGGCGCCGCCAGCGGCACGATCACCTTGCGGAACGCCTGCCAGGTCGTGGCCCCGTCCACCTGCGCGGCCTGCTCCATCTCCCAGGGGATCTCGCGGAAGAACGCCGACAGCGTCCAGATCGCCAGCGGCAGCGCGAACGAGATGTAGGGGATGATCAGCCCCGGCCAGGTGTCGTACAGCCCGAGGTCACGCCACAGGTCGAACAGCGGCCCGACCAGCGACACCACCGGGAACATCGCGATGGCCAGCGCGAACGAAAGGATCAGCCGCTTGCCCGGGAACTCCAGCCGGGCGATCGCGTAGGCCACCAGCGTCGCGAACACCACCCCGACGAACGTGGCGATCAGCGAGATCCCGATCGAGTTGATCAGCGCGGAGGTGAACAGGCTGGTGGAGAACACCGTCCGGTAGTTCTCCAGCGTCCAGTCCTGGGGGAGGAACCCCTGGACGTTGCCGATCTCCCCGGGCTGCTTGAACGACAGCATCACGATCCACAGGATCGGGAAGATCGTCCACACCAGGATCAGCAGCGACGCGACGATCCACAGCGCTTTGGAACGCCCCGTCTCCATCAACGATCACCTCTCACCTGGGACAGGTCCACCCGGAAGCCGCGGATGAACACCGCCGCGATCAGCACCACGGACAGGAACAGCAGCACCCCGACCGCGTTGCCCATGCCGATCGCGGTGCGCGTGATGGTCTGGTCGTAGGTCAGGAACGACAGCGTGGCGGTCTGCTCCTGGCCGCGCGTCATGACGAACGGGTTGTCGAAGATCCGCCAGGCGTCCAGCGTGCGGAACAGCACCGCCACCAGGATCGCCGCCTTCATGTTCGGGATCGTGACCCGGCGCAGCCGCTGCCAGACGGTCGCGCCGTCCACCGTGGCCGCCTCGTCCAGGTCGCGCGACACCTGCGCCAGCCCGGCGAGCAGCAGCAGCGAGATGAACGGCGTCGTCTTCCAGATCTCCGACAGGCAGATCACGAACAGCGCCGCCCACCGGTCGGAGAACCAGGCGAAGTCGCCGAGCCCGAACCAGGAGTTGACGAAGCCGGACTGCAGGTCGAAGGCGTACCGCCAGGCGAACGCCGAGATCACCGTGACGATCCCGTACGGCACCAGGATCGCGGTGCGCACGGTGCGCCGCGCGAAGATCGCCCGGTGCATCACCATCGCCAGCCCGAACCCGAGCACCAGCTCGACGCCCACGGTGATCACGGTGATCAGGAACGTGGTGAACACGTCCTGCCAGAACAGTCCGTCCGACAGCGCGGTGGCGTAGTTGCGCAGGCCGACGAACTCGCGGTCCTGCGGGGCGGTGAGCCGGTAGTTGAACAGCGACAGGTACAGCGCGTTCAGCAGCGGGTACCCGGTCACCAGCAGCATGACGACCACCGCCGGCGCCGACAGCAGCAGGCCCAGCCGGCGTTCGGCCCGGGCCCGGTCGGAGATCTCCGCGCGTCCGGCCGGTCCGGCGGCCGGCGCCGTCTCCACCTGGGCGGTCATGACGCACCTCCTGGCACAGCGGGGGCCTCCCGTCTCCTCACAGCACGACCCCCCGTCACAGCAGCGCCTCGTCGCGCAGCACCGCGCGGATGAACTCGGCGGAGCGGCGCGGTGTGGTCTGCGGGTTCACCGACGCGGGCGGGTGCCACCTGCTCTGCACCGCCGCGGACACGTCGGTGTAGTACGGGGTGATCGGCCGGGGCGCCGCCGCGGTGATCGAGTCGCGGATCAGCGTGGCCATCGGGAACTCGCGCTTGATCTCGGGATCGTCGTACACCTCGGGACGGGCCGCCGGGTTCCCCGAGTCGAGCATGTACTTCTTCATGTTCTCGGGCGTGGTGATGCACCGGACCGCGTCGACGGCGTGGGTGTCCTTGTACTTGCCGAACGCGCCGATGCCCAGCTCGATGCCGCCGAACGGCGGCCTGCTCGGCTGGTTCGCCGTCACCCGCGGGTAGGGCGCCCAGCCCAGGTCGCCCGGGATGTTCTTGTCGATGACACCGTTCTTGGCGTCGTCGTTCTCGGCGCGCCAGATGTAGCCCCAGTTCACCATGAACCCGCCGCGCGGCCCGTTGAGCATCGACCGCGCCTGCTCCTCGATGTCGGTGGACAGCGACGGGCTCGCCGCCTTGGACCGGGCCAGCTTCTGGATGATCCGAGCCGCCTCGCGCCCGGCCGGGGAGTCGATGTCGATGGACGCGTCGTTGCCGCGCTCGGCCGCGCTGATGATGCGGCCGCCGGCGGACGCGACGAGGGCGTTGACCCACACCATGTAGCCCTCGTACTTGTTGCCCTGCGCGCCGACCGTGAGGTTCGAGCGGACCGCCGCGTCGATCATCTGGTCCCAGGTGAAGCCCGGGGAGGTCGGGTCGACGCCCGCCTTCTGCGCGGCCGACTTGCGGTACCAGAGGATCTGCGTGTTGGCCCAGAACGGCGCCGCGTACAGCCGGCCCTTCCAGGTGGAGCTCTGCACGGCGGCCGGGAACACGCCCTGGGTGAACCGCTGCGCCTCGGCGGAGCCGAACGGGCGCAGGAATCCGGCGTTGGCGGCCTCGGCGACGAACACCGGGTCCAGGCTCATGATGTCGAGCTGGTCGTCCTTGGCGGCCAGCCGCCGGATCAGCTGCTCGCGCTGCTGCGTCGCGTCGTTCGGCAGGATGGACGTGACGATGCGGTAACGGCCGGCGGCCGCCTTCGTGCACGCCTCGGCCAGCCGGGCCTGCCCGCCGTTGTCGGGATTGATGTACCAGTGGAGCGTCGGCGTTCCACCGTCGCCTCCGCAGGCGGCCAGCCCGCCGGCGAGCAGCGCGGCGGCGACCACGCCCCGCAGTGTCCGCCCGGGCGCCCTTGGCCGGGTTCGTCCTCCTGGACCATTGCGGGCACGTTCACCCTGGTCACCGCGCTCGTCCCTCGCCCCTTCGCTCACGGAACCTCCCGACGGGTCCCCCGCGTTCCGGACACTTCGGCGGGCCCGTCGCGGCGGGACTGGATCTCCACTCAAGCACCGGCGACTACGGAATGTCGAGATCCGTATCCGTACCGATGCAAAAGCGACTGCTGACTACCCTCCAAGTTCGATAAATCACCCGACTGTGCGATAGAACACACACCCGGCAGATAGATGGCCACACCTGGCCCGCCCGGAAGGCGGCTCGGCCGTCCACCGGGCTGACGGCTTGTAGAACATACATAAACAACCCGCGATGCCACAACGCACGACGCCAGATGGCACTTCGCCAGGTGTCAGCCGCCGTAGCGCCCACCGGCAGGGCGGATCGGGGCACCCGGCCGCGCCGGGGCGGGCCGCCGCCGCCCGCGCCCCGCCGCCGGGCGTGTCGCGCCCGGGACCGTCCCAGCCGCGGGATTCACCGGCCTGGGATTCGGTGTTCCGACAAGGCCGGGCGCATGGATTTATCGGGCATTCACGTGATCATCAGCGGACGGCGCCGGGAAAGGCGATCGCCTTTCCCGGCGGGCGCCCACCGGACGAATTAATCTCCGCTTCCGGGTGGAAAACGTAGCCCTGGTAGCTGATTTTCTTCACGGTCATCCGGATGGGACGGAAACAGTGCGGAGGCAGTGCGCAGAAGCCCGTGCTCACCACATCGCGGTAGACCAGATCGGACACCGCCAGGGCGAGGTCCCGGTCGGGCCGCTCGTCGAGCAGGCGGCGCAGCGCCCGGGCGTCCAGCAGGCGGCTGGCCACGACCGGGGCGTCCCCCGCCGGGCCGAACGACGCCTGCGGGCCGAGCACCAGCGTGCCGTGGTGCATCGCCATCCGCACGCGCAGCCGGCGGCCCCTCCCGCGCCCGCCGTTCACCTCGCCGAGGGATCGCTCCAGGGCCAGGGGAAAGGCGCCGACCACGTGGGCGAGGTCGATGCCGTCGGGGAGCACGGCGAGCTCGCCGTCACCGGCGCGCTGCAAGTACCAGTCGGTTCGGTCCAGGCGGGTGGCCGCGGCCGCCTCCTCCAGCGCCGCGCACAGGCCCACCTGGGCTTCGAGCTGGTCGAACGCGTGACGGGAGCTGTAACCCTGCACGTCGACCGCCAACACCAGGCGGGACACCAGCCGAGGCTCGCCGCCCGCGTCGGCCTCGGCCGGTCCTTGGGGGTTCACCGCCCGCAGCGGCGGTGTCGTCGGAGTCAGCGACATGCCATTCCCCACAGCGGTAGTGACGCCCTTTGCGAAAACAAGGGTCGACGTCGCCAGTTTGGCACGGGAATGGCAAAAATGTAAAGCGAGTCTGTTGACTCACCGCGAAAGAAATGCTATATACCGCACTGCTTTCCGGCGTGCCGATGGGACGCGTACGGCTTCGTGGCCGACCGCCACATGGCAGCCTGAAACGCGCCACTCATGCCAATCGCGTTGTCGCCCTCGGAGGCCCGCCTGAAGCCGAGCGGATCGGCCCTGCCAGGCCCTGTCCCGTGCATCATGGATTGGTTCGGGAGCTTGTGTGCGAGGATGGGCGGCTGTGATCGACATTGGCCCGCTGCGTCCCGAGGACCGCGCCGCCTGGGAAGTTCTGGCGCGCGGCTACAAGGCGTTCTACCGCACCGTCGTGCCCGACACAGGGTACGAGGAGACCTGGCAGCGGCTGCAGAGCGGCGCGGAGTTGCACGGCATCGGTGCCCGCTCGAACGGGCGGCTGGTCGGCATCGCGCACTATCTGTTCCACGTCACCTTCTGGTCGGCCGACTCCTGCTACCTCCAGGACCTGTTCGTCGACGAGTCGGCGCGCGGTCACGGCGCCGCACGGGCCCTGATCGAGCACGTTGCCGAGGAAGCGCGGAAACGGGGCGCCGCCCGCCTGTACTGGACGACCAAGCAGGACAACGTCCCCGCCCGCGCTCTGTACGACAAGGTGGCGCGCTTCCACGGGTTCATCCGCTACGACTACCCACTTGGCGGGTGACCGGCCATCACGCAACGGGTCACGGAGCCGGCTCCGGACCAGGCAAGGCCCTGAACCGCCTGGCAGCGGTGGAATGGGGGAAGGCGTGGAGACGCCTTGGGCCCCGACCGACCCTTGGCTTCTCCACGCCTTCCGTCTCGGGTGCGGCCCGGGTCGGCCGCGTCGTCGCCGTGGGGATGCGTCCTCGTAGCTCAGTAACCCGAGCCGCCCGCCCCCTTGGTGATCTTGGCGCCCTGGGGTGAGACGACCCACCAGACGTTCTGGACGCCCTGGCCCTTGGTGTCGCCCGGCTTCTCGTCCTTGGCGAAGTAGTACATGGGCCAGCCGTTGATCGTGAGCTGGCAGGAGCCGTCGTCCTTGCGCTCGATGAAGCCGATCCGGCTCCGGTCGACGCCCTCCACCTTGAGCTTCTTCCAGTTGGTGAACTTCACCACCGGCCAGGCCTTCTTGCACTGGCCGAAGCAGTTGGTGACCTTGGGCCGGTCCTTGTCGAAGCGGTACATCACGCGGCCCTGGCCGTCGGTCACGATCATGCCGAGCCGCGGGTCCTTCCGGACGTTGACCACCGTCCAGCCCGCCCAGCGGTCCCGGCCACCGTCGTCTCCGCCGTCTCCGCCGTCCTGCTGCCGTTCCCGCTGCCCGCCCGCGGCCTTCTTGCCGTCGGGCGCCGCCGCGAACCAGGCCCCGCCGACGCCCTGTCCCTTGACCTCGCCGGGACTCTCGTCCTTGGCGTACCGGTACAGCGGCCAGCCGCCGAGCGTGACCTGCCAGGAGCCGTCGGGCCGTTTGACCTTGCCCACCAGCCTCTGGTCGACGCCGTCGACCTGGACGGCGCCCTGGGTCGCCTGAACCGGCGGCCAGGTCTTGGCGCACGAGTCCATGCAGGTGGAGGCGGGCGGCCGGGCAGTGTCCCTGTCGAACCGGTACAGCGTGCGTCCCTCGCCGTCCGTCACGACCTTGCCGAGACGGCTCACGCCGGCGGCCTGCAGCACGGGCGGCGTGACGGTCGGGGACGGCTCGGCCGAGGGGTCCTGCCGCGCCGGGTCGGGGGCGGCCTGCGTGGCGCCGACGCCCGCGTTCGCCTGCTGCCCGGCGGGCACCTTGCCGCAGCCCGTGAGGAGCACCCCGGACGCCGCGACGGCCGCGGCGGGGGTCGCCCAGCGGGGGATGTGCATGTCTGGTCCTCCGTTCTCCCGGCGAGCAGTACGCGGACCGCCCCGACCCGGTTCAACGTGGGACATCCCTCACTGGCACCGGCACGGACGAACGAACAGAATGACGTTCACATACGTCGCATTAAGCGGGTGGGATATCGGAACCCCCCAGATGTGAGGTGAAGCGTTGACCACGGCCGGACCACCCGAGCGGCCATACGACCGGTACGACCGGCAGACCCGCGCATCGGATCCGACCGCCGCACCCGCGCCGAGCCTGGTCAAGCCGTCCCCGGCCTCGTCCCCAGCACCTGCACCGCCGCGCGAGCGGCCCCAGCCGACCGGCCCGGCGTGGATCGTCGTCCCGGCGCGGATCGTCGCGCTGGTCGTGGTGCTGCCGTTCCGGCTGCTGTATGACGGCGTGCTGCTCGCCGGCCGCGGCCTGGGACGGGCGTTCGCGGGGCTGTTCCGGGGGCTCGGGTGGCTGCTGGCGGCGATCGGGCGGGCGCTGTACGCGGCGGTGCTGCGTCCGCTGGGCCTGCTGTTCGTGTTCCTGGTGGTGCGGCCCGCGCTGTGGATCTACGCCGCGCTGCTGACACCGGCCGGGCGCGCTCTGGTGTGGCTGCTGGAACGTCTCGTGGTCTGGCCCCTGCGCGCCCTCGCCCATGCGCTGGTCTGGCTCGTCAACGCGGTCATCGTGATGCCCGCCGTCCTGCTATGGCGATACCTGCTCCGGCCCCCGCTCGCCGGCCTGGCGTGGCTGCTGCGCTACACGGGCACGGCGCTGCTGTGGGCGTGGCGGGCCACCGGCCGCGCGCTGGTCTGGCTCGTCAACGCGGTCATCGTGATGCCCGCCGTCCTGCTGTGGCGATACCTCCTGCGGCCCCCGCTCGCCGGGCTCGCGTGGCTGCTGCGCTACACGGGCACGGCGCTGGTGCGGGCGTGGCGGGCCACCGGGCGCGGTCTCGCCTGGCTGGGACGCGTCTTCGTCGTCATGCCCGGCCGGGCGATCTGGGAGTACGCGCTGCGGCCGGTGTGGCTCGGCGTCGCCGCGAGCTGGCGCCTGGCCGGGCGCGGCCTGCGCTGGCTGTGGCGGACCCTGGTCGTGGCGCCGTGCCGCTGGGTGGGACGCAACGTCCTGCGGCCCATCGGCACTGCGGTCGCCGCGACCTGGCGGGTCACCGTCCAGGAGCCCGCCCGCTGGGTGGGACGCAACGTGCTGTCCCCCGTTCGGCAGGCCGGACGCGACGTCCGCCTGTCGATCCGCCGCGCCTTCCGCGGGGCCTGACCGCCCCGGCGGTACCCGGCCGGAGCGGGGACGGGCACCGGCTGGAAGAATCGGCCACACGATGTATCGACTGCTGTTCTCACTGGTCGTCAGCCGTGTTCCGGCGGAGACCGTCCACGATCTGACCCTGCGGGCGCTGCGCGCCATCCAGGCGGTGCCCGGCGCGGCGCCGGCGCTGCGGCGTGTCCTGGCCCCGCGCGATCCCGCGCTGACCGTCCGGGCGTTCGGGCTGGAGTTCCCCGGGCCGCTCGGGCTGGCCGCCGGATTCGACAAGGACGCGGTGGCGTACGAGGCGCTCGGCGCGTTCGGCTTCGGCCACGTCGAGATCGGCACGGTGACGGGACGGCCGCAGCCCGGCAACCCGCGGCCCCGGCTGTTCCGGCTGCCCGCCGACCGGGCGATCATCAACCGGATGGGCTTCAACAACGCCGGATCGGCGGCGGCCGCGCGGCGGCTGCGCCGGCGGCGGCCCGGCACGATCGTCGGGGTCAACATCGGCAAGACCAAGGTCGTCCCCGAGCACGAGGCCGTCGCCGACTACGTGGCCAGCGCCGAACGGCTCGCCCCGTACGCCGACTACATGGTCGTCAACGTCAGCTCGCCGAACACGCCCGGCCTGCGCGACCTGCAGGCGGTGGAGCACCTGCGGCCGCTGCTGACGGCGGTGCGCGAGGCCGCCGACCGCACCGCCGGACGGCGCGTCCCGCTGCTGGTGAAGATCGCACCGGACCTGGCGGACGAGGACGTCGACGCCGTCGCCGACCTCGCCCTCGACCTGGGGTTGGACGGCGTCATCGCCACCAACACCACCATCGGACGCGACGGCCTGGGCAGCCCCGCCGAGCTGACCAAGGAGACCGGCGGCCTGTCGGGCGCCCCGCTCAAGGCGCGCTCGCTGGAAGTGCTGCGGCGGCTGCGGGCGCGCACGGACGGGCGGCTGACGCTCGTGTCGGTCGGCGGCGTGGAGAACGCCGACGACGTGTGGGAGCGGATCCGCGCGGGCGCCACGCTCGTCCAGGGCTACACCGGCATGATCTACGGCGGGCCGCTGTGGGCGTACCGCGTGCACCGGTCGCTGTCGCGGCGGCTGCGCGGCAGCGCGTTCGCCACCCTCCGCGACGCCGCGTCCCGCTGAACAGGGCGGCCCGAGTCCGGCTCGCGCGGGCCTTTTGCCATACCCGGGCGGCGGGCTGGCCTTGTGGTGACCCGTTGGGCGGCACCGTGCAGGTATGTCGGTGGGGACGCTCTCGCGGGACACCGTTGCGGTGCGGATCGCCGTCGCCGTGGTCATCGCGCTGCCCGCGGTGGTGCTGCGGCTGACGGGCGTCCACCCGCCGCCCGTGGCCAGCATGATCTTGTTCGGTGCCGGGGTGGTGAGCGCCGCGGTGCTGCTGCTGTGGGCCGCCGAGACGGCGCGGGTCGACATGTCGGGCGCGCTCGCGCTGGCGCTGCTGGCGCTGATCGCGGTGCTGCCCGAGTACGCGGTCGACCTGTACTTCGCGTACGCGGCGGGCAGCCGTCCCGAGTACACCGCGTACGCCGCCGCCAACATGACGGGCGCGAACCGGCTGCTGGTCGGGGTGGGCTGGCCGCTGGTGTCGCTGGCGTTCGTCCTGGCCGTGCGGCGCCGCCGACCCGGACGGCACCGCATCGGCCGGATCCAGCCGCCGCCGCAGCGGCGCGACGTGCGGCTGGGCGAACGCCACCGGGTCGAGCTGGGCTTCCTGGCCATCGCGGCGCTGATCGCGTTCATCCCCACGCTGACCGGCGAGATCGGCTGGTACGTGACGGTGCTGCTGATCGCGGTCTACGTCGCCTACATGACGGGGATCGGACGCGGCGCCGCCGAGGGCGTCGACGACCTGATCGGCGTGCCCGCGCGGCTGGCGATGCTGCCCCGGCTGCGGCGCCGCCAGACCACCTGGCTCGGCTTCGCGTTCGGCGCGCTGGTGGTGGTCTGCGCCGCCGAGCCGTTCGCCAACGCCCTGGTCGACACCGGCACCGTGCTCGGCATCGACCGGTTCCTGCTGGTGCAGTGGCTGGCGCCGCTGGCCTCGGAGGCGCCCGAGCTGATCGTCGCGACGGTGTTCGCCTGGCGGCTGCGCGACGGCGACGCCATCGGCATCCTGCTGTCCAGCAAGGTCAACCAGTGGACGCTGCTGATCGGCACGCTGCCGCTGGCCTACCGGGCGGGCGGCGGCGCCTGGTCGCTGCCGCTGGACGCCCGGCAGATCGAGGAGGTGCTGCTGACCGCCGCGCAGACCGTGCTGGGCGTGGCCATGCTGGTCAACCTGTCCTTCCTGCGGATCGAGGCGGCGCTGCTGTTCGTGCTGTTCGCCGTGCAGTTCGCGTTCCCCGGCACGCAGATCCGCCTCGTGCTGGCGGGGATCTACCTGGCCATCGGGTTCTCGCTGCTGATCGCGCGGCACCGCGACCTCGGCGAGTGCCTGCGCGCCGCCGTCGTCTCCCCCACTCGCGGAGTCTCCCCCACCCGCTGAGTCTCCCCCACCCGCTGAGACGCGGTCAGCCGGGCGGGACGACCTCGAAGAAGCCGTCGGCGATCAGCTCCGGCAGGACGGCGGCGGCGTGCGCCCGCACCTGCGCCGCGTCCAGGCCGGTGAGCTGGGCGATCGCGGCCAGCAGCGGGCCGAGCGGCAGCGTGCCGTCGCAGACGCCCGCCAGGCCCGCCTCCACCGTGCCGACGCCCGCGGCGCGCCGCAGCCGGCCGGTCTGCCGCAGGACGATCCGTTCCGGGTCCTCGGCGCCGGGCGGGCCGATCTGCTCCTGGACGACGCCGAGGGCCGTGCGCAGCAGCGCCGCCTCCTGTCCACAGGCTGTGGAAAACTCTCGGGCGGCGGCGAGACCGTCCAGGATGCCGTCCACGTAGCCGCCCACGGGCTCCTGGACCGCGTGCCGCAGCTCCTCCACGCGCACGACCGGCTGGTCCCGTCGCGCGTTGCGCAGCGTGATCCAGCCGAACCCGATGCCCGTGACCCGCTGCCGTTCGAAGTGGTCGAGCCAGGCGTCGTAGCGCGCGCGGTACTCGGGGGTGCCCGCCTCGCAGGAGTCGCGCAGCCACAGCTCCGCGTACTCGGCCGGGTCCTGGACGTCGCGCTGCACGACCCACGCGTCGCAGCCGGACGCCTCCACCCACGCGCCGACCCGCTCCTCCCAGGGCGTGCCGTCGACGTGCAGCCAGTTGGCGAGCAGCTGGCAGCGTCCGTCCTCGGTCAGCACGCCGGGGACCTCGGTGACCAGGCGGCGGCAGAACTCGTCCCCCGGCAGCCCCGACTCGCGGTAGGTGAACCGGGGCCCGGCCTCCGGCGCGATCACGAACGGCGGGTTGGACACGACCAGGTCGAACCGGCGTCCCCGGACGGGGTCCAGCAGCGGGCCCTCCAGCAGGTCCACGCCGTCCAGGCCCGACAGCGCGAAGCTCATCGCGGCCAGCCGCAGCGCCCGCGGGTTGACGTCCGTCGCGGTGATCGCGCGCGGCGCCGGGCGGACGGCGGGGTCGGCGAGGTGCAGCGCCTGCACGCCGCATCCGGTGCCGAGATCCAGCGCGTTGTCCACAGCCCTGTGGACAACGAGACGGGCCAGGCTGGCGGACGCGCCGCCCGTCCCCACCACATGGTCCGGCGCCGGCCGCGCGCCGCCGCCCGGACGGATCCTCAGGTCCGACACGACATGACCGACGTGCCCCGTGCCGCTCACCGACTCCAGGGGCTCCACCCGCAGCAGCGCCCGGACCTCGCCGCCGGAACGCTCCGCCAGCCCGGCGGCGACGAGATCGTCCACGATCGGGGAGTCGCCGGCGACCGGCACCTGCAGCCAGAACAGCCGGACCAGCGTCTCCAGCGGCGACCCGCCGGCGGTGGCGCGCAACGCGGGCACGATCTCGTCACGTGCCAGGGCGCCGCCCGCGACGGGGCCGAGCAGGTCCCGGACGGCGGCGACGGTGTAGTCCGCCCGCCGCAGGGCGGCGCGGACACGGCTCAGGGAAGCGGCAGGCTGATCGGACACCCGCCCAATCCTGCCCGGTCCGGGGCGTCCGTCACCTCGGAAACCCGGGCGACCCGGCGAAGGTCACGTCAGGTAGTCGTCGATGCCCTTGGCGAGGGCCTCGGCGATGCGCTGGCGGAACGCGGCGCTGCTCAGCTTGGCCGCGTCGCCGCTGTTGCGCATGTTGCCGCACTCGATGAACACCTTGGGCACCTTAGACAGGTTCAGCCCGCCGAGGTCGTCACGCGAGTCCAGGGCGTCCTTGCCCCGGTAGGTGGAGTACGGGATGCCGGTTCCGGTGCGGTAGGCGTCCCGGATCGCCCGGCCCAGCCGCCGCGACGCGGGCACCATCCCACCGCCCTGCCCCTTGACCGACAGCGGCTGGATCACGTGGAACCCGTGCCCGGAGGCCGGCGCGCCGTCGGCGTGGACCGACAGCGCGGCGTCGGCCTCGGCGCGGTTGCCGATGGCGGCGCGTTCGGTGATGCACGGCCCCACGCCGGTGTCATTGGGACGGGTCAGCACGACCTTGGCGCCCTCGGCCCGCAGGATCTTCGCCAGCCGGTTCGACACGTCCCAGGTGAACGCGTGCTCGGCGTACCCGGCGTTGGTGCTGGTACCGGTGGTGTCGCACTCCTTGTGACCGTTGCCGATCGCGACCTGCTTGTTGATCTTCGACGGGTTCTTCGCGTTGCCGCCGTTGTGCCCGGGGTCGATCACCACGACCTTGCCGCGCAGCGGGGTCGCGTCGTCGTCCTGCCGGGCGTTGGACGCCCCCGTGGTCGCGTCGCCGCCGCCGGCGGCGGTGGGCGGCTGGGCGGGCCCCGCCCTGGCGGACGGGGCGGACGATCCGCCGCTCCCGCCGTCCCCGCCGCAGGCGGTCAGGGCGGCCAGGCACAGCGCCAGGCCGGCGGCCGCGGACGCGCGTCGATGGATGAGCAACGGCCGTCTCCCCGTGATGCGCTCGTTACCAACCCTGCCAGTCTGCACGCACACGACCGTACGTCAAACGGCGGCCGCGGGGGCCCCACCAACCCCCCCCCCCCGGCCGCCGGGCCC
>NZ_JBEYTB010000025.1:0-120207 GCF_040642915.1 Actinomadura sp. NPDC047616
CGCGATGACGGAGAAGCCGGGCTTGGCGAACACGGTGTTGTCGGTGTCCAGCTCGGGAATGGAGACGTACTTCTCCGACAGGATCGAGATCAGCGGCGCCGTCGATGGAGCGGACGGCCTTCAGGACGTGGCCGAGATGCTTCGGGTCGCCCATCTCGAAGGTGAAACGGCTGACGGCGACGCGGTCGCGGGTGGTGGTGACCGAGGCCGACAGGATGTTCACGTGCTGGTCGGACAGTACGCGGGTGACGTCCGACAGCAGGCGGGGACGGTCCAGCGCCTCGACCTGGATGGCGACCAGGAAGACCGAGTCCTCGGTCGGCGACCACTTGACGTCGATCAGCCGGTCCGGCTGGGAGCGCAGCTGGGCGACGTTGGCGCAGTCGGCGCGGTGCACCGACACGCCGTGCCCGCGGGTGACGAAGCCGACGATGTCGTCGCCGGGCACCGGGGTGCAGCAGCGCGACAGCCGTACCCACACGTCCGGGTCGCCGGCCACGACGACGCCGGGGTCGCCCGCCGGGCGGACCCGCTTGCGGCGGGTCGGCAGGGCGATCTCGGCCAGGTCCTCCTCGGCGCTCTCCACCCCGCCCAGGGCGTCCACCAGGCGCTGCACGACGTGCTGGGCCGAGACGTGGCCCTCGCCGACCGCGGCGTACAGGGACGACACGTCGGTGTAGTTCATGTCGCGGGCCAGCGCCAGCAGGGCCTCGCCGGACATCATGCGCTGCAGCGGCATGTTCTGCTTGCGCATGGCGCGGGCGATCGACTCCTTGCCGGACTCGATCGCGGTGTCGCGGCGCTCCTTGGAGAACCAGTGCTTGATCTTGTTGCGGGCGCGGGCGCTCTTGACGAACCCCAGCCAGTCGCGGCTGGGCCCGGCATCGGGTGACTTGGAGGTGAACACCTCGACGGTGTCGCCGTTGTCGAGCGCGGACTCCAGCGGCACCAGGCGGCCGTTGACGCGGGCGCCGATGCAGCGGTGCCCGACCTCGGTGTGGATGGCGTAGGCGAAGTCGACCGGGGTGGCGCCCTGCGGCAGCGCGATCACGTCGCCCTTGGGGGTGAAGACGAAGACCTCGGAGACCGACAGGTCGAAGCGCAGCGACTCCAGGAACTCGGCCGGGTCGGCGGTCTCCTTCTGCCAGTCCAGCAGCTGGCGCAGCCACTGCATGTCGCCCGCCTTGCGGCCGGCGACCGTCTCCTCCTTGTACTTCCAGTGCGCGGCGACGCCGTACTCGGCGCGGCGGTGCATGCCCCAGGTGCGGATCTGCAGCTCGACCGGCTTGCCCTCCGGGCCGATCACCGTGGTGTGCAGCGACTGGTACATGTTGAACTTCGGCATCGCGATGTAGTCCTTGAACCGGCCGGGGACCGGGTTCCATCGCGCGTGGATCGAGCCGAGGGCGGCGTAGCAGTCGCGGACGCTGTCGACCAGGACGCGGATGCCGACGAGGTCGTAGATGTCGTCGAAGCTGACGTCCCGGGCGATCATCTTCTGGTAGATCGAGTAGTAGTGCTTGGGGCGGCCGGTCACGGTCGCCTTGATCCGCGCCTCGCGCAGGTCGGCGGAGACGTTCTCGATCACTTCCTGCAGGTAGACGTCGCGGCGCGGGGCCCGTTCGGACACCAGCCGGGCGATCTCGTCGAACCGCTTGGGGTAGAGGGTGGCGAACGCCAGGTCCTCCAGCTCCCACTTGAGGGTGTTCATGCCGAGCCGGTGCGCCAGCGGGGCGAAGATCTCCAGCGTCTCCCGGGCCTTGCGCTCCTGCTTGTGCCGGGGCAGGTAGCGCAGCGTGCGCATGTTGTGCAGCCGGTCGGCCAGCTTGATGACCAGCACCCGGATGTCGCGCGACATCGCCACGACCATCTTGCGGACGGTCTCGGCCTCGGCCGCCTCGCCGTACTTGACCTTGTCGAGCTTGGTCACCCCGTCGACCAGCGCGGTGATCTCGTCGCCGAAGTCGGCGCGCAGCTCCTCGATGGTGTACGGGGTGTCCTCGACGGTGTCGTGCAGCAGCGCCGCGCACAGCGTCTCGGTGTTCATGCCGAGCTCGGCGAGGATGGTGGCGACGGCGAGGGGGTGGGTGATGTAGGGGTCGCCGCTCTTGCGCTTCTGCTCGCGGTGGTAGTGCGCGGCGACGTCGTAGGCGCGCTCGATCAGCCGCAGGTCCGCTTTGGGATGGGTGTTGCGGACGGTCTTGATCAGTGGTTCCAGTACCGGGTTCATAGCGGTGCCGCGCTGGGCCCCCAGCCGGGCGAGCCTGCGGCGTACCCGGGCGGCGGACGGCGGGGTCGTGGCCGGAGAGGGCCGGGACGGGACGGTGGGGGCGGAGGCGGCGGTGCGGGAGGGGGGCTGGGCGGTCTGGCCGCGGGAGGGCGGACGGGCGGCGGAGGCGGGCTCTTTCGCGGCGGAGCCGCCGGCCTGCGGGCGGTCGCGCGGGGGCTCGGCGGGACGGGCCGCGTCACCGCCGCCCTCGCCTTTCGGCCCTTCCTCGCGGACCTCGGCGCCCTCGCCCGAGGTCTTCGGGTCGGCCGCCGGATCGGCGGCGCGGGCCGGGGCGGCGCGCTCCGCGGGACGGCGGGCGGTGTCGTCCGCCCCGTCCACCGCGGCGCCGTTCACCGCGTCGGTCGATGCCACCTCACCTGGCACCCAGCCTCCCTAGTCCAGTGGACGCCGTCCCCGTCGGTACCGCCCCGCGCGGGCGGCGCCCGTCCCACCGGATCCTGATTCCCGCCAGTCTATCCGCCCATGTCCGGTTCCAGGACCGTGACCAGGGCCGTCAGACCGTGACCAGGGTGTGCACGTCCAGGTCACCGAGCCGGTCGCGGCCGCGCAGGAAGGACAGCTCCAGCAGCACCGACAGACCCACCACCTGGGCGCCCGTCCGGCCCACCAGCTCGGCGGCCGCTCGCGCGGTGCCTCCGGTGGCCAGGACGTCGTCGACGATCAGAACCCGTTCGCCGGGACCGAAGGCGTCGGCGTGCACCTCGATGGTCTCGGTCCCGTACTCGAGATCATAGGTCTCCTCGTACGTCCGCGCGGGCAGCTTTCCCTTTTTTCGCACCGGAACGAATCCGGCGCCGAAGTGGTAGGCCACGGGGGCGGCCAGGATGAAGCCGCGCGCCTCGATGCCGACGATCTTGTCGATGGTGCCGCGGCCGTGGTGGTTGACGATCGCGTCGACCACGCCGGCGAACGCCACGTGGTCGGCCAGCAAGGGGGTGATGTCCTTGAACAGCACGCCCGGCTTGGGGTAGTCGGGCACGTCGCGGATCCGGTCGTGGATCAGCTTCTCGAGGTCCACAGGCGGTGTTCTCCTGCTCATGCGGCGGCCGTGTGCGGGCCTCCCGGGGGAGGCCCGCACACGGCCGGTTTCCGGTTCAATCCGCGCCCGGCGGCGCCGGGCGACGATCTGACGACCGCTCAGGCGGTCATTTGCCGCCGCGGCGCTGCTGGCGGGTGCCCCGCTTGGGCTGCTGCCGGGGCCCCTGCTGGACGACCTTGCGCACCGTGACCGACACGGGCGCCTCCTCTGCGGCCTCCGCGCCGCCGCCGGAGCGGCCGCCGTTCGGCGCGGCCTCGCCGGGGCCCTCGGAGCCGCCCGGCGGCACGTCGTCCCCGTCGGCGGTCGTCACCGCGGCCCGGGTCCGGGCGGCCTTGGCCTGCCGCTTGGCGCTGGCGTCGCGGCGGGCGATGTTCTCGCGCAGCTGCCGGTAGCGGGGTTCGCGCTCCTTGAGCTGCACCAGCATCGGGGTGGCCACGCAGATCGACGAGTACGTCCCGACGATCATGCCGACGAACAGGGCCAGCGACAGGTCCTTCAGCGTCCCGGCGCCGAACAGCGTGGTGCCGATGAACAGGATCGCCGCCACCGGCAGGATCGCCACCAGCGAGGTGTTCAGGGAGCGGACCAGGGTGCTGCTGAGCGCCTGGTTCGCCGCCTCGCTGTAGGTGATCTTGGACGTGGGGCCGAGCGGTTTGGTGACCTCCTTGATCATGTCGAAGACCACGACCGCGTCGTACAGCGAGTAGCCCAGGATGGTCAGGAAGCCCAGCAGCGTCGCCGGGGTGACCTCGAACCCGGACCAGGCGTAGATGCCCGCCGTGATGATCAGGTCGTGCACCAGCGCCACCAGCGCGGCCAGCGCCATCCGCCATTCGAAGGCCAGGCTGAGGTAGGCGATGATCAGCACCATGAAGACCGCGAGCGCCTGCCAGGCCTTCGCCGAGACCTCACCGCCCCAGGACGCCCCCACCACCTGTGTGCTGACCTTCGCGGCGGGCACCCCGAGGTCGTCGGAGATGCTCTTCTTGACCTCGTTGACCTCGGTGGAGCTGAGGCTCTCGGTGGTGACCCGCCAGTCGCCGCCGGCCTTCTGCACGATGGCCTGGTGGGCGCCGCCGCCCTGGACCGCCCCGCGCACGTCCTCGATGGAGTGGTTGGAGGCGCCGAAGGTGAACACCGACCCGCCGCGGAACTCCACGCCGAAGTTCAGGCCCTGGACCACCAGCCCGGCGATGGAGAGCGCCAGCAGCAGGCCGGAGATCGAGTACCACAGCTTGGGCCGGCCGACGATGTCGGCGCTGATCTCGCCCCGGTAGACCCGGGATATGACTGCGCGCAGCCCCAGCATCACGCCTCCTGGCCGGTCGGACGGGTCGTGGTGGTCGTGGTCGTCGCGCGCAGCCGCCTGGGGTCGAGACCCGACAGCGGATGGCCGCGGCCGAAGAACCTCGTCCGCGACAGCAGCGCCACCAGCGGCTTGGTGAAGAAGAACACCACCACCACGTCGATCAGCGTGGTCAGCCCCATGGCGAACGCGAAGCCGCGGACCCCGCCGACGGCCAGGAAGTACAGCACCAGGGCCGCCAGGAACGTCACCGCGTCGGCGACCAGGATGGTGCGCCGGGCCCGGCGCCAGGCGGTCTCCACCGACGGTCTGAGCGTGCGTCCGGCGCGCAGCTCGTCACGCAGCCGCTCGAAGTAGACGATGAACGAGTCGGCGGTGATGCCGATGGAGACGATCAGGCCGATGATGTGCGGCAGCGACAGCCGGAACCCCATGTTCTCGCCCAGGATCACCACCGACACCCAGGTGATCCCGGAGGCCACCAGCAGGCTGCCGACCGCGACCAGGCCGAGGCCCCGGTAGTACAGCAGGCAGTACAGCACCACCAGCACCAGGCCGATCGCACCGGCGATCAGGCCGCCGCGCAGCTGGTCGGAGCCGAGTGTGGACGACACCTCGTCGATGGAGCTCTGGGTGAACTCCAGCGGCAGCGCGCCGTACTTGAGCACATTGGCCAGGTCGGTGGCGTAGCTCTGGGTGAAGCTCTCCGGCGGGCCGTAGATGCTGGCGGTGCCGCCGGTGATCGCGCCGTTGTCGATGCTCGGCGCGGAGATCACCTGGCCGTCCAGCACGATCGCCACCTGCCGCTGCGGGCTGCCCGCCGGGGCCTGGTAGGCCTCGCTGGTCACCTGTCCGAACTGGCGGCCGCCCTGCGCCTTGAACTTCAGCGCGACGGTCCAGCTGCTCTGGCCCTGCTGGGCGTCCGGCGGCATGGCGTTGGCGTCGGAGACCTGGGTGCCCTCCACCCGCACCGGGCCGAGGATGTACTTGGCCTGGCCGTCCTGGTCGCAGGCCGCCACCCACTTGCGGTTGGGGTCGTTGGCGCCGGGGGCGCGCTTGTCGGCGCCCGAGCAGTTCAGCTTCTCGAACTGCTGGATCACGGCCTTGTCGTCGATGGCGCTGTAGTCCTGCCCGCCGAGCAGGTCGGTCGGCAGCGGCGACGGGGCGCCCGTGGCCGACGGAGACGCCGACGGAGACGCCGACGGAGACGCCGACGGAGAGGCCGACGGAGAGGCCGACGGAGACGCGCTGCCGCCGCTGGACGAGGCCGACGGCGACGGCGCCGCCAGCGCCTTCGACACCGCCCTGCCGCGCGGCGTGGCCGTGCCCGACGGGCTCGCCGACGGCTTGGCGCTGCCGCTCGGGCTGGGTGCGGGGCTCGGCGAGGTCCCCGAGGTCGGCCTGCCCTCGGCGACGGCGAACACCTGCCGGAACTGCAGCTTGGCCGTGGTCCCGATGAGCTGGACGACGCGGTCCTGGCCCTCTCCGGGGACGTTGACGACGATGTTGCGGTTGCCCTGCTTGGCGACCTCGGCGTCGGACACGCCCAGCCCGTTGACCCGCTGCGTCATGATCTTGACGGCCTGGGTCATCTGGGTGTCGGGCGGCGTCGCGCCGCTTTCGGTCCTGGCGGTCAGCGTGACGGTGGTGCCGCCGGCCAGGTCCAGCCCGAGCTTGGGCGTGGGCTGGCCCTGGAGGAACATCACGCAGGTCAGGACCGCCATGACCGCGAACAGCCCGAAGAGCGTGCGCCCGGGCTTGGGAACGTTGCTACGAGGCGGAGCCACTGGTCGTTGTACTTCCCGTCTTGGTGGTACGCCGTACGGCGTCGGGCGGCGACGTCACGTCCTCCCGGCCGCCCGAGCGCCCGCGCGACGGACGGGCGGTTCCGGGATATGGACGGAACGTCGCGTCAGGACGACGGCTTGCCCGCGGCCCTGGCCTTGGGTGCGTCCTCGTCCTCCTCGGCCTCGGTGTCCGCGGTGCCCTTGACGTCCTCGGCGTTCTTCCCGGCCGTGCCGGCGGCGCCGTCCTCGGCGTCGTCGGCGTCCTTCTTGGACAGGTCGATCCGGTCGTCGGCGTCGCCGGTCTCGTCGGCGTCATCGGCGTCGTCGTCGAGCTCGTCGTCGTCGGCGGCGTCGCTCTCGGTGACGATCTGCATCACGGCCTGCTTGACGAACCGGGCCTCGACGTCCGGAGCGATCTCCAGGACCACGCCGTCGTCGTCCACCGCGACCACGGTGGCGTACATGCCGCTGGTCGTCATCACCCGCGCGCCCGGCCTCAGGGAGCTCTGCATCTGCATCTGCTCCTTGCGCCGCTTGCTCTGCGGCCGGATCAACAGGAAATAGAAGACCAGGGGGATGGCGAGCAGCAGCAGCAGGTTCAGGGGCCCGCTGCTGCTCTGCTCTGCTGCAAAATTCATGTCGCTGCCCTTCGCTCGGGCATCCTTCCGATGTGCTGTGCCAGCCGGTCGCCGGAATTCGGCCTCGTCACAGGATCGTCGGCTGGAGAGGTGACCAAGTCCCGGAGTCTAGAGAGTACGTCAGACCCCGGCAACGACGTGACGAGCGACGCAGCCCGGAAGTTCCCAACCCGTTATCAGTTGATCACCGAGTCCTGGTCATCGCCGTCGTCCAGGTCGAACAGCGTGCCCGCCATCGGCGCGGTGGGCGGGGGCGTCAGGCCCAGGTGCGCCCAGGCCGCGGGGGTGGCGATGCGGCCGCGCGGGGTGCGGGCCAGCATTCCCTGCCGTACCAGGAACGGTTCGGCCACCACCTCGACCGTCTCGGGCTCCTCCCCCACCGACACCGCCAGCGTCGACAGGCCCACCGGCCCCCCGCCGAACTTGCGCAGCAGCGAGGCCAGCACGGCCCGGTCGAGACGGTCCAGGCCGCGTTCGTCGACCTCGTACAGGGTCAGCGCGTCGCGGGCCAGTTCGCGGGTGATGACGCCGTCGGCGCGCACCTCGGCGTAGTCGCGGACGCGGCGCAGCAGCCGGTTGGCGATGCGGGGCGTGCCGCGCGAGCGCCCGGCCACCTCGGCGGCCCCGTCGTCGGTGATCTGGACGTCCAGCAGCCGGGCCGACCGTTTGACGATGATCTCCAGCTCGGCGGGCTCGTAGAAGTCCATGTGCGCGACGAACCCGAACCGGTCGCGCAGGGGGCCGGGCAGCATGCCCGCCCGGGTGGTGGCGCCCACCAGCGTGAACGGGGCGATGTCGAGGGGGATCGCGGTGGCGCCGGGGCCCTTGCCGACGACCACGTCGACCCGGAAGTCCTCCATCGCCATGTAGAGCATCTCCTCGGCGGGACGCGCCATGCGGTGGATCTCGTCGAGGAACAGCACCTCGCCCTCGGACAGGGTGGACAGCACCGCGGCCAGGTCGCCGGCGCGTTCGATGGCCGGGCCGGAGGAGATCCGCAGCGGCTTGCCCAGCTCCGCCGCGATGATCATGGCGAGGGTGGTCTTGCCGAGGCCCGGACCGCCCGACAGCAGCACGTGGTCGGGGGTGCGGCCCCGTCTGAGCGCGCTGTGCAGCACCAGCGACAGCTGCTCGCGGACGCGGTGCTGCCCGATGAAGTCGTCCAGCCGCTTGGGCCGCAGCGCCGCCTCGATGACCTGCTCGTCGGGCCCCTCGGCGTCGGCCGAGACGAGCCGTTCCTCCGCGCTCATCGCGCGCCCCTCCCCGCCGTGTCGATCACTTGCTCAGCTTCTTGAGGGCGGCCCTGAGCAGCGCGGAGACCGGCGGCGGGTCGCCGCCGTCGAGGTCGGCGGCGACGGCCGAGACCGCGGCCTCGGCGTCCCTGGTGGACCAGCCGAGGTTGACCAGCCCGGTCTGGACCTGCTCGCGCCACGGTTCGGCGCGGGCCGGGACGGGCGCGTCGGCGCCGTCGCCGGTCGGGGCGCCGAGGCGGTCGCGCAGCTCCAGGACGATCCGCTGGGCGCCCTTCTTGCCGATGCCGGGGACCTTGGTCAGCGCGGTCACGTCCTCGGCGGCGACGGCGCGGCGCAGGGCGTCCGGCGAGTGCACGGCCAGCATCGCCAGCGCCAGGCGGGGCCCGACGCCGCTGGCGGTCTGCAGCAGCTCGAACACGGCCCGCTCGTCCTCGTCGGCGAACCCGAACAGCGTCAGGGAGTCCTCGCGGACCACCAGCGAGGTCGGCACCCGCGCCTGCTCGCCGACCCGCAGCCCGGCCAGGGTGGCGGGCGTGCACTGCACCGCCAGGCCCACGCCGTGCACGTCGATCACGGCCCCGTCGGGTCCGGCGGCCGCGACCCGGCCGCTGACGAACGCGATCACTGCGCGAATCCTCCTCTGCTCCTGCCGCGGACGGCGGCCGCGCCGGGACGGGCGTCCCGGCGGGCGGCGGCCAGCCGGGCCTGCGCGCCGCCGCGCCACACATGGCAGATCGCCAGCGCCAGCGCGTCGGCGGCGTCGGCGGGCCTGGGCGCGGCGTCCAGCCGCAGCAGCCGCGTCACCATCTTCGTCACCTGGGCCTTGTCGGCGCGGCCGCTGCCGGTGACGGCCGCCTTGGCCTCGCTGGGGGTGTGCATGGCGACCGGCAGGCCGCGCCGGGCGGCCGCCAGCATGGCCACGCCCGCCGCCTGCGCGGTGCCCATGACGGTGCGCACGTTGTGCTGGGAGAAGACGCGTTCGACGGCCACGGCGTCGGGCCGCACCTCGTCCAGCAGCGCCTCGATGCCCGCCTCGATGCCCAGCAGCCGGACCGGGACGTCGTCGTCGGGGCTGGTGCGGATGACGTCCACCGTCACCAGCGTCAGCGGTGTGCCCGGCGCGCCGTCCACGACGCCGACTCCGCATCTGGTGAGCCCGGGGTCGACTCCCAGCACCCGCACGGCCGCTCCTTCGATCATCTGTTCGGCGTTGGCCACCGTACCGAACGCCCCGGACATCGTCGCGCACCGGCGGCGCCGTGTCCCTCGCGCCCGGCTAGAAGTAGTCCAGCGTGAACGGCGTGGCGGCGAAGACGGCGGACAGGGCGTCGGCGTCGGCGTCGCCGCACTCCACGAGACCGGCCCGCCGCAGGGCGGCCGGCGGCACCCCGGCGTAGAGGGCCGACAGGCCCCTGATCCCGGTGCGGACGGCGGAGGGGTCGCCGGCCGCGGGCTCCAGCACGCCCTCGCCGTCCTTGACCGTCAGCCGCCACGTCCCGGAGTTGGCGGGCAGCACGGGGTCGTCGACGCGCAGCGCGACCTCGGCGGTGACGGCGGCCGGGTACCCGCGGGCCGCGATCGCGGCCGGGGCGTCGACGACGCGCAGCATCCAGCGTTCCCGCCGCACCCGCTCGGTGGACCGCTCCCGGACCAGCCACAGCACGGGGTCGTCCGGCCCGACGCAGGCGTGGACGGTGCCGGCCGTGGAGGACCCGGACCCGACGACGCCCCACAGCGCCCGCAGGGTCCGCTCGGAGCCCGCCACGACCTTGTCGACGCTCAGGGCGGCGTCGCCGTCGGCCCAGCCGTAGGCGAGGAATCCGTCCTCGGCGAGGTAGGCGTAGAGCCTGGTGTCGGCCAGGCGGATGCGCCACCAGTCGGCGCCCCGGTCGAGCGGGCCGTCGTCGCGGGCGTCCCGGTGGACGCGGCGCAGCGTGGCGGCGACCTCCTCGGCGTCCTCGGGCCCCGCGCGCCGGATCGGCACCGGCTCCGCCGCCAGGGTGCGCAGCGCCTCGGTCGGCAGCGTGACGATGTGCTGCGCCCCCGCGTGCTCCCAGCCCAGCGACCGGTACAGCGGCGTGGTGGCCGGATACAGCACCGAGACGGGGTGGCCGAGTTCGGCGCACAGCCGCAGGATGTCGGTCATGATGCGGCGGCCCGCGCCCCGGCCGCGGTCCTCGGGGGCCACGGTGACCCCGGCGACGCCGCCCATGGACACCGGCCGGCCGTGCCACCACTGGGCGAGGTCGTGCACCTTGGCGGTGGCGACGAGACGGCCGCCGTCGAAGCCGCCGAGGTGCCGTCCGGCGGCGATGCCGGCCTCGGCATGCCGCCGCCGGATGTCCGCCCCGTGGGCGGGCGGCTCGCCGAACGCGCGGGTGGCCGCGTCCATGAGGGCGTCGAAGTCGTCGGGACCCAGCGGTCGGATTTCCATGATCCCGACCGTAGGCCATCGCGGCCAGTGCCCGGCGGCGGCTCCGCGGACACGACAGCGGCCCCTCCGTGAACGGAAGGGCCGCTGTTCTCGTTATGGACGGGCCTCACGAGCCCGCTCGCAAGCCGCGCGTGGCGCGGCCAGGGGTAGGGCTCAGGCCTCGACCTTGGCCATGACGTCGTCGGAGACGTCGAAGTTGGCGAAGACCTCCTGCACGTCGTCGGAGTCCTCCAGGGCCTCCATCAGGCGGAAGACCTTCCTGGCGTTCTCCTCGTCCAGCGGGACGGTGACGCTGGGCAGCCAGTTGGTGTCGGCCGACTCGTAGTCGATGCCGGCGTCCTGCAGCGCGCTGCGCACCGCGATCAGGTCGCCCGCCTCGCAGACCACCTCGAAGTTCTCGCCGAGGTCGTTGACCTCCTCGGCGCCGGCGTCCAGCACCGCCAGCATCAGGTCGTCCTCGGTGGTGCCCGCCTTGGGGACGATGATGACGCCCTTACGGTTGAACAGGTACGACACCGAGCCCGGGTCGGCCATCGAACCGCCGTTGCGGGTGACCGCGGTGCGCACCTCGGAGGCGGCGCGGTTGCGGTTGTCGGTCAGGCACTCGATCAGCAGGGCGACGCCGCCGGGGGCGTACCCCTCGTACATGATCGTCTGCCAGTCGGCGCCGCCGGCCTCCTCACCGGCGCCGCGGCGCCGGGCCCGCTCGATGTTGTCGTTGGGGACCGAGTTCTTCTTGGCCTTGTAGATGGCGTCGTACAGCGTGGGGTTGGCGTCGGGGTCCCCGCCGCCGGTGCGCGCCGCGACCTCGATGTTCTTGATCAGCTTGGCGAAGAGCTTGCCCCGCTTGGCGTCGAGGGCGGCCTTCTTGTGCTTGGTCGTCGCCCATTTGGAATGGCCGGACATCCGTCAATCCTCCTGCTCAGTGCTCATTCCGACCCCCGCATGGGGGACCCACCCCCGGCCGCCGCCCGGCGCACCAGGTCGGCGAAGTAGCGATGCACGCGAAAGTCGCCCGTCAGCTCAGGGTGGAAGGCGGTCGCCATCAGGCGGCCCTGACGGACGGCGACGATCCTACCGGCGTTCGGGCCGCTCTCGGCGCGGCCGAGGACCTCCACGCCGTCGCCGACCGACTCCACCCAGGGAGCGCGGATGAACACCGCGTGGTAGGGCGTGTCGCCCATCCCCGTCAGCCGCACGGGGCTCTCGAACGAGTCGACCTGGCGGCCGAAGGCGTTGCGCCGCACGGTCATGTCGATGCCGCCGATCGTCTCCTGCCCGGCCACGCCGCCGCGGATGCGGTCCGCGAGCATGATCATGCCGGCGCAGGAGCCGTAGGCGGGCATGCCCGCCTCGATCCGCTTGCGCAGCGGCTCCAGCAGCTCGAAGGTGCGGGCCAGGCGCCACATGGTGGTGGACTCCCCGCCGGGGATGACCAGGGCGTCGCAGAGTTCCAGCTCCTCGGGGCGGCGGACGGCGAGCGTCCGCGCGCCCGCGGCCTCCAGGGCGCGGGCGTGCTCGCGCACGTCGCCCTGCAGGGCGAGCACGCCGATCGTCGGCTCAGACGGCACGGTCGGCACAGCAGTCACCGGTGAACCTTCCGGGAGGTACGCATGGACACACGGGGGCGTCAGGGGAAAACCCTAGCCGTTCCTTACAACGCCCCCGGCGTCATCGCTCTTCCGGGGGCGCGGGGTCAGCACAGTTTGAAGCGGCGCAGGGGCAGTTCGAGGGGCAGGAAGCCGTCGGTGCCTCGGTCGGCGATGCCGCGTCCGAACATGTGGGAGCGGGCCAGCGCCAGGCCGAACTCCTCGGGGTCGAACGGCAGCGGGACGTCCTCGGCGCCCTGGTCGATGGCCGTCCAGAACGGGCGTTCGACGGGCAGCCGCTCGCCCTGGTCGACCACGACGCCGTCCTCCTTGGTGACGAACACGTCGCGGCGCAGCGCTCCCCCCTCGTACCAGCGGAACCAGCACCCGGAGATGACGCTGTGCAGGACGAGCACGCCGCAGCGCGCCCCGGGCAGGGCCGCGGCGACCGAGTCGGCGACGCGGCGGGCGTCGTCGTCGAGGCAGAACAGGCGCCGGTCGCACAGCAGCAGCGCCCGTTCGTCGTAGGCGCCGACGAACAGCTCGTCCTCGTAGGGCCACAGGGCGAAGTCGAGCACCGTGTCGCCGGTCTCGACCAGGGTCGCGGCCGGGTAGAGCCCGCGGGCCAGCCGCGCCGCCGCTCCCGGATCGGGCCGCAGCCCCGGGCCGAAAACCTCGGCGGGCTCCCCCGCGCTCGCGCAGGCGAGCGCGACCGACCAAGCCATCGTCGTCCCCTCCCACGGCCGGAGCCGCCCAGGAGCCCTGGAGCCCCCGACCGGCCGCGCGGCCAGCGTAAACCTTCCGGTGGCACCGTGTGGAGGGGGGAGCGGACCCCCTGTCACTCCCCCGCGGGGGTCACCAGCCGCGGCCGGCGTACTTCTGGTCCTCGCCGAGCGAGGCGACGTTGATGCCGACCATGGCCTCGCCGAGGCCGCGGGAGGCCTTGGCGACCACGTCGGGGTCGTCGAAGAAGGTGGTGGCCTTGACGATCGCCTCGGCGCGCTTGGCCGGGTCGCCGGACTTGAAGATGCCCGAGCCGACGAACACGCCCTCGGCGCCGAGCTGCATCATCATGGCGGCGTCGGCGGGGGTGGCGATGCCGCCCGCGGTGAACAGCACGACCGGCAGCTTGCCCGCCTGCGCGACCTCCTTGACGAGCTCGTAGGGGGCCTGCAGCTCCTTGGCGGCCACGAACAGCTCGTCCTCGGGCAGCGACTGCAGGCGCCTGATCTCGGCGCGGATGCGGCGCATGTGGGTGGTGGCGTTGGAGACGTCGCCGGTGCCGGCCTCGCCCTTGGAGCGGATCATCGCGGCGCCCTCGGTGATGCGGCGCAGCGCCTCGCCGAGGTTGGTGGCGCCGCACACGAACGGGACGGTGAAGGCCCACTTGTCGATGTGGTGCTCGTAGTCGGCCGGGGTGAGCACCTCGGACTCGTCGATGTAGTCGACGCCGAGGGCCTGCAGCACCTGGGCCTCGACGAAGTGGCCGATCCGCGCCTTGGCCATGACGGGGATGGACACCGCCTCGATGATGCCCTCGATCATGTCGGGGTCGCTCATCCGGGCGACGCCGCCCTGGGCGCGGATGTCGGCGGGAACGCGCTCCAGGGCCATGACCGCCACCGCGCCCGCGTCCTCGGCGATCTTCGCCTGCTCGGGGGTGACGACGTCCATGATCACGCCGCCCTTGAGCATCTCCGCCATGCCGCGCTTGACACGGGCGGTCCCGGTCTCGGGGGCGGCGTTCTCGGTGGCGGGGACGTCGGTAGTGGACACGGGCAATCCTCACATGAAGGGACGACAAGTCACTCCCCATGATATTGCCTGCTCGGACGGGCCCCGGACCCGCCAGAGCGTCAACCTCCGCGCCGCCGGCCTTACGCCGTGTCGGTTGCCAGGGCGCCGCGCGGGCGCTAGGGGATGTACGGCCGGCCGTCGTTGACCAGGACGACCCACACCTGGCCTGTGGCGAACGTCATGGGCTTTCCGTCGGCGGTGGTGAACGTGGTGCCCTGCGAGTCGGAGGGACGCGACCAGCGCGCGTCGTAGGCCATGCCGTCGCGCAGCACCGTCGCGCGTCCCGTCCCCGTGGTCTGGATCAGCGGGGTGTAGCTGCCGAGGAAGTCATGGAACTGTGACCGGGTGGTCTTCGCGTATTGGACGACGACGGTGTGGCCGCCCAGCACCGTGCCCTCGGCGCCCACGTTGGCACGACCGCCGAACGACGACAGCCAGCGCTTGTTCTTGGCCGACCAGGTGAACGCCATGGTCGCCGACGGCCATCGCGCGGTGAAGGTCCTGGTGGGCCTGCCGCCCTCGGGGGCGGGGCCGAACCGGAAGCCGATGTCGCGCGGCGGCTCGGCGCGGGGCGCCAGCTTCAGCAGGTTCCTGGGGTCGGCGTACAGGTTGTAGGGGATCGGCCTGGGCCCGGCCCGGAAGTAGGCGGATCCGCCGTTCTCCTGCGACACGTCGTACACCGGCGCCTGCCGGATGTACGGCTTCATCTTGCTCTGCACGCCGGAGAAGGCGAACGCGGGCCGGCCGAACTGCGGCAGGATGTGCAGGTCGGAGATGCGGGCGCTGCGCACCGGGCCGACGCGGCGCGGCAGCCGGGACGAGTACACCGCCATCAGCCGGGTCTCGCCGCCCTCCACCTGCTCGACGTAGACGATGTCGGCCGCGGTGACGCCGTACTGCGGCATCGCCGGACGGGTGTTCTCGATCTTGACGGCCAGCACGGGGTTGCGCAGCCCGCGCGTGCCGCCGGTGAACGGGTGGGTCGCCGGGGCCGGCGAGCCGGTCGGGGCGGTGCCGCCGGGCGCGGCGGGCGGCGCGGCGTTCTCGGCGCCGCCCCCGGAGCAGCCCGCCAGGACGCCGCCCAGGACGACGGCGCCGGCCAGCCCCGCGGCGGCCCGGCCGCCTCCCGTTCCCCGCACAACCCCTGCGAATCGCACGATGTCACCCTCCTCCTGCGACCCGCCCGAGGGTAGCGAACCGGCACATATGCCAGGCCCCGCCCGGACGGGAGCAGCCGCACAGGGGTACGGACGGCGCGGCTCCGCGGCTCGACCCGGCGCCGTACGCCGCTCCGTCCCCGGACGGCCCCGTCACAGGCGGGGCGGGTCGTCGTCGATCTCGAAGAAGTCCGGCAGGGGGGCCTTGCCCGCCAGCGGCAGCACGCGGATCAGCAGCTTGCGGCGGGCGATGCGGGTGGCGGAGACGGCGTCGTTGTAGAAGCGGCGGGCGTAGACGACCTTGGCGGCGGCGCTCGCCAGCTCGTCCAGCACGGCCTTGCCGTCGTCGCGGGCCGCCACGGTGGCGGCGAACTCGGGCTGGTCGGCCACGGCCCGCAGCGCGCGCGACAGGTCGCTCTCGGCGAACTCGCGGGACTCGGCGTCGGCGGTGCGGGCCTCGTGCGCGGCCGTGGCCAGCAGCAGGCTCGTCGCGGGGTCCAGCAGCCGCGAGGCCGCCAGCTCCAGGGCGACCGCCGCGCGGCGCACCAGCGCGGCGTCCAGCGCGGCCCGCGCGGTCTCCACGCGCACGTGCAGCCGGTCCAGGCGGGTGGCCCGCCACGACACGTACACGCCGACCAGGAAGACGGCGGCGATCCAGAACAGGACGTCAATGATCCAGTCGTAGGTCACGGCCGCGCCTTACGCCCCGACCCGCCCGCCGCCGGGCGACTCCACGACCCCGGCGCCGTCCAGGGCGACCGTCTCGTACACGCGCAGCACGTCGCGCGCCACGGCCGACCAGTCGTAGCGCCGCACCGCCGCGCGCGCCTCGGCCGACAGCTGCTTGCGCCGCGGCGCGTCGTCCAGCAGTTCCCCGGCGACCCGGGCGAGGGCCTCGTGGTCGCCCACCGGGAACAGCGCCCCGGCGCGCCCGCCCAGCAGCACCCGGTCGAACGCCTCCAGGTCGCTGGCCACGATCGGCGCGCCCGCCGACATCGCCTCGGCCAGCACGATGCCGAAGCTCTCGCCGCCGGTGTTGGGCGCCACGAACACGTCCACCGAGTGGTAGGCGCGGATCTTGTCCTCCTCGCTGACCATGCCGAGCGTCACCACCCGGTCGCGCAGCTCGCGCGGGACCCGGCCGAGGGCCTCGCCGGTGTCGCCGGGGCCGGCCAGCAGCAGCCGCAGGCCGGGCCGCTCGCGGCCCAGGATCTCGAACGCGCGCAGCAGGACGGGCAGGCCCTTGCGCGGCTCGTCCATGCGCCCCAGGAAGCCCAGGGCCTGCACGCCGTCGGAGCGGCCGGGCTGCCAGCCCGGCAGCGGCTCGGCCATCGCGTACCGTTCGGTGGCCACCCCGTTGGGGATCAGCACCGCGTCGCCGCCCAGGTGCTCGACGAGGGTCTTGCGGGCCGCCTCCGACACCGCGATCCGCCCGGTGATCTTCTCCAGGGCGCTCTGCAGGATCGGCGCGGTCACCGCCACCACCCGCGAGCGCTCGTAGGAGGCGTGGAAGGTGCCGACGATCGGGCCGTCGGCCGCCCAGCACGCCAGGATGCCCAGCGACGGCGCGGCGGGCTCGTGGACGTGCAGCACGTCGAACCCGCCCTCGTTGATCCACCGCCGGACCCGGCTCGCCGACAGGAACCCGAACGCGACGCGCCCCACCGACCCGTTGTACGGGACGGGCACGGCGCGCCCCGTCGACACCGCGTACGGCGGCAGGGTCGCGTCGTCGTCGGCGGGCGTGATGACCGACACGTGGTGGCCGAAGCCGATGAGCGCCTCGGCCAGGTCGCGGATGTGCTGCTGCACGCCGCCCGGGACGTTCCAGGTGTACGGGCACACGATGCCGATCCTCACCGGGCGTCCTCCCCGGCGGGACGGCCGTCGGCGGCCAGGTCCTCCACCCAGACCTTCTGCAGCATGTGCCAGTCCTCGGGATGGGCGGCGATGCCCGCCTCGAACTCCCGCGCCAGCCGCTGCGTCATGGCCCGGATCCGGTCGCGCCTGTCCCCCTCCTCGGGCACCGGGATCTCCTCGTGCACGCGGGCCGCCCAGTAGTCGCCCTCGTACCAGAGGGTCACCGGGAACAGCGGGGCGCCCGTCTGGATGGCCAGCGCGGCGGTCACCGCGGGCATGCGCGCGGTCGCGCCGAAGAACTCCACCTCGACCCCCGTCTCGGTGAGGTCGCGGTCGACGACCAGGCAGACCGCGCCGCCCGCGCGCAGCCGCTGGGCCAGCCGGCCGTACGCCGACGCGCCCCGGTGCGCGAGCACCTCCATCCCCAGGCTCTCACGGAATGCCACGAAACGGTTAAAAAGGGACTCGGGTCTGAGGCGTTCGGCGACGGTGGTGAACGCTTTGCCGTGGTGCGCCAGCCAGGCGCCGGCCTCCTCGTAGTTGCCCATGTGCGGCAGGGCCAGGATCGCCCCGCGTCCCGACTCCAGCGCCGCGAACATCTTCTCCGCGCCCTGGACCCGCGTGCGGCCGATGATGCGGTCGCGGTCGTACTCGGGCAGCCGGAAGACCTCCAGCCAGTACCGGAAGTAGGAGCGCATCACCTTCTTGCTGAGCGCCCGCACCTCGGCGTCCACGGCGTCCTTGCCCAGGACGCGGCACAGGTTCTTCTCCAGCTGCCGTACGCCCTCGCCGCGCTGCCGCCAGGTGCGGTCGGCCAGGGCCCTGAACACCACGCGGCCCGCCGATTCGGGCGTCTTGCGGACGACCGTCCACCCCAGGGCGTACGCGACGTCCATGGCCTCGTCGCGCAGGCCCGTCCTCATGGGCGAGGCTCCGAGGCCGAATCGAGCTTGCGCACGTGCCACTTGCGCCGTCCGCCGCCGCCCTTGGCCCGCTTGGCGCCGTCCCTGCGGGCGGCCTTGCGGACGTCCCTGGCGGCGTTCTCGGAGGCGTTCTCGGACGGCCGCTCCCGGGGGCGCTCGGCCTTCGGCGACGGCGCCGGCGCGGCCGGCCGGGTCTCGGTGTCGGCGAGGGCCTGCGCGCGGACGGTCGCGAACCGCTGCCCCACGGTGACGGTGCTGAGCACGGCCAGCACCCACAGCGCCACGGTCAGGACGTAGGGCACGCCGAGCCCGTCCAGCCCGGTGGCCACCAGGATCACGATCAGGCGTTCGGCCCGTTCGGCGATGCCCACGTTGCAGGTGTAGCCCAGGCCCTCGGCGCGCGCCTTGGCGTACGACACCACCACGCCCGCGACCAGGCAGTACAGGGCGACCCCGGCCAGTTGCTCCTGGCCGTCCCGGTACAGGCCGATCATCACCCCGGAGAAGATCGCCGCGTCGGCCACCCGGTCCATGGTGGAGTCCAGGAACGCGCCCCACTTGGAGATCTTCCCGGTCACCCGGGCGACCGCGCCGTCCAGCATGTCGAACAGCACGAACGCGGTGATGACCAGCACGCCCCAGAAGAACTCCCCGCGCGGGAAGAAGCCGAGGGCCCCGGCCAGCACGCCCGCGGTCCCGATGATCGTGATGGCGTTGGGCGAGACCCCGGTGCGCGCGACGGTCCGGCCGACGGGGGTCAGGACGCGTCCCAGCGCGGGCCGCACTTTGTTGAGCATCGCCGTCCGATCTTCTCGTTTCCGTCTGAACCTAAGGGCCCACGGGCCGCGCAGGGGGCCATCGTAGTGCGATCGATCGCCCCCGGGGTGCGTACGGGCCACGGAGCGCCCACGGCGCGCACACGGGCATGCACGGTGCGCACAGGCCCGGAATGCCCACCGACCCCCGCAACCTAGGCACCCGCACACAAGTCTGGCGCAATCCCCCCACGTATGGCCGTAGGCCCCCGTATGCCGTGACAAGGAACATGCGCCTTCCCAACAGAGGGCGTCGCGGCGGGAACGGCGGGGTGGCCAAGAGATGGCACGGTTTGGCGCCCACCCCTTGTGATCCGGCCCCTCACGGGAAATGGTGGTGCTACGGGTGTGACGCCGGTCACGCGCGTCAGGGAGGTGGCCCAGCGCCGCACTCGGACGTCAGGGCCGGGCCCTCGCGGTCCGGCTCCGTTCCAGACGGCCCCGCACGGGGCGGTCCGAGGAGGTAGAGCTATGGCGGACAAGGGAGGCCACCCAGGAGGCCCCGGCAGGGCACCGGAGGCCGGCCGGCCCGACAAGGTGCGCAACGTCGCGCTGGTCGGCCACTCGGGGGCGGGCAAGACCACGCTCGTCGAGGCGCTGCTCGCCGCGACCGGCACCATCCAGCGGCGCGGGCGCGTCGAGGACGGCTCCACGGTCAGCGACTTCGACGACGTCGAGATGCGCCAGCAGCGCTCGGTCAACCTCGCCCTGGCCCCGCTCGTCCACGCGGGCATCAAGGTCAACCTCATCGACACCCCCGGATACGCCGACTTCGTGGGCGACCTGCGCGCCGGGCTGCGCGCCGCCGACGCCGCGCTGTTCGTGATCTCCGCGGTGGACGGCATCGACGGCCTGACCCGCCAGCTCTGGGAGGAGTGCGCGGCGGTCGGCATGCCCCGGGCGGTCGTCATCACCAAGATCGACCAGCAGCGCGGCGACTTCGACGACGTGGTCATGACCTGCCAGGACGTCTTCGGCGAGGGCGTGGCGCCGGTCTACTTCCCGGTCGGCGCGGGCGACGGGCTGCGCGGCCTGATCGGGCTGCTGACGCGGCGCTGCTTCGACTACTCCACCGGCGAGCGGGTGGAGTGCGAGCCCGACCCCGAGTTCCTCGACCAGATCGCCGAGCAGCGCGCCGCGCTGATCGAGGGGGTCATCCAGGAGAGCGAGGACGAGACCCTCATGGACCGGTACCTGGCCGGCGAGGAGATCGACGTCAAGGCGCTCATCCAGGACCTGGAGACCGCGGTCGCGCGCGGCAGCTTCTACCCCGTGCTGGCCACCGCGGTCCCGCACGGCGCCGACCCCGGGCCGGTCGTCGGCATGCTGGAGCTGCTGGAGGTCATCACCCAGGCGTTCCCGTCCCCGCTGGAGCACGGCATCCCCACCGTGACGGCCATCGACGGCGACTCCCCGAAGCAGGTGCGCTGCGACCCCGACGGCCCCCTGGTGGCCGAGATCATCAAGACCGCCTCCGACCCGTACGTGGGACGCATCTCCCTGGTGCGGGTGTTCTCCGGGACGCTGCGTCCCGACACGGTGGTGCACCTGTCCGGGCACGGGCTGGAGGACCGCGGGCACGAGGACCACGACGTGGACGAACGCGTCGGCGCGCTGTCGTCCCCGCTCGGCAAGCACCAGCGTCCCGTGTCGGCGTGCGTGGCGGGCGACATCTGCGCGGTCGCCAAGCTGGGCCGCGCCGAGACCGGCGACACCCTGTCCGACCCCGGCGCCCCCATGGTGATGGCGCCCTGGACGATGCCCGACCCGCTGCTGCCGGTGGCGATCCAGGCGCGCTCCAAGGCCGACGAGGACAAGCTCAGCCAGGCGCTGGGACGCCTGGTCGCCGAGGACCCCACGCTGCGCCTGGAGAACAACTCCGAGACCCGCCAGCTGGTGCTGTGGTGCATGGGCGAGGCGCACGCCGACGTGCTGATCGACCGGCTCAGCGCCCGCTACGGCGTGGAGGTCGAGCGGATCGACCTGCGCATCCCGCTGCGCGAGACGTTCGGCGGCCCCGCCAAGGGCCTCGGCCGGCACGTCAAGCAGAGCGGCGGGCACGGCCAGTACGGCATCTGCCACATCGAGGTCGAGCCGCTGCCGTCCGGCGCGGGCTTCGAGTTCGTCGACAAGATCGTCGGCGGGGTGATCCCCCGCCAGTTCATCCCGTCGGTGGAGAAGGGCCTGCGGCAGCAGATGGCCCGCGGCGTGTCCGCCGGATACCCGCTGGTCGACATCCGGGTGACGCTGCACGACGGCAAGGCCCACTCGGTCGACTCCTCCGACATGGCCTTCCAGGCCGCGGGGGCGCTGGCGCTCAAGGACGCCGCCGCCAAGGTGCCGGTCCTGCTGCTGGAGCCGGTCGACGAGGTGGGGGTGCTGGTCGCCGACGAGTACGTCGGGCCGGTCATGTCCGACCTGACCTCCCGCCGCGGCCGGGTGCTCGGCTCGGAGTCGGTGCCGGGCGGCCGCACGATGATCCGGGCCGAGGTGCCGCAGCTGGAGATCGTCCGGTACGCGATCGACCTGCGGTCGATGTCGCAGGGCACCGGCACCTTCAGCCGCACCTTCCTGCGGTACGAGCCGCTGCCGTCGCACCTGGCCGACAAGGTCGCCGCCGCCTCCGGCTGAACCGCGCCCCCCTTCCGGCGACGCCCGTCCCGCCGCCGGGACGGGCGACGCCCCGGGCCGCCGGGCGTGATCACGCTAGGCTGCTGCCCGTGGATCCGGGGGTCTTCCGACTCAGCGCGCCACGCCGCCTGTGGCGCACCCTCGTCGCCGCCACGGTGATCGGCGCGCTGCTGTACACCAGTTCGTGCGGGACCGACGACGACTTCCCGCTGGGGCCGATGACGCAGTTCGCGTTCTCGGTGAAGGACGACGGCGGTGAGATCCACTCGCACTGGCTGGAGGCCGACACCGCCGCGGGGACGCATGTGAGGCTGCCGATGGACGCCGTGGGGGCCGGCATGAAACGCGCCGAGATCGAAGGCCAGATGACCAGGATCGTGCGCGACCCCTCCCTGCTGCAGGGCATCGCCGACGCCCAGCGGCGGCTGCACCCCGAGCGCCCCGCGCTGACCCGGATCTACCTGGTGCACCAGATCAGGACACTGCGCGACGGCGAAGTCGTGTCCACCAGCGTCCGCAACCGCGCCGTGTGGACCGTGCGGTGAACGCGGCCACGCCCTGGGGCCGCTGGTGGTACGCCCCGATCCCGCGCGCCCGCGTCGCCTGGCTGCGCCTGCTGGCGTACGGGTTCCTGCCGATCGACATGCTGCTGTTCACCAACAGCGCGCTCGCGCACGCCCGGCTGCCCGCCAACCTGTACCAGCCCGTGCGGCTGGCGCGCTGGCTGCACCTGCCCGCCCCCACCCCCGCCGCGATGTACACGCTGCTCGCGGTCACGCTCGCGGCCGGCCTGGTCGCCGCGACGGGACGGTTCGCGCCGCGCGCGTCCGGCTTCGTCGCGGCGGGCGGATACCTGTGGTGGGTCACGATCAGCATGTCGTACGGCAAGGTCGACCACGACCACCTGGCGCTGGTCGTGGCCCTGTTCGTGCTGCCCACCGTGGGGCGGGCCCGCCTCGCCGACCCCGCGCCCTGCGAGGCGTCCGGCTGGTCGGTGCGGTGCGTGCAGGTGGCGGTGGTGGCCGCCTACTTCCTGTCGGCGTGGGCGAAGATCCGCATCGGCGGGTTCCCGGACTGGCCGAACGGCTCCACCGTCCAGTGGGCCCTCAGCCGCCGCGGCACCCCGTTGGGCCGCGCCCTCATCGAGTACCCGGTGCCGCTGAAGGCGGGCCAGTGGGGCATGTTCGCCGCGGAGCTCGCCTCACCGCTGCTGCTGTTCGCGCGCGGCCGTCCGCTGTACGCGGGCGTGGTGTTCTTCGCGGGGTTCCACCTGATCACCTACGCGCTGCTGTCCATCCACTTCCTGCCGCACACGATCTGGCTGCTGGCGTTCCTGCCCCTGGAGCGGCTGCCGTCGCTGCGCGAGCGGGTGCGCCGCCGGTCCGGGGCCTCCGCCCCGTCCGTCGGCAAGGAGCCGCTCCCCTCCTGAACGCGGGTTCGGCCTCAGCACGGGCCCGTCCTGAGCACGGGCCCGTCCTGAGCACGGGCCCGTCCTGAGCGCGGGCCCGTCGTGAGCGCGGGCCCGTGCTCGGAGCAGGACGGGCGTCCTGGGAGCGTCAGCCCTGCTGTCGCGCTCCAGGGCGCTGGGCGGCGGGCAGCACGCACGCGGCGGTGCCGCCCGGCATGCGGTGACGATTGTTGGCCACGAGCCGGTACACGCCGTGGGCGATCCACCGCACCGGCGGCACCCGCAGCACCGCGCCCAGCGGCCACCACACACCGCCCGCGTCCATCAGCAGCCGCGCGATCGCCTGCGCCCCGCCGGTCACCCGGCCCGCGCGGTCCACCCACAGCACCTCGTACTCGGCCCGCTGCGCGGTGGTGCCGAGCGCGCCCAGGTCCGCGAACTGGAACGCGACGATCCGCGCGGACGTCGGCACGCGGCGTTCGACGAAACGCACCGACGTGGTGCAGAAGCCGCAGTCCCCGTCGTAGACCAGCACCGGCCGTTCGCGTCGTGTCATGCCCCCATCATGGTCGATCTTGGGGCTCACGCGTGCGGCCAGGCGTCGGCGAGGATCTGCCGGGTCTCGCGCAGCAACTGCGGCAGCACCCTGGTGTGCCCGACGACCGGCATGAAGTTGGTGTCGCCGCCCCAGCGCGGCACCACGTGCTGGTGCAGGTGCGCGGCGATGCCCGCCCCGGCGACCTGGCCGAGGTTCATGCCGACGTTGAAGCCCTGGGCGCCGCTGGCCTTGCGCAACGCGGTCAGGGAACTGCGGGTCAGCTCGGCCAGCTCGGTGTACTCGGCCGCGTCGAGCTCGGTGTAGTCGGCGACGTGCCGGTAGGGAACGACCATCAGGTGACCGGAGTTGTACGGGTAGAGGTTGAGCACCGCGTACACCGACGTGCCGCGGGCCACGATCAGGCCCTCCTCGTCGGACATCTTGGGGATCTCGCAGAACGGGCAGCCGTCCTCCGCCCCCGCACCCGAGGGCTTGTTCTCGCCCTTGATGTAGGCCATCCGGTGCGGGGTCCACAGCCGCTGGAAGTTGTCCGGAACGCCCGCGCCGCCGCGTTCCTCCTCGACGACGGGCTCGTCCCCGGCCCGCTTCCCCGACTCGGGCGCGTCCTCGCGCGCCTCCTCCACCACGGGCTCCTCCGGCTCTACGCTCAAGGCGGCGCTCTCCTTATTGTCCACGGCCTGACCAGCAGCATAGAGAGAGAAGCCGGACGGCCTGAAGTCGGGATGCCGGCCCGCCCGTCCCGCCGCGTCCCGCACGGACACATGGTCGACGCCCACTTTGCGTGACGAAACAGGCGTCACTACGCCACCATGGACTTCCTGTCAGAAAGGGGGGACCGATCGATGACCGACCTCGACAAGGGCCGCCCCGGGGACGGCGGGGACGCCCCGCACCCCGAGGTCCGGTCCGCGCCCTTCTTCCCCGGCCTCGGCGGACGCGCCGGCGGCGCCCCCTCCACGGCCGGAGTGCCGCTGAGCTCCCCGCCGTCGGTTCCGCCTCCGGCCTCCGGCTCGCCCCCGGCGGCCCCCGCCGCACCGGCGGCCCCGCCGGCTCCGGGGCCCGCCGGGCCGCCCGCGCCGGAACGCGAACCCGCCGACCGGCCCGCGGGCGAGGACGTCCCGCCCGGCCCCGGCACGACCGCGACGGTGAAGGGCCGCGTGACGATCGAGGACGAGGTCATCGAGAAGATCGCGAGGCTGGCCGCGCTGGAGGTCGGCGGGGTGGCCGCGCTGGCGGGCGGCCCGTGGCCGGCCGGTCAGCCGGGCACCCCCGGCGTGCGGATCCACCTGCAGGACAACGCGGTCACCCTGGACCTGGCCGTCGTGGTCGAGTACGGCAGCGTGATCATGGACGTGGCCAAGGCGGTCAAGTCGAACGTGGCCCGCGTCATCGGGCTCATGCTCGGCATGCGGGTGCTGGCCGTCAACGTGTCGGTCGAGGACGTGCGCGTGCCCGAGTGAGCCGCCGCGCTCCCCGTGCGGGGGTCACGCGGCGGGACGGGCGTAGCACGTCTGCGTGGACACGCCGACCGAGATCGTGGTGACCTTCACGCGCTCCACCTCGGCCGCCGGTACCCCGGTGAACCGGAACGTGTGCGGGACGCCGTCCCGGACCGTGGCCTGCTCCTCGGCGGTGTGCCCGCTGCGCAGCGACACCTGCGCCCGCGCGAACCCGCTGGCCGACGCGTTCACCGTCACCTCCAGGCCGCCGTCGCCGGCGCGGTACACCGCGCTGCCCGCCGGGCACCAGGTCACGGTGGTCCCGCTCTGCTGCTCGGGGCGCGGCCCGGACTGCTGCTGCGGAGAGGACCGCCCTCCCCCGTCCTGCCGGGGCACGGTGCCCGTCGGCGTCACCGTCGGCTGGACCGTCGGGACGGTGCCGACCGGCGGCACCTGACCCCCGGACGGGGTCGCCTCCGGGGTCGTCCGGTCGGCCGCCTCGCTGGACGCGGCCCTGCGCCCGTCGTCGAACAGCGGCATGAGCAGCACCACGACGGCCGCCACCACCAGCACCACGGACCCGCCGTACCCGAGCACCCGGCCCACGACCGGACGACGCGCCGTCCCCGGCCGTCGCGTGGTTCTCATCGCGCCCGTCTCCCGATCGCCTCAACTGCCCGCTGAGGCTACCAACTCCCGCGCGGGGCGGGCGGCGACTCGGGAGCCGTCGCGCGGACGGCCGGTCAGTCCTCCTCGCGGAGGGCCTGGTCCATGCAGGCGAAGATCTCGGCGGCGGTGGGGTCACCGGCGTCGCAGGCGCGGCAGTAGGTGACCGGGATAGCCGCCACGCCCGCGGTGTCGGGGTCCAGGGGGACGGCGGCGGTGATCTGGTCGTGTCCGCCGCAGCCGGGGCAGGCGGCGGGGGTGTCGGCCCGCGCGATGAGCCGGGCGACTTCCTCGATGTAGCGATCGTCCATGACGGGGGCGACCCTTCGGATGGGCTTGCTTACGCAGAGTGTCTCGCGTCGAAGGGGCGCCGCGCTCGGAAACCGCGCAACGATCACGCGGCGGCCCGGGCCGGTGAAGGCCGGGGCCGCCGCGGACGGGTCGGACCGGGTCGGAGCCGGGTGCGGTCCGGGGTCAGATCTGGACCCGGGCCTCGACCGCCTTGACGATCTCCTCCACCGCCTCGTCGATCGGGACCCCGTTCTTCTGCTCCCCGTTGCGGTAGCGGAACGACACCGCGTCCTTGGACACGTCGTCGTCGCCCGCCAGCAGCATGTACGGCACCTTCTGCTTCTGCGCGTTGCGGATCTTCTTCTGCATCCGGTCGGAGGAGGAGTCGACCTCGACCCGGATGCCGCGCTCGCGCAGCCGCGCCGCGACCTTCTCCAGGTGCGGCACGTGGGCGTCGCCGATCGGGATGCCGACCGCCTGCACCGGGGACAGCCACGGCGGCATGGCGCCGGCGTAGTGCTCCAGCAGCACGCCGAAGAACCGCTCGATCGACCCGAACAGCGCGCGGTGCAGCATGACCGGACGCTGCCGCGAGCCGTCGGCGGCCTGGTACTCCAGGTCGAAACGGTCGGGCTGGTTGGGGTCGACCTGGATGGTGGACAGCTGCCAGGTGCGGCCGATGGCGTCCTTGGCCTGCACGGAGATCTTCGGGCCGTAGAACGCCGCGCCGCCCGGGTCGTCCACCAGGTCCAGGCCGGACTCGGCGGCGGCCTCGCGCAGCGCCGCGGTCGCCCACTCCCAGTACTCGTCGGAGCCGATGAACTTCTCCGACTCGTCCCGGGTGGACAGCTCCAGGTAGAACTCGTTGAGCCCGAAGTCGCGCAGCAGGTCCAGCACGAAGGTGAGCAGGTTCTTGATCTCGTCGACCATCTGCTCACGGGTGCAGTAGATGTGCGCGTCGTCCTGGGTCATGCCGCGCACCCGGGTGAGGCCGTGCACCACACCCGACTTCTCGTACCGGTAGACGCTGCCGAACTCGAACAGCCGCAGCGGCAGCTCCCGGTACGACCGCCCCCGCGCCCGGAAGATCAGGTTGTGCATGGGGCAGTTCATCGGCTTGAGGTAGTACTCGCCGCCGTCCACCTCCATGGGCGGGAACATGTCGTCCTTGTACCAGCCGAGGTGCCCGGAGGTCTCGAACAGGGCGCCCTTGGTGATGTGCGGGGTGTTGACGAACTCGTACCCGGCCTCCTCGTGGCGGCGCCGGGCGTAGTCCTCCATCACCCTGCGGACCACGCCGCCCTTGGGGTGGAAGACCGCCAGGCCGCTGCCGATCTCGTTGGGGAAGGAGAACAGGTCCAGCTCGGCGCCGAGCTTGCGGTGGTCGCGCTTCTCGGCCTCCTCCAGGAACTTCAGGTACTCGTCCTGCCGCTCCCGGGACTCCCAGGCGGTGCCGTAGATGCGCTGCAGCTGCGGGTTCTTCTCGCTGCCGCGCCAGTAGGCGCCGCCCGAGCGCATCAGCTTGAACGCGGGGATGACCTTGGTGGTGGGCACGTGCGGGCCCCGGCACAGGTCCTTCCAGCGCAGTTCGCCGCTCTTGGCGTCCAGGTTGTCGTAGATGGTCAGCTGCCCGGCGCCGACCTCGACGTTCGCGCCGTCCTCGGAACCGGCGGCCCCCTTGAGCCCGATCAGCTCCAGCTTGTACGGCTCGTCGGCCAGCTCCTCGCGGGCCTGCTCGTCGCTGACGGGACGGCGGCAGAACCGCTGCCCCTGCTTGACGATCTCGCGCATGCGCTTCTCGATGCGCTTGAGGTCGTCGGGGGTGAACGGCTCGGCGACGTCGAAGTCGTAGTAGAAGCCGTTCTCGACGGGCGGGCCGATGCCGAGGCGGGCGTCGGGGAACAGGTCCTGCACGGCCTGGGCGAGCACGTGCGCGGTGGAGTGGCGCATGATCGCGCGGCCGTCGTCGGAGCCGATCTCGACGGGCTCGACCACGGCGCCGTCGCTCAGCTCGTGGTCCAGGTCGCGCAGCTCGCCGTCCACGCGCGCGGCGATCACGGTCCGGCCGTCGGCCTGCAGGGCCTGCCCGGCGGTGGTGCCGGCCGGCACCACCCGCTCGTCGCCGTCGAGGGTGATGCGCAGTTCGGACACGGTGGACACGGTCTCTCCTCGCGATGGTGGGACGGGATCGGCGGGTTTCGATGCTAGCGACTCGGCGGCCGCGTCGGACGCATCCGGCTCCATGGTCGGGCTCCTGTCGTTCGGGCGGGCGGTGGCCCGGGAGGCGCCGGCGGCCCGGAACGCGGCAGGGCCCCGGGAGCACCTCCCGGGGCCCTGCCGCCTGCGATGTCTAGGACATGCGGTCGTCGCGCCGGGAGTCGCCCGGCGTCGTCGTCAGCGCGCGGCTCGCGCCCGCCGCCATCGGACGGGGCGCCGCCTGTGAAACGACCTGCATGGGCCCATGGTACCCGACGGCCGCACGGACGCCGGGCCGTATCCGGCGCGTTCCCGGCCGCCCGTCAGGCCGGGGTGCGGCCGCGGCGCGCGGTGGTGAGGCCGTCCATGTCCTCCAGTTCGCGGCCCTTGGTCTCGGGGACGGCGCGGAACACGAACAGGAAGGCCAGCACGGCGAACAGCGTGTAGAGGCCGTAGGCCAGGCCCAGGGACACGCCGGACAGGCCGGGGAAGCTCGTGGTGATCGCCCAGTTGGCGATCCACTGGGCGGCGGCGGCCACGGCCAGTGCCGACGCGCGGATGAAGTTGTTGAACATCTCGCCGAGCATGACCCACACCACCGGGCCCCAGGACGCGGCGAACGAGAAGACGTAGACGTTGGCGGCGATCAGCGCGACCATCCCGGCGGTGCCGCTCAGCCGCGGCTCGCCGTCCACGACGGGCGCGGTGGCGAAGCAGATCGTCAGGGTGGTCAGGGTGACCGCCATCCCGGCGGCGCCGGTCAGCAGCAGCGGGCGCCGGCCCACCCGGTCGACCAGCGCGATCGCCACCAGCGTGGCCACCACGTTGACGGTCGAGTTGATCACCGAGGTGAGCATGGCGTCGTTCTCGGTGAAGCCCACCGCCCGCCACAGCGAGGTCGAGTAGTAGAAGATCACGTTGATGCCGACGAACTGCTGGAAGACCGACAGCAGGATGCCCACCCAGACGATCGGCAGCAGGCCGAACCGGCGCCCGCGCAGGTCGCGCAGGTGGACGGGCCGGTCGGCGGCGATCGACCGGACGATCTCCCGGATCTTGGTGTCGACGTCGCCGCGGCCCATCACCTTGGCCAGCACCTGCCGGGCGCGGCCGATCTGGCGCTTCTTGACCAGGTAGCGGGGCGACTCGGGGATGGTCGTGGCGATCACCCCGTACATCACGGCGGGCACGATGGCGCTGGCGAACATCCAGCGCCAGGCGGTGCCGCCCCACGGGAACCGCCCGGACGCGCCGCCGTCCGACACCCGGGCGATGACGTAGTCGACCACCAGCGCCGCGAAGATGCCCAGCACGATCGCCATCTGCTGCAGCGAGCCGAGCCTGCCGCGCAGCTCGGCGGGGGCGATCTCGGCGATGTAGGCGGGCGCGATGACGGACGCGGCGCCGATGGCCAGCCCGCCCACCACCCGCCAGAACGTCAGGTCGACGGCGTTGAACGCCAGCGCCGAGCCCAGCGAGCTGATGACGAACAGCACCGCGGCCACGAGCATGGTGCGGACCCGGCCGATGCGGTCGGCCAGCGGCCCGGCGAACCAGGCGCCGACCGCGCAGCCGAGCAGCGCCGACGACACCACCAGGCCCACCGCCACGGAGTTCAGGTGGAACTGGGACTTCAGCGCGTCGACGGTGCCGTTGATGACCGACGAGTCGTAGCCGAACAGGAAGCCGCCCAGCGCGGCCGCGCCCGCCAGCAGGGCGGCGGTCGCGGCGGTGTGGGACGGCGTTGTCGCTTCGGCGGCATCCGCTGGTCTGCCGCTCTCTCCCACAGTCATGCGAGCGGATCTTCCCGGCAAAAAGGTTCTAATGCGGCCAGACTCGAACGTCTTGGCTGATCAGCCGCTACGCGGTGGTCCGCGGCCCCCACGGGTCGCCGGCGACGCCCCGGCGGCGCAGCTCCGGCAGCACGCCCTCGCCGAACCAGTACGCCTCCTCCAGGTGCGGGTAGCCGGACAGGATGAACTCCTCGATGCCGAGCGCCGCGTACCGCTCGATCAGGTCGGCGACCTCGGTGTGGGAGCCGACCAGGGCGGTGCCCGCGCCGCCGCGCACCAGCCCGACGCCCGCCCACAGCCCCGGGTGGATCTCCAGGTCGCGGGCCGAGCCGCTCGCCCGGTACTTCTCGTGCAGCCGCACCATGCGCCGCTGGCCGACCGACTCGCTGGCGGCCAGGGTGCGCTGGGCCTGCTCGATGTGGGACGGGTCCAGGCCGCCCAGCAGGCGGTCGGCCTCGGCCCAGGCGGCCTCGGAGGTGTCGCGGCTGATGGTGTGCAGGCGGATGCCGAAGCGCGGCTCGCGTCCCCGCTCGGCGGCCAGCCCGCGGATCCATGCGATCTTCTCGGCCACCTGGTCCGGCGGTTCCCCCCAGGTCAGGTAGACGTCCACGTGCCGGGCCGCGACCGGGCCCGCCGCCTGCGACGACCCGCCGAAGTAGATCTCCGGCGGCGGCTCCGGCGGGCGCGCCACCATGGCGCCCTCGACGTGGTAGTGCTCGCCCTTGAAGTCGTACGGCTCGCCGCTCCAGGCGCCGCGCACGATCGACAGGAACTCGTCGGTGCGCGCGTAGCGTTCGGCGTGCGGCAGGTGGTCGCCGAAACGGCGCTGCTCGGCCGAATCGCCGCCGGTGACGACGTTCAGCAGCAGGCGGCCGCGTGAGATGCGCTGGTAGGTGGCGGCCATCTGCGCGGCCAGCGTGGGCGAGACGAACCCGGGCCGGAACGCCACCAGGAACTTCAGCCGGGACGTCTCGCGCAGCAGCGCGGCGGTGACCAGCCAGGCGTCCTCGCACCAGGTGCCGGTCGGGGTGAGCACGGCCTCGAAGCCGAGCTGCTCGGCCGAGCGGGCGATCTGCGCCAGGTAGTCGATGTCCGGCGGGCGGACCTGGTCGGCGGTGCCGGGGCGGGGCTGCGGCCGTCCCACCCCGCGCGGGATGCTGTGGCCGCCGCCGATCAGGGCGCGGCTGTCGCCGGTGGTGGGCAGGAACCAGTGGAAGCGCAACGTCATCGCGGTGTCCTCGTCGCTCGACCTGGAGTCCGTCGGTCCGGAGTCACGTGGGCAGGGGCCACGTGGGCAGGGGCCACGTGAGCCGGGGGCACGTGTGCAGGGGTCATTTGACCTGGATGTCGTTGAAGCGGCGGTCGACGAAGTCGGCCATCGTGACCCTGCCGGGGATCAGCTTCTGGTCGGCGAAGGCGTCGGCGACCTCCTGCTCGTGGCGCACCAGCGCGTCGTCGACCTGGACGAGCCGGGCGGCGCGGCGCTCGGCGGCCTTCTCGGCGATGGGGACCGGCAGGCCGGTGTCCTTGGCCCACACGGCTCCCCACTCCCTGGCGTGGTCGTTGGACCACAGGACGGCGCGCTGCCGCCGGGTGACGAAGTCGCGCAGCGCGGCCTCCTTGGCCTTGTCGTCCAGCGCCTTGTCGGCGGCGACGATCACGTTGTAGCCGGTGGTGTAGCCGCAGCCGTCGACCAGGATCCGGGCGCCGGCCTGGGCCTCGCCCTGTGCGGTGTAGGGGTCCCAGACCGCCCAGGCGTCGATCTTGCCGGAGCTGAGCGCGGCCAGCGCGTCGGGCGGCGCCAGGTACTGGGGCCGGATGTCGGCGAAGCTCAGCCCGGCCCTCTTCAGGACGGTCAGCAGGTGGTAGTGGGCCGAGCTGCCCTTGGCCACGGCGATCCGCCTGCCCCTGAGCTCGGCGGGGGTGCGGATGGGCGAGTTCTTGGGGACCAGCACGGCCTGCCCGGTGAGCCCGATGTCGGCGGCGGACACGATCTTGATCTTGGAGCCGGCGGCCGCGGCGAACACCGGCGGGGCGTTGCCGACCGCGCCGAGGTCCAGCGCCCCGGCGTTGACCGCCTCCAGCAGCGGCGGCCCGGAGGTGAACTGCTTCCACTCGATCCGGTACCGGACGCCGTCGAGCTGCCCGGCCGCGCCGAGCAGGGCGCGCTGGCCGCCCTTCTGGTCGCCGACGCGCAGCGTGACCTTGGACAGGTCGACCGAGCCGTCCGCGCGGACCGCCGCGTCGCCGGCGTCCGTCCCGCCGCCGCAGCCCGCCGACACGGCCAGGGCGGTCGCGGTGAGCAGGGACGTCAGCAGCGTTCTGAGCCGGTTCATGCGGTTCCTTCTTCGGGGGTGACGCCGAGCTGGGCGAGCAGGGCGGCGCGCAGGGCGGTGAGGTCGGGGTGGTCGCGGCGGCGGGGACGGTCCAGGCCGACGCGGGACTCGTGGGCGATGCCGCCGCCGTCCAGCACCAGGACGCGGTCGGCGAGCAGCAGCGCCTCGTCCACGTCGTGGGTGACCAGCAGGATGCCGGGGCGGTGCCGCTCCCACAGGTCCAGGACGAGCCGGTGCATGGTGATGCGCGTGAGCGCGTCCAGTGCGCTGAACGGCTCGTCCAGCAGCAGCAGGTCGGGTTCGCGCACCAGCGCGCGGGCCAGGGAGGCGCGCTGGGCCTCGCCCCCGGACAGGGTGAGCGGCCAGGCGTCGCCGCGTTCGGTCAGCCCGACCTCGGCGAGCGTCCGGTCGGCGGCGGCGCGCGGGTCCGGCACCCGCAGGCCCAGCGTGACGTTGGCCCACACCCGTTTCCACGGGACCAGGCGCGGCTCCTGGAACGCCACGGCCACGGTGCCGTCGACCGACAGCTCGCCGCCGGTGGCGCGGTCGAGGCCCGCCAGGGCGCGCAGCAGGGTGGACTTGCCCGAGCCGCTGCGGCCGAGCAGGGCGACGAACTCGCCGCGGGCGATGTCGAGGTCGGCGCCGTCCAGGACGGTGCGTTCGCCGAACCGCCTGGTCAGCCCGCGCACCCGCACGACCCGCCGGGCGGGCGCCGCGGCGGGCGCCGCCGTCCGCGCGGTCACACCGGGAAGCCCTTGCGCCATGTCAGGGCCCTCCTTTCCAGCAGCCGGACCAGCGCGTCGGTGAGCAGGCCGAGCGCCGCGTACACCACCAGCCCGAGCACCACCACGTCGGTGCGCAGGAACTCCCGGGCGTTGTTGATCATGAAGCCGAGGCCGGACGAGGCGTTGATCTGCTCGGCGACGATCAGCGCGAGCCAGGCGACGCCCAGGCTCTGCCGCAGCCCCACCAGCGCCTGGGGCAGCGCGCCGGGCAGCACGATGTGCCGGACCAGGCCCCACCGGCCGAGCCGCAGCACGTCCGCGACCTCGGCGAGCTTGCCGTCCACGCCGCGGATGCCGGAGAAGGTGTTGAGGTAGAGCGGGAACGCCACGCCGAGCGCGACCAGCACCACCTTGGGCGTCTCGCCGATGCCGAACCACAGGATGAACAGCGGGATCAGCCCGAACAGCGGAAGGGCGCGCAGCATCTGCATCAGCGGGTCGACGGCGTGCTCGCCGAGGCGGCTCAGCCCGGCCACGACCGCCAGGCCGACCCCGGCGGCCGCGCCGAGCAGGAACCCGGCGGCGGCGCGGCGCACCGACACCGCGATCGCGTCGGTCAGGGTGCCGTCGCGGATCAGGTCGAGGCCGGTGGAGGCGATCGTGGTGGGCGCGGCGAGCAGGCGTTCGGGCAGCAGCCCGGTGCTCGCGGCGATCTGCCAGAGCACCAGCACCGCCAGGGGCGCGACGAGACGGGCCAGCGCCGCCCGCTGCCGTCTGGCGAACCCGGGGGCGGGGCGCGCGCGGCTCGGGGCGCGGGCGAGGGACGACGGGCTGGACACGGAGGACGTTGACACGGCGGAACGGACCCTTCGCAGGCGATCGCTTGCAGGGGACTCGGTGATCGGGGGGAGGCCGCGCGAGAGGGCGGCGGAGGTCTGATCAGGCGGGCCGACACAGGCTGCTCGCCTGCCGCCGGAGGTCGACGTGCAGGCGCGCCACGAGACGTACGGTGCGGCTCACGCGCTCCAGGCTGACGCAAATTCCCTATTAAGTCAATCAGGAATACAGGGAAGAGGCCGGGCTGATACCCAGGGATCGGTCGGCATCTCCCTCCTCCGGGTCACGCCCCGTCCGTCGCGCAGGGCCTAGGCTCACCGTCAAATGAACGTCTCCGACCCCCCACGGCACCACGGCCTGTCCCTGCCGCGCCTCCTGTGGCCTGCGGTGAGCCGGGGCACCGCCGAACCGCCCGGCCTGCTGATGCCCGCGACGCCCTGGCTGCGCGTCGCGCTGCTCGTGCTGCTGTTCGCCATGACGGTCGGGTTCACCGGCGGCGCGATCGCCATCCCGCTCAACGTGTTCGAGCCGCGGCCGGCGCCGATCGTCGCCGCGGTGCTGGGACTGCTGCAGGCGGCCCCGCTGCTGTTCGCGGCGCGCTGGCCGCTTCGGGCCTGGCGGGTGAGCGCGGTCGGCTTCCTGCTGGGCGCGTTCGTGCTGCAGGAGCGGTACTTCTGGCCCTGGCCGGTCACCTCGTGGCTGGCGTTCGTGGTGATCGTGTTCCTCACGGCGGTCGGGCACGAGCGCCGGGTCACGACGGGGGTCGGGGTGATCAGCGTCTGCGGGCTGATCGTGCCGGCGGTGGTGATCGGGGCCATGCCCGACTGGTACGGCCTCATCCTCGCGGGCATCGTGGTGCTGGCGCTGGCGTTCGGCGACGCGATCCACGCCCGCTTCGTCGCCGAGCTGACCCTGCGCGAGCAGGCCGAGCTGCGGCGGCAGGACCTGGCGCGGCAGGCGGTGCTGGAGGAGCGCGCCCGCATCGCCCGCGAGCTGCACGACGTCGTCGCCCACCACATGTCGGTGATCGCGATGCAGGCGGAGGCCGCCCCCTACAAGATCCCGGACCTGCCGGACGAGGCGCGCCGGACCTTCGGGGTGGTGCGCGACGCGGCGCGCGAGGCGCTGACCGAGACGCGGCGGGTCGTGGGCCTGCTGCGGTCCGACGACGACGGCGCCGAGCGGACGCCGCAGCCGGGCCTGGACCGGCTCGACGACCTGGTCGCCGCGGCCCGCCGGTCCGGCCTGAAGGTCACCGCGACGATCGTGGGCGTGCCGCGTCCGGTGCCCGCCGGGGTGGACCTGTCGGCGTACCGCATCGTCCAGGAGTCGCTGAGCAACGCCGCGCGCTACGCGCCCGGGTCGCAGGTGGGCATCGAGGTGCGCTACGAGGGCGACCTGCTGCGGCTGGCCGTCACCGACGACGGCCCGCGCGGTACGCCCGAGGAGTCGCACGGCGGCGGCCACGGCCTGGTCGGCATGCGCGAGCGCGTCGCGATGCTGGGCGGCACGCTGGAGGCGGGCCCGCACGAGGAGGGCGGCTGGGCCGTCGCCGCCGCCCTCCCCTACGGCGCACCGGAGTGACCGCCGCCCGCGCCACCTCGGGAAACCGAGCATCCGGGGGTGAGCCGGGCCATAGGGTGCTGTCGTGACGATTCGGGTGCTGATCGCTGACGACCAGGTGATGATCCGCGACGGGCTGGCCGCGCTGCTGGCCTCCGATCCGGAGATCGAGGTGATCGGGCAGGCGGGCAACGGCCGGGAGGCGGTGGAGATGGCCCGCGCCCTGGACCCCGACGTGGTGGTCATGGACATCCGGATGCCGGAGATGGACGGCCTGGCCGCCACCGCCGAACTGGCCGGCGGCCCGGCGCCGGCCGGCGCCGACCCGGCCGAGCAGCGTCCCAAGGTGCTGGTGCTGACCACCTTCGACCTGGACGAGTACGTCTACGAGGCGCTCGGCTCGGGGGCCAGCGGCTTCCTGCTCAAGGACGCCTCCGCCGCCGACCTGGTCAACGGCGTGCGGGTGGTGGCGGGCGGGGACGCGCTGCTCGCCCCGTCGGTCACCCGCCGGCTCATCGGCGACTTCGCCCGGCGCCGCCGCCACCAGCGGCCCAACCCGGCGGCGGCCGCCGCGCTCACCCCGCGCGAGCTGGACGTGCTGCGGCTGATCGCGCGGGGCCTGTCCAACGCCGAGATCGCCGCCGAGCTGGTGCTGGCCGAGCAGACCGTCAAGACCCACGTCGGGCATGTGCTGACCAAGCTGTCGCTGCGCGACCGCACCCAGGCCGTCGTCTACGCCTACGAGAACGGCCTGGTGGGCTCCTGAGGCGTGCCGCCGCGGGCCGCCGCCGGCCCGCGGCGCCCCTCAGCGGGACGGGTCGAGGACGAGCTTGCCGGTGGTGCGGCGCGCCCGCAGGTCCTCGTGCGCGCGGCGGGCCTCCGACAGCCCGTACTCGCCTCCGTTGATCACCCGGATGCGCCCGTCGGCGGCCAGCGCGAACAGCTCGTCGAGCGCGGTGCGCATCAGGTCGCCGCGGGACTGGAACACGTGCGCCAGCCACATCCCGGCGATGGCGGTCGAGTGCCGCAGCAGGTTGCCGGGCTTGACCGGCTTGGGCTCCTGCCGCGAGGCCGTCCCGTAGTACGCCAGGCGGCCGAAAGGGGCCAGCGCGGCCAGGCTCTGGTCGGTGACGGTGCCGCCGGTCATCTCCAGCACCACGTCCACGCGGTGGCCGCCGTTGGCCTCGATGAGCGCGGCCTTCATGTCCGGCTCGGCCGCGTCCACGGCCGCGTCGGCGCCCAGCTCCAGGGCCAGCTCCCGCTTCTCCTTGGACGAGGCGGTGGCGATCACCCGTCCCGCGCCCCACGCCTTGGCCAGCTGCACCGCCAGCGTGCCGACCCCGCCCGCGGCGGCGTGCACGACGACCGAGTCGCCCGGCTCCAGGTGGACGCTCTTGCGCAGCAGCACCCACGCCGTCGCGCCCTGGATCACCATGCCGAGGGCGGTCACGTCGTCGATCCCGTCAGGGACGTCCCAGGCCATGGCCTCGGCCGCCAGCGCCTTCTCGGCGTACCCGCCGGTGCCGGTGAGGGCGACGACCCGGCGGCCGCCGGGCGTGCGGCCGACGACCTCGCCGCCCGGCACCAGCGGCAGCGACGTGGCCGACAGGTAGCTGTTCTCGGCCTGGTGGGTGTCGGCGTAGTTGATCCCCGCCCGCGACACCTCCACGAGCACCTGGCCCGGGCCGGGCTCGGGGTCGGGCAGGTCGGTGACGTTCAGCACCTCGGGGCCGCCGAACTCGGTGATCTGGATCGCGCGCATTGTCTCCTCCTCCGTGGTCCTTGTCCCGCTCAGCGCGGACCGGGAACGCCGCGGAACCGGAACGGCTCGGGGACGCGGCCGGGCACGACGTACCACGCCTCGCCCGTCCCGTCGGCGGCCAGGATCGCCATGAACGCCTCCACCACGTCGGCGACGTCCAGGATCGGGAAGCCGGTCTGTTCCAGGTGGTCCTTGAGCGGGCCGATGATGTCGGTGTCGGCGAACGACGGGCACAGCGCGTTGATCCGGATGCCCTCGCCGGCGTGGTTGGGGCCGAGGGCGCGGACCAGGCCGACCACCGCCGCCTTGTTGGCGCCGTAGACCGGGTCGAACGGCGTGGCGGTCAGGGCCGCCATGCTGGCGGTGGCGATGATGTTCCCGCCGCCGCGGGCGCGCAGCGCGGGCAGCGCGGCGTGCACCCCGTACACGACGCCGTCGACGTTGATCGCCATGGCGCGCCGGTACAGCTCGGGGTCGAAGTCGCCGTCCAGGCCGCAGCCGCTGGCCACGCCCGCGTTCAGGAAGGCCAGGTCGAGCCCGCCGAACCGGTCCTGCGCGACGGCGACCGCGGCGCGGCTGTCGGCCGGCTCGCGCACGTCGCAGCGGACGAACTCGGCGTCCAGCTCCTCGGCCAGCGCGGTGCCGCGCTCGGCGTCGATGTCGGCCAGCACCAGCCGGGCGCCCCCGGCGGCCAGCCGCCGGGCGACGGCCGCGCCGATGCCGTTGGCCCCACCGGTGATCAGCGCCACGGTGCCGTCCAGGCCGTGCCGGCCGTCCGGGCCGCCCGGTCCGGTGCCGGCGGCGGCGTCGTTCGGGGTCATGCGACGACTCCCCTCCACAACTGACTGACTCGTCAGTTACTCTAACCGAATGGACTTCGGTTTGAGCGAACGGGCCCGCGACCAACTCGCCCGGCTGCAGGACTTCATGGATGCCCACGTCTACCCCGCCGAACCCGTGTACGCGGCGCAGCGGCGCGAGCTGCGCGCCGCGGGCCAGGAGCACACCCTCCCGCCGATCGTCGAGGAGCTCAAGGCCGAGGCGCGCCGGCGCGGGCTGTGGAACCTGTTCCTGCCCGCCGAGCACCCCGGCGGCCTGGCCCCGCTGCACCCGCCGGTGAGCGAGGAGGAGACGCCCGCGCACGGCCTGAGCGTGGTCGACTACGCGTCCCTGGCCGAGGTCACCGGACGCGTCCCGCACATCGCGCCCGAGGCGCTCAACTGCTCGGCGCCCGACACCGGCAACATGGAGGTGCTGCACCTGTTCGGCACCCCCGAGCAGAAGCGGCGCTGGCTCGTCCCGCTGCTGAACGGCGAGATCCGCAGCGCCTTCGCCATGACCGAGCCGGACGTGGCCAGCTCCGACGCGCGCAACATCTCCACCCGGATCGAGCGCGACGGGGACCACTACGTCATCAACGGCCGCAAGTGGTGGATCAGCGGCTCGGCCGACCCCCGCTGCAAGATCATGATCGTGATGGGCAAGACCGATCCCGAGGGCCACCCGTACCGGCAGCAGTCCATGGTGCTGGTGCCGGTCGACACGCCCGGGGTGGAGATCGTCCGGGCGCTGCCCGTGTTCGGCTACTCCGACCAGGAGGGCCACTGCGAGATCCGCTTCACCGACGTGCGGGTGCCGGTGGAGAACCTGGTCGGCGAGGAGGGCGGCGGCTTCGCCATCGCGCAGGCCCGGCTCGGCCCCGGCCGCATCCACCACTGCATGCGCGCCCTCGGCATGGCCGAGCGGGCCCTGCAGCTGATGTGCGAGCGGGCGGTGTCGCGCGTGGCGTTCGGCAAGGAACTGGCCCGGCAGGGCGTGATCCAGCAGTGGATCGCCGAGTCGCGGATGGCGATCGAGCAGGCCCGGCTGCTCACCCTCAAGACCGCCTGGCTGATCGACAGGGAGGGCGTCCGGGCGGCCCGCTCGGAGGTCTCCGCGATCAAGGTGATCGCGCCGCGCGTCGCGCTGGACGTGCTGGACAAGGCGATCCAGGTGCACGGCGGCGCGGGCGTCAGCGACGACACGCCGCTGGCGGCCATGTGGGCCGGGGCGCGGGCGCTGCGCCTGGCCGACGGCCCCGACGAGGTGCACGTGCGGTCGGTGGCGCGCACCGAGCTGGGGAAGTACCTGGGCGCATGACGGGCGGCACGGGGGACGCGGCGGCCGCGCCGGAGGAGGGCCCGGAGACGACCGCGCCGGCGGCGGGCGCGCGGCGGCGGATGTCGCACGCCCGGCGCCGCGAGCAGCTGCTCGCGGTGGCCCTCGGCGAGTTCGGGCGGCGCGGCTACCACCTGACCCAGATGGATCACGTGGCGGCCGCCGCCCGGGTCTCCAAGGCGCTGCTCTACCAGCACTTCGGCTCCAAGGAGGACCTGTTCGTCGAGGTGACCGAGATGATCGTCACCGAGCTGACGGGACGGCTCAACGCGGCCGTGGCGCCCGCGCGCGACAGCGTCGACAACATCAGCGCGATGGTGGGGGCGCTGTTCGACTACGCCACCGAGGAGCCGGACGCCTGGGCGCTGGTGATCCGGCACCTGGACAAGCCGGAGGTCGGGCCGGGCCTGCACGAGCTGCGCGAGCGGATGGGCACCGCGCTGGCCGACATCCTGCTGCGCCGCCGCCGCGCCGACCCCGCCCTGTCGCCCGCCGCGCTGGAGGTCAACGAGCGGCGGGCGCGGCTGCTGGTGCCGCTGATGTACGGGGCGATGCTGTCGATGGTGTCGTGGTGGCTGGAGCACCCCGGCACCCCCCGGGAGCGGGCCGAGCAGATGGCCGTGGAGTTCATCTGGCTCGGCCTGGACCGGCTGCGGCACGGCGAGCGCCTGGACCGGCCCCGGAACTGAGCCTTTCGGCCACTTCGTGCCGTTCCATCCGGTCGTCGGCGGCCCGGCGGCTCGAACGGGTTCGCCCCCGATGGTAACGATTTCGACTCGGCCGGTTCCGCTGCCCGTCGGCGGGGCGCAACGATGGCGCTGTGACGGGGAGCGGCAAGACCTCCCACGCCGGGCGGATCGCCGCCCGGCTGGCGGCGTGGCCCGGGGTGAGCAAGGTCCGCGCCGACTGCGGCATCGGCATCGCCCTGCAGGCCGGCGGCAGGCAGATCGTCCATCTGCACTGCGACGACGAGGCCGAGCTGCGGCTGACGCGCCCGGTGGTGGAACGCCTCGGCGGCGCGCTCGCCGAGTCCGGGCGGGTGGCGATCCGGGCGGGCGGCGAGTGGGTCGCGGTGCGGCTCGACACCGACTCCGACGTGGCGCTGGTCGTGTCGCTGGCCAGCGTGGCGATCAAGGCGAACACCACACCGTCGCCGCCGCCGTCGCCGCCGCCGTCGAAGGCGTCCTCGCCGTGCGGCGCGGCGGTGCGGCCGCCGTCGGCCGCGCACACCGGCCGCCTGCGCCGCCTGGCCGCGGTCATCCCCGGCGCCGGCCCGCGCCCGCACCTCTGAGGGTCATCTGATCCCGAAGACGTGCGTGACGTGCGGGGTGTCGACGAGGGTGTGCGGCACCAGCGCGTGGTACGCCCACACGTGCACCCAGGCGTTGCCCGTCCGCACGGTCAGGGTCGTCTTCACCATGCCCGGCGGCACGTAGGTGAACAGCAGGAAGACGATCGACAGCGCCGCGTGGCCCGGAGAGTCGAAGACCGTCCAGGCGTCCCACAGGTGCATCGCCGCGTAGGTCAGCCCGCCGAGGACGACGGTGGCGGCCACCGAGCCGGTCAGCCGCAGGAAACGCGGGACGAGCAGGCAGTAGATGAACACCATCGCCGGGAGCACCGCGCCCAGCAGGAACAACGCGAAGGTGAGCGGCACGCCGAGCGCCAGCTGCGCGCCGTCCAGGCCCACGATCGCCGGTCTGAGCGCGGCGAACTGCACGACCGACTCGACCAGCAGCACGACCGCGACGAGCCGGGCGTCGGCGCGCCGGTCCCGGGAGGTCAGGTTCAGGGCGGCGGCCGGGTGGCGGCGGCCGAACCACAGCAGCGGGACGACGCCGTAGACGGCCGCGTTGTAGCAGGCCCAGGTGAGCGCCTCCGCGGGCGCGACGTGCTCGTGCGTGCCGAAGACCGATCCGGCGAGGTGGAAGCCGAACGGATGCCAGCCGAACGCGCGGGCCAGGACGAACCCGCCGAGCAGCCCGCACGCGCCGTACGCCAGCAGCAGGAGGGTCTCGCGTAGCGCCGCGCGGCGGCCGGGGGCGCGCGCCGCCAGTTCGGGGACGGGGACGGCGCGGCGGCGGGTCAGCGCGTACGCCAGGGCGATGATCAGCAGGGCTTCCAGGGCCCTGAGGTCGGCGTCGAGCACCTGCCCGGCCGCCGACCGGTCGCCGACGCCGGGCCAGTCGAAGGGGAGCGCGCGCCCGGCGGCGGCGAGCGCGACCGCGTTGGCGGCCACCCAGCCGAGCAGGGTGATCACGATGACGCGACGGCGCCGGCGGTCGCGGGGCGGGCGGGTGGGCGGGGAGTCCTGGCGTGGGGTGGTCGTCGGCATGGCGGTTCTCCGTCCGCGCAGTTTTTAGCACGACTGTGCTATATCAGCGGATGGTAGCACGACTGTGCTAGAAAGGGGGCATGCCGAAGGTGGTGGACGCCGAGCGGCGGCGGCGCGAGGTGGCCGAGGCGGTGTGGCGGGTGATCCGGCGCGACGGCCTGGAGCACGCGTCGGTGCGCAACGTGGCGCGCGAGGCCGGGCTGTCGATGGGCTCGCTGCGGCACTACTTCGCCAGCCAGGGGGAGCTGATGACCTTCGCCCTGCGCATGGTGATCGAGCGGATCGAGCGGCGGGTGGCGGCGCTGGACGCCGGGCCCGACCCGCGGCGCCGCGCCGAGCTGGTGCTGGCCGAGCTGCTGCCGCTGGACGCCGACCGCCGCGCCGAGAACGAGGTGTGGCTGGCGTTCACCGCGCGCGCCATGGTGGATCCGGAGCTGCGCGCGCTGCGCGAGGAGGGCCACGACACGCTGCTGGCGGGCTGCCGCCGGATCGTCCGCGACCTGCTGCCCGCCGGCACGCCCGGCGAGGACGTCGAGGTCGAGGCCCAGCGGCTGCACGCCCTCGTCGACGGGCTCGCCGTGCACGCGGCGATGCGTCCGGACCTGCACACCCCCGAGCGGCTGGCGGCCCTGGTGTCACGGCACCTGGACCGCCTGCGGTGAACCGCCTGAGGTGACGGGTCAGCGCAGCAGGGCCGCCAGTGCCTCGGCGGCGCGGTGGCAGTCGGCGAACGTGCAGTACAGCGGCGCCGGGGCCAGGCGGACCACGTCGGGCTCCCGGGCGTCGGCGATCACCCCGGCCTCGTCGGCCAGCCGGCGGACCAGGCCCGCGGCGTCGGCCACCCGGATCGACAGCTGGCAGCCGCGCCAGGCCGGATCGGACGGCGTGATCACCTCCAGGCCGCCGATCCCGGCGAGCCGGTCGGCCAGGTAGCCGGTCAGGCGGCGGCTCTTGGCGCGCAGCGCGTCCATGCCGACCCGGTCGAAGATCCGCAGCGAGGCCAGCACGGGCGCCATCGCCAGGATCGGCGGGTTGGACAGCTGCCAGGAGTCGGCCGAGGCGACCGGCACGAAGTCCGGCGCCATCGCGAAGCGGGTCGCCGGGTCGTTGCCCCACCAGCCCGACAGGCGCGGCAGCGAGGCGTCCCGGACGTGGCGTTCGTGCACGAAGCAGCCCGCCACCGCGCCGGGCCCGCCGTTGAGGTACTTGTAGGAGCACCAGGCGGCGAAGTCGACGTCCCAGTCGTGCAGGCGCAGCGGAACGTTCCCGGCGGCGTGCGCCAGGTCCCAGCCGACGACGGCGCCGGCGGCGCGGCCCGCCTTGGTGATCGTCGGGATGTCCATGAGCTGCCCGGTCAGGTAGTTGACGCCGCCGAGCAGGACCAGCGCGACGCGGTCGCCCTCGCGTTCGAGGCGGCCGACGACGTCCTCGGTGCGCAGGTGCTCCTCGCCGGGGCGGGGCCGCAGCCGCACCACCGTCTCCGCCGGGTCGAGGCCGTGGTGCACCGCCTGGCTGCCCACCGCGTAGGAGTCGGACGGGAACGCCGAGTCCTCGATCAGGATGCGGGTGCGGTCCCCGGCGGGCCGGTAGAAGGTGGCCATCATCAGGTGCAGGTTGACCGTCAGCGAGTTCATCGCGACGACCTCGTGCGGCAGCGCGCCGACCAGGCGGGCGGCGGGCTCGCGCAGCAGCTCGTGGTAGCCGACCCAGGGGCGGCGCCCGTGGTGGTGGCCCTCGACGGCCAGCCGCGCCCAGTCCAGCAGCTCCTCGTTGACCAGCTCCGCGGCGGCGCGGGGCTGCAGGCCGAGGGAGTTGCCGGCGAAGTAGGCGGCCTCGCCGCCATCCGGGGCCGCCGGAACGTGGAACTCGGCGCGCAGCGTCGGCAGCGGGTCGGCCTCGTCCAGCCGCCGCGCCTCGGCGGCGCCGGGGTCCTCGGACGGCAGGAAGTCCATGTGGGGCATTCTCACCAGTTCTTGTTCTCGTGGGGCGGTCGCGGGCTCGCCGGGGTGATTCCCCGTCAGGGCGCGTCCAGGGCGAAGAAGGCGCGGGCGTTTCCGCCGAGCAGGGCCGCGCACTCGTCGTCGGTGAGGCCGGCGCAGGCGCGGATGACGGCGCCGGGCTCGACCTCGCCGAGCGGGAAGGGGAAGTCGGTGCCGAGCATCACCCGGTCGGCGCCCATGACGTCCACCAGCAGGCGCAGCGCCCGCGGGTCGAACACGGCCGAGTCGACGTGGAAGCGGCCGGTGTAGGCCGAGGGCGGGCGGGGCGAGTCGCGGCGGACGATGTCGCGGTTGCGCCAGGCGTTGTCGGCGCGTCCCAGCAGGTAGGCGAAGCTGCCGCCGCCGTGGCAGAAGCACAGCCGCAGCGTCTCGGGCAGGCGCTCGAACGCGCCGGACAGGATGAGCGTCAGGATCGACAGCTGCGTCTCGGCGGCCATGCCGACCAGCCACGGCAGCATGTAGCGGCCGTTCATGCGGTCGTCGCCGAGCATGTCCCAGGGGTGGACGAGGACGGGCACGCCCTCGTCGGCGCAGTGCGCCAGGAAGTCGACGATCGCCGCGTCGTCGAGGTACCGGGCGCCGACGTGGTTGCCGATGTGCACGCCGCGGTGCCCGGCCGCCGCCGCCTTGGTGACCATGGCGCAGGCCGTCTCGACGTCCTGCAACGGCACCTGGCACAAGGGGACCAGGCGTCCGGGGGCCTGCGCGCAGTAGTCGAGGATGCGTTCGTTGACCAGCTCGCACCAGTCCGCCGCGCGCGCGGGCTCGGCCGCGTATCCGAACATCAGCGGCGTGGACGACACCACCTGCACGTCCACCCCCGAACGGTCCATGGCGACCAGGCGCGCGTCCGCGTCCCACAGCTCGGCGCGCACGGGACGGTACTCGTCGTCGCCGCTCATCATCATCCCCGTGCCGTCGCCGTGCTCGCGCAGCCACGGCTCCCCCGCGCCCGCCAGCAGCCGGGCCTCAGCGCGCGACACGCGGGGGAAGACGTGGGCGTGGACGTCGATGACGGTGTGCGCGGACGTTGGCGTGTTCATCGGGTCTGGGGTCGCATGTGCTCGGGCCATTCCTTGCCGGGGTGGACGGCACCGCAGTGGGGGCACCGGCGGTCGCCGTTGTAGAAGCCCTGGAACACCGGGGGCAGGTCGTCCACGATCGACCGGACCTGCAGTTCGGCGCGGTGCACCAGGTGGTGGCACTCGGTGCAGTACCACTCGAACGCCTCGCGCCGCCCCTCCGGGCGGGCGATCTCCACGACCAGGCCGACGCTGCCCGGCTCGGGGCGCTGCGGCGAGTGACGCACGTGCGGGGGCAGCAGGAACACCTCGCCCTCGCCGATCTGCACGTCGACCGGGGGCCGCCCCTCCTCCTCCATGACGCGCAGCACCATGGTGCCCTTGAGCTGGTAGAAGAACTCCTCGGTGGGGTCGTCGTGGAAGTCGGTGCGCTGGTTGGGGCCGCCGACCACCATGACGATCATTCCGGCGTCCTCCCAGACCTGGACGTTGCCGACCGGCGGCCTGAGCAGGTCGCGGTGCTCCTCGATCCAGCGGGCGAAGTCGAACGGTCGCCCGTGCGACAGTTTCGGCAGTGTCCTCGGCACGGTCATGTTCCGGCCTCCTCGTGGGGGCTTCGGTCCCGGTCGGAGTTGCGGTCGCGGTCCTGCGGGATGTGGGCCACGCACGACATCTCGATGAGCAGGTGCGGGTGCGGAAGCTGGTGCACGGCGACGGTGGTGCGGGCCGGGCCGGTCTCGTCGAAGTACTCGCCGTAGACCTCGTTGTACCCGCCGAAGTCGTTCATGTTCACCAGGTACGTGGTGACGCTGACCAGGTCGGACAGGTCTCCCCCGGCGGCGCGCAGCAGGTCGCGGACGTTCTCGACGACCGCCCGCGTCTGCTCCCGGATGTCCAGGTCGGTGACGCCCATGGCGTCGGCGCGCGCGCCCGCGAACGTGCCGTCGGGCCGCCGCGAGCTCGTCCCGGACACGAACACCAGGTCGCCCGCCCGCTTGAGGTGCGGGAACCGGCCGCGCGGCCGGGCCTTGCCGTCGACCAGGTAGGCCTCGTTCACCGGGCGGTCACCTCCACGCCGCCCAGGCCCGCGCCGGTGACGCGGACGTGGGCGCCCTTGGGCAGCGGAACCGCGGCGGTGGCGGCCCCGGCGAGCACCACCCACCCCGGTTCCAGGGTGATCCCGGACGCGGCGGCCAGGCGGGCCGCGGCGCGCAGCGACCGGACCGGGTCGCCGAGGATCGCGGCCGACGAGCCGCTCTGCGCGGGACGCCCGTCGATCTCCATCAGCAGCCCGACGTTCGACACGTCCCGCGGCCGGTGCCAGGGCCCGACGCCGAACCGGGCGGCCGAGGCGTTGTCGGCCACGACGTCGGGCAGCGTGAACGAGAAGCCGTCGTAACGGGAGTCGAGGATCTCGTAGCCGACCGCGACGGCGTCGATCGCGGCGTCCGCCTCGGCGGGCGAGCGGATCTCCCGGCCGATCAGGAAGACGATCTCCGGTTCGATCCGGGGGTGGATGAGCCGGGAGACGTCCACGTCCGGCCCGGCGGGCATCGCGTCGGTGAGCAGGCCCCAGATCACGTCGTCGACGCCCATCTGGATCATCTTGGCGCGGCTGGTGAAGCCCATCTTGACGCCGGCGAGCCGTTCGCCGCGCGCCCGGCGCCGCTCGATGACGGCGTGCTGGACGGCGTACGCGGTGGGCACGTCCAGGTCCGCGGAGTCGGTGAGCCTCGGGATGGGCCGCACGTCGCGTTCGGCCGCCTCCAGCGCCTCGGCCAGCGCGTTCACATCGGTGGTCACGACTCCTCCTCGGCGGGTTCCTTCGCGAAGGCGACGCGGACGTCGCCGAGGCCGTCGATGCGGGCCTCCAGCACGTCGCCGGGCGCCGGGGGGACCATCGGGCCGAGCGCCCCGGTCAGGACGGTGTCGCCCGCGCGCAGCGGGGTGCCGAGGGCGACCATCGCGTCGGCCAGCCACAGCGCCGCGTTGAGCGGGTGGCCCAGGCAGGCGGCGCCGGTGCCGGTGGACACCTGCTCGCCGCGCCGCTCCAGCACCATGCCGCACAGCCGCAGGTCCACGTCCGCCGGCCGGACGGGCCGGTTGCCCAGCACGTACACGCCGGAGGAGGCGTTGTCGGCGACGGTGTCGGCGAGCGTGATGTCCCAGTCGCGGATGCGGCTGCCGGCGACCTCGATGGCGGGCAGCGCGAACGCGGTGGCGCGGATGATGTCGGCGACGGTGTGCCGCTCGTGCGTCAGGTCGCGGTCCAGCACGAGCGCGACCTCGGCCTCGGCCCGGGGCTGCAGGACCGTCCCGGCCGGGATCTCCGCGCCGTCCGGCACGGCCATGTCGGCGAACAGCGCGCCGCAGTCGGGGCTGTCCACGCCGAGCTGCCGCTGCACGGCCCGCGACGTCAGGCCGATCTTGCGGCCGGTCAGGCGGCGACCCCGGGCCAGCCACCGCTCGATGAGGCGGCGCTGCACGGCGTACGCGGCGTCGGGGCCGTCGATCAGGTCGCGGACGGGCGCGCACGGGGTGCCGGAGGCGTGGGCGCCGAGGATGCGGTCGGCGGCGGCCTGGAGGGCGGCGGTGTGGTGTGTCGTCTCGGTCACGGGCTCGCTTTCTAGATCTGCACGCAGACGTTCACGGGCTCGGAGAAGAAGTCCAGGGAGTACTCTCCCCCCTCGCGGCCGATCCCGGACGCCTTGACCCCGCCGAACGGGGTGCGCAGGTCGCGCAGGTTCCAGCAGTTGACCCAGACGATGCCCGCCTCGACGCGCGGCGCCACCCGGTGCGCCCGCGACAGGTCGCTCGTCCACACGGTGGCGGCCAGGCCGTAGGGGCTGTCGTTGGCCAGGCGCACCGCCTCCTCCTCGGTGTCGAACGGCGCGACGTGGCACACCGGCCCGAAGATCTCCTCGCGGACGACCCGGGCCGTCTCGGGCAGGCCGGTCAGCACGGTCGGCTCGACGTAGAAGCCGCCGTCGCGCCGGTCGCCGAACGCGGGGACGCCGCCGCCCGCCGCCACCGTGGCGCCCTCCTCCACCGCCAGCCGGTAGTACGACAGCACCTTGTCGCGGTGCGCGGCGGAGATCATCGGGCCGTAGTCGCGCAGCGCGCGGGCGCGTTCGGCGAGCGCGGCGGTGAACTCGGCGAAGATCGGGCGTTCGACGTAGACGCGTTCGGTGCACAGGCAGATCTGCCCGGAGTGGGTGAACGTCGAGCGGACCGTGCCGTCCAGGGCCCTGTCCAGGTCGGCGTCGGCGAAGATCAGCGCGGGATTCTTGCCGCCCAGCTCGAACGAGACCGGCGTGACGTGCTCGGCGGCGTTGCGCATGATCGCCGCGCCGGTGGCCGACTCGCCGGTGAACGCGATCGCGTCCACGCCGGGGTGGCCGGTCAGGAACTCCCCCGCCGCGCCGGGGCCGTGCCCGTGCACGAGGTTGAACGCGCCCGCCGGCAGCCCGGTCCCGTGGATCACGTCGGCCAGCAGCGTGGCCGTGGACGGCGTCTGCTCCGACGGCTTGGCCACCACCGCGTTCCCGGCCGCCAGGGCGGGCGCGACCTTCCAGGTGAGCAGCAGCAGCGGCAGGTTCCACGGGGAGATGACCGCGACCACCCCGAGCGGGCGCCGCACGGTGTAGTTGAGCGCCTCGCCGGTGCCGCCGCTCCAGCCCGGCACGCGTGTGGTGTAGGCGTGCTCGCCCCGTCCGTACAGCAGGTCGGCGTAGGCGCGGAAGTTGCCGACGGCGCGGGGGATGTCGACGGTGGCGGCCAGGTCGCGGGGCTTGCCGGTGTCGGCGGCCTCGGCGTCCACGAACTCCTCGAACCGCGCCTCGACGCCGTCGGCGATCTCGCGCAGGGCGGCGGCCCGGTCCTGCGGGGAGGCGGCGCCCCAGGGGCCCTGGAGCGCCCGCCGGGCGGCCCGGACGGCCGCGTCGACCGTCTCGCGGGACGCCTCGGGCACCCGGCCCCGCTCGGTGCCGTCCACCGGGTCGATCAGCGGGAAGTCGCGCTCGCCGTCTCCGGTGAACGCGCCGCCGACATAGTGCTCAGGCTTCATGGTCATCCCTCGGACGGGTCCCCGCGCGCACGGGCCGGACACTGCGATGATGCGCCCCGTCAGCTATACCTGACAAATACTCTTTGCCTTCGCGGCTATCACGAGATGGTGATAGGAAGGCGGCATGCGACCGATCGACCTGCTCAACGGGCGGCTGAAGCTGCGGCATCTGGTCCTGGTGGTGGCGATCGCCGACCACGGCAGCGTGCTGCACGCCGCCCGGCACCTGCGGCTGGCGCAGCCCGCGGCGACCCGCAGCCTGCGCGAGGTCGAGGACGTGCTCGGCGTGGAGCTGTTCACCCGGGGGCCGCGCGGGGTCACGCCCACCCTGTTCGGCGAGGCGTTCGTCGAGCACGCCCGCGCCGTGCTGGCCGAGCTGCGCCGCGCCGGGGAGCGCATCGCCGAGCTGGCCGACGCGCGGGTCGGCACGGTCACCATCGGCACCCTGCTCGCCGGGTCGAACGTGCTGCTGCCGCGCGCCATCGCCGCGCTGAAACGCGACCGTCCCGGCATCACCGTGATCGTGCGGGAGGCCACGTTCGACGTCCAGGCGCCGCGCCTGCTGGACGGCGAGCTCGACCTGATCGTGGGCCGTCTCAACCCCATCGACGACCTGCGCGGGCTGCGGCAGGTCACCCTCTACGGCGAGCCGGTCCGCCTGGTCGCCCGCCGCGACCACCCCGCCCGGCGGCGCCGCGGCCTCGCCCTGCGCGACCTGCTGGACTACCCGTGGGTGCTGCCCCTGGAGCAGACCGCGCTGCGCCAGGAGCTGGAGCAGGTGTTCCGCGACGAGGGCCTGCCGCCGCCGTCCGACCTGGTGGAGTGCACGTCGATCCTGACCGTGCGCACCCTGGTCCGCGACACCGACATGATCGCGGCGCTGCCCGAGCTGGTGGCGGTGACCGACGGCGAGATCGCCCCGCTGCCCGTGCCGCTGGAGCCGGTGCGCCGCCAGGTCGGCGTGACGCTGCCGGACGGACGCCCGCTGACGCCCTCGGCCCGGCTGATGCTCGACCACCTCCGGCGGGAGGCGGCCGCGCTCACCGGCCGGTTCGAGCGATGAGCCCCAGCAGCGCCCGGCTCACCGCGGAGCCGGCGTCGGCCAGGTCCAGCACCACGTCGAAGTGGTTGCGCTCCGGGACGACCAGCAGTTCGGCCGCCTCGCCCCAGTGCCGGTGGAACCCGCGCGACTGCTCGACGAACCCGGTGCCGTCGTCCTCGGCCACCGCCACCACCGCCGGGCAGCGCCGTCCGGCCGGCAGCAGTCCGGGGCTGAGCCGGGCCGCCCTCCGCACGTCCAGGCCGAGCCACTCGTTGACGTAGACGCGCACCAGGGGCCGTATGTCGAACAGCCCGCTGAACGGCATGGCGGCCTTGACCACGTCCGGGGGCAGCCCGAGCGCGTCCTGCCAGCCGTCCACCATGAGCATCCCGGTCAGGTGCCCGCCCGCCGAACTGCCGCCCACCACGATGCGCTCCGGGTCGAGCCCGTGGTGCGCGCCCTCGCGGTGGACCCAGGCGACCGCCGCCCGCACCTGGCGGACGATCTCCTCCAGCGTCGCCGCGGGCGCCAGCGTGTAGTCGGGCACGACGGTCGCGACGCCCTGCTCCCACAGCATCCGCGCCATGAACGCCGAATCGTGCCGCGACAACGCCCGCCAGTAGCCGCCGTGGACGAACACGAACACCGGCCTGAGGTCCGGGCCGGTGCCCCAGACGTCGAGGCGCTCACCACTGGTCTCGTCGTACACGACCCCCGGATGTCCGGGCAGCCCTTCCACGGCCTCGTCCGACATCCGCCGGTAGCGGGTCATGAGGCGCGCGAACTCGTCCTCCCCCGCCTTGCGCCGCACGTTGTAGGCGACGTCCAGCTCCTCGTCGGACAGCTCCCGCCCCGGCCAGTCCTCCAGCGACACGGTCATGCCCCCAGCCTCCGCCGCCCGGCCGGCGCAATCAAATACCGTTACGGGCGTCCGCTATAACGAACCGGGACGACCCTCGTCCCACACCGGCTCGTCGGCCTCGTACACGACGCCGTCGCCGCCGAAGATCAGGTAGCGGTCGAAGTCGTCGGCGAACCAGCGATCGTGCGTGACCGCCAGGACGGTGCCGGAGAACCCCTCCAGCCCGTGCTGCAGGGCCTCGGCGCTCGCCAGGTCCAGGTTGTCGGTGGGCTCGTCGAGCAGCAGCAGCGTCGCGCCCGACAGCTCCAGCAGCAGGATCTGCAGCCGTGCCTGCTGCCCGCCCGACAGCGTCTCGAACGGGCGCCGTCCCGCGGGTGCCAGCTCGTAGCGCGCCAGCGCCGCCATCGCCTCGTTCAGCGTCAGCGCGTACTCGGTGGTGATGATGTCGGCGGGGGTGCGCCCGTGCAGTTCAGGACGGGCGTGCGTCTGGACGAAGTGCCCGGGCGACACCCGCGCCCCGAGCCTGGCGACACCGGTGTGCGCGACGTCCTCCCCCGCCAGCAGCCGCAGGAACGACGACTTCCCCGAGCCGTTGGACCCGAGCACCGCCACCCGTTCCCCGTACCAGATCTCGGTGTCGAACGGCCGCATCAGCCCCGTCAGCTCCAGGCGCTCGCACGTCACCGCACGCTTGCCGGTGCGTCCGCCCCTCAGCCGCATGCGCACGTTCTGCTCCTTGGGCGCCGCCCGGGGCGGCCCCGCCTCCTCGAACCTGTGCAACCGCGTGCGCGCCGCCTGGTAGGCCGACGCCACCGCGTCGTTGTTGGCGGCGCGCTGCCGCAGCGTGTGCACGAGCCGCTTGAGCCTGGCGTGCTCCTCGTCCCATCTCCTGCGCAGCTCGTGCAGACGCTCGGTGCGTTCCCTGCGCGCCTGCGCGTAGGTGGCGAACCCGCCGCCGTGCACCCACACGTCCCCGCCCTCCACGGTGACGATGCGGTCGGCGGCGTCGGCGAGAAGCCGCCGGTCGTGGGAGACAAGCAGCACGGTCTTGGACGTGCCGGTCAGCCTTTCGGCGAGCCACTGCTTGCCGGGGACGTCCAGGTAGTTGTCGGGCTCGTCCAGCAGCAGCACGTCGTCCGGGCCGCGCAGCAGCGCCTCCAGGACGAGCCGCTTCTGCTCCCCGCCCGACAGCGTGCCGACGGGGCGGTCCTTCGCCCGCTCGTAGGGCAGCCCCAGCGCGACGGTCGTACAGGTGTCCCAGACGACCTCCAGCTCGTATCCGCCCGCATCGGCGTAGTCGTTGATGGCCTCGGCGTATGCCAGCTGCGACGCCTCGTCGTCGCCGAGCGCGCGCTCGGCCCGCGCCAGCCGCCCGGCCGCCGACCGCACCCGTCCGGGTGCCACCGACACCAGCAGGTCGTGCACGCTCCGCCCGTCCCGCACGCTGCCGATGAACTGCCGCATGACGCCCAGCCCGCCCGACACGCCCACCACGCCGTCCGCCGAGCTCAGCTCGCCCGCGACCAGCCGCAGCAGCGTCGTCTTGCCCGCCCCGTTCGGGCCGACCAGGGCGGCCTTGGCGCCCTCGCCGATCCGGAACGACACGTCGTCCAGCAGGGGACGGCCGTCGGGCAGCACGTAGGTCAGCCGGCTCACCTCGACATGTCCCACGACGCTCCCTCGTGCACTGTTCGAGCAACTCGACCAACGATCCGGTACCGGCTCAATGTACTAGGCTCGCCCGCATGACCGACAGCGTGTGGCTCAGACCGCGCAGAGCCCGGCGCGACGCCCCGCCCCTGACCCGCGAGCGCATCGTCGCCGAGGCCGTGGCGCTGCTCGACGAGGAAGGCCCCGACCGCCTGACCATGCGCCGCCTCGCCGAACGCCTCGGCACCGGCTCGACGACCCTCTACTGGCACGTGGAGACCAAGGACGACGTGCTCGACCTCGCGCTCGACGCGATCCTCGGCGAGTTCCCCGTGCCCGCCCGCACCGGCGACTGGCGCGCGGACGCGACCGCCCTGCTCGCCGAGTGGCGCGCCGCCATGCTCCGCCACCCGTGGTCGGCCGCGCTGCTGGGCCGTCCGCTCCTCGGCCCGAACGTGCTGGCCCGCACCGAGTACCTGCACGCCGTCCTCGTCGACGCGGGGTTCACCGGCCCCCGGCTCGTGGCCGCCGCCTACGGCCTGGCCAACTTCGTCGTCGGCTCGGCCCTGATGCAGGTCAGCTCGACCGGCGAGGACCAGACCCGCCGGACCGCCGACGAACTGCTGGCCCGCCACCGCGACCTCTACCCCACCCTCGCCGCCCACGGCCACCCCAGCGCCAACGACTGGGACACCGCCTTCACCCAGTCGCTCACCTGGCTCCTCACCGGCATGACCCCGGACTGAGCGGAGAAGGCGATCGCGGGCGGGGGGATCGTCCGGAAAGATGGGGCCTCGAAGGCGTCGGCCCCTGCCGGAAAGGCGATCCCGCTGTGCCCGAGAGTCAACCGCTGAACGGCTCCGACCCGCGCCGGCTCGGCCCGTACCGCCTGCTCGGACGGCTGGGGCGGGGCGGGATGGGCACGGTGTACCTCGGCGAGGACGGGCACGGACGGCACGTCGCGGTCAAGGTCATCAATCCCGAACTCGTGCAGGAGGAGCCCTTCCGCGCCCGGTTCGTGCGGGAGGTCACGGCGGCGCGGCGGGTCCGGCCGTTCTGCACGGCGCCGGTGCTGGACGCCGACCTGACCGGCGACCCGCTGTACGTCGTCACCGAGTTCATCGACGGGCCGACGCTGGACCGGGCGGTGCGCGAGGGCGGGCCGCTGACCGGCTCGAACCTGGACGCCCTGGCCGTGGGCACCGCGACCGCGCTGTCGGCCATCCACGGCGCCGGGCTGGTGCACCGCGACCTCAAGCCGTCCAACGTGCTGATCTCGCCGTACGGGCCGCGCGTCATCGACTTCGGGATCGCGCGGGCGCTGGACGCGACGTCCGCCACCCGCACCGGGCAGCTCGTCGGCACCCCCGCCTACATGGCGCCCGAACTGCTGCGCGGCGGCGAGCTGACCCCGGCGGCCGACGTGTTCTCCTGGGGGTGCGTGCTGGCGTTCGCCGCGTCCGGGCGCCCGGCGTTCCCCGGCTCCACCGTCGAGGAGATCCTCTTCCGGGTCGTGAGCGATCCGCCGAGGCTGGACGGGCTGACCGGCCCGCTGCGCGAGCTGGTCGAGCAGGCCACCGCGAAGGACCCGGCGCGGCGGCCGTCCGCCGGCGACCTGCTGGACCGGCTGACCGGCGGCCGCGACACCGCGGCGGCCGCGCGCACGGTGGCCGAGCAGCCCCCGCCGCCGTCGCCCCACCCCGCGCCGACCGCGCACCTCACGGCTCCGGCGGACCTGCCCGCCGCGCCCACCGTCGCGGATTCCCCGGGCGGGCGCCGGGGCCGTCTCCTCGCCGTCGGCGGCGCGGCGCTCGCGGTCGCCGTGATCCTCGTCGTCGTGGCCGTGGCGCTCACCAGGAACGGCGGCTCCTCCGAGGCCGCCGACTTCGAACCACGCGAAACGCTCGTGACCGACGACTTCGAGGACGCCGGGTCCGGCTGGTTCGAGGGCATGCCCGGCTCCCCCACGTACGTCGGCGGCGTGTACCGGATGCGCGCGAACATGGGCGAGGACGCCAAGTTCATGCCGCTGCCGCAGGGGAAGAGGATCCCCGCGCGGATGCTCCTGGACGTGAAGACCCGCATCACCGAGGGCGGCGGGGACGCGGAGGCGGGCGTGTTCTGCCGCAACGGCTACGGCGGCGCCAAGTACACCCTGGGGCTGCGCCCCGACGGCGTGGCCGGCATCCGCAAGTCCGAGCTGGGAGGGCGTTCACGGCAGCTGGCGCGCTCCGAAGGCCCCGTCGGCACTCCCGGCAAGTCCAACCGCATCCAGGCCACCTGCGCGGGCTCGGGCACCAAGGTCGAGCTGGCGCTGTGGGTGAACGGCAAGCGGGCGGCGACGGCGGTGGACGCCGCCTCCCCCCTCAAGTCGCAGGACGACCGGACCTCTACGGGCCTGTACGTCGACCCGAGGGGGGCGGGCTCCGCCGGAGCCGACTTCGACGACTTCACCATGGCCGACCTGGGCTGACCGGACGGTCCTGCGGGGCGTAAATCACGTGGCGCGAGCGGTGCGTGCCGCGTTACGTTCGGGGACGCCTTCACCTCGCGGCTGCTGAACCACGAGGACCACGGCGGCGGCTCGCTTCCGCCGCCTTCTCCGGCGCGCCCTCCAGCGCGCCCGCTTCCGCGTTCGTTCTTCCAGCAGCCCGAGGACTTCACCATCATGCGCATCCGTCAGGACCGCCGTCTCGTGCGGCGTGACGAGCACTGGCTCACCCTGCCGAACCCCTGGGACATCCCCATCGACATCTGCGCCGGCGAGCGCGTGCCGCTCGAACCGGCCGCCGTCGACGAGGTGCTGTCCGTCCTGGAGACCGCCGGCACCCTCGCCCGTCTCGCCGGGACGGCACCCGGCCACGGCACGCCCCGTCTCACCCGCCTGGTTCTCACTCCCGACTTCCACAAGGGCGCGGGCATACCGATCGGCACGGTCGTCGAGACCGAGGGCGCGCTGCTCCCGCAGGCGGTCGGCAACGACGTCAACTGCGGCATGCGGCTGGAGGTCACCTCGCTCACCGTGGAGGAGGTGCGGCCGCGCCTGGACGCCCTGGAGCGGCGGCTGCGGCACCTGTTCTTCGAGGGCGGCCGCCGCATCGCCCTCACCCCCGTCCAGCGGGAGGCGCTCCTGCGCGACGGGCTCCCGGGTCTGCTCCTCACCGGCGACGCCCCGTGGCAGGGCTACCAGCCCACCGACCCCGGCGACTGCCTGGACCGCATGCACGCGCCGGCGCACCCGGCCGGAACCGCCGGCGCGTTCGCCGACTGGATCACCAGCGCGGGCGGCGGCGGAGGCGCCAGCCACGACAGCATCATCGGCGGCATCGGCGGCGGCAACCACTTCGCCGAACTGCAGTACGTGGCGCGGGTCCACGACGCCTCCGCCGCGTACGCGTGGGGCCTGACCCCGGGCACGGTCGTGCTGATGGTGCACAGCGGCTCGCTGTCCCTGGGACACCAGGCGAACGCCACGGCGCTGGACGGGCTGCGCGAGACGTGGCCGGCGGGGCTGCCCCGGCCCCGCAACGGGATCCTGCCGTTCCCGCTGGACGAGCGTTCCGCCGCGGCCCGCCGCCGCTACCTGGACGCGTTCGGCAATGCCGCCAACTTCGCCGCCGGCAACCGCTTCTTCCTCGCGCTCACCATGCGGGCCGGGCTCGCCGCCGAATGCGGGCGGATGACGGCGCGGCTGGTCTACGACGCGCCGCACAACCTGTTCTGGCGGGACGGGGACCGCGTCGTCCACCGCAAGGGCGCGACCCCCGCGGGCGGGCACGAGCAGATGACGGGCGGCCCGTACGCGATGTGGGGCGAGCCGGTGATCGTGCCCGGGTCGATGGGCGCGGCCAGCTACGTGCTGCGCGGCCACGGCGATCCCCGCACGCTGGCCAGCGCCTGCCACGGCGCCGGACGGCGCGTGCCGCGCGGCGCCACCGCCGCGGGCGAGCGACCGCGACCTCGACGCCTTCCTCCGGGAGTTCCGCGTGGTCACGCCACTGGACCACCGCGACCCGGCGGTGGCGCGCCGCGCTGACGTGATGGCGGCCTGGCGCCGCGACCTCAAGCAGGAGGCGCCATGGGCCTACAAGGACATCGGCCCCGTGGTGTCGAGCCTGCACGCGGGCGGCGTGGCCGCGCCGGTGGCCGAACTGCGCCCGCTCCTCACCGTCAAGGGCTGAGCGCGGCCCGCCGACCGGCCCGCCGACCGGCCTCTCAGGCGGTGGCGCGGGTCAGGGCGCCGAGCGCGGCGACGACCTGGTCGGCGGTCGGCATCGTGCCGGGCGACAGAAGGGCCTGCAGGACGTAGCCGACGACGAGGCCGTGCACCAGCGAGCCCAGGCCCCGCGCGGTGTCCTCGTCGACGTCGGCGGCGTCCACGCCCAGGACCATGGCGGCGAGCTCGGCGCGGGCGCGGCCGACGGCCTCCAGCAGGGGGCCGCGGACCTCCTCGCTGAACTGCGCCTCGCTGTAGGCCTGCACGCTGGCGACCAGCAGCGGCCGGCTGCGGGGGATCGCGGCGAACAGCTCGGCCAGGAACACGCGCAGGCGTTCGGCGGGGCTCGCCTCGCCCGCCGCCCGGACCGCCGCCTCGATCGTGTCGCCCCACTCGTCGGACGCCTGCAGCACCGCCGCGGCCATGAGGCCGTCCTTGGAGCCGAAGTGGTAGCCGATGGACGCCAGGTGCGCGCCCGAGGCGGCGGCGATGTCGCGGGCCGTGGTGCGGCTGTAGCCCTTCTCGGCAAGGCAGGCCCGGGCCCCCGCCAGCAGATCCTCGCGCTGTCCCATGGCCCCGGAGCCTAGCATTTGTACGGACGTACGTTTTGACGGCCTGTTTGTACGTACGTACGATCGGCCCATGCGCTCTCTCCGCCCCTGGGGCCTGGCCGTCCTGCTGCTGCCCGCGCTGCTGGTGTCGATGGACCTGTCGATCCTGTTCGTGGCCGCTCCCGCGATCTCCGCGGAGCTGGCGCCCACGGCCACGCAGTGGCTGTGGATGATGGACGTCTACGGCTTCGTGATGGCCGGGCTGCTGATCACCATGGGCGGCCTGGGCGACCGCATCGGCCGCCGCCGGCTGCTGATGTTGGGCGCGGCGTCGTTCGGCGCCGCGTCGGCCGTCCTGTGCCTGGCCGGCGACCCCGTGGCGTTCATCCTCGCCCGGGCGCTGCTGGGCGTCGGCGGCGCGACGCTCGCCCCGTCCACCCTGTCGCTGATCCGCGGCATGTACCCCGACGAGCGGCGGCGGCGCGCGGCCGTGGGCGCCTGGACGGTCGCGTTCACCGGCGGCTCCGTCGCCGGCCCCGTCGTCGGCGGGCTGATGCTCGAACGGTTCTGGTGGGGGGCGCTCTTCCTCGTCAACGTGCCCGTCATGCTGCTCCTGCTGGCGACCGCGCCGCTGCTGGTGGCCGAGTCCAGGAGCCCGCACCCGGTGCGGTTCGACGTCCCCGGCGCCGCCCTGTCGTTCCCGGCGATCCTGGCGCCGGTGCTGGCCATGAAGCGGATCGCCGAACACGGCGCCGACCTGCCGGGCATCGCGGCGGCGGGCGGGGGCGCGGTGTTCGCCGCCGCGTTCGTGGTGCGGCAGCGCCGCGCGGCCCACCCGCTGGTCGACGTCGGCCTGTTCCGGGTCCGCGCCTTCGCCGCCGCGGTCGGCGCGAACGCGGCCGTGGCGTTGGCTGCGTCGGGGCTGGGAGTGCTGGCGTTCACGTTCCTGCAGACCGTGCACGGGCTCAGCCCGCTGCGCGCGGCCCTGTCCGCCCTGCCGACCGTCGCGGGGACCTTCGCGGGCGCGGCGGCCGCCGGGGCGCTGGCCGACCGGCTGCGCACGGCGCCGCTGATGGCAGCGGGGCTGACGGCCGCGGCCGCCGGTTTCGCCGTCGTCGCCTCGGTGGGCCCGGACACGTCGCCGTGGGGCTTCGTCGGCGGCTACACCGTGCTGACGTTCGGCGCCGGCATCACCGGGACGCTCGCCAACACGCTCATCCTCGCCACGGCGCCCCCCGAGCGCGCCGGAGCGGCGGCGGGCATCTCCGAGACCAGTGCCGAGCTGGGCGCGGCGCTGGGCATCGCGGTGCTCGGCACGACCGCCGGCACGGTCTACCGCACCGCCATGGAGGCGGACGCGCCCGCGGGGACCGGCGAGGCCGCCACGCAGACCGTCGCGGGCGCCGTCGCCGCCGCCGAACGGATCGGCGGGCAGGCCGGGACGGCGCTCCTCGACGCGGCCGCGTCCGCCTACACCGACGGGGTCACCACGGCCGCCGCGGTCAGCGCCGCGCTGCTCCTGCTGGTGGCGGCCGCGACGGCCGTCGCGCTGCGCGGCATCCGCTGACCGGCGCGCTGACCGCCGCCGGCACGATCGCACTGGTGGCCGGCACCTCCGCGGCGGCCGCCGCCGTGACCGGTGAACACCGGTGCCGCATCGATCCGGCCGGCTCGTCCCCCGACCGCCGCGGACGCCGTTAACATTCCACGGAGTGCCAAGATCCCCCGTTGGCATGACCTGTACTGGAACGGCGTGAAATGGATGACCTCGACGAGCTCCGGCACCAGCTGCCGGGCGGCCTGGCGCAGCTGTTCGCCGACCCGAGCGTCGAGCGGTCGCTGTCCACGCCGCTGCCCGACGGCGACGTGGTGTGGCCGGACCCCGGCTACCCGCAGCGCCAGTTCGTCCGGCGTCCCGCGTTCTGGGTGAGCGACGACCCGGTGTCCGGCGAGCTGTGGGCGCGGCTGCGCGCCGAGCATCCCGTCTCGGGCCTGTGGCCGCTGCTGATGGACGAGTCCGCCCAGCCGTGGGCGGCGGGGCAGGTCGCCCCCGAGCCCGTCGAGGAGATCGCCAACTACGCCCCCGACGCCTTCATGTACGAGGTGTGGTCCGACTGGGTGGAGCAGGCCACCGAGGAAGACCTGGAGGACCTGGCCCCGTTCGGCGCGCACTGCCCCGGCACGGCGCCGCCGGCGTCCCTGCTGGACGACCCCGGCGCCGTCGCCGACCGCAACGCCCGCTCGCTGGCCTCGCGCGGCCTGTCGCTCGGCCTGGTCGCGGTGGACCGCGGCGCCGACGCGCTGGCCGCGGTGGGCTGGCAGGGCGCGCTCAACCACAACGAGTGGACCGCGCCGCTGGCCGCCGTGGTGCGCGGGTGGGAGGACCGCTTCGGCGCCCGCGTCGTCGGCCTCGGCTTCAACACCCTGGAGCTGAGCGTGGCCGCGCCGCCCGTCACGGCACGCCACGCGCTGCACGTGGCCGCCGAGCACTGGGCGTTCTGCCCCGACATCCTGTTCCAGGGCCCGGGCACGCTGGCCGGGTACGCCGAGGAGATCCGCGGCAAGACCTGGTGGTCGTTCTGGTGGGACTGATCCGGGGTTGACGCAGGTCAGCGGCCCTGGACCGGTCCCACGGCGGTGCCGGGCACTGGTCCGGCGCGGCCGCGTCTGTCTACTATGCGACCCACATGCCCACCGGAGCCGAGCCCGCCCCTCGCTCCGCCGCCACGCACGCTCGTCGGAGCACGCTCGGAAGGGAACCCAGGTGCGGACACGGGGGTCAGTCAGGTCCGGCAGTCAGCGACGCGCGGGCGGACGGAGCCGGACGCTCCCCGCGGTCATCGCCACCGCGGTCGCGGCCACCCTGGTCGCGGACGTGGCCGTCGTCGCGTCCGGCGTGCTGGACGACTCCGGCGATGCAGGCGGAACCGGTCATCTGGTCTCCATCAACACCGACACGGCGACCCCGACCGTCGCGCCGCTCACCGGGCTCCTCACCCCCAGCCTGCTGGTCGCGGGCGACGCCCCGCTGCCGCCCGACGCGGTCGAACGCGCACGCCGGGTCAAGGGCGTCGCGGGGCTGACGGTCGTGGACGCCGCCCAGGCGCAGGTGGCGGGACGCCGCGTGGGGCTGCTCGGCGTCGACCCGTCGAGCTTCCGCGCGTTCACCCCGCGGCAGTCGGCCGAGTCGGACGCGCTGTGGCAGAGCGTGGCGACCGGCGGCCTGGCGGTGTCGTTCGAGCTGAGCCGGGACGGGTCGGTGCCGCTCGGCGGCGTCGTGCAGGCGGGCGGCGCGGGCGCCCCCGGCAACCTGCGGGTCGCCGCGTACGCGTCGATGGGCATCGAGGACGTGGACGCGGTGGTGTCGCGCGCGCAGGCCCGTACCCTGGGCATGCCGCAGGGCAACGGCCTGGTGGTCAGCGCGTCCAAGACCGCCGCCGGGACGCTGTCCAAGCGGCTCAGGAAGGTGCTGCCGCCCGGCACCCGCGTCGCGGTGCTGCAGGACGATCCGCCGCGCCGCGCGTCGGCCGCCAAGGCGCCCAAGGCGCCCAAGCAGTCGGGCCCGCGTGTCACGGGACGGCCGGACGGGGCGACCGGCGCCCGCACCACCGTCACCGGCAACCTGATGACCGCGACCATGCGCGACCTGGTGATGGAGCTCGACCAGATCTTCGGCCCGTTCCCCACCATCGGCTGCTACCGCGGCGGCGCCGACGCGCAGGACCACGCCGCCGGACGCGCCTGCGACTTCATGGAGGGCCCGATCGGCCGCATGCCGAGCGCGTCGGCGCAGCGCCACGGCGACCAGGTCGCCGCGTACGCCGTCGCCAACGCCCGCCGTCTCGGCGTCTCCTACGTCATCTGGAAACAGCACATCTGGAACGTGCGCTTCCCAGGCTGGCGCCGCATGGAGGACCGCGGCAGCATCACCCAGAACCACTACGACCACGTGCACATTTCCGTGCTGAGGTGACCGCAGCGGAGCGCTAGCGGAGCGAGGATCGCCTCAGCACGGCTCGGGGGTCTGGGGGTCGCCCCCAGAAAATGGGCGGGTTCACAGTTCCTGTTCGGCCCAGACGGCCTTGCCGGTGGGGGTGCGGCGGACGCCCCAGCGGCGGGCGATGCGGCCGACGACGTGCAGGCCGCGGCCGGACTCGGCGTCGCGCAGCGCGTCCCCGGCGTGGCGGCTGACGCGGGGCCGGGCGTCGGAGGAGTCGAACACCTCGCACACCAGCCCGCCCTCGCGGACCAGGCGCAGCGTGATCCGGCCGCCCGCGTGCCGGACCGCGTTGGTGACCAGCTCGGAGGTCAGCAGCACGGTCGAGTCGGCCAGTTCGGCCAGGTCCCAGCGGTGCAGGCGGTCGCGGACCAGGCCGCGGGCGCGGCGGATCGCGGCCGGGTCGCCGGGCAGCTCCCAGGAGACGTGGTCGTCGGCGGGGATGCGCCGCAGCCGCGCGACGAGCATGGCGATGTCGTCGCGGTGCCGGTCGTCGTACACGCCGTCCAGGCTGGCCTGGCACAGGGCCTCCAGTGACCGTCCGCGCGAGCCGGGGCCGAACACCGCGCGCAGCCGCGCCAGCCCGTCGTCGATGTCGCGGGTGCGGTTCTCCACCAGCCCGTCGGTGTACAGGACGAGCAGGGTGCCGTCCTCGACGGTGAACTCGCGGCTGACGATGGGGCCGGCGCCGACGCCGAGCGGCGGGGCGGGCCGCACGTCCAGGTAGGAGGCGGGGCCGCCGGGCGGGACGAGCAGCGGCGGCAGGTGCCCGGCGCTGGCGGCCTCGCACTGCCCGGTGACGGCGTCGTAGACGGCGTACACGCAGGTGGCGAAGTGCGGTTCGCGTTCGCCGAGCGAGCCCATGAGCGAGTCGAGGCGTTCCAGGGCCTCGGCCGGGGGCAGGTCCAGCCCGGCCAGGGTGTGCAGGGCGGTGCGCAGCCGTCCCATCGTCACGGCCGCGCGCACGCCGTGCCCGGCGACGTCGCCGACGACCAGGGCGACGCGGGCGCCGGGCAGCGCGATCGACTCGTACCAGTCGCCGCCGACCTCGATGAGGCGGCTGCCCGGCAGGTAGCGGTGGTGCACCTCCACCGTGGACGGCGCCGACAGGCCGGTGGGCAGCAGGCTGCGCTGCAGGGTGAGGGCGGTGGCGCGCTCGCGCGAGTAGCGGCGGGCGCTCTCGATGAGGATGGCGGCGCGGGCGGCGAACTCCATGCCGATCTCGACGTCGTAGGCGTCGAACGGGCGGTGCGCCGCGCCGCGCACGCACACGAAGAAGCCGAGCGCCGACCCGTCCGACACGATCGGCAGCAGCAGCATGGACGCCCCGTCGAGCAGTGCCGCCACGGGCGCCCGGTGCCAGGCCTCGGCGATGTGCGAGGCGCCGTCGGCGTCCAGTTCGGCCAGGACGGGCGCGGCGGTGTCCAGGCACCGCGTGTACGGGGTGCCGGCCGGGTAGACGATGGTCTCGCCGGTGGGGAACGTGGCGTCCCACACCGGGTCGCCGTCGTCGAAGCCGACCGCCATGCGGCGCATCAGCGGCGGGTCGTCGGCGCCGCCGCCGGGTTCGTCGGGGTCGGCGACGCTCTCGCGCAGCAGCAGGGCGCCGGAGGTGCAGAAGTGCGGCACCACCACGTCCATCAGGCCGCGGGCGAGCTGGTCGAGGTCGAGGGTGGCGCCGATGCGCGGGAGGGCGTCCTCCAGCAGGGCGCGGCGGACGACCGCCGGGTCCAGGAAGCGGTCGGCGCCGGGGACGGGGACGCGGATGACGGCCAGCGCCGCCAGGCCGGGCAGGTCCCCGGACATCGGATGGACGGTGACGACGGCGTCGTGCCGGTCGCCGCCGGCGGTGCCGAGCACGACCATGGCGGTGCGCTCGCGGCCCTCGCGGACCGCGTCCAGCAGGCGGTCCGGCGCGTCCCCCTCCGCGCCGACGATCACGTCGCCGAGCCCGGTCACCGGCATGCCATCCGGGCCCCCGCCCAGAACCGCCGTGGCGTTGCGATCGAACTGAACCATTTTCCCCGAAGAATCCAGGCCGACCAGCAGAATTCGGGTGGAGGACTGCATCGCTCGATTATGGGACATTTTCCGACGGGATGAGGTAGATAACCGGCAACAGGCACCGCACGCGTCAATGTGCGCACAGCCGAAGAGCGCGAGGAGGCCACGTGACGCCCGCCGAACCGCCGCATCGGATCGCCGTCGTCGGAGCCGGCCCCACCGGGCTCGCGCTGGCCGCCGAACTCGCCCTGGCCGGGGTGCCCGTGCGCCTGTACGAGCGCAGGCCCGCGCCCCGCACCGACTCGCGGGCCATCGTCCTGCACGCCCGCAGCCTGGAGCTGCTCGACCTGCGCGGCCTGGCCGGACGGTTCACCGACCAGGGCAGACCGCTGCGGACCTTCCCCCTGGGCGTGCGCGGCGCGGCCGTCGACTTCGGCCGCCTGCCCTCCGATTTCCCCTACATGCTGAGCATCCCGCAGAGCCGTGTCGAGGCGCTTCTCGTTGATCGGGTCCGCGAACTCGGCGCCGAGTTCGCCTGGTCGAGCAAAGTCGCCGGACTCGAGCAGAACGGTGACGAAGTGCGCGTCGAACTCGATTCGGGAGAACGCGAGTCGTTCGCGTATGTCGTCGGCTGCGACGGCATCCGCAGTTTCACGCGGGAATCGCTGGGCTTACCGTTCCCCGGCCACCCCAATCCCGGCTCGGTGGCACTGGCCGACCTGTATCTCGACGGCCTGTCCATGGACACGGCGTACGGTGAGCTGTCCGACCGGGGAATGCTGCTGGCGTTCCCGTTCCGCGACGGGTCGTGCCGTCTGGTGCTGTACGACTACGCGCGGGCGGACGCGCCCGTGGACGAGCCGGTGACACTGCCGGAGGTGCACGCCGGCATCGTCCGGATCACCGGCCGCGACCTCGGGCCGCGCGACATGACCTGGTCGGGGCGGTACCGCAGCGAGAGCCGCCAGGTCACCGCCTACCGGCACGGCCGCGTGCTGCTGGCCGGGGACGCCGCGCACACCCACTCCCCCGCCGGGGCGCAGGGCCTGAACGCGGGGCTGCAGGACGCGTTCAACCTCGGCTGGAAGCTGGCCGCCGCCGTCGCCGGACGCGCGCCCGGCTGGCTGCTGGACTCCTACCACGACGAACGCCACCCGGTGGGAGCGGCGGTGCTGGCGCTGACCGGCCGCCAGTTCCGCCTCAACACCGCCCGGACGCCGCTGCGCAAGGCGCTGCGCTGGACCGCCGAACGCCTGGTCGCGCCGCTGCCGCCCGTGGCCGGCCGCCTCGCCCGCGCGTACTCGGGCGTGTCGGTCGCCTATCCGCCGCGCGGCGACGGCGCGCACCGCCTGGCCGGAACGCGGCTGCCGCCCGGCACGCTCGCGCACACCGGCGGGTCCGCCACCCGCCTGTACGAGCACTTCCACCGGGGGCGCTTCGTGCTGTTCGACACGGCCGGGCATCCCGCCCTGCCCGGGCACGTGACGGCCGTGCGGCACAGCGGCGTGAACGGGGCGCGGCTGCCCGCCGCGACGCTGGTGCGTCCGGACGGCTACATCGCCTGGGCGTCCGACGAACGCGACGAGGCGGCCCGCGTCACCGCTGCCGCCGCCGCGGTCCGCGAGTGGTGCCCGAGCCGGTGACGGCTAGGGGCGGCCGAACACCTGGTCGGGCGGGACGGGCGCGGTGACGTGCTCCCCGTCCTCGATGGGACGGGCCCCGGCGGCGAAACCGGCCAGGTCGTCGCCGGTCATCAGCCGCGCCCGGACGGCGCCGCCCGCGGCGCGCCGGGTCAGGCCGTCGACCGGCAGCGGCCGCTGGGACGCCGCGACTACCAGGTTGCCGAACCGGCGTCCCCGCAGCACCCCCGGCTCGCCCAGCAGCAGCACGTGCCGGAACACCGACCGCACCGTGGCCACCACCCGCCGGGCGTAGGCCAGGCGGAACCCGTCGGCCACGTTCATCAGCAGCACGCCGCCGGGCCGCAGCACCCGCGCCGCGTCCCCGGTGAACTCGCGGGTCGCCAGCTCGACCGGCATGGACGCCTCGGCGAACGCGTCCACCACCAGCAGGTCGTCGGCGTCGTCGGCCAGCGCCGCCGTCCCCGCGCGGCCGTCCACGACCCGGATCTTCAGCCCGGGGACGTTCTTGACCGGCAGCCGTTCGCGCACCAGCCGCACCAGCGGCCCGTCCGGCTCGAACACCACCTGGCGCGACCCGGGACGGGTGGCCGCCAGGTACCGGGGCAGCGTGCACGCGGCGCCGCCGATGTGCACCGCGTCCAGGGCCTGCCCCTCCATGGCCATCAGGTCGACCACGTCGCCCATCAGCCGCATGTACTCGAAGTCCAGGTAGGTGGGGTCGGTCAGGTCGACGTACGACTGGGGCACGCCGCCGATCAGCAGCATCCAGCCGCCGTCGCGGTCGGCGTCGCGCAGCAGTTCCGCCTCGCCCCCGGCCACCTTGAACACGCCGGACTTCGGCCCCGCCCCGCCCCTTGGTCTGCGCCCCATGGGCCCACTCTACGGACCGCCGCCGGTCACCTGGACGTCACCGGCGAACGGCACCATGACGCCCATGAAACGCATGATCGTCGCGGCGGCGGTGTCGGTGGGCTCCGTCGTCGCGTTCGTCCCCCCGGCGGCCGCCGCCGCCCCGGCCGGCACGCCGGCCGCCGCGCTGCCGCTCGGCCCGGCCGGGCTGCATGAGGAACGTTCCACCGAGCGGCTGGCGCCGGGCGTCGTCCTCACCTCCATCGTGCGCGGCCGCAAGTCCGACGCCGACGCCTGGACGCTGCACGTGCGGCTGCCGGTGTCGGGCGACCCGGGGCCGCGCCCCGACCCCGCCAAGGCCACCGCCGTCATCGCGCCGAAGCAGACCGCCGAGGGCGTGGCCCGCCAGCTCACCGAGGCCGGATTCCAGCCGCGCGTGGAGGCCGTGCACGGACCGGCGTTCGCCGACGTGCGGGCGGGCCTGGTCGGCTACACCGTGCGCGTCGGCCGGTACGCCACCGAGGCCGAGGCGCAGAAGGCCCTGCCCGCGCTGACCGCCGCCGGCTTCCGCGCCGGGACGTCGTACACCGCGCAGGACGGCGGCGCCACCACCGGGCCGTGGCGGGTGCACGTCCTGACGATCGACCCGCGCCGGTTCCGCGGCCGCGTGGCGGCGTCGCTCAGCGCGCCGCTCACCTCGCTGAACAAGGTGTCCGAGCTGGTGCGCGCCGGCGGCGCGATCGCGGGCGTCAACGGCACCTACTTCACGCCGCAGGGCAAGGGCGGCCCGGCGGGGCTGTACGCGCTGAACGGGCAGGTGCTCAGCGAGGCCGACAACGGCCGCACCGCCATGATCCTGCCGGAGGACGGCAGGAACGTACGGTTCGCCGGCATGTCGTCGCGGTTCACCGTCCGGGCCGAGGGCGGGGCGCGCCGCGAGCTGGACGGCCTCAACCGCGTCCCCGGCGAGGTGAACAACTGCGGCGGCGTGGGCGGCGACCAGCCCACCGAACGGCCGCAGCACGACGTCACCTGCACCGACCCGGACGAGCTGGTGGCGTTCACGGCGCGGTACGGCGCGACCGGCCCGTCCGGCGCGGGCGCCGAGGCCGTGCTCGACCGCCACGGGCGGGTCACCGAGCTGCGTGAGACGCGCGGCGCCGCCATCCCGGCGGACGGCCGCACCGTCCAGGCCGTCGGCACGGCCGCCGACTGGCTGCGCGCACACGCCCGCCCCGGGACGCGCCTGTCGTTCACCGAGCGGATCCTGGCCGACGGCCGCCCGGTGGCCCTGAACCCGCGCACCTCGATCCTGGGCGCGGGCCCGCGTCTGGTGCGCGACGGCAGGGTCTGGGTGAACGCCTACGGCGACGGCCTCGTGCACACCGGCGACGACGAGTCGTTCTACTACAACTGGGTGCTGCGCCGTAACCCGCGCACGATGGCCGGGGTGGACGCGCAGGGACGCCTGCTGCTGGTGGCGGCGGACGGCCGCGCCGCGGGCCACAGCGAGGGCCTGTCGGTCGACGAGGCCGCCAGGGTGATGAAGGCGCTCGGCGCCGTCCAGGCGATGAACCTGGACGGCGGCGGCTCCACGACGATGGCCCGGGCGGGCGGCGCGCTCGTCAACCGGCCGTCCGACGCCGCGGGCGAACGCGGCGTCGGCGACGGCATCCTGCTGCTACCCCGCTGATCCGTCGACCGGCCCGGCCGAGGCGGCCGACTCGGCCGCCCCGCCTTCGGCCGCCTCCGCCGCCCCGTCTTTGGCGGCCTCCGCCGCCCGGTCTTCGGCCGCCTCCGCGGCCCCCTCTTTGGCCGCCTCCGCGGCCCCGTCTTTGGCCGCCTCCGCGGCGAAGTGACAGGCGCTGGGGTGCGCCGAACCGTCCCGCACCTCCAGTGCGGGCTCGCGCTCGGCGCACACCTCGGCGGCCTTCCAGCAGCGTGTGCGGAACCGGCAGCCCGACGGCGGGTCGATCGGCGACGGCGGCTCGCCCTCCAGCGCGACGCCCCCGGCCCAGCCGCCGGGCGCCTCGGGGTCCGGGACGGGCACGGCCGACAGCAGCGCCTGCGTGTAGGGGTGGGTGGGATGCTCGTAGATCCGCGCCTCGTCGCCCGTCTCGACGATCTTGCCGAGGTACATGACCGCGATCCGGTCGGAGATGTGCCGGACGGCGGCCAGGTCGTGCGCGATGAACACGTACGCCAGGCCCAGCTCGCGTTGCAGCTCGGCGAGCAGGTTCATCACCTGCGCCTGCACCGACACGTCCAGCGCCGACACCGGCTCGTCGCACACGATGACGTCCGGCCGCAGCGCCAGCGCGCGGGCGATGCCGATGCGCTGGCGCTGCCCGCCGGAGAACTGGTGCGGGTAGCGGTTGACGTGCCCGGGATCGAGGCCGACGAGTTCCAGCAGCTCCTGGACCCGCGCCCGCCGCTCCCCCTTGGGCGCCGCCTCCGGATGGATCTCGAACGGCTCCCCCACGATGTCGCCGACGGTCATGCGGGGGTTGAGGGACGAGTACGGGTCCTGCAGCACCATCTGGACGCGGCGGCGCAGCGCCCGCAGCTCGCGGCGCGGCAGCGCGAACACGTCGCGTCCGTCGAACCGCACCGTCCCGGCCGTGGGACGCTCGGCCGCCAGCAGCAGCTTGGCCAGCGTCGACTTGCCGCACCCCGACTCCCCGACGACGCCGAGCGTCTCGCCGCGCCGCAGTTCGAGGTCGACGCCGTCGACCGCCTTCACCCGCCCCACGGTGCGCTTGAACACCACGCCCTGCGTGACGGGGTAGTGCTTGACCAGCCCCTCCACCTGGAGGATCGGAGCCGTGTCCCGGCGGGGGGACGACCCCCCGCGACCCCCCGACGCGTCGTTGTCACTGCCGGGCACCGTGCACCTCCTCGGCGAAGTGGCAGGCGGCGGTGTGCCCCGGCGCGCCGACCTCCACCACGGGCGGACGCTCCGCCGCGCACACCGCCTCGGCGCGCGGGCAGCGCGGGTGGAACGGGCAGCCGGGCGGCAGCGCGGCCGGGTTCGGCGGCGCGCCCTTGATGGGGACGAGCGGCGCGCCCTTGCGGTCCAGCCGCGGCACCGACGCCAGCAGCCCCGCCGTGTACGGGTGGGCGGGCCGCGCGTACAGCTCTTTGGCCGTGGCCTGCTCGACCACCGACCCCGCGTACATCACCACGATCCGGTCGGCGACGCCCGCCACCACCCCCAGGTCGTGAGTGATGAGCACCATGCCCATGCGCAGCTCGTCCCGCAGTTCGGCCAGCAACCGCATGATCTGCGCCTGGACCGTCACGTCCAGCGCCGTGGTGGGCTCGTCGGCGATCAGCACGTCCGGCTCCAGCGCCAGCGCCATGGCGATCATGATGCGCTGGCGCATGCCGCCGGAGAACTGGTGCGGGTAGTCGCCCAGCCGGGTGCGGGCGGCCGGGATGCGCACCCGCTCCATCAGCTCCACCGCCCGCGCCCTGGCCTCGCGGCGCTTCATCCCCCGGTGCACCTGGAACATCTCCGACAGCTGGTCGCCGACGGTGAACACCGGGTTCAGCGCGGTCAGCGCGTCCTGGAAGATCATCGAGATGCGGGCGCCGCGGTAGGCGCGGCGGCGCCGCTCGGGCATGCCGAGCAGCTCCTCGCCGCGCAGCCGCACCGACCCGCCGGTGATCCGGGCGGGCGGGGTGTCCAGGATGCCCATGACGGCCTGCGCGGCCACGCTCTTGCCCGAGCCGGACTCGCCGAGGATCGCGACGGTCTCGCTCTCGCCGAGGGTGTACGACAGGCCGTTGACGGCCCGCACGGTCTGCCCGCGGACGGCGAACTCCACGCTCAGGTCCGTCACCTCGAGCAGCCCGGCCGCCTCCGCCGGCCCGGTCGGCTCCGCCGGTCCGGCGGCCTTCGCCGGTCCGGTCGTCTTCGGTACGTCGGTCACCTTGTCACCGCAGCCTGGGGTCGAGGGCGTCCCGGACGGCGTCGCCGAGCATCAGGAAGCTCAGCACGGTCGCCGACAGGAACACCGCGGGGAAGATCAGCAGATGCGGGTGGTCGACGAAGTAGGACTGCGCCTGGTTGAGCTGCAGGCCCCACGACACCTGCGGATACTGCAGGCCCACGCCGAGGAAGTCCAGCGTCGCCTCCCCCGCGATCACGTTGCCGACGTTGAGCGTGGCCACCACGATCACCGGGGCGATCGCGTTGGGCAGGATGTGGCGGCGCATGACGCGCAGGTCGGACGCGCCGAGCAGCCGCGCCGCCTGCACGTAGTCGGCGTCCCGCACCGCGATCACCTGCGCCCGCATGATGCGGATCATGGTGGTCCAGCCGAGCAGCACCAGCACCAGCGTCATCGCGCCGATGCCGTGCCCGGGGAAGGCCACCAGGATCACCGTGGCGCCCAGCACGAACGGCAGCCCGAAGAACACGTCGGTGATCCGGGCGATGAGGGCGTCCAGCGCGCCGCCGTAGTAGCCCGCCAGCATCCCGAACACCACGGCGATGACCAGCGCGAACAACGTCACCGCCACGCCGATCAGCAGGGTGGGGCGGGCGCCGTGGACGACGTGGGCGTAGTAGTCGCAGCCCGACACGTCGGTGCCGAACAGGTGCCCGTCGCCCGGCGGCAGCTTGGAGGCGTTGGGGTCGCAGTTCTCGTTCTTGCCGCGGTCGGTGAACAGCCCCGGCGCCACCGCCATGACGCCCACCAGCAGCAGGATCGCCGCCGACGCCCAGAACAGCCAGCGGCGCCGCAGGTCGTGCCAGGCGTCCTGCCACAGCGACGCCCCCGAGACCAGGCCGCCGGCCTGCGCGGCGACGGCCGCCGTGGTGCCGGGGACGACCGCGCCCACGTCCGGCGCGTCGAGCGCATCCGGCTCCGGCAGCACGTCGTCCGCGTCTGCGATCTTGTCAGTCATAGCGGATCCTCGGGTCGAGCAGCCCGTACAGCAGGTCCACCAGCAGGTTGACGGCCAGGAAGATCAGCACCAGCAGGGTGACCGCGCCGACGACCACCGGCCCCTCCTTGAGCTGGATCGACTCGAAGACCTGCTGCCCGATGCCGGGCAGGTTGAAGATGCCCTCGGTGACGATGGCGCCGCCCATCAGCGAGCCGAAGTCGACGCCGAGATAGGTCACCACGGGGATCAGCGAGTTGCGCAGCGTGTGCCGGCCGACGACGCGCGCCTTGGTCAGCCCCTTGGCGTGGGCGGTGCGCACGTAGTCGGCGCGCAGGTTCTCGGCCAGGCTGGTGCGGGTCAGCCGCGCCACGTACGACAGGCCCAGCGACCCGAGCACCAGCCCCGGCAGCAGGTAGCTCATCGGCCACCCGTCGTCCGCCCCGGCCGTGGGGAACAGCCCCAGGTTCAGGCCGAGGACGAGCTGCGCGGTGTAGCCGAGGACGAACACCGGCACGGCGATGACGAGGGTGGTGCCGCCCAGCACGAGCGTGTCGGCCAGCCGCCCGCGCCGCAGCCCGGCCCACACCCCGAGCGCGATCCCGATGACCAGCTCGAACAGCCACGCGGTGAGGGCGAGCTGTGCGGTGACCGTCCAGCGGCCCGACAGCACGTCCGCGACGTTCTGCCCGTCGAAGGTCTCGCCGAGGTCGCCCCGGAACAGCCCGCCCAGGTACTTGACGTACTGCACCAGCAGCGGGTCGTTGAGGTTGTAGCGCTCCCGCAGCGCGTGCACCACCGACGGGGCCAGGGGCTTCTCCCCGGCCAGCGCCTGGATCGGGTCGCCGGGCAGGGCGAACACCATGGCGTAGATCAGGAACGTGGTGCCCAGGAAGACCGGGATCGCCTGCAGCACCCGCCGCGCGACATAGCGCCACATGCCCGGCTACTTCACCGTCACTTCGTGGGTGACCAGGCCCATGGCGTAGGGGGTGATGGTGACGTTGTCCACCTTGTCGGACTTGCCGCCGAAGCCCTGCCAGATCCACAGCGGAACCATCGGGGCCTCGCGCAGCGCCACGTCCTCGGCCTGGTTGTAGAGGGCGATCGCCTCCTGCTCGGTCGGGGCGGCGTTGCCCTTGGCGATCAGGTCGTCGAACTCCTTGCTGGTCCAGCCCATGCGGTTCTTGGTGGAGTGGAACTGCGGCTCCAGGTAGTTCTGGGCGCTGGGGTAGTCGGCCTCCCAGTTCTGCCGGTACGGGCCCTTCTCCTCACGGGCGCGCAGCATCGACAGGTAGTCCGACACCGGGATCTTGCGGAACTGGATGTCCTGGATGCCGAGGTTCTGCTTGAGCTGGTTGGCGACGATCTGCATCCACTGCTCGTAGCTGGGCTGGGCGTTGGAGAAGTACAGCTCCAGCGTCCCGGAGAAGCCGCCCGCCTTGTCGAACAGCTGCTTGGCCTTGGCCGGATCGTAGGTGCACAGCTCGCCGCAGGCGCCCTTGCGGTGGCCCTTGATCAGCGGCGGCAGCATCGAGTCGGCGACGGTGTAGGTGCCGTTGTAGACGGCCTTGTTGATGCCGTTGCGGTCGATCGCCATGGAGATCGCGCGGCGCAGGTCGGGGTTGGCGAACCGCTTGTCGAACACCGGGAAGCCCAGGTAGTCGAACGTGCCGGTCTGGCGGGGCAGCACCCGCTCGCCCAGGATCCGCTGCGCCTCGGGCACCTTGGCCGCGGGGATCGACTGCATCACGTCGATGCGGCCCGCGCGCAGGTCGGTGTAGGCGGTGTCGGCGCTGGCGTAGCTCTTCCAGGTGACGCCCTTGTTGCGGGGCTTGCGCGGGCCGGTGTACCCGGGGAACACCTTGAGCTTGACCTGCCGGTTGCGCTCCCAGGAGCCGTCCATCATGTACGGGCCGTTGCCGATCGGCTTGTTGTCGAACGCCTTGATGTCGGCGAACGCGGCCTTGGGCAGCGGCGCGTACGCGGGGTGGGTCAGCAGCAGCTTGAACTGGCTGAACGGGGCGTCCAGGGTGACCTGCAGGGTCAGGTCGTCGACGACCTTGACGCCCGACAGCTTGTCGGCCTTGGGCTTGGCGTTCTCGTCCTCGGGGTTGAGGTCGGCGTACCCCTGGATCTGGGAGAAGTAGTCGTTGCCCTGGAAGCCGTTGGGGCCGTAGGCGGCGTGGTTCCAGGCGTCGGCGAAGCTCTGGGCGGTGACGGGCTCGTCGTTGTGGAACTTCTGCCCGGGACGCAGCTTGATCGTCCAGACCTTCTGGTCCTTGCTCTCGACCGACTGGGCGGCCTGCTCGACGACGTTGCCGTTCTTGTCGAGGCCGACCAGGTTCTCGAACAGCTCGTCCGTCACGTCCCAGGAGTAGGCGCTGGTGGTGTTGCCCGGGATGAGGTGGTCGGGTTCGGGGTGACCGGCGACGAACGTGCCGTCGCTCGATCCGCCGTCGCCTCCGCAGGCCGCGGTCCCGATGGCGAGCGTCATCAGCACCACGGTGAGCCCGGCCGCCCGCCGGGTCACCCCCTTGCGACTGGTCATGGTCCTCCCTCTGGCACCGCCCTCTGGCGCGGGCGCGGCACGGATGGTCCCGCCCGGGTCCGGCGCGTTGCAGGAAGCGTCATACCGCTGGGACGATTTCGGTACGCCGATGAACGATTCGTCACCGGATCGAAACATGGATCTCGGACCATTGGCATCGGTTGAGGTCAGCGCACGACGAAAACGAAGGAACCCTGCGAAAGGCGGTCCTCGATGACCCAGGCCCCGGCGCCCGCGCGCACGGCGGCGCAGGAGGTGGCCGAGCTGTGCGCCACCCTGATCCGCTTCGCCACGGTCAACCGCGGCGAGGGCGACGCGCACCCCGAACGGCCCGCCGCCGAGTACGTGGCCGGGCTGCTGGACGAGGTAGGCGCCGAGTCCGTCGTGGTGGAGTCGGAGCCGGGGCGGGCGAGCACGCTGGCCCGCGTCCCCGGCACCGACCCGTCGGCCCCGGCCTTCCTGATCCACGGGCACCTGGACGTGGTGCCCGCCGACGCGGCCGAGTGGACGGTGCACCCGTTCTCCGGCGAGGTGCGCGACGGCTGCGTGTGGGGGCGCGGCGCCGTCGACATGAAGGGCACGCTCGCCATGACGCTGGCGGTGGTGCGGCAGCGGCTGCGCGAGGGCCGCCGCACGCGCGGCGACCTGGTGCTGGCGTTCCTGGCCGACGAGGAGTGCACGGGCCGCCTCGGCTCGTACCACGTGGCGCGCGAGCACCGCGAGTTCTTCACCGGCGTCACCGAGGCGATCAGCGAGTCCGGCGGGTTCAGCGTCACGCCGCACGCGGCCGACGGGTCCCTGCCCGAAAAGCGCATCTACCCGATCGCCACCGGGGAGCGCGGCACGACGTGGATGCGGCTGACCGCGCGCGGCACGGCCGGGCACGGCTCCAAGCCCGCGCCCGACAACGCCGTCGCCGAGCTGTGCCACGCGGTGTCGCGGCTGGCCGCCCACGAGTGGCCGGTGCGGCTCACCCCGGGCGTGCGGGCGCTGCTGGACGGCCTGGCCGACGCGCTCGGCACCACCATCGACCACGACCGGCTGGACGAGGAGGCCCGGCGGCTCGGCCGGGTCGGCCGGCTGTTCGAGGGCACGATCCGCAACTCGCTGAACCCGACCCGGCTGGACGCCGGCTACAAGGTCAACGTCGTGCCGGGGATGGCGACCGCGCAGGTCGACGGCCGTTTCCTGCCCGGCACCAAGGAGGAGTTCCTGGCCACCGTGGACCGGCTGCTCGGCCCGGCGGTGACGCGCGAGTTCATCAACGAGGACGACGCGCCGTCCGCCGACCCGGCCGGGCCGACGTTCGCGGCGCTGGCCGGCGCGCTGCGGGCCGAGGACCCGGCCGCGCATCCGGTGCCGTACGTGATGTCGGGCGGGACCGACGCCAAGGCGTTCCACCGGATCGGCATCCGCACCTTCGGGTTCGCGCCGCTGCTGCTCGGCCCGGACCTGGACTACCAGGGCATGTTCCACGGCGTGGACGAGCGCGTCCCCGTGGAGGGCCTGCGGTTCGGCACCCGCGTCCTGGACCGCTTCCTCGACACCCGCTGAGGCGGGCGGACGCTAGTTGGGGCAGGGGCCGAGTCCGAGCCGGACGAGGAACTCCTCGAAGAAGCCGTCGACGCGGCGGTCGCCGCACGTGATCAGCAGGGCCGCGATCGGCTCGGCCGTGACAGAGCGGCCGGCGGCCACCGCCCAGCCCGCCGCGCGGGCGGCGGCCTCGCGGGCGCACGCCTCCTCGCGGAGCTCCCACCGGCCGGCGGCGGCCCCGTCCCGGCCCCGCCTGGGCGGGCACGCCTGCCAGTAGCCGTCCGAGCTGAACCCCTCGACCGACACGCAGTCGTCGTTGACGACCGAGGCCATGAGGGCGGGCGCGCGCGTCTCGGCCGACAGGTCCACCAGCAGCCGCACGGTGTCGGGGACGGCGACGCCCGAGCCGAGCGAGCAGACCTGCCAGTTGTCGGCGCGCGCCCGGTTCCCGGCGATCCCGCTGTGGTAGGGCCGCATCGTGTACAGCTCCGGCAGCGGACGGTCGTCCCGCCCCACCACGAGATAGCCCCAGAAGCCCATCGCCCCGCTCCCTCCGGCACCGACGTTCCCGATCAGTTGTCTTGATCAGCGTCAGGGGCCGTGGGGAATGTCACGCGGCGCCGCCGGAGCGGCCGCCGGCCCTCGCGCCGGACGCCCTGACGGCACCGCCGCGCGGGTAAGGGTGGGGTGTGGACTTCTCCAGTGCCGCGCACGAGCTGTACGGGGTGACGCCCGAGGAGTTCGTGGCCACGCGCAAGCGGCTCGTCGAACAGGCCCGGAGGGCGGGCGACGCGGCGCTCGCCAAGCGCGTCGGCGCCCTGCGGCGTCCCACGCTGCCCGCCTGGGCGGTCAACCTGCTGAGCCGTGCGGCGGGCGAGGAACTGGGGTGGCTGCTCGACGTCGGGGAGCAGATGCGCGAGGCGTGGGCGTCCGGCGGTCCCATCGGCGGGCTGGAGCAGCGGCGCGGTGAGCTGGTCACGCTGCTGGTGCGCACGGCGGGGCGGCTGGCGCGCGAGGCGGGCCATCCGCTGCGCGACGACGCCGTCCGCGAGGTCGAGGACACCCTGCAGGCGGCCACCGTGGACACCGACGTGGCCGAGGAGGTCCGGGAGGGGCGCCTGACCAGGCCGCGCAGCCACGCCGGTTTCGTCCCGGCCGGGTTCGCCCTCGCCCCGCCCCGGCCGCGCCCGCCGCAGCCGGCCAAGGCCCGCGGGAAGGCCGAGAATCGGCCCGAATCGCAGGCCGCCGAACGTCAGCGCGCCGGGCAGGCCGCCCGGGACAGGGCCCGCAGCGCACAGGAGGAACACGCACGGAAGGCCGCCGCGCGCGCCGAGCAGGCGGAGCGCGCCCTCGCCGAGCACGACGCCGAGGTGGTCGCCGCCAAGGAGCATCTGGCCGAGGCCGCCGCCGACGTCAGGCGGCTGCGGCGCGAGTTGGACAGGGCCGTCGAGCGCGAGGAGGCGGCGCGGCGCCGTCTCGACCGGGCCGAGGAGGCGCGCTCGCACGCCGCGCAGGCCGCCGCCCGGGCCCGCGGCGCCGCCGACGAGGCCGCCCGCCCCCGGTGACGCCGCGGCCGGCCCGCACCCCCGAATTCAGAACGCGATTCTGGCATGAGGTACCGTCACCCCTGGACATCGCGGCCGAGAACTGGAGGAACGCAGGTGGCGGTACCGGCCCTGGAGCAGCCCGCGGACTGGACCGAGCCGGGCGCGCACCCCGTCGCCCCGGGCGTCCACCGCATCCCCCTCCCGCTGCCCGTCGCGTCCCTGCACGCCGTCAACGTCTACGTGATCGAGGACCCGGGCGGGCTGGTCGTGGTGGACTCCGGCTGGGCGATGCCGGACACCCGCAGGACGCTGGAGGGGGCGCTGCGCCTGCTGGGGCACCGCCTCGACGACGTGGCGCAGTTCCTGGTCACCCACGCCCACTGGGACCACTACTCGCAGGCCCTGGCGCTGCGCGAGGAGTTCGGCACGCGGGTGCGCATCGGCCGCGGCGAACGGCACTCCCTCGAGGCGTTCGACGTGAGCAAGGGCCTGCATCCGCGTCAGGTGGAGCTGCTGCGCCGGTGCGGCGCGTTCCAGATCGCCGACGAGATCGCCGCGCTGGGCGTGCGGCCCGAGGAGCGCGACCTGCCGCACACGCTGCCCGACGCGTGGCTGGACGACGGCGAGCGCGTCGCGCTGACCCGCCGGGGCCTGGACGTGTTCGCCACGCCCGGCCACACCCGCGGGCACGTCGTGCTGCGCGACGCCGCGGCCGGGCTGCTGTTCGCCGGCGACCACGTGCTGCCGCACATCACCCCGTCGATCGGGCTGGAGACCGAGCCGGAGCCCAAGCCGCTGCGCAGCTACCTGGCGTCGCTGCGGCTCGTCCGCGACATGCCCGACACGCTGCTGCTGCCCGCGCACGGCCCGGTCGCGCCGAGCACCCGCACGCGCGTCGAGGAGCTGCTGCGCCACCACGAGGAACGGCTCGACGTCGCCGCCGGGCAGGTGCGCGCGGGACGGTCCACGGCGTTCGAGGTGGCGGCCGCCATGCCGTGGACGCGGCGGCGCCGCACGCTGGACGACCTGGACGTGTTCAGCCGCATGCTGGCCGTGCTGGAGATCGACGCGCATCTCGACGTGCTCGCCGACCAGGGCGTGCTCGACGTGTCCGAGGACGGCGGCGTGCGCCGCTACGCGGTCCGCCCCTGAGACCGCGCCGCCGCGGATCCGCGGGCGGCGCCCCGGGCGCGGAAAACGTGTTGACGGCCGAGGCGGCGAGCCGCGACGGTGTGGCGCCATGACGAACCCTCACAGCACCCTGCCCCTGGACGGCCGCGTGGCGATCGTGACGGGGGTGAGCCGCCGCCAGGGCATCGGGTTCGCCGTGGCGCGCGACCTGCTGGCGGCGGGCGCCCGCGTGCTGGCGCACTCGTGGGCGCCCGCGGACGCCGAGCAGCCCTGGGGCGCCGACCCCGCCGGGATCGACGGCGTGCTCTCCGAGCTCGGCGGCACCGGTCCGCACCTGGCGCACCTCGCCGCCGACCTCGCCGACCCGGCCGCGCCCGCGCGGGTCGTGGCCCACGCGGTCGACACGTTCGGCGCGGTGGACGTGCTGGTGGTCAACCACGCGCGCAGCTCCTACCAGACGCTGGCCGAGGTCACCGCCGACGAGCTGGACCTGAGCTGGGCGGTGAACACGCGCGCCGGCGTGCTGCTCACCCAGGCGTTCGCGGCCGCGCACGACGACGCGCGTCCCGGCGGCCGCGTGGTGCTGTTCACCTCCGGCCAGCACCTGGCGCCGATGAGCGGGGAGCTGCCGTACGCGATCAGCAAGGGCGCGATCCACCAGATGACGCTGAGCCTGTCGGACGCGCTGGCCGACCGGGGCATCACCGTCAACGCGGTGAACCCCGGCCCGGTGGACACCGGCTGGGCCGACGAGGAGCTGACGCGGCGGGTGGGCCGGGCGCTGCCCGCCGGGCGCTGGGGCCGGCCCGAGGACGTGGCGCGGCTGGTGCGCTGGCTGGTGTCCGACGACGCCGCGTGGATCACCGGGCAGGTGATCAACAGCGAGGGCGGCTTCCGCCGCTGGGTGATGTAAGGCGTTTGGCAGGTTTTGCTCGTGTGGCCTCTGGGGGCCGTGGGGAGAACCGGGGCGTCCGGCTCCCCGAGGAGGTCCCCATGCCGTCCCGCACCCTGCCCGCCAAGCGTGTCCTGCCGCTGCTCACCGGGCTCGGCGTCCTGGTCGCCGGCCTGTCGGGCGCCCAGACGACGGCCGGCGCCGCCGTCCGCGCCCAGTCCCCCGCGCAGGCGCCGGCCCAGGCCGCGCCCGCGCAGCCCGTCGTGCGGGACGTGGTCATCGCGGTGCACGGCGGGGCGGGGTCCCTGCCGCGCGGCAGCCTGACCCCCGAGCAGGAGAAGGCGTACCGGGACGGGCTGACCCGCGCGCTGAAGGCCGGGCACGCGGCGCTCAAGGACGGCCGTCCGGTGCTGGACGCCGTCGAGAAGGCCGTCAACGTGCTGGAGGACGACCCGAACTTCAACGCCGGCAAGGGCGCGGTGTTCAACACCGACGCCGAGCAGGAACTCGACGCGTCCATCATGAACGGCAAGGACCTGCGGTCGGGCGCCGTCGCCGGGGTGCACAACACCAAGAACCCGATCTCGCTCGCGCGGATGGTGATGGAGAAGTCGCCGCACGTGTTCATGGCGGGAAAGGGCGCCGACCAGTTCGCCCTGCGCAACGGCGTCCCGTACACGCCCCAGGACTACTTCTGGACGCAGAAGCGCTGGGACCAGCTCATGGCCGCCAAGGGCAACACCGCCGGCGGTGGCGCCGCGTCCGCCGCCCGGCCGCAGCACACCGAGGTCGGCGGCACGGTCGGCGCGGTGGCGGTGGACGGCGGACGCAACGTCGCGGCCGCCACGTCCACCGGGGGGCTGACCAACAAGCAGGTCGGGCGGGTGGGCGACTCCCCCGTCATCGGCGCCGGGACCTACGCCAGCAACCGCACCGTCGCGGTGTCGTGCACCGGCACCGGCGAGGCGTTCATCCGCGGCGTGGCCGCCCACGACATCTCCGCGCTCATGGAGTACACCCGGCAGCCGGTGCACGCGGCCGCCGCCAAGGTGATCACCGAGAAGATCCCGGCGCTGGGCGCCACGGGCGCGGCGATCGCGCTGGACCCGCGCGGCAACTTCGCCGCCCCGCACAGCACCAAGGGCGTCATCAACGGCTATCTCACCCGGGACGGCAGGATCGTGACCCGGCTGTACGACGACGAGACCCCGGCCCGGTGACCGCCCGGCGGACGGTCCGCGCCCGGGACCTGCGGCTCTCTGTCAGGCGCTGACAGCAGTGCCCGTTGCGCATACATTTGTCCGGTGGCCGCGCCCGGCCACGCGCTCGGGAGGAGGTTCGGTGTCGGACGACGCGTACGGTGATCCGCAGCCGGCGGCGGGCGGGCTCGCCTCGCCCCGCCGCGTGCTGAGCGTCCAGCTGGCCTCGCTGGCGCGGCCGCGCGAGCCCGGACCGGACGAGATGGCGCCGGGGCCCACCGTGGCGCGCATGCTGCTGGGGGCGCGGCTGCGCGCGCTGCGGGAGGAGCGCGGGATCGGCCGCGCGGAGGCGGGCAGGCTGATCCGCGGCTCCGAGTCCAAGATCAGCCGGATGGAGACCGGCCGCACCGGGTTCAAGGAGCGCGACCTGACCGACCTGCTCACCCTGTACGGGGTGACCGACGAGGCCGAGCGGGCGGTGCTGCTGGCGCTGGCCGAGCAGGCGGGAACGCCGGGCTGGTGGCAGCCCTACCACGAGATCATCCCGCAGTGGTACGAGACGTACCTGGGGCTGGAGCAGTCCGCCGGGGTGGTCCGCTGCCACGAGTCGCACGTGGTGCCCGAACTGCTGCAGACGCCCGACTACGCCCGCGCGGTGATCGCGCTGACCCACGGCGACGAGCCGGCCGAGACCGTCGAGCGCCGGGTGGAGCTGCGGATGCGGCGCGGCCGGATGTTGGAGCGGTCCCGTCCGCCGCACCTGTGGGCGATGATCGACGAGGCCGCGCTGCGCCGCCCGTTCGGCGGGGCCGAGGTCATGCGCGCGCAGCTGCGGCATCTGGCCGAGATGTCCCGGCTGCCGCACGTCACCGTGCAGGTGATGCCGTTCGCCGCCGGCGGCTACCCGGGCGTCGGCGGCCCGATCACGCTGCTGCGCCAGTCCGAGGCCGAACTCCCGGACGTGGTGTACCTGGCGCGGCCGAACGGCGCCGAGTACGTCGACAAGCCCGAGGACGTCGACGCCTTCCGGCACACCCTCAACCAGATGGCCACGCTGGCCGAGCCCGCCACCGAGACCCCGCGGATCCTGCGGGCCGTCATCGACGAGACCTGAGGCGGCGGGTCCGCGCCCCCGGTTTCAGCAGTCGGGGGTGCAGACGCGGCGCGACATCGCCTCCAGCAACAGCCGCTTGCTCTCCTCGGGGGTGTGGGCGATCTGCACGATGCCCCGGGTGGCCTGGGCGAGCCCCTCCAGCTCCTCCACCGCCACGTCCTCGCCGTAGCCCTGCAGGATCACCTGGACCGGCCGCCTCGGGTCGTACTCGCGGCGCAGCCCGGCCAGCGTCTCCTCGAAGGAGGCGCCCTCGTCGTCCTCGTTGCGGCCGTCGGTGAACACCAGCACCGTGTTGACCATCTCCGGCTTGTAGGTGCGCCGCATCAACCGGAACGCGGCCAGCAGCGAGTCGTACAGGCCGGTGTCGCCGCCGCGCTCGGCCTCCAGGCGGCCGAACTGCGACAGGATGCGCTGGCGGTGGGTGACCGAGCCGATGCGCTCGCCGAGCGGGGCGAGCGGCACCTGCTCCACCCAGTCCTGGTCGCCCTTCAGGTGCGTGGAGAACACCCAGACGCCCAGCTCGCTGTCGTCGGCCAGCAGCTGCAGCCCCGTCTGGGCGACCGCCGCGGTCGCCTGCAGCCGGTCGACGCCGGGCGCGACCTTCTCCGCCATCGAGCCGGAGATGTCGAACAGCACCAGCAGCCGGGTGCTCAGCGACAGGCGGGCGTAGGACTGGACGATCCGCCGCACGTCGGCGGGTGCGGGCGGCGGCAGCGCCCGCGGCGATCCGTCCTGGGTGCCGGTGCCCGGCCCGAACGACGCGGGCCCCCGCGCCCAGGAGGTGCGGAACCCGTACGCGCGCAGCTCGGCGGCGGTGCGCTCGTCGGTGAGGGCGTCCTCCAGCAGGCGCGCGGCACGGGCCCGGTCGCGGTCGCCGGTGGTGATGGCGAAGGGGTAGTCCAGCCACACCGTGCCCTCCGCCGGATAGAGCGCCGACGCCGGGTGGGGCGGGCCGCTCCGGTTGTAGGCGAACACGGCCTGCTCGGACGCCAGCACCGTGCCGGGCCGTCCCCGGGCGGCCTCGGCCAGGGCGCCGCTCACCGACGGGACGGCGTTCTCGCGGACGGCCCGCACCAGGCCGGTGAACACGGCCTGCCGCTCGGGGACGCCGGCCAGCAGGTCGTCGGCGACGACGAGGGCGGCCAGGCCGGTCGCGCTGCGCGCCGGGTCGGGAACGCGCGGACGGGCGGCCTGCGCGGACGGCGAGTCGGCGGCCTCCTCCGCGTCCGCGGGGTTCCGCGGCTCCTGGGCATCCCGCGGGTTCCGGTCGGCGCCAGCGACGGCGGCGGCGGGTTCGAGCAGCCGGTCCCAGGACGTCTGCGGCGTGGGCGGCGCGGCCGCGCGCGGCACGCCGACCACGATCGGGGAACGCGCGACGGACGTGGGCCGCGGCTGGAAGGGCCGTCCGCCGCCGGGCGCGGTGCGCACCAGGGAGGTCCACAGCGCCGAGTCGGGGATCCACACGTCGGGCCGGGCGCCGGCGCCGGGCACCACGCCCTGCCCGGTGAGCAGGGTGGTCATGGCGGCGGGGTCGGCGGGGCGGACGCGCGCCCGCACGCACCGCCCGTCCACGCGGTGCCGCAGCAGGGCGAAGCGGTCCGCCGCGGCGTGCAGGGCGGGCGCCAGCTCGGGCGCGGCCGCCACGTCGAGGGTCAACCGGTCGTCGACGGCGCATCCGGCCGCCCGGGTGAGGGCGTACGCGCCGACCCCGGTGAGCACCACCAGGCCCGCGGTCGCGGCGAGCATCGCCCGCACCGGATGCCGGGACGGGGCGCGGCGCGCCCGGTGACCGCGGTGAACGCTCATCGGCCCTCGCTTCGTCGACCACCCCCGTTCGGCCCCCCGAAGGCGCACGGCCCGGCCGTGCCGCGACATGCCGGACCTGCATTAGACGAAGACCCCGGAAATCTGTCAAGAACTCCGGATTCGTCGCCAGGCGAACCCTCCACCATGTCCGATCTTCGGGGCAATCCCGGATCGGGCCGCCATGTGAAATCGCCCGGTTCTCCGGTCAGCCGCGGGCGAGCAGGTCCAGGACGGTGGCGGCCGTCCAGGCGAAGCCGGTGGAGCCGTGCCCCTCGCCGGTCAGCGGGTCGACGTATTCGGCGAAGCCCGACCGGGCGGCCGCGCGCAGCATCGAGGCGCGCAGCGCGTCCGCCCGCGCCGTCTCGCCGTGTTCGAGCAGCCCCAGATGGACGAGCCGGCTGATGTTGAACCAGCTCGGCCCGCGCCAGTAGCGGGCGGGTTCGAACGCGTGGCCGGTCAGGTCGTAGCTGGGCACCATGTGCACGCGGCCCAGCCCGAACCGCTCGCCGGCCGCGGTGCGCAGCAGGTCGGCGGCGACCGGCAGCCCGGGCACGGCCAGCGGCACCAGCCCGGCGACGCCGTACTCGCGGATCAGCCCGCCGCCGACGAGGTCGCGGCACAGGAACAGGCCGCTCGGCGCGTCCCACAGCAGGTCCAGCAGCGCCGCGGTGATCTCCTCGGCGCGCTTGCGGTGCGGGGCCGGGTCGGCGCCGACCGCGTCGGCGACGCGCGCCAGGGCCAGCTCGGACAGCACCAGCAGCGCGTTGAACGCCGGGTCCTCGACGGCGAACGCGTGCGGCGTGGCGGCGTCGTCGTAGCCGTGGTCGCGGTAGTCGGAGGCCAGCCGCACGTACCTGCCGTAGTCCAGGTCGGTGGGACGGTCGGCCGAGGCGGCGTGGTCGAGGTCGCGGCGCCGGAACCGGGACGGCGGCACCGGCTCGACACGGGCCAGCGGGCCGTCCCAGCACGGGCTGTTGTCCATGCCCGACTCCCACGGATGGACGATCGCCGCCAGGCCGCGCCCGCCCAGGTCGCGGCGCGTGCCCAGGTAGCGGTGCCAGGCGGCCAGCCGCGGATAGGCGCGGGACAGGAAGCGGCGCCGCCCGGCCTCGGCCGGGTCGGCCCGGAACACCTCCCACGCGGCCAGGGCGTGCACGGGCGGCTGGACGATCCCGGAGGTGCGCACGCCCGGGTACGGCCCCGCGCGCCAGAAGTGCGGGCCGGGGAAGTAGGCGTCCGCCGGGGTCGCCGTGTCGAAGACGATGTGCGGCAGGCGCCCGTCGTCCCACTGGGCGCCCAGCAGCGTCTCCAGTTCGCGTTGGGCCCGGCGCGGCGACAGGTGCCGCAGGCCGAGCGCGATGAACGCCGAGTCCCAGCTCCACTGGTGCGGGTACAGGGTGCGGGACGGCACGGTCGACGAGCCCGTCCAGTTCGTCAGCAGGACGCGGGCGGCGGCCCGGCGCAGGCCGGCGACGTCCAGGGGGTCCGAACGGGTCGCCCGCACGGTCGCGGAGAAGCTCACGGCGCCGCCCTCCCCGGCCGGAGCGACGCCCGCCGCAGGAAGGCGGGGACCGACGCCATGGCCTTCTCCGGCTCGTCCGGGACCCGGCCCTCGACCGCCAGGTCGCCGTCGTAGCCGGCCGCGTCCAGGGCGCCGAGCAGCACCGGCCAGTCGAGGTGGCCGGCGCCCGGCGGCAGGCGGTTGGAGTCGCTGAGGTGCACGTGCCCCAGCCACGGCGCCGCCGCCAGGACGGCCGCGGCGGGGTCGGCCTCCTCGATGTTCATGTGGAACGTCCCGGCGGCCACGCGCACCGAGCCGAGCCCCACCTCGCGGACGAGGGCGACGGCCTGCTCCAGCCGGTTCACCGTGGGGTGCTCGTAGCGGTTGAGCGGCGCGAGGAACAGCGTGACGCCCTCCTTGGCCGCGTGCTCGCCGAGCTCGGCCACGACGTCCGGGAACGGTCCACGGTCACCGGCCGCGCCGTCGGAGGACGGCGGCGTGGGCACGGGGGTGACGACCCCGGCCCCGCCCAGCTCGGCGATCACCGACAGATGCGTCCTGACCCGTTCGGCCGCGTCCCGCCACGCCCCCGGGTCGTTCGTGTCCGGCGGCGTCCCGGCGCACACGGTGCGGATGACGACCCCGTCGCGCGCCGCCGCGCGCAGTTCGGGCAGGCGGTCGCGCGGCTCGCCCGGTGCGCACAGCTCGATCGCCGCGTACCCGGCCCGGACGGCGAAGTCCCAGCGGTGCCGGAGGGTGCGTCCGGGCAGCAGCCGCTCCTGGCATGAGATCCGGTCCACGTCAGCACTCCAGCACGTTGCGCGGCGCGCGTCCGGCGGACTGGACGACTCTTTCCACGGGCATCCCTTCACGCGCCACTATGGCGCGGTCATCCGGCGGTAGTGGTCGTGTTTCGACCGAGAAGATCCTGACTTATGTCTTGCTGTAACACATAAGTAATGGTTCCATGCCCTCTACGGCAAGTCGGCGGCGGCCTTGTGGCCGACCCTGGACGCGGGAGGAGACCGATGCATGGGACACGGCGGGCGGGGCCGAGGAGGACGCTCGCGGCGGCACTGGCCGCGGCGCTGTGCGCGGCCCTGCTCGCGGCCTGCTCCGGCACCGGCCGGGGCGACGGCCGCACCATCACGGTGTGGAGCCTGGAGAACGTCACCGAGCGGGCCCGCATCACCCGCGGCATCCTGGAGCGCTTCACCCGCGACACCGGAATCCGGACGCGGCTCGTCACGGTCGACGAGGGCCGGCTCAGCCAGATGATCATGGCGGCGGCCGCGGCCGGGCGGCTGCCGGACGTGATCGGCGCGGTGCCGCTGGCGTCGGTCCGGCAGATGGCCGCGGGCGAGCTGGTCGACACGGCCGCCGCCGGACGGGTCGTCGACCGGCTCGGCGCGGGCACGTTCAACCGGCGGGCCCTGGAGTTCACCCGTGACGGCGGACGTCAGCTCGCCGTGCCCAGCGACTCGTGGACGCAGCTGATCGTCTACCGCAGGGACCTGTTCCAGCGGGCGGGCCTGGCCCCGCCGGACTCCTACCAGAACCTCCTGACGGCCGCCCGCACCCTGCACCGCCCGGGCCTGAACGGGATCTCCCTGGCCAACGACCCCTCCGACCCGTTCACCCAGCAGAGCTTCGAGGACCTCGCGCTGGCGGGCGGCTGCCACCTGACCGGCCGCGACGGCGAGGTCGCGCTCGACACCCCGCCCTGCCGCGCCGCGTTCTCCCTGTACGGGGAGCTGAGCGGCAGGTACTCGGCGCAGGGCGCGCAGACCGTCGACTCCACCCGCGCCACCTACTTCGCCGGCCGCTCCGCGATGATCATCTGGTCGTCGATGCTGCTGGACGAGCTGGCGGGCCTGCGCGAGGACGTCCTGCCGAGCTGCCCCGAGTGCCGCGCCGACCCGCGCTTCCTGGCGAAGAACAGCGGGGTGGTCACCGCGATCTCCGGGCCCGGCGGCTCGGCCCAGTACGGCGAGGTGACCTCATGGGTGATCACCCGGACGGCGCACACGGCGTCCTCGGAACGGTTCGTCCGGTACATGTTCGACGAGGGCTACGCCGACTGGTTCGGCATGGCGCCCGAAGGCAAGGTCCCGGCGCGCAACGGCACACCCTCCGATCCGCGGCGCTTCCAGCGGCAGTGGGAGGCGGCCAAGGCGCAGGGCACCGCGCCGCTGTCGCAGATCTATCCCAAGGAGACGATCGACCAGGTCCGGTACGGCGTCGACCGGATGCAGCGCTGGGGGATCCTGCAGAACCAGGGCGTGCTCGTCGGCGCCATGATGGGCGAGCTTCCGGTGCCCAAGGTGCTGGCGGCCCTGGCGTCCGGGCAGACCGACGCCGCCGGGGCCGCCCGGCAGGCCGACGGCGACGTCGCCGAGATCCGCAGCTCCCTCGAATGACCCGCCCCTTCGCGATTGGTGAGGTTGACCGATGACGACCCAGCTCAGCCCCTCGCGCGGGGCCCCGCCCGGCGACGGCGGCACCGGAGCGCCGCCGCGCGGCCGCCGCACCCTGGCCGCCCGTGAGAACCGCGCCGGGCTCGCGTTCGTCTCCCCCACGCTCGTCGTTGTGCTCGTCGTGGTGGTGGTGCCGATCGCGTGGACGGTGCTGCTGGCCTTCCAGCGGTCCCGGCTGGTCGACATCCACGACGGCGGCCTGTTCGGCGACTGGACGCTGCGCAACTTCACGCAGGTGTTCTCCTCGTCGGGGTTCTGGAGCTCGCTGGTCACCACGCTCGTCTACGCGGTCGGCGGCACCGTCGGCTCGATCGGGCTCGGGCTGGTCGCGGCGCTGGCGCTGCGCCGCCCGTTCCGCGGGCTGGGCCTGCTGCGCGGCGCGATGCTGCTGCCGTACGTGGCGCCGGTGGTGGCGGTGACGTTCGTCTGGGAGATCATGCTCAGCCCCGAGTTCGGGGTGGTGAACGCGTGGGGCCGGTCGCTGTTCGGCTGGGACCGGCCGATGGACTTCCTCGGCCGCCGCGAGGCCACGCTGTCGCTGCTCGGGCTGGACGTCCCCGTCCCGGTGGCGCTGCTGACCGTGATCGCGTTCGAGACGTGGCGGTACTTCCCGTTCGCGTTCCTGTTCCTGCTGGCCCGGCTGCAGGCGGTGCCGCCGTCGCTGGAGGAGGCCGCGATGGTGGACGGCGCCACGCTCACCCAGCGGTTCCGGCACATCCTGCTGCCGCAGCTGTGGCCGGTGATCGCGCTGCTGGCGGTGCTGCGCTTCATCATGACGTTCAACAAGTTCGACGACGTCTACCTGCTCACCGGCGGCGGGGCGGGCACCGACGTGGCGGCGGTGCGGGTGTTCAACTTCCTGACCGCCCGGTTCGACGTGGGCGCCGCCGCCGCGCAGGCGCTGGTGCTGGCGGTGCTGCTGGCCGTGCTGCTCGGCGTGTTCGGCCGGTTCGTCGCGGCCCGGCACCAGGAGGAGGAGGGACGTTGAGGCAGGGCATGACGCGGGCGCGGTTCGAGGAGCGGCTGTTCGGCGCGCTGCGCCTGGTCGTGATCGCCTTCCTGGCGGTCATCGTGCTGTTCCCCTTCTGCTACATGGTGCTGCTGTCGGTCAAGCCCATCGACCGGCTGCTGCTCGACCCGGGACGCCTCTGGGTGGACGCGTCGGAGTTCACCCTCGACACCTACCGGGACGTGCTGCGCTCGGTGGACGACGGCGGCCAGGGCTTCCTGCTGTTCCTGCGCAACTCGGCCCTGGTCTCGCTGGGCGCGCTGGCGCTCAGCCTGGCCGCCGCGGTGCCGGGCGCGTACGCGGCGGCGCGGCTGCGCTTCTTCGGCCGCCGCCAGATCAGCGCGCTGTTCTTCGCGGTGTACCTGTTCCCGGCGACGCTGCTGGCGGTGCCGCTGTTCGTCATGTTCGCCAAGATGGGACTGCAGGGCAGCCTGGTGGGGCTGGCGATCGTGTACGTGGCGCAGACCGTCCCGGTGTCGGTCTACATGCTGCGCAACTACTTCGCCACGATCCCGGTAAGTGTGGAGGAGGCCGCGGCCCTGGACGGCTGCTCGCGGCTGCGCACCATCTGGTCGGTGGTGCTGCCGCTGGCCGCGCCCTCGCTCATGGCCACCGGCCTGTACGTCTTTATGATCGCCTGGAACGAGTTCCTGTTCGCCCTGCTGTTCCTGGCGGCCGACCCGTCGCGGTGGACGGTCTCGCTGGGGCTGCAGCAGCTGTCCAGCGGGATCGAGGTGCCCAAGACGGTGCTGATGGCCGGGTCGGTGGTGCTGACCGTCCCGGTGGTCGCGCTGTTCTACGCGGTGCAGCGCATGCTCACCGAGGGGCTGACGACGGGTGCCGACAAGGGCTGAGGCCTCGGAGGGGGAGCCATGACGGGTGGTGCGGCGCCGGCGACGTCGGGGCAGTTGCTGGCGCTCGTCCGCGGCGGGCGGGCCCGCACCCGCGGCGAGCTGCAGGCCGTCACCGGCCTGTCGCGCTCGACGCTCGGGCAGCGGCTCGAACCGCTGCTGCAGGCGGGGTGGCTGCGCGAGTCGGGCGTGGCCTCGTCGACGGGCGGGCGTCCCCCGACCCGCCTGGTGTTCGCCGAGGACCACGCCGTGGTGCTCGCCGCCGACCTGGACACCACCCACGCCCGCGCCGCCGTGCTGGACCTGGGCGGGCGCCCGCTGGCCGAGCACACCGGGCCGCTGCACATCGCCGACGGGCCGCAGCGCGTCCTGGACGAGCTGAGCGTGTGGTTCACCGGCCTGCTGCACTCCGCCGGACGCGCCCCCGGCGAGGTCTGCGGCATCGGCGTGGCCGTTCCCGGGCCGGTCGAGTTCGGCACCGGCCGGGTCGTCGAGCCGCCGATCATGCCCGGCTGGGACGGCTACCCGATCCGCGAGCACCTGCGCCGCTCGTTCGACGTGCCGGTGCTGGTCGACAACGACGCCAACCTCATGGCGCTCGGCGAGCAGTCCGCCGCCCATCCCGGCTGCCGGGCGTTCGTCCTGGTCAAGGTGTCCACCGGGATCGGCGCCGGGGTGGTGGTCGACGGCGCGGTGTACCGGGGCGTGGACGGCGGGGCGGGCGACATCGGCCACATCCGGCTGCACGACAGCGAGGCGCGCTGCATGTGCGGCATGCACGGCTGCCTGGCCGCGGTCGCCAGCGGCGGTGCCCTGGCCCGGCGGCTGAGCGCGCTCGGCGTCCCGGCCGAGTCGGGCGCGCGCGTGCGCGAGCACCTGCTGGCCGGGCGTCCCGAGGCGGTGCGGCTGGCGCGCGAGGCCGGACGCCGCGTCGGCGAGGTGCTCACCACCGTCGTGTGCACGCTCAACCCCGGCATCCTGATGATCGCCGGGGACCTCGCCGAGACCCACTTCGTCACCGGCGTCCGCGAGACGCTCTACCAGCGGGCCCTGCCCCGCGCCACCCGCCACCTGCAGGTCCTCACCGGCACGCTCGGCGAACGCGCCGGCACCCGCGGCGCCGCCGCCCTGGTGGTGGAGCACCTGTACTCCCCCATCGAGGCCGACGCCCGCCTCGCCGCCCGCCGGTGAACCGCGCGGAGCCGTCCTGAACCGCGCGGAGCCGTCCGCGCTCCCGTCAGGACGGGTCGGCCGAGGCTCGGCGCAGGAGCAGGTCGCGTTCGCGTTCGTTGCCGGTGAGCGCGGCGGCGCGGTGGAACTCCGCGCGGGCCTCGTCGGGGCGGCCGAGGCGGCGCAGGAGGTCGCCGCGGACGCTCGGCAGCAGGTGGTAGCCGCTCAGGGCCGGTTCGTCCTTGAGGGCGTCGACGAGTTCCAGGGCGGCGGCGGGGCCGTGCGCCATGGAGACGGCGACGGCCCGGTTCAGCGCGACCACCGGCGAGGGGGCGAGCGCCATCAGCCGGTCGTAGAGGGCGGCGATCATGGCCCAGTCGGTGTCCTCGTAACGGACGGCGCGGGCGTGGCAGGCGGCGATCGCGGCCTGCGTCGAGTACGGGCCCTGGCCCGCGCGGGTCAGGGCGTCCAGGCCGCGCAGGATGAGCATGCGGTTCCAGCGGGTGCGGTCCTGGTCGGCCAGCAGCACGGGTTCGCCGTCGCGGCCGGTGCGGGCGGCGATGCGCGATGACTGCAGCTCCAGCAGCGCGGCCAGACCGTGCACCTCGGGTTCGCGCGGCATGAGGCCCTGCAGGACGCGGGCCAGGCGCAGCGCGTCCTCGCACAGCCCCGGGCGGACGAGGTCGTCGCCGGACGTCGCCGAGTACCCCTCGTTGAAGATCAGGTAGATGACCTCCAGCACCGACGACAGGCGCGCGTCCCGGTCGGGGCCGTAGGGCACCTCGAACGGCACCCCCGCCCTGGCCAGGGCGCGTTTGGCGCGGACGATCCGCTGCGCGACGGCGGGCTCGGAGGCCAGGAAGGCGCGGGCGATCTCCTGCGTGGTCAGCCCGCCGAGCAGCCGCAGCGTGAGCGCGATGCGGGCGCGCGTGGACAGCACCGGATGGCAGGCGGTGAAGATCAGCCGCAGCAGGTCGTCGTCGATGTCGTCGGGGTCGGCGGGCGGGCCGGGCGGCGGCGCGTCCGCCAGGGTCCGGCCGACCTCGGCGAGCTTGCGGGCGTAGGTCTCCCGGCGGCGGACCAGGTCGATGGCGCGGTGCTTGGCGGTGGCCATGAGCCAGGCGCCCGGGTTGTCCGGGACGCCCGACTCAGGCCACTGTTCGAGGGCGGCGACCAGCGCGTCCTGCGCGATCTCCTCGGCGATGCCCACGTCCCGCACGATGCGGGCGACACCGGCGATGATCCGCGCGGACTCGATCCGGAAGACCGCCTCGACCGTCTGCCCCGTGTCCGTCACGAACACCCATCACAGCAGGCGGCGAGCGCACGGGCAACCGGTCAGCCCTGCTCGATCTCCCGCACCTCGGCGGTGAACGACCAGTGCTCGGGATGGGTGCGCAGGAACCGGCGGGTCCACTCCAGGGCCTCGGCCCTGTCCTTGCACTGCATGATCGCGTACCCGCCGACGACCTCCTTGGTCTCGGTGAACGGCCCGTCGGTCTGGCCGACCTCGCCGCCGGACCAGGTGAGCCGGGTGCCCTGGGCCGTGGGGGTGAGCCCGGCGGTGTCCAGCATGACCCCGGCCCTGGTGATCTCCTCGAACAGCTCGCCCACGCGCTGCTCGAACCCGGGGTCGGGCTCCATGTGGGGCATGGCGTGCTCGTCCATGCGGATCAGGACCATGTATCGCGGCATGACGGCTCCTTCGTCGCTCCGGACGGCGGGGGCTCTCCCCGCCGTCACCTGTGCGTCGAACGGGCGGCGGCCGGATCGACACCTCCCCGGAAGAATTTTCAGCGGTCCCGCGGGGCGGGGCGGCTGGAGTCGCGTTCGACCAGGGTGGGCGCCAGGCGGCGGGACCGGGAGGTGCCCCCCTCGATGAGCCTGATGATGGACGCGGCGGCGGCGCACCCCATCTCGCGCATGGGCGAGCGGACGGTGGTCAGGGACACCGGCAGGTCGGCGGCGATCGACACGTCGTTGTAGCCGACGACCGAGACGTCCTCGCCGACCCGCAGGCCCGCGGCGCGGATCGTGCCCATGGCGCCGATGGCGGCGAAGTCGTTCACCGCGTACAGGGCGGTGGGGCGCGGGTCGAGCGCGAGCAGGGCCTCGGCGGCGCGCCGCCCGCCCTCGGCGTCGAACGGCGAGGTCAGCACGTACTCGTCGGGGACGGGCACGCCCGCCTCGGCGTAGACCTCGCGGAAGCCCAGGGTGCGTTCGACGCCCGTGGACGCGTACGGCTGCCCGGCGATGATCCCGACCCGGCGGTGGCCGAGGGCCAGCAGGTGCCGTCCGGCCAGGCGGCCGCCCTCCAGGTCGTCGCAGGTGACCGACACGGCGCCGGGCAGCCGCCGGGACGTCAGCACCACCTTGACGCCCTGTTCCCGCAGGTCGTGCACCAGGTCGGAGTCGGTGCGGGCGTCGCCGAGGATGAGGCCGTCCACGCGCATGCCCAGCAGCGTCTCGGTGCGCAGCCGCTGGGTGGCGACGTCGTCACCGCTGTTGGCGACGACGGTCTGGTATCCGGCGGCGGCCGCGCCCTCCTCGATGCCCTCGTAGATCGTGGCGAGCACGATGTCGGTCAGGCGCGGGACCACCACCCCGATCATGCGGGAGCGTCCGGTCCGCAGGCTGGTGGCCGCCGGGTGGGGGGCGTAGCCGAGCTCGGCGGCCACGCGGCGGATCCGCTCGGCGGTCTCCTCGCCCACGCCCTCGCTGCCCCGCAGGGCCCGCGACACGGTGGTGGTGTGCACGCCGGCGGCGCGCGCCACGTCGGACAGCCGGGGTCGGTCGGGCAAGGGGATCTCCTTCGGGGCGGACGTCCCTCCACATTGTGGCCGACGGCGACGTCGCCCGTTACGCCCCCTATGCGGCGGTGTTAATTCCGTGTTCCGGCCCCGTTCAGGGGGTTGACGTGCGCCGTTGCGGTCTCCACTATGTACGCAATCGTTAGCGCAAACGTTAGCGGACCTCGGGGAGGGTGTGTGCGTCAACTGATCCTGGTGGGGACCGGCGGGACCATCGCCACCACCGACGCGCCGGGCGGCAGGCGGGTGGGCGTGTCCACCGCGGACCTGCTGGCGGCGTCCCGGGCCGTGTGGACGGACCCGGACGTGCGCGTCGAGGTGCGCGAGCTGCGCCGGACGGTCAGCTTCGCCGCCTCGGTCGCCGACGCGCTGGCGCTGTCCGCCGAGGTGCGCGACGCGGCCCGCGCCGCCGACGGCGTCGTCGTCACGCACGGCACCGACACGCTGGAGGAGGTCGCGTTCCTGCTGGGCCTGGCGCACGACTCGGCCGTGCCGGTGGTGCTGACGGGGGCGCAGCGGCCGTTCGGCGACCCCGTCGCGGACGGCCCGCGCAACCTGGCGGCGGCGCTGCGCTGGGCCGCGTCCGACGCCGCCCGCGGCACCGGCGTGACGGTGGCCTTCGACGACCGGGTGTGGCCCGCCACCGGGGTCCGCAAGGTCAGCACCCTGTCCCTGGCCGCGTTCGCCGCGCCGGGACGCGGCCCCCTGGCCCGGGTGGACGAGGCGGGGGTGCGGCCGCACGCCGTCCCGGCGCTGCCCCGGCCGCTGCTGACCGGGCACCACACCGACCTGCCGCGGGTCGACGTCGTCCCGCAGTACCTCGGCGCCGACGCCACCGCCGTGCGCGCGGCCCGGGACGCGGGCGCCCGGGGCGTCGTGATCGCCGGGTTCGGCGCCGGGAACGCCACCCCCGAGACGACGGCCGCGTGCCTCGACCTGCTGCGGGAAGGCATCCCGGTGGCGGTCGCCAGCCGCGTCGGCGAGGGCGCCGTGGTCGGCCTCTACGCCGGAGGCGGCGCCGACCTGGCCGCCGCGGGGGCGCTGTTCGCCGGGGACCTGTCGCCCTGGCAGGCACGGCTGCTGCTGGCGGCGGCCATCGCGGGCGCCCCGTCCGCGTCCCCGGCGGTGGTGGCCGGGCGCTGCGAGACCTGGCTCGTCGAGGCGGGGGCGCTCAGCCGCCCCGCGTCATCCGCGCGGTCCCTGACGACCGAAACCGTCTGAGAGAGGGAGAACATGGCAAAGGAAATCCTGGTCGCGTACGGCGTGGACGTCGACGCGGTGGGCGGCTGGCTCGGGTCGTACGGCGGGGAGGACTCCCCCTGCGACATCTCACGCGGCCTGTTCGCCGGCGAGGTCGGCGTGCCGCGCCTGCTGGAGCTGTTCCGCCGGTACGAGCTGCCGTCCACCTGGTTCTGGCCGGGCCACTCGATCGAGACGTTCCCCGGGGAGTTCGACGCCTGCGTGGCGGCCGGGCACGAGATCGGCGCGCACGGCTACAGCCACGAGAACCCGATCGCGATGAGCCGGGCGCAGGAGGCCGCGATCCTGGACCGCTCCATCGAGCTGATCGAGGGCCGCGCGGGCCGGCGTCCCACCGGTTACGTCGCGCCCTGGTGGGAGTTCTCGCCGGTCACCAACGAACTGCTGCTGGAGCGCGGCATCAAGTACGACCACTCGCTGATGCACCGCGACTTCGAGCCGTACTATGTCCGCGTCGGCGACTCCTGGACGAAGATCGACTACGACCGGCCGGCCGAGGAGTGGATGCGGCCGCTGGAGCGCGGCGAGGAGACCGCGCTCATCGAGATCCCCGCGTCCTGGTACCTGGACGACCTGCCGCCGATGATGTTCGTCAAGGCCAGCCCGAACAGCCACGGCTTCGTCAACCCGCGCGACATCGAGCAGATGTGGCTGGACCAGTTCGACTGGGTGCACCGCGAGTGCGACTACGCGGTGTTCACGATGACGATCCACCCGGACGTGTCGGGCCGTCCGCAGACCCTCCTCATGCACGAGCGCATCATCGAGCACATCAACCGGCACAGCGGCGTCCGCTGGGTCACCTTCGACGAGATCGCCGACGACTTCGCCCGGCGCAACCCCCGCTGACCCGCGCCCGGCGCGGTTCCGCCCCGTCCGCGCCGGGTCCCGTACCGCCCGCTCCCCCGCTTCTCCGTGGCTCAGCGGCGAGCCACGCCTTCCCTTCCCTCAACCCCGTCGCAGCGGATCCGCCCCCTCCGCGCCGGTCCCGTACCGCCCCGCTCCCCGCATCTCCGTGGCTCAGCGGCGAGCCGCGCCCTCCCTTCCCTCCTCCCTGTCACGAAGGCTGCCCATGTCCGGAAACTCCGTGTCTCTGCCCCCCGGGGGCGAGCCGCTCGCCCCGGCGGCCGTGCGCCGCGTCTCCATCGTCTGCTTCTTCGCCTGGGTGTTCAGCGTGTTCGACTTCACGCTGTTCGGCACCCTGCTGCCCGCCATCTCCGACGACTACGGCTGGAGTTCCAGCACCGCCACGAACGTGTCCACCTGGATCACCCTGGGCACGTTCGTCGTCTCGCTGGCCGTCGGGCCGATGCTGGACCGCTGGGGCCGCCGCAACGCCCTGGCCGTCACCACCGCGGGCGCCGCGATCGTGTCCGGGCTGACCGCGCTGGCGGGCGGCAAGCTGTCCATGATCCTCATCCGGGCGCTGTCCGGCCTGGGCTACTCGGAGGAGGTCGTCAACAGCGTCTACCTCAACGAGGTGTACGGGAACAACCGGCGCCGCGGTTTCATGTACAGCTTCGTGCAGTCGGGATGGCCGGTCGGCGCGCTGCTGTCGGCGCTGGTGTCGGCGCTGCTGCTGTCCACGCTCGGCTGGCACGGGGTGTTCCTGATCGCCACCTTCCCGGCCCTGGTGATCGTCGTGCTGGTGCGGCGGCTGCCGGAGTCCCCCACCTTCGTCAACCTGCGGCGGGTGCGCGAGCTGCGCGCCGAGGGCCGCGAGTCCGAGGCCGTCGCGCTGGCCCGGGCGGCGGGCGTCGACACCGGTGAGGCGGGCCGGCTGCGCGACATCTTCGCCCCGCAGTTGCGCCGGCACACCGTCTGCCTGTCGGCGGCGTGGCTGCTGAACTGGATGGGCATCCAGGTGTTCTCCGTGCTCGGCACCACCGTGCTCACCGAGGCCAAGGGCGTGTCGTTCGACAGCGCGCTGCTGGTGCTGATCCTCGCCAACGCCGCCGGGTTCGCCGGGTACATCACCCACGGCTACGTCGGCGACCGCGTCGGCCGCCGCCCGACGATCATCGTCGGCTGGCTGCTGGGCGGCGTGGCCATGACGCTGATGCTGGTCGGCCCGTCGTCGGCGGCGTTCGTCGTCCCGCTGTACATGTTGGGCCTGTTCTTCCTGCTCGGCCCGTACGCGGCGCTGCTGTTCTACATGGGCGAGTCCTACCCGGCCAAGGTGCGCGGCATCGGCCCGAACACCGCGCACATCATGGGCCCGATCGGCGCGATCGCCGGGTCCGCGGTGCTGTCGGTGCTGCTGGGCGCCGAGCTGTCGATGGGGACGGCGGCGTTCTTCGCCGGCGCCGTGGGGATCTTCCTGTCCGGCGTGGTCATGCTCGGCACCCGCCGCGTCGACCAGGACCTGCGCCGTCCGGCCGGGCGGCCCGCCCCCGCCGGCTCGCCGGCGGCGTGACGCGGCTTCGGGGCCGGGCCCGCCCGGCCCGGCCCCGCCACCAACCAATCGCGAGGAGCTGTACCCATGACGAAAGTCGCCGTGATCAGCGGCGGGGCCAGCGGCATCGGCCGCGCGCTCGCCGCCGCCTACGCCCGGGCGGGCGTGGCCAGCGTGATCGGCTACCACCCGGGCGACCCGCACGACCCGCAGGTGGTCGTGGACGAGGTGGCCGCGCTGGGCGGCCGGGCGGTCGCCGTGCCCGCCGACGTGCGCGACTCGGCGGCGGTCGAGGCGATGGTCCGCACCGCCGTCGACACCTTCGGGCGCCTGGACATCGCGGTGGCGGCCGCGGGCGTCCTGCGCCGCGCCCCGCTCGCCGAGCTCACCGACGAGCGCTGGGACGACATGCTCGGCGTCGACCTCACCGGCGTGCTGCGGGTGTTCCGGTCCGCCGCCGCGGCGATGGAGCAGGGCGGCGCGATGGTCGCGATCTCCTCCATCGCCGGAGGCGTGTACGGGTGGGACGACCACGCCCACTACGCGGCGGCCAAGGCGGGCGTGCTGGGGCTGGTGCGGTCGCTGGCGGTGGAGCTGGCGCCGCGCGGCATCCGCGTCAACGCGCTCATCCCCGGGCTGATCGAGACGCCGCAGTCGCTGGACGAGCGCAACTCGCTCGGCCCCGAGGGGCTGCGCGCGGCCGCCCGGGGCATCCCGGCGGGACGGGTGGGCCGCGCGTCGGAGGTCGCGACCGCGATCCGCTTCCTGACCTCCGACGACGCCGCCTACGTCACCGGCCAGCAGCTCGTGGTGGACGGCGGCCTGACCGTCCGGTTCCCGGACTGACCCCTGTGGAGGAAGACATGACGGTCCTCAACGGACGCCGCGCCCTGATCACCGGGGCCGCCAGCGGCATCGGCGCCGCCATCGCCCGCGCCTACGCCGAGGCCGGTGCCGCACTGGCCCTGGCGGACCTGGACGGCGACGGGCTGGCGGCGGTCGCCGGCGAACTGCCCGCGGGCGCCGCCGTCACCCGTCACACGGTGGACGTCAGCGACGCGGCCGCCGTCCGCGCTCTGGCCGAGGAGGCGATCGACGCGCATGGCGGCATCGACGTGCTGGTCAACTGCGCGGGCATCCTCAGCGAGGTGCCGCTGGTCGAGATGGACCCCGCCACCTGGGACCGGCTGCTGGAGGTCGACCTGCGCAGCGTGTTCCTGTGCTGCCGCTACGTCGTCCCGCACATGGTCGCGGCGGGCGGCGGCCGGGTCATCAACGTGTCGTCCCAGCTGGGGCTCAAGGGCGGTGAGGGGCTGACGCACTACTCGGCGGCCAAGGCCGGGGTGATCGGCTTCACCAAGGCGCTGGCGCGGGAGGTGTCGCGGCACGGCGTGCTGGTCAACGCGATCGCGCCCGGCCCGATCGTGACGCCGCTGATCGACGGGCTGAGCCCCCAATGGCAGGCGGCCAAGGAGGCCGAGCTTCCGCTGGGCCGCTTCGGCAGGCCGGAGGAGGTCGCGCCGACCGCCGTCCTGCTGGCCTCGGACCCGGGCGGCAACCTCTACACCGGGCAGACGCTCGGCCCCAACTGCGGCGACGTGATGCCGTAGGCGCGCCGTGTGCGGAATGTGCGGCTCGGCCGCCACCTGGACGGAACGGATCGCCCCGTTGGACGGGGGCGGGGCGATCCGGCGGCAGCGCGCGCTGGCCGCCCTGCTGGCCCGCGCGCCGTCGCCTCGCCTGCGGCGCGTGAAGGCGGCCCCGTGGCCGGGCGGCGGCTGGCGCCTGGCCGCCCCCGACGGCCTGCGCTTCGCCCGTTCGCTGGACGAGGCCGTGGCCACGATGACCGGCCGTTACGGCCCGCTGGTCGCCGCCGAACCCGGCGACGCGTCCACGACGGCGCGCCTCCCGGACGACGCGTCCGGTCACGCCCTGGCGGTTTGGGCCGCCGCGCTGCGCCACGCCGGATTCTCCGCCACGATCACGACCGCGCGGTTCACGCTGACGGTGACCCCGTCCGACGTGCACGTCGCCCCGTGCGGTTCCGGCCCGCCGCCGGAGACGGCGTGCGTCGCGGCCACGGCCGGGGCGCGGAGCCTCGCCGGTTGGCTGGAGGTGGCCGCGGGGCTCAGGGGGCGGCGAACCGGGCCAGGAACGCGGTGATGCGGCGCCATGCCTCGGTGTCTGCGTGCGGGGCGTGGCCGGGACGTCCCGTCCGGTAGAAGCCGTGCCCCGCCTCGGGGAGCAGCGCGACCGAGGCGTGGGGGCCGGACGCGGCGGCGGCGAGGCGCAGCCGTTCGGGGGCGTCGGGCGGAAGCCGCCGGTCGTCGCGGCCCAGGACGCCCAGCCAGGGCGCCCGGCGGTCCGCCACGAGCAGTTCGAGGGGTGCCATGCCGGCCCAGGGCGCGTGTTCCACGCCGCTGGGGCTGACGGCGACCGCGCCCGCCAGGTCGTGGTGGGCGGCGGCCCACGTGGCCAAGTAGCCGCCCATGCTGAATCCGAGCACGGCGGGGGCGGGCGTGCCCCGGCGTCCGGTCAGGTAGTCGCGGGCGCCCGCGATGTCCGCCGCCAGCCCTTCGGCAGTCAGCCGGGTCATCTCGCCGCGCGCCACGGGCAGTTCCGTGGCGTCGAACGCGGGGCCGCCGTGCTCGTAGTAGAGGTACGGCGACACCGCGAGCCAGCCGCCGCGGGCGAGGCGGCGGCACGCCTCCTCGGCGTAGTCGGTCACGCCGAACACGTCGTGCAGCACGATGACCGCGCCGCGCGGGGCGCCCACGGGCTCCCGCACGAACAGCGGGGCCGCGGTCTGCAGGACGTACCGTCCCCTGTTGGCCGGGCCGTGGGACAGGTGGTGTTCACCCATCAGCGCCCCTTGGGAAGGGCGACGGGCGGCACGAACGGCACGGGGGTGGGGCCGACGGCGGTCACGTCCACTTCCAGCAGGTAGGGCTGGCGTGCGGCCACGGCCTTGGCGAACGCCTCGTCGAATTCCTCGGCGTGCTGGACGAGGGCGTACGGCATGGCCGTGGCCGCGGCGAGGGCGGAGAAGTCGGGGGTGAACAGGTCCACGCCCGACCGGCGTCCCATGTGGGCGTCCTGCATGTTGCGCAGGACGCCGTAGCCGCCGTCGTTGAACACCAGGAGCACCAGCCAGGGGCGTTCCTGGGCGAGCGTGGCGAGTTCCCCGAGGTGCACCGACAGGCCGCCGTCCCCCGCCATGACCAGCGACGGCACGTCCGGACGGGCCAGCGCGGCGCCGATGCCCATGGCCAGGCCCTGCCCGATGCCACCGCCCAGGGGGAACACGTTGGTGGCCGGGTCCAGGATGGGCAGGAGCCGGTTGCCCCATTGGCTGGAGGGGATCGTCACGTCGCGCGCGATGGGCGACCGCGGGTCGAGGTGCCGGCGTATGGCGTCGCAGATGAGCGCGTACGGGCCGATGTCGGCGCGCAGCTTCTGCCGCACCGCGCGCCGTGTCGCCACGCCCCGCTCGCGCCAGCCGTCCTCGGTGGCCGGAGTGACGGCGTCGGCGAGCGCGGCGAGCACGCGTGACGCCTCGCCGCGGACTCCGAGCGTGACGGGGTAGGCGCGGCCCAGCGCGGCGGGGTCGACGTCTATCTGCACGTGGCGTTCGGGCAGCGCGAGCTTGTAGTGCCGGGTCTCGTTGGAACGGAAGTGCGTGCCGATGCTCAGCAGGAGGTCGGCGGCGGCGAGCAGCGGCGCGGCGGCGGGGCTGGTCGCGAAGTTCCCGATGACGAGGTCGTGGTCCTCGGGGATGGAGCCTCGTCCGGCATTGGACGTGAAGACGGGGGCGCCCAGCAGCTCGGCGAGCGCGCGCAGCGGCTCCCCCGCCTCACGGGCGCCGCCCCCGGCCCAGATGACGGGACGGCGGGCCGAGCCGACCAGGCGCACCGCCTCGTCGAGTCCCTCCTCCGGCAGGGCCGGCGGCCGAGGGCGTTCCCACGGGCTGGCGTGTTCCTGCGGCTGGGGGGCGTACTGGAGGTCGATGGGCCATTCCACGCTGACCGGGCCGTGGGGCAGGGCGAGGGCCTTCCGGGCGGCTTCGCGGAGCACCGTCCCGGCGGTCTCGGCGGACGTGACGGCGGCGGCGTGCTTGGAGACGGCGGTCAGCATGCCGAGCTGGTCCTTGGTCTCGTGGATGACGCCGCGTCCCTGGCCGAGGTAGGGGCTGTCGATGTTGCCGGTGACGTGCAGGACGCGGCTCCCGGCCGCCAGCGCCTCGATCATCGATCCGGCGGCGTTGCCCGCGCCGGTCCCGGTGCTGGTCAGCGCGCAGCCCAGGCCGCCCGAGGCGCGGGCGTGGCCGTCGGCGGCGTTGACCGCGGCGGCCTCGTGCCGCACGGCCACGAACCGCAGGTCCCGCGCCACCGCCTCCACCAGCGGCAGGTTGTGGACGCTGACGACCCCGTACACGGTGTCGACCCCGTGCTCGCGCAGCACCCGCACGAGCAGGTCCCCTCCGTCGGGGGTACCGCCGGGGGCGCGGTCGCGGGCTTGGTCGGGAGCGTGGTCAGGCATAGCGGGCGACTCCTCCGCCGACGTCCAGGGACGATCCGGTGATGTACGAGGCGCGCGGCGACAGCAGCGCGACGATGGCGTGGGCGACCTCCTCGGCCCGGCCGAACCGGCCGAGCGCGATGCCCCGTTCCGCGGCGATGCCCGCCGACCACTCCTCGTAGGAGGCGTCCGTGCCCGAGGACTCGTAGCGGCGCCGCCACTGGCCGGTGTCGATCAGGCCGAGGCAGACGGAGTTGACGCGGATCGGCGCCAGGTCGGCGGCGAGGGTGCGGCTGAGGTTGAGCAGGGCGGCGCGGGCGGCCGAGGTGGCGGCCAGCCGCGGTTCGGGCTGGCGCGCCAGGATCGCGTTGACGTTGACGATCGCGGGCGCGTCGGAGCGGCGCAGGTGCGGCTCGGCGGCGCGCACCGTGTGCAGCACACTGAAGATCTTCAGGTCGAGTTCCGCGCGCCACTGCTCGGGCGTGGTGGCGGCGACCGGCGCCATCAGCGAGCGGCCCGCGTTGTTGACCACGCCGTCGAGGCGGCCGAGGTCGGCGGCCGCGCCGTCGACGAACGCGGCGACCGCGTCGGCGTCCAGCACGTCGCAGGCGCGGGCGTGCACCCGGGCGCCGCCCGCGCGCGGCAGCGGGTCCAGCGCGGCGGCGAGGCGGTCGGCGTCGCGGGCGCAGGCGGCCACGTGGGCGCCGTCGGCCAGCAGCAGCGCGGCGGTGGCCAGCCCGACGCCGGAACTGGCGCCGGTGACGGCGTAGGCCCGTCCGGCCAGGCCGAGATCCATCGTTCTCCTCAGGCGTGCGAAAAAAAGGGGGGCGGAGATCAGGTGAAGACGAAGCCGCCGTCGACGACCAGGGTCTGCCCGGTGATGTACGAGGCGGCGTCCGACAGCAGGAACAGCACGGCGCCGGTGAGGTCGCCGGGCCGCTGCGGCCGGGTCAGGGCGCGGTTGAGGCGGTACAGCTCGTGCCGCTCCTCGGGGATGCGCTCGGCCGCCTCGCCCAGCGTCAGGCCGGGCGCGACCGCGTTGACGGTGACGTCGGAGGGACCGGCGTCCCGCGCCATCGCCCGCGTCATCCCCACGATGGCGCTCTTGGACGTGACGTAGTGCGCCAGCCGCGGCGACCCGTAGAACGCCGCGTCGGACGCAAGGTTGACGATGCGGCCGCCGGGGCGGCGCAGCAGCGGCCACAGCGCCCGCGACACCAGCCAGGTCCCGCGCACGTTGACGTTCATTACCGCGTCCCACTGGGCCACGTCGATGTCGTGGAACGGCCTGCCGCCCACGCCGTCGGCGAGCGCGGCGTTGTTGACCAGGGCGTCGACCGGTCCCAGCGGTTCGAGCGCGGCGGCCAGCGCGGCGACGGACGCGGCGTCGGCCACGTCGGTGTCGACGCGGTGCGCCTCGATGCCGTCGCCGGTCAGGGCGGCGACGGCGGACGCGGCCCGGTCGCCGTCGCGTTCGGCGACCACGACGCGCGCCCCGGCCTCGCCCACCGCCCGCGCGATCGCCAGGCCGAGGCCGCGGCCGGCGCCGGTGACGACGACGAGCCGTCCGGCCAGGTCTCCGATCACTGCTCCACCTCCCTGAGGAACCGCAGGACGACGCGGTTGAACTCGTCCGGCCGCTGCTGGTTGGCCACGTGCCCGGCGCCGGCCAGCACCTCCAGGCGGGCGTGTGGAAGGGCCGCCGCGATGGCCCCGCTCTCGGCCGGTCCCGTGACGGTGTCGCGGTCCCCCACGACGACCAGGGCCGGGACGGTGAGCGCACCGAGCACGTCGCTGTGGTCGGTGTCGGCCATCGAGGCGGCCGCATAGGCGTAACCGGGCAGCCTGACCGACCGCGCCATCGCGGTCACCACCCGGTCCACCAGCTCGGCGGGGGCGTCGGGCGACACCAGGCGCGGCCCGCGCCGCGCCGCGAACTCCTCCGGGCCCAGCCGCTCCAGGTCGGCGGCGCGCGCGAGCATCGCCTCCCGCCCCTGGGGGGTGCGGCCGGAGCCGCGGGAGGAGCCGACCAGCACCAGCGACCGCACCAGCCGGGGATGCTCGGCGGCCAGCCGGGTGGCGATCACCCCGCCCCACGACACGCCCACGACGTGCGCGCCCTCGGGGATCAGGTACGCGGCGGCCGCCGCGTACCCCGACATCCCCGGCGCCCGCGCGGGGTCGGCCGAACGCGCGTAGCCCGGCGCGTCCCACGCCACGACCCGGTGCCCGGCGGCGAACGCCTCCATCTGCGGGTCGAACGAGCCGGCGCATCCGCCGATCCCGTGCAGCATCAGCACCGGCGTGCCGCGCGTCCCCCGGACGACGGTGTGCGGCCTCACCGGAACGCCCCGCCGGGCGCGGCCAGGTCGCCGACGGCCCGCAGCACCGCGTACGGGACGACCTGGCTGGTGGTCGGGTTGTCGGGGGACGGCCGGTTGCGGATCTCGAACCGGTACTCGCCGGCCGCGCCGGACGCGGTGATCACGTGGGAGGTGAGGGAGGCGGCCGGGTCGGCCACGACCACGGCCTCCACCACGTCCCAGTCGCCCACGGCCAGCGCCACGGCCGCCGCCACGTTCGTCGACCTGGGGAAGGCGGCGGCGATCTCGCGGGCGGGGCCGCGCCGCACCTCCAGCGGCCGGTCGGTCGCCCGCACCCGGTCGGCCTCCGCCGTGCTCATCCACGGCTGGACGAGTCCGGCGGGCTTCTTGGTGGTGACGATCCGCACCGTCTCGAACGGCCCCATGCGGGCGGCCGAACGCAGCATGTCCAGGCCGCCGACCGCGCCGGACACCAGGTGCACCCGGCCGTCGCCCGCCCCGTGCAGACGGGCGAGCAGCGCGTCGTCGGTGAGCGCGCCGACCGACACGACGAGCAGGTCCCGGCCGGCCGCGACGACCCGCGGGCCGACGTCGGCGAGCACCGCCTGCCCGGCGGCCTCCACGACCAGGTCGGCCGCGGCGAGGGCCTCCTCCAGCGACATCCCGGGCAGGCCGCGCGTGCCGTTGGGGTCCACCACCCCGGCCAGGCGTGCGCCGCCGACCTCCCCCTCGTGCAGGGCGCGGGCCACGACGCCGCCGATGGCGCCGCACCCCACCACCGCGACGGAGATCACTTCTGCCACCACCCTCCCGGGTCGGGGATCCCGGCCATGTGACGGCGCACGTCCTTGGACGGCGGGCCCGCCGTGCCCCACAGGTCCGACAGCTCGGGAACGCGCCGCCACACCCGGCACAGCCAGGCGTCCTCGTCGACCTGCTCCACCTCGGAGGTGTACTCGCACACCAGCCCGGCGGGGTCGGCGAAGTAGGAGAAGGTGTTGTTGCCGGGGCCGTGCCGTCCCGGTCCCCACAGCGGTGTGACGCCGTGGTGCCGCAGCCGCCCGATGCCGCGCATGAAGTGGTCGACCGACGGCAGCTCGTAGGCCACGTGGTTCACCGAGGTCCACTCGGCCTGGTTGAACGCGATGACGTGGTGGTCGCTGTTGCAGCGCAGGAACGCCATCTGGTGCTCGGACCAGTCGGAGATCCGCATCCCGAGCACGGTGGTGTAGAACGCGCAGGCCGCGTCGATGTCGACGGTGTTCAGCACGACGTGCGCGACCTTGCGGGGCACGGCCTCGCGGCCGCCGGGGTCGCGGGGCGCGACGGCCTCCACGTCGGCCGACAGCTCGATCAGCCGGTTCTCCGGGTCGGCGAACCGCAGCCCGTACCCGCCGCCGGCCTGGTCGAGACGGCCCGGCCCGGCGAGCAGCGGCACGCCCAGCGCCTCCAGCCGCCGCGCCGCCTCGTCCACCTCGCGGGGCGTCGCCACCGAGAACGCGATCTTGCCGAGGGCGTTGCGCTCGGCCTGGCGCATCTCCAGGATGTGGTGCTCGCGGCCGGTGCCGCGCAGCCACGCCACGCCGTCGTCGTGCTCGACCGGCTCCAGGCCCCACACGTGCTGGTAGAACTCGGCGGCCCGGCGGGCGTCCGGCGACCGCAGCGCCACCGACCGCAGCGTCCGCAGCCGCGCGACCGGCCCGGCGACCGCCGCGCCGCCCGCCCGGGACATGGTGCTCACGCGCGCACCTCCCGGCGTCCGGCGCCGGCGCGTTCCTGCCGGGCGGCGAGCTGCCGCGTCGCCTCCGAGCGCATGATCCGCCGCAGTCGGACCAGGGCCAGGTCGTGCTGGTAGAGGTTCTCGCGGTCCCAGGCGTCCAGCGGCATGGCCTCCTCCATCTGGCGGTCCTGCTCCAGGACGGCCCAGTGCCGCGCCTCCAGCCGCGTCTTGTACAGGAAGCGCCAGGCGTCCCGCTCCCAGCCCTGGACCCGGCGGCAGCGCCAGAAGAACGCCGCGTGCTGGGTCTCGTTGATGGGGGTGGCGGTGCACACGATCCGGAACGGGCCGCCGGGCCCGGCCGTCGCCGGGTACGGGATCTCCAGCCGCACCCAGTACATGCCGGTGTCGATCCACTCCGACCAGTCGAAGTTGACGCCGACCTGGTCGGTCTTCTCGAACACGAAGCCGGTGTCGGTCTCGCGGATCTGGAACACCGCCTCGCGCCTGCCGCCGGACATGGTGTGCGACTTGCGGTGCAGGAACGCCCCGTGCATCGGGTCCATGAGGTTGTCCAGCGAGTACAGCCACGGCGCGTCCCACTCGACGTAGGCCAGGAAGTGCTCCCACTCCTCGTCGGCGATCTCCAGCGGCGGGACGAACGGGACCGGGGCGGCGTCCTCCGGGTCGCCGAACCACGCGAACACCGCGTCCGCGTGCTCGGTGGCGGGGAACGTGCGCAGCCGCCGCTTGCCCTCCAGCGCGCACCCGGGGCTGCCGGGCACCGACACGACCACGCCGTCCGCGTCGACCTGGACGCCGTGGTAGTTGCAGGCGACCCGGTCGCCCATGTGGACGCCCTGCGACAGGCGCGCCCCGCGGTGCGGGCAGCGGTCCTCCTGGACGTGCACCGTGCCCGCCGAGTCGCGCCACAGCAGCAGGTCCTCGCCGAGCCGGCGCAGGCGGGTCAGCTGGCCGCGCCGCACCAGGTCCGAGCGGCACAGCGCGTACCAGCGGTTGCGCGGGCCGAGCCGGACCAGGCCGTCGACGGTGTCGAGCGCGGGGTTGCCGGACGGGTGCGTCATCGCGTCTGCTCCTTCGCGCCCAGCCGGGCGATCTCCGCCCGGAACGACTCCTCGGTCCAGTCGGCGCCGTCGGCGGGCCGCACGCCGGTCTCGTTCAGCGCGGCGACCAGGCCCGGCAGGTCGTGCACGCCACGGCCGAAGATCGCCTCCAGCTCGTCGGCGAGCGCCTCCTCGTAGCTGGTCGGCTCGTGCGCGCGGGCCTGTACCGGCTCCAGCCGCAGGGCCATGGTCATCTCCTAAAGGTCCAGGACGAGTTCGGGGGTGCGCGACCGCGAGACGCACAGCAGCATCGAGCGGCCCGCGGCCCGTTCCTCGTCGGTCAGCAGGAAGTCGCGGTGGTCGGGCTCGCCGGCCAGCACCCGGGTCTCGCAGGTGCCGCAGATGCCCTCCTCGCAGGAGGACGGCACGTCCAGCCCGCCCTCCCGCAGCGTGTGCAGGATCGACGTGCCCGGCCGGACGGTGAAGCGGCGGGTGCCGCACACCACGTCGAACGGCTCGTCGGCGCCGCCGGCGGCGGGCCGTTCGGGGGCGCGGAAGCGCTCGACGCGCAGCCGGGACGGATCGTCCACCGCGGCCTCGACGGCGGCCAGCAGGGGCTCGGGGCCGCAGCAGTAGACCAGCGCCCCGGCGGGCAGGCCGGCGAGCGCCCGGCCGATCGCCCCGCCGACGTCGGGCGGGCCGCCGCGTTCGTCGTCGGCGTGCAGCTCGACCCGGTCGCCGAGCCGCGCCAGCCGGCCGGTGAACGCCATGCGTGCGCGGGACCGGCCGCAGTACAGCATCCGCCAGGGGGCGCCGCGGGCCGCCAGCGCCTCGGCCATCGGCAGCAGGGGCGTGACGCCGATGCCCCCGGCGATCAGCAGGTGGGCCGGGGCGTCCTGCAGGGCGAAGGTGTTCTTCGGCCCGTCCACCTCGATGATCTCGCCGACCCGCAGCCGTTCGTGCACGTAGGCGCTGCCGCCCCGGGACGCCGCCTCCCGCTGCACCGCCACCGTGTAGCGGCCGCGGTCGGCCGGGTCGCCGCACAGCGAGTACTCACGGGCCGTGCCGCCGGGCAGCCGCAACGTCAGGTGCGCTCCGGGCTCCCAGCCGGGAAGGTCCCTCCCCTCCCGGCCGCCCGGCTCCCGCGGGTCGGCGAACTCCAGCCCGACGACGCCCTCCGCCAGCCAGGTGGAGCGGATCAGCCGCAGCCTCATGGGTCAGTCCCGCGTGATGCCGTGCATCGGCGAGGTCGGCGGGTAGGTCGGCAGCTGCGGCTTGCGCGCCCCGATGATCACGCAGAACAGCGCGTCGTCCTCGCCGATGTTGCGCAGGCTGCGCGGCACGCCGGCCGGGACGCGGATGAGGTCGCGGTAGCCGAGGACGCGGCTGGCGGTCCGGGTACCGTCCTCGACGTCGTGCACGGTGACCTCGAGCGTGCCCTCCAGGACGAAGAAGACCTCCTCGACGTCGTGGTGGGTGTGCTCGGGGCCGATCGCCCCGGCCGGGAGCCGCATGTTGGAGAACGTGAAGTGCTCGGAGGGCAGGATGCGGTTGTCGGCGGAGTGGTCGCCGGTGGCGCCCGAGCCGATGTAGCGGATCTGCGCCCGGCGGAACCGGTCCCCGGCCTTGGCCTGGAAGGCCAGGGTGTCCCAGTCCTCGTAGCGGCTGTCACGGGTGGCGATGCACGAGTCGATCAGCTGTTCCAGGTCGACCCGTGCGGCGGACTGCTCGGTCACCACGGACCATCTCCCCTCTGAACTGGGAAAATTATCTGAGCACCAAGATTAGTGCTGATTTGTTTTAGCACTAAGATGCTTGCCGCCGCAATACCCGGCCACGCCGGTCGCCGGCCCCGGAGCGCCGCGGACCGGCCGAGGCGGGCGGGCGCGGGACCGGGCGCACGGCCGCCGAAGCACTAGGATTCCTCTTGGCGCTGAGGGGCTCGCGGAACCGGGGAAGGGGGCCGACCATGGCGCGCAGGTCCGTCGACCGGCCCGACACCGTCGACCTGATCATCGAGCAGTGGCGGCGGGAGCGCCCCGACGTGGACGTGTCCGGGCTGGCGGTGTTCGGCCGCCTGCACCGCGGCTTCCTGCGCTACCACGCGCTGATCGACGAGGTCTTCGACCGGTACGGCCTGAACATGGCCGCCTTCGACGTGCTGACCGCGCTGCGCCGCAGCGGCCCGCCCTACCGCAAGACCGCCGGGGAGCTGGCCGCGATCTCGCTGCTCAGCACCGGCGGCATCACCCTGCGCCTGGACCGCCTGGAGAAGGCCGGGCTGGTGGTGCGCGAGCGCGACCCCGACGACCGCCGCGTCGTGCACGCCCGCCTCACCGACGAGGGCCTGGCCGTCATCGACCGCGCCGTGGCCGACCACTTCGCCAACGAGCGCCGCATGCTGGCGGGCCTGTCGGAGACCGAGCAGCGCCAGCTCGCCCGCCTGCTCAGCCGTCTCGAACGCTCCCTGGAGGTCGCCGAGCTCGGCGACACCTCCGACACCGCGCCCGGCCGCGCCGCCGAATAACCCCCGCGCGGCGACCACGGGCCGCCGTCGGCGCCAGTGAACGTCCAGCCCCTTGGCCGCAAGGCTTCACGATGAACACCCGAGGGTCTCACCAGCGGATTTTTGATCAAGGCCGCCCGTTTCCCCGGCATAAATCTTGGCGCTAAGTAGTTGACCGCCAAGATTACGTGTGTCTAGGGTCACCTTCGACCCCAGCTTCTGGGCGAACGGTCCCGAGCGCGGTCCGCCCTCCCCGGCGGGCCGCCGGGCATGCGAGGAGCCCCCCATGACTACTGCGTCCCCCGCGCCGCCGGCGTCCCCGGGCGGCGTCGCGGCGTCGGTCGCCGCGCGCATCGAGCGGCTGCCGACCTCCCGTTGGCATCTGAAGGTCCGCACGCTGATCGGCGTGGTCACCTTCTTCGAGGCGTTCGACCAGCTGCTGATCGCCTCGGCGCTGCCGGTGATCAGCCGCGAGTGGCACCTGTCCGGCCTGCAGCAGACGCTCACCGTGACCGGCGGTTCGGTCGGCATGCTGGTCGGAGCGCTGGTCGCCGGGCGGCTGGCCGACCGGATCGGCCGGGTGCGCATGGTCGTGCTGTGCGTGGCGCTGACCGCGCTGTCCTCCCTGGGGATCGTGTTCGCCCCGGGCTTCGCGGTGTTCCTCCTGCTGCGGTTCGTCCAGGGGCTCGGCATCGGCGGCGAGGTGCCGGTGGCCGCGACGTACATCAACGAGATCGCCCGCGCCGGGCACCGGGGCCGCTTCGTGCTGCTGTACGAGCTGGTGTTCCCCGCCGGGCTGATGGCGGCCTCGGTGCTGGCCACCTGGGTGGTGCCGAACATGGGCTGGCGGGCCATGTTCGCGATCGGTGCGCTGCCCGCGCTGCTGGTGGTGCTGCTGCAGCGCCGGGTGCCCGAGTCGCCGCGCTGGCTGGCGGCGCGGGGCCGCGACGCCGACGCCGAGCGCACCATGCGCCGCATCGAGGACGAGGTGGAACGTGCCACCGGACGGCCGCTGCCCGCCCCCGCCGACCCGGCGGCGTTCACCGCCGCCGCGCCGCGCGGCTCGCTGCGTGACCTGTTCACCGGGATCTACCTGCGCCGCACGACGGTCATCTCGGTGCTGTGGTTCTGCGGCTACTTCGTCAACTACTCCATCAGCTCCTGGCTGCCCACCATCTACACCAAGGTGTACGAGGTGCCGCTGGGCACCGCGCTGAAGTACAACCAGCTCAGCACCGTCGCCGGGTTCCTCGGCTGCCTGTGCGCGGCGCTGCTGGTGGACCGGCTGGGCCGCCGCGCGGTGATCGGCGGCGGGCTGGCGGGCTCGGCGGTGGTGCTGGCCGTGCTGGCGCTGCTGGGCGCGACGTCCGGCGCCCAGGTCGCGCTGTTCGCCTCCATCGCCTCGGCGTTCAACTTCGCCGCCAACATCAGCCTCTACCTGTACACGCCCGAGCTGTACCCGACGCGCAACCGGGCCCTGGGCGTGGCCTTCGGCGGGTCGTGGAACCGCATCGGCGTCATCCTCGGCCCCACGATCACCGGTGCGCTGATCGGCGCGGGCGCCGGCATCGCGGGCGTGTTCCTGATCCTGGCGGTGGTGGCGCTGGTGGGGATGGCGGCCACGTACTTCGCCGTCGAGACGCGCGGCAAGACCCTGGAGGAGCTCAACCCGTGAGGTGAGTGACCGCACGAGGCGAGGGCCGCGGGACGCGTCGGCGTCCCGCGGCCCTCGTCGTGCGTTCGTCAGGCGTTCGCCCAGGGCAGCGGGGCCTCGTCCAGGCCCCAGTAGACGCTCTTCTGGCGCATGTAGGCCAGGATGCCGTCGCGTCCCTTCTCCCTGCCGAGGCCGCTCTCCTTCACGCCGCCGAACGGGGTGGAGATGCTGAACTGCTTGTAGGTGTTGATCCACACGGTGCCCGCCTGGACCCGGCGCGCGACCCGCCAGGCGGTGCGGTAGTCGCGGGTCCAGATGCCGCAGGCCAGCCCGTACACGGTGGCGTCGGCCTGCGCGACCAGGTCGTCCTCGTCGGTGAACGGCAGCGCGACCAGCACCGGCCCGAAGACCTCCTCCTGGCAGATCGCCGCGTCGTTGGCGACGCCGTCCAGGATCGTCGGCAGGTAGTAGGCGCCGCGCTCGTAGCGGGGGCCGTCCGGGACGCGGCCGCCGCAGCGCAGCCGGGCGCCGTCGCGCACGGCCCGCTCCACCATGGCCGCGACCCTGTCCCGGTGCTCGTGGGTGACCAGCGGCGCCACCTGCGTGGCGGGGTCGGTGCCCGGGCCGACGCGCAGCTCTCGGGTGCGGGCGACGAGCTCGTCGAGCACCTCGTCGTAGACGGAGGCGTGCACGAACACCCGGGACCCGGCCACGCAGCTCTGCCCGGACGAGGAGAAGATCCCGAACATCAGCCCGGCCAGCGTCTGCTCGCGGTCGGCGTCGGGGAACACGATGGTGGGCGACTTGCCGCCCAGTTCCAGCGACACCGGCATGATCTTGTCGGCGGCGACGGCGCCGATGGCGCGCCCGGTGGCGGTGCCGCCGGTGAAGGAGACCTTGCCGACGCCGGGATGGCGGACGATCGCCGCGCCGGTGACCGCGCCGGGCCCGGGCAGCACCGACACCAGGCCGGGCGGCAGCCCGGCGTCCACCAGCAGGCGGCCGAACGCCAGCGAGACCAGCGGGGCCTGCTCGGCGGGCTTGAGCAGCACCGCGTTCCCGGCGGCCAGCGCCGGGGCGGCCTTCTGCGCGTCACTGGCGATCGGCGAGTTCCATGGGGTGATCGCGCCGACCACGCCGATCGGCTCGTGCACGCTCATGGTCAGGTACGGGCCGCGCGGCGGGGTGAGCGCGCCCTCCATGGTCTCCAGCGCGGCGGCGACGTACCGGAAGGTGCCCTGCGCGCTGGCCACCAGCGCCCGCGTCTCGTTGATCGACTTGCCGGTGTCGGCGGTCTGCAGGGCGGCCAGCTCCTCGGCGCGCTCGGCGATCAGGTCGGCGACGCGCACCAGCAGGCGGGCCCGCTCGTGCGGCAGCAGGTCCCGCCAGGCCGGGTCGGCGGCGGCCGCGGCGCCCGCCCGGACGGCGTCGTCGACGTCGGCGGGCGAGGCGGCGTGCAGCCGGGCCAGCTCCGCGCCGGTCGCGGGGTCGCGGGTGACCAGCGTCTCGCCCGCGCCGCGCCGGGGCCGTCCGCCCACCAGGATCTCGTCGGGGTACGTCGGACGCACCGCAACCTCCCATCAGCCGGGGAAATTAATCTTAGCTCTAAGATTTATCGGGAGGCGGGCGCCGCTGTCCACCCCGGCCGCAGTACGCTGGCGGTCCCCTGGGACGGAGGACGCGATGCGGGACGGGTTCGTGGAGATCACCTCGGAGGACGAGCTGCGCGCCCTGGTGGGTCCGCCCAAGCCGCGGGCCGTCACCAAAGAGCGGACGCGGCTGCACCACTGGGACCGCGAATGGCTGGCGCGCTCGCCGTTCTGCCTGGTCGCCACCAGCGACGCCGACGGCTCCTGCGACGTGTCCCCCAAGGGCGACCCGCCCGGCTTCACCCACGTCATCGACGACGCCACCATCGCCGTCCCGGACCGCCCCGGCAACCGGCGGGTCGACGGCTTCCGCAACGTGCTGGCCAACCCGCACGTCGGACTGATCTACCTGGTGCCCGGCCGGACCGAGACGCTGCGCGTCAACGGGCGCGCCCGGCTGGTGCGCGACGCGCCGTTCTTCGGCGAGATGGTCGTCAAGGGGCACCGCCCCGATCTGGCGCTGGTGGTGGAGATCGAACAGATCTTCTTCCACTGCCCCAAGGCGTTCCTGCGCTCGCAGCTGTGGCAGCCCGGCACCTGGGAGCCGGACGCGCTGCCCTCGCACGCCCACATCGTCAAGAGCGTCCAGGACACCGAGGAGTCCCTGGAGCAGCTGGAGCGCTACTACGGGCCGCGGTACGCCGAGCAGCTCTACAAGAGCTGACACCTGGTCCGGCGGCGGCCCGGGGAGGCCGCCGCCGGCCGGCGCGTCAGCCGCTCTTGCGGCGGAACTGGCGGCGCCCGTCGGCGCGGCCGTGGGTGCCGCGGACCTTCGGCCCGCCGCCCCCGCTCGTGCCGTGCCGCTCGCGGGCCTCGTCCCGCTTGCGGTCCAGCGCCTCCTTGAAGCGCCGCTTCAGATCGTCCTCGTTCGCCTCTGGTTCCGCTGGCGAGCCGGTCATGCCGACCTCCGATCTCGTACACGCCCCGCTCCGGGGCGCCTCCAGCCTCGCACGTCCGCGTCCCGGACGCTCCGCCGGACCGGGCCGGACACGCCACTTGGGCGCTTCGCACCCAATGTCCGGCGTGTTCCTTGTAACTACTGATCACGATGGGTTCGTTCGTCTAGAGTGCTCGCGATGAACCACGCGACGCCCCGGGCCGAGGCCCATCCGCCACTGGAATCGCTCGCCGTCGAGCCGCTGATCTGCCGCGACTACGAACAGCGTCCGGCCTTCTACTACGAACGGCTGCGCGCCGCGCACGGGCCGGTCGCCCCGGTCGACGTGCTCGGCGTGCCCATCTGGCTGGTCATCGGATACCCGCAGGTGCTGGACATCCTGCGGGACCCGCGCGACGTCTGGAGCAAGCGCCTGGACAACTGGCGCGCCTACACCGAGGGCCGGGTCCCGGCGGACTGGCCGCTGATGCCCGCCATGCAGGCCGACAACTCGATCTTCCGCGACGGCGCCGAGCTGTCGCGGCTGCGCGGTGCGTGGATCGCGGGGCTGCAGCCGTTCCAGGAGCGCGGCCGGCCGCAGGCGCGCGAGCTGGAGCACGCCATCTCGCAGTACGCCGACGACCTGATCACGGTGCTGGGCGAGGGCAGCGGCCGCGCCGGCCTGGCGGACCTGGCGGCGCAGTACGCCCGCCCGCTGCCGCTGATGATCAGCAACCGGCTGCTCGGCTTCACCGACGGCCGGGGCGAGGAACTGCTGATGGACATGTGGCGCCTGGTGGACGCCGGTCCGGACGCGGCCGAGGCGCAGGCGCGGCTGCTGGCCGCCGTGCGCGACCTGTGCGCGCGGGCGAAGGCGCGGCCCGGTGACGACCTGCCCGGCCACATGGCCGCCGCGGCGCCCGACCTGACCGTCGAGGAGATGACCCGCGAGCTGTTCATGGTGGTCGCGCTGGTCGGCGACTACTGCGGGACGCTCATCACCGGGACCGTGCTGGAGGTCATCGGCGGGGAGTCCGGAGCGCGCGACAGCGTCTCCGCCGGGATGATCCAGGAGGCGGTCAACCGGGCCGCCCTCGCCAGCCCGCCCATGGCCAACCTGACCCTCCGCTTCCCCCGCACGGACGTGCGGATGGGCCGGTACACCATCGCGGCGGGCGACCCGGTCATCCTGTCGGTCGCGGCCGCGCACGGCGACCCGGCGTTCGCCGGCGGCCAGGCGCCCGACTCGGTCTACAGCTCCCGGGCGCACGTGGCGTGGGGCGCGGGCCCGCACGCCTGCGTGGCCCGCGACCTGGCCACCACCATCACCACGATCGCGGTGGGACGGCTGTTCGAGCGGTTCTCCATGCTGCGGCTGGCGCTGCCGCCGGACCAGCTGCCGTGGCGGTCGTCCCCGCTGATGCGCAGCCTGCGCTCGCTGCCGGTGCACTACGAGCTGGCCGAGCAGCGCGCCGCCCCGGCGTCCGACGGCGCCGCGCCGGCCCCGTCCACCGGCGCCGAGGCGCGGACGGAGAGCGAGGCGGAGCAGCAGGAGGCGCGGCTGTCGCTGACGCGCCGCTTCCTGCGCGCCCTGCGCATCGGCTGACCCGCGCGGCCCTCCCGCCTGGCCGCCCGTTCCTCACATGTGGCGCACACGACGTTGACGCCCCCCGTAAAGTTGATCTTTAGTCGGGGGCGTCTCGGGGGGTGTGCTGCAAATCTGAGGACGGAGATCGGGCATGAGGCTGGACGGGAGGGTCGCGGCCGTCACCGGCGGCACCCGCGGCATCGGCAAGGGCATCGCCGAGGCGTTCCTGCGGGAGGGCGCCACGGTCGTGCTGAACGGGCGCAGCCCCGAGAAGGGCGAGCGGACGCTCAAGGAACTGGACGCCGGTGACCGCGCGGCCTTCGTGCCGGGAGACGTGACCCGCAAGGCCGACGTGGAGCGGCTGATCGACGAGACCGTCTCCCGGTACGGGCGCATCGACGTGCTGGTCAACAACGCCGGCGGGTCCTCCGACCCGGCGCCGGTCGCCGAGACCACCGACGAGGAGTGGGATCTGGTGCTGCGCTGGAACCTGTACTCGACGTTCTGGGCCACCCGCGCGGCGCTGCCGCACATGACCGCCCGCGGGCACGGCCGGATCATCAACATCTCCTCGGTGGAGGGCAAGCACGGCAAGCCGGGGATCGGCCCGTACGTGGCGGCCAAGCACGCCGTCAACGGCCTCACCAAGAGCGTGGCGCGCGAGGTGGGCCAGTCCGGCGTGACCGTCAACGCCATCTGCCCGGGCCTGGTCATCACCGACGTCGTCCGCGAGACCGGCCCGGCGGCCGCCGCGGCGATGGGCCTGACCTACGAGGGCATGGTGGACCTGTTCGCACAGGAGTCGTCCCTCAAGCGGCCCACCACCGTGGAGGAGGTCGCGGCGGTCGCCGTGCTGCTGGCCTCGGACGAGGGCGGCGGCATCACCGGCGCGGCGATCAGCGTCGACGGCGGCACCGCCGCCTACTGAGCCGCCCGGTCCCGCCCGATCGCGCGGGTCTCCTCGACGATCCGCCGCCACGCGGCCCGCACGTGCTCCTCCCGCGTGGCGGGGGCGCCGATCGCCATGCGCAGCAGCACCCGCCCGCCGACCTTGGTGTGGGTGAGGTAGAGGTCGCCGGACGCGTTGAGCCGTTCCATCAGGCGCAGCGTCGCCGCGTCCGCCTCGTCCTCGGGCAGGCCGTCCCAGGCCGGGCGGAAGCACACCAGGCTCAGCGGGTGGTGGTCGAACAGCACGAACCCGGGTTCGTCGCGGATCCACCCGGCGAGCCGCTGCGCCAGCGCCACGCCGGTGCGGATGTGCTCGCGCAGCCCCTCGGCGCCGTACCAGCGGATCACCGACCACAGCTTCAGCGCGCGGAACCGCCGGCCGAGCGGGATCTGCCAGTCGCGGTAGTCGATGACCTCGCCGGACTCGGTGGCCTGGTTGCGCAGGTACTCCGGCAGGATCGACAGCGCCCCCGCCAGCGGCTCGCGGTCGGCCACCCACAGCAGGTTGCAGTCGAAGTTGGTCAGCAGCCACTTGTGCGGGTTGGTGGCGTAGGAGTCGGCGTACTCGGCCAGGCCGTCGTTCAGCCACCGCAGTTCGGGGCAGACGGCGGCCACGCCCGCGTACGCGGCGTCGACGTGCAGCCAGACGCCGTGCCGGCGGCACACCTCGCCGACGGCGGCCACCGGGTCGATCGCGGTGGTGGACGTGGTGCCGACGGTCGCGCACACCAGCGTGGGCACCGCGCCCGCGGCGAGGTCCTCGGCGATCATGGCGTCCAGCCGCGCCGGGTCCATCGCCAGGGTCGCCGGGTCGACGTCCACCGTCCGCACCCCGGCCATGCCGATGCCGGTGATCTTGGCGGCCTTCTCCAGGGACGAGTGCGTCTGCGAGCTGACGTAGAGCGTGTGCCGCCCGGTGAGGCCGTCGCGTCCGGCGCGTCCGCCGCCGGCGCGTTCGAGCGCGGCCAGGATCGCCACCAGGGCGGCGCTGGACGCCGAGTCCTCGATCACCCCGCCGCCGGGGCCGTCGCTGCGGAACCTGGCGGGCAGGCCGAGCAGCTCGGCCATCCAGTCGGCCATGCGGGTCTCCAGCTCGGTGCAGGCCGGGCTGGTCGCCCACAGCATGCCCTGCACGCCGAGCCCGGCCGACAGCAGGTCCCCCAGGATCGCCGGACCGCTGGCGTTGGCCGGGAAGTAGGCGAAGAACGAGGGGTGCTGCCAGTGCGTGATCCCCGGCATGACGACGCGTTCGAGGTCGGCCAGGACGTTCTCGTAGCCCTCCCCCTCCTCGGGCGGGTGCACGGGCAGCGACGCCAGCACGTCGCCCGGCCGCGCCTGCGACAGCACCGGATAGGTCTCGATCTTCTCCTGGTAGTCGGCGATCCAGTCGACGACCTGCCTGCCGTACCGGCGGAACTCCTCGGGGGTCATGTGTGCGGCCACGCCTCGCTCCTTACGATGGACGTCGGCCCCCAACATATGGCCCGGCGGGGCCGCGCGGTGCGGGGGCCGACGTCTTCCGGGCGAGGTCAGCCCACGATCATGTGGGCGACGACCGGGTAGTGGTCGGACGGGTACTGACCGTTCTTCTCGTAGGTGTCGATCTCGGTCCAGAGGGTGCGGACCGTGCCGCGCGACAGGATCCAGTCGATGCGGTCACCGCCCGGCACGGGCGGCTTCCAGCCGCCGAAGGTGTTGGAGGCGGGGCCGCGGCGCTCGGCCGTCTCCCAGGTGTCGGAGAAGGCGTCGGCGCCGGTGAGGATGGAGTACGGGTCGCTCTTCCCGGCGGCCACGTTGAAGTCGCCGGTGAGCACGACCGGGACGCCCGCCTCGAAGCCGCGCACGCGCCGCAGCACCAGCTCGGCGCTCTTGACGCGGGCGTTCTGCGACTGGTGGTCGAAGTGGGTGTTGACGTGGTAGAACACCCGGCCGGTGCGGCGGTCGCGGAACTTGGCCCAGGTGACCATGCGGGTGATGGTGTTGCCCCAGGTGGCCGAGCCGATGACCAGCGGGGTGTCGGACAACCAGAAGTGGTCGAAGTCCAGGACCTCGAAGCGGTCCTTGCGGTAGAAGATCGCCGAGAACTCGTCGCGGGTGCCGCCCTGGCGGCCCATGCCGATCCAGTCGTGCGCGGGCAGCGCCGCGTCCAGGTCGCGCATCTGCCGCCACAGCGCCTCCTGCACGCCCAGCAGGTCGGGCTGCTGCTCGCGCAGCACCTGCTTCATCAGCGGCAGGCGGGAGGCCCAGTCGCGGGGCGGCGCGTCGGCGTCCAGCCGGATGTTGTAGGTCATGACGCGCAGCCGCGCGTCCCCGGCCGAGGCGGGGCCGGACGCCGTCACGGTGACCGCGCTGGAGACCACGACCACCAGGATGGCAAACAGGCTCAGGAGGGAAAGGCGGACGCGCCGGGGCGCGCCACCCGTAAGGGAGGTGAGGGGCATGTCAGTCCTTTCGCGGACATGTCCGGAGCAATCGCCCCAGTAGGTGATCACGGCCGGATGTCTCCCGGGCGGCCCCCGCCTGTACGCGCCGGATCCCGGCCGCGGACCCCAGGTGACCTGGGGCCTAGGGGACGCGGAGGGCGTCGATTTGGACCGTCCAGACGTCCTCGGCGACCTCCCTCAGCGTGAGCCGCACCTCCAGGCGGCAGGGGCCCTCCTGGGCCGTCCGCAGGGGCATCGCGACGGTGTAGCCGGTGCCGTCCTCCGACTCGCGGACGTCGGCGTCGGCGAACGCCTCGTCGGGCGGGGAGATCAGGTCGCCTCCGTACTCCCGGACGGCGCGCTCGGTCCGCGCCGCGCTCAGGCGGCGCCCCTCGGTGAGGGTCTCCAGGTCCTCGTGGCGGCCGTCGACGAGCAGCGACACCACGGTGCGGACGACGCCGAGGGCGGCGGGTGGCAGCATGCCGCCCACGGTAGCTGTGATCGTCGTCCCGTTTAGGCGGCCTGGCTGGGGAACGCCTCAGACCGTGAACGAGGTGTCCGTACGACGACGCGCCGTGGCCGTGGAAGGCCGCGCGATGGCGGCGTGGTGCGCGGGCCCGGACGCGGGTCTGCCGCCGGTGGTGTGCGTGCACGGCGCGGGAGTGTCGAGCCGTCCGCACATGCCGCTGGTACGGGCGCTGGGCGAGCGCGTCCGCGTCTGGACGGTCGACCTGCCCGGTTTCGGCCGCAGCCCCGCCCCGCCGGAGCCGCCGTCGCTTCGCGCGCTCGGCGAGGCCCTGGCGGGATGGCTCGCGGCCGTGGACCTGCCGCCGGTGTGCCTGCTGGGCTCGTCGTTCGGCTGCCAGATCGCCGTGGACGTGGCGGTGCGGCACCGGCGGCACGTGCGGTCGCTGGTGCTGGCGGGCCCGACGGCCGACCCGCACGCCCGCACGTGGCGGGCGACGCTGGGGCGCTGGCTGCGCAACACCGTGCGCGAGGACCCGCGGATGTTCCCGCTCAACCTGGCCGACTACCGCGACTGCGGCACACGCCGCATGCTGGCGGCGTTCGCCGAGTCGCTGCGCGACCCGCTGGAGGACCGGCTGCCCCGCGTGGACGTGCCGGCCCTGGTGGTGCGCGGCGAGCACGACGCGCTGGTGCCGCAGGCGTGGGCCGAGGAGGTCACGCGGCTGGTGCCCGACGCGCGGCTCGCCGTCGTCCCCGGCTCGCCGCACATGGTCCCCTACCGGCGGCCGGACGCGCTGGCCCGTCTCGTGGAGGGCTTCCTGCGCGAGACGGCGCCGAAGGAGGCGGCCGGTGTCGGCTGAGCGCGCCAGAAGGGTCAGGGCGCTGCCGCCGGGCAGGACGGTGGCCGACTTCGACTCGGCCACCGGCATGCTGCGCGTCCTCGGCAAGTTCCTGCACGGGCAGGACGCGCCGCTGCTGGGACGGTATCCGGCCGCACTGGAGCCGGTGCTGTCCGCGCTGCTGGGCGTGGGCAACCGGCTGCCGCGCCGCGTGCAGGAGAAGGCGTACGCGGCCGGCGGCCGGATGGAGGCGGTGGCGGCCGACCGGCTCGGGGACGTGCGCTCCGACCGGCTCGCCGCGTGGGTCGCCGGCCACTACCCGTGCCGCCGGTACCCGGTGATCTTCGTGGGTTCGTCGAACGGCGCGATGATCCACCTGGCGGCGGCGCTGGACGCGCCGTGGCTGCCGCAGACGCTGCTGATCCCGGTGCGGCGGCGCGACGGGCGCCCCGACGAGCCGGCCCGGGCGATGCGCACGCACCTGGCCGCGGGCCGGGCCCTGCTGGACGCCAACACCGACCTGGAACTGCACCACATGCACGACGCCAACCAGGACCGCCTGATGGTGTCGGGCATGTCGTACTTCCGCGTCAAGTGGCACCGCATGCCGGAGGCGTACCGGCGGTTCCTGAAGGAGCGGCTGGCGCCGGGCGGCACGGTCGTCACGGTGGAATGCGGGTTGCGCTGGCCGGTCACGCGGGTCGGCGAGCGGTACTGGTTCCAGAACGGCGCGCCCGGCGGCGCCACCCCGCGCGAGTTCCACGAGGGCGGGCCGCGCGTCGCCGACTACCTGGCCCGGTACGGGTCCCCGTACCGCCGCTGGGAGGCGCCCGAGCCCGACACCGACGCCCCGGAGGCCGAGTGGGGCTTCCAGGACTCCCTGCTGCGCTCCCTCGCCGACGCCCTGCCGGAGGGGGCGGACTGGAAGCGGCTGCGGTTCGGCGAGCCGGAGGACCTCAGCCCGGCCGTCGCCGACCTGTACCGCGACTGGTACCGCGACCGCGGCGTGCCCGACGGGCGGCTGCTGGCGGAGTCGTTCCTGCTGGTGGAGCCGTGGTGGACGCTGCGCACCGGGTCGGTGCCGTTCTGGCTGCTGTTCGGCACCGAGCCGTCCCGGGCCGCGCTGGCCGACTACCTCGACGGCGCCGACCCGTTCGACGAGATCCGGCTGACGCTGTTCTCGCACGGCGTGGAGTCGGTGGGGCTGGCGCCGGTCGAGGACTGGCGGCGCGTCCTGGACCGGGCCCGCAAGATCGGGGTGTTCACCGGCGTGGACGAGCGGGCGTTCCCGCGCGACTTCGCCGTGTTCGCCCGCGCGCACCGGGAGCTGGCGCGGGTGCGGCGCGTGTACCCGATGCCGGACCCGCTGGACCCGGCCGACGCCGGGGACTACCTGGCCAAGCGACCCGAGATCTCCTGGATCGATGGGAACGGAGGAAACGACCATGCCTGAGGGCGACAAGACCGGCAAGCACGGCCCGAAGCTGGACGACGAGATGGGCCACGAGACGGAGGGCATGGTGCGCGGCGGCGGGCCCACCCACGCCGAGGAGTGGCGGCAGCCGGAGCCGGTGTCCGACGACCTCGGACACGACCCCACGTCCCGGGGCACCTCGGTGCCGCCGGGGTCGCCGCCCGGAATGGACCCCGAGGACGTGCAGGCGCGCAGCGCCGTGGCGCAGTCGCTGCTCGGGGTGCGCTACCCCGCGTCGCGGAGCGAGCTGATCGACCACGCCGCCGCGGGGCACGCCACCGACGCGATCATGTCGATGCTGGAGCGGCTGCCCGACCGCGAGTACGAGAACATGGCCGACGTGGGCGAGGCCCTCGGCCTCGGCCGCGAACGCCACCGCTTCTGACCGGACGGCCGCTCCGGGGCCCGCACGTCCAGCCGTGCGGGGCCCGGGCGGTCACCCGGCACTGGGGGGGGCCCCGCGGCGCCCGCGGCGCGGGGCGCCCCGCCCGCAGGCGGCGCCCGGGGCGGGGGCCCCCCCCCCCCCCCCCC